>JBAZKS010000035.1:0-56435 GCA_041650695.1 Elusimicrobiota bacterium
TATCACGCATAGAGCCAGTCAAACCTCCGTTTGTGGATAGGCTTCCTCTCGGGGAAGCAACCCACGATATAACGCAGGCGACTGGCTCGTCTATTTAATCTAGGTCCCAAAGAACCCCTTTCCGAGGGCCATACGGCCCTGCACACCAGCCCGGATCCCGGCTACTCTATTAAGGATGCTCGGACCGATCCTGCCCTTGGTCGTATCGGCCGCTTTGGCCGCTCCCTGGGACGCCTCGCTCCTGGATGGCGCGAAAGCCTTCCGCTTCGGAGCGACGGCGCTGGAGGAGTCGGTCCGGCAGAGGTCTGTCCCGGCCCAGGCCTGTCCGGCGGAGTCCCTGGAAGTCTCGGCCCAGGATCCGAAGGACGCGGCCATCGCCTGCAAAGGTCTTCGCCGCGCCGAGGCCTTCATGGCGTCTCTAGGCTATCCGCCGAAGGCCAAGGTGCGCATCTCCTTCACCGAGGACTATCCAGAGCGCTTCGTAAAGATGGGAGTCACCCCGGACCGGGTGCACGGCTTCGTGGACCCGGACACGCTCGACGTCTACATGTCTCCTTTCGCGCGCTTCTCCAAGCTGCCGGCTGAGAACACTTTGCTCGATCTCGGCGCGAGCGAGGAGATGTTCGTCTCCTACGTGGCGCACGAGATCCTCCATGTGCTCGCCGGCCAGAACTACGGCGGCTCGTCGAAGAAGATGCCGAAGATCCTGAGCGAGTATGCGGCCTACGCGGGCCAGCTCGCCACCATGGACGAGCCCCTCCGCCAGAAGGTCCTGGAGGCCTTCCGCGTCCGGAAGTGGGAGCCCTTCGAGGGGCCGCAGGACGTCAACCTCGGCTACCACAACATGAACCCGCACGGCTTCGCCGTGAAGTCCTACCTGTACCACCTCACCCCCGAGGGCCGGGAGTACCTGCGGGGAGCCTTGGACGGCACGGTGCGGGAGACCCCTTCTCCCGAGTGGTAGAATACCTTCACCCTCATGGCGACTAAGCGTCTGCGCTGCAACAGATGCGGCAAAAAGCTGTACGGGGCCAAGTCCTATTACCTCGTGCGCGCCCGCGTGACCTCGGAGCCGACCGAGCTGAGCTTTTCCGAGGAGGAGCTTTCCGAGGACCACGACGCCGAGCTGCGGCGCCTGGCCGAGGAGACCTCGGGCAGGGACGCCGAGGCCCTGGAGGAGGAGGTCTTCGTGGACCTCGACTATTTCCTCTGCGTCTCCTGCAAGAAGGCCTACGTCAAGGAAGTCCGAAAAGGACCGGAATAAGCCGTTTTATGGGATAATCTGGCGAGAGAGGACATCCCATGAGCCAAAACACGACCGCGCTCCGGACCGAAGCCGAACCCAAGAAGCTCACCACGAAGGAACTCGACCGGCAATGGCTCGAGAACGTGTACCAGGGCGACACCGCGCCCCAGTTCACCGCGCGCGCCGTCATCATGGGAGGCCTGCTCGGCGGGTTCATGTCGCTCTCCAACCTCTACGTGGGGCTCAAGACCGGCTGGGCGCTCGGTGTGGCCATCACGGCCTGCATCCTCTCCTTCGCCCTGTCGAAAGTCCTCAAGGGCGTCAACATCTACAAGAGCGAGATGGGCATCCTGGAGAACAACATCATGCAGACCACGGCCTCCTCGGCCGGGTACTCCACCGGCGGGACCATGGTCTCGGGCATCGCCGCGTATCTGCTCATCACCGGCTCCCACATCCCCTGGCCCACGCTCACGGCCTGGACCCTTTTCCTCGCCGCCCTCGGCGTGATGATGGCCATCCCCATGAAGCGGCAGATGATCAACGCGGAGCAGCTCAGGTTCCCGAGCGGCATCGCCTGCGCCGAGACGCTCAAGAGCCTGTACGCGGAAGGACGCGAGGGCATGCGCAAGGCGCGCGCCCTGGCTTACTCCGGCCTGTTCGGCGCGGCCGTCGCCTGGTTCCGGGACGCGGGAAGGCCGAGGGTTCTCTCCCTGGTCCCGAACCTCGAGTTCCCCGGCTCGCTCGGCGGCTATGCCCTGACCCAGTGGACCATCCATTTCGACATGAGCGCCATCATGATCGCGGCGGGCGCCATCATGGGCTGGAAAGCGGCCTGGTCCATGCTGCTCGGAGGCTGCATCAACTACGGCATCCTGGCTCCCTGGGCCGTGAAGATCGGCGCCATCGACATCGGGCCGGACGGAGCGGAGCTGGGCTACCGCTCCATCGTGCGCTGGAGCACGTGGGCCGGGGCCTCCGCCATGGTGGCGGCCGCGCTCTTCTCCTTCGCCCTGCAGTGGCGATCCATCGTGAGCGTGTTCAGCGGCTTCGCCTCGGTGCTGGGCATCGGCGCGAAGAGGACGGGCGCGGACCCCATGGACAAGGTCGAAGTGCCCGTCTCCTGGTTCATCTGGGGCACCGCGCTCTCGGGCCTCGGGTGCATCGTCGTGCTCATGGTCGCCTTCGGCACGTCCTGGTGGATGGGCGTCATCGCCATCCTCATGACCTTCTTCCTCGCGGTGGTGGCCTGCCGCGTCACGGGCGAGACGGACACGACCCCCATCGGCGCCATGGGCAAGGTCACGCAGCTCCTGTTCGGCGTGCTGGCCCCGGGGAACGCGGTGACGAACCTCATGACCGCCGGGGTCACGGCCGGCGCGGCCAGTTCCTCCGCGGACCTGCTCACGGGCCTTAAGACCGGCTACTGCCTGGGAGCCAACCCGCGCAAGCAGTTCCTGGCCCAGTTCCTGGGCATCTTCGCCGGCACGCTCGTGGTGGTCCCAGCCTTCTACATCCTGGTGCCCCAGGCCTCGTCTTTGGGCTCGGCCCAGTGGCCCGCGCCCTCGGCGCAGGTCTGGGCGGCGGTCGCGCGCCTGCTGGCCACGGGGTTCGGCGCCCTGCACACCTCGGCCCGCTGGAGCCTGCTCATCGGCGCGCTCGTGGGCCTGCTTTTGCCCACGCTCGAGCTCCTGTACCCCAAGTACCGGAAGTTCATCCCCTCGGCCACGGGCATCGGGCTGGCCTTCGTCATCCCGTGGTTCAACTCCCTGTCCTTCTTCATCGGCGCGGCCATCGCGCTCTACATGGAGAAGAAGCACCCGAAGGCCAACGACGACTACACCATCACCGTGGCGTCGGGAGTCATCGCGGGAGAGTCCCTGCTCGGCATCATCATCGCGCTGCTGATGGCGCGGGGGATATTGGGGTAGGCTTCAAGAGGAAGACTTCCGCCGGGCCGCGTAGACGAAGAGTCCGGCGCCGGCGAGCACGACGCACGCTCCGGCCGACAGCAGCCGTTTGCGCCTCTTGTCCTTGGCCTTTTCCACGGCCTGCTTGAACAGGTCCTCGTCGTTGACCAGCGCGGCGAAGAAGCGCGTGTTGGCGTCATTCATGGACCGGAAGCTGCCGTCATAGGTCATCATCTTCATGATCGGCACGCCCATGCGCCGGCTCGGCCTTGTCCCGGATCCGGTCAGCCTCGGCCACGATGGTGTTGAGGCGCTCCATGAGCTTGGCGGATTCTTCGGCTGAGCCGGCGGACAGAAGGAGCCCGAACGCGAGCGCGAGCGTCATCGGCGGGGCAAAGAACGCCTGAGATTGCGCTTGATGAAGCGGAGCGTCCACCACCCGGCCAGGCCCAGAAGGATGAGCGAGGCCGCGGCCAGCCTCTTCATCGAGCGCATCCTGGCCTCGGCCGCGATCAGGGCATACGACCGCTCGTCCTTGAGAAGGAACGAGTCGAGCTCATCGGCCATCTTGATCATGGCGTGGGCCTGCGCATCGTAGCCGACCACCTTCAGGGCGGCCTTGCCCACGCCGAGGATGCCCTTCTTGTGGAACGCCGCGGGGCCCTCGCGCGCGACCATCTTGTAGCTCATGACGCCCAGCGTCCTGCGGAAGGAGCCCTTGATCATGTGGATGTCCGCGGCCGCCTGCCTGAGTCCCTCGCGCAGTTCGCCGCGCCGGATCATGAGCTCGGGATCGTCCCAGCGGTCCGCGTAGCTCTCCTGGAGCGAGAGCAGCTCCGATTCCAGGGACTCGGCCCGCGTCCGCGTCCCCTCGAGGTCCTGCAGGAGCTTGTCGAGGCCGTCCCAGGAGGAGGCGGTCTCGGGAAGCTTGTCCGCTGGAGCCGCCAGGACAAGGCTGGAGAGCAGAAGGAGCGTCCTCACGGCTTCGACCGCCGGACCAAGTCCAGCACGACCGGAAAATGGTCCGAGACCCCTGTCCCGAAATGCGCGTCGAAGCGGGCCGGGGTCCCGTCCTCCTCCCTCTCGCTCCTCGCCTCATACGCCACGCGGATGGAGCCGGGGTCCACGCTCCAGCCTCCGCCCGAGGCCAGGTCTTTAGACAGGAGTATCCTGTCCAGGAAAGACCAGGAGTCGTCCCCGCGGTAATAGCTCGTTCCCCTGCACGACTTGCACCCGAGGTCCTGGGACTGAGCCCAGGTCCCGTTGATGTGGCGCTCGGACACGCGGTACGAGGCGTCCTCGGCCTCGGTGATGTTGAAATCCCCGGCCGCCACGGACAGACTCGCGGGACACAGCGCGTTCAATCTCTGCAGGACCCGGATGCGCTCCTTCCTGGGCTGGTACGGCGCCGGGAGGTGCAGGGCAAAGACGGTCAGCAGCGCTCCGTCCGGCAGGCGGAACCGGGCCTCCAGTATCCCCCTGCCTCCGGAGAGTTCCGGGTTGTGCAGCACAGCCGGCTTCTCCAGGGGCAGGCGCGAGAGCATGGCCTGGTCTATGCCCCTGCGGTCCTTCCCCTCGACCAGGATGCCCGGGCCGTAGCCTGCGGCCAGCTTCTTGCGCAACGACTCCAAGACACGGCTATTTTCGATTTCCTGGAGCACGACGATATCCGGGTCAGCCTGCTTGACCGCCTCCGCCACGCGCGAAAGCTTGAGCTCGAGCGCCTTGTCCGACCAGTCGAGGTCCAGGCACTCGTCTTTGAGATAGGCTTTCCGGAGCTTGGCGCATCTGGCCTTGTGCTCCGGGGAGCGCTTCTGCGCGGCCGGGAGGTAGGCGTAGTCGTCCTTGCCCTCGTCGTGGACCGTGTCGAAGAGGTTCTCCGCGTTGAAGGTCATGACGCGGACCCTGTCCGCGGAGGGTTGGGCGGACGACAACGACGACAACAACAGGAAATAGATCACTATCGGAGCGGGACCAAAGGAGCCTGGGGAACGGATTTCCGCGCGCTGCGGCCAAGAAGCCGCAGAGCGCAGGACCGGCCATCCAGAATCGTCTCCTCCATGAACGAGTACTTCCAAGCGCCCCATCTTCCGATGGACTCCACGCCGTTCGAAGACAGGTGCCGAAAGATGGCCGCCAGAGCCGCCGGCCTCTGCCTGTCGTAGACCACGTACGCGCAGGGGATGTCGATCCAGAGCCGGGCAGCGAGCTTGTCCGAGTCCTTGAGGATGCCGCAGGACTTGAGCCCCCTCAGGCACAGGCGCTCAAGCTCGGCCTTGTCCGCGCGCTCTCGCGGCCCGCGCGCGACCTCGATGTACATGGAGCTGGTCCCGGGCGGAGCCGCGGTCTTGGAAAAATTGCTGCAGAACCCGACCCGATAGAACACGAACCCGGGCTCCGGGAAATAGATCCAGTGCTTGTCCGATACGCGCGGCCTGGCCACGCCCAGGTTCAGGTTGAGGACCGACACCCAGCGCAGCTTCTTGCGGGCCTCGCGCACCTTTCCCGGGAGAGGGCCGGCCAGGTCCAGGAACTCGGGCAGTGGCAGGGTGTTGACCAGGCGCTCGTAGCGCACCTCGCCCAGGCCCTGCACGCACGCGACCCTCTCGCGCAGGTCCACGGACACGACCCGGGAGCGCACGCGTATGCCGGAGAGCCCTTCGGCCATGGCGTCCGGCAGGGCCTGGATGCCTCCGCGCAGGGGGTAGCGGAAGAAGGCGTTGTACCCGAAGAACTTCCTCTGGTCGGTCAAAGCTCCGTAGAGGACTTCCTCGGCCGTAGGCTTGGGAAGGAAGCGGCCCTGCCACTCCGTGGTCAGCTCCGAGAGCGGCCTGCGCCAGAGCTTCCGGTTGTAGGGGAACATGAAGTGCCGGCAGATGCCCTTGCCGAAGGTCTTCAAGCACCACTCCTCGAACGAGGGCGCCGCTCCCATGGGCTGCGGCCGATGCACGTTCTTCATGAACCCGGCCACGCACTCCGCCGTCACGCGCTCGGGAAGACCGTAGGTATTGGCCTGGAACGGGTAGCGCGTGCAGGTCCCGTGCGATCGGATCCACGAGGAGCGCTCGTGCGGGGCGCTGTTGCCGGCCAAAAGCCCGAGGATGAGGCGCTTGCCCTGGGGGTCGTGCAGGTGCAGCAGATGCCCGGTGTGGTCGAACGTGAACCCCTGGACCCGGACGCTGCCGGCCCGGCCGCCGACCTTGTCCTCCTTCTCCACCAGGAGCCAGTCCCCGCGCCGGCCCAGGTGACGCGCGGTCGAAAGCCCGGCCAGCCCGCCTCCCAGGATGAGGGTGCGCGTGCTCCTCATCCCATGTCCACCTTGGTGATGTGCCAGGACAGCACCGCGAGCCAGCAGACGACCACCGCGTAGATGCAGGCGGCCCACGGGGTCTTGACCTGGGTGACGAGCCACGCGCACACGGACAAGAACCCCGAGGCCACCACGCACAGGGCCACGATGCGGCGGCGCGATAAGCCCATGCGTTCCAGGCGCAGGGCGAAATGGTCCCGCGAACCCTTGAACGGGGAGATGCCCTTCCTGATCCGGATGACCATGACGTAGAGCGTGTCGTACATCGGCACCAGGAGTATGAACAGGGGAGCGTACACGCCCAGGGGGTTCACCCGGGAGTATCCGGCCCCGAGCGCCAGGGCCGCGAGCACGTAGCCCAAGAGGAGCGAGCCGCAGTCCCCCATGAAGATCTTTCGGTTCTTAGAGAGGTTCCACGGCAGGAATCCCAGGGCCGCCCCGGCCAGGGCGGCGGCCGCGAAGTTGACGTACACCTCCTCGGAGGGCAGCGCGATGATGAGGAAGCCCAGGGCGGCGACCGCGGCCTGGCTCGCCGCGAGCCCGTCCATGATGTCGATGAGGTTCAAGGCGTTGCAGATGCCCACCACCCAGAGCACCGTCACCGCCAGACCCAGGTACTCCGGCGTGAGGAAGCGGATGTGGACGCCGAAGTGCACGAGCAGGAACGCGGCGATGGTCTGCACCGCCAGCTTGGTCTTCCAGCCCAGCCCCTGGGGCTTGAGCACGTCGTCCACGAAGCCCAGCAGGAAGACCAGGGCCCCGCCCACCAGCAGGGAGCGCAGCCGGTAGAGCGTGCCGGTGGGGAAATGAGTGAGGAAGCGCATGGCCACCAGGGTCCCGGCGAACGCGATCCAGATCGCCACCCCGCCGAGCGAGGCCGTGGGCTCCTTGTGCGTCTTCACCGCGCTGGAAGGATGGTCGAGCCAGCGCATCCGGATCGCCAGACTCCGGACCAGGGGGGTGATCGCGCAGGAGACCGCGAAGGCGATGCCGACCGCGGCGAAATAGAGCCATTGGGTCGTCGTTCCCTGTCTCATCGCATCCGATAGAGGCTGCAGCGCCCCGGCGCCTCGAAAACCGGCTCCACCCACCCCTGCTCCAGGGCCGCCCAGTTCGCGAGCCCCCGCTCCGTGAAGTGGAGCACCCCATAGCCGTCGTCGAGCCGCTTGGCCTCGCGCGGGACCACCAGCACGTGCCGGAACCCGGCTTCCTCGCGGAGCCGGCGGCTGAGGTCTTCCGGACCTTGGGCCTCGTTGGCCATGCGCACGAAGCGGTTGGGGGCCAGCACCGTCGTGGCCGTATGGGGCTGCTCCACGTAGAATCCGCGCTGCTCGCCGAAGATGAGGACCCTGTCATCCGGGTCCAGACGCTCCCGGGCGAAGGCCGCGCAGGGATAATAGTCCAGCTTCTCGGACAGGAACTGCTGCCGGGTCTTGAGCCCCACCAGCACCGGGAGGCTGTCCACCATGGCGTTCACGCTCAAAAACAGGGCCAGGTTGGTCCAGAGCATCACCGCGAGGGCGGCTCCCAGCAGGACCCGCCCCGCGGACCCCATCCGCTCCCAGGCCTGGCTGAGCCCGTCCGCGGCCAGCATCGAGGCGAGGGGGACTATGACCACGAGGAAGCGCAGCACGACCCCGGTGTTGTACCAGAGGAGCCAGTGGCCGAGGCAGTAGGCCAAAAGCCAGCGCATCGGCCGCTTGCGCCAGGCGGCCCAGAGGGCGAGCGGCACGCTGACGAACAAGGGCGCCCAGCCCAGGCCTCCCAGCACGTCCGCCCCTCCGCCGAACCGGGTGGACCCGGACGCCGCCAGGTAGGGGAAGCGGAGGAGCTCGCTCCAGAACCGGCCCTCCGGGATGCCGTACTCGGTCATGATCTCGAAGTAGCGCTGCGCGCTCATCGCGGACCACTCCACCCCGCGCAGGGGGAAGAAGCGGTAGAGGAACGGGAACACGGGGTTGCCCACGAACACGACGTTCTTCACCAGCCACGGGGCCCCGGCCAGGACCGCGGTGCCGGCGAACACGAACCCGTCCTTGAGCCGCTCGCGCGCGAACGCGGAGTGCGGGCCGCCGAACGCGGATGCGAGCCAGCGGCACAGGAGGTAGAAGCCGATCAGGGCGGGACAGATGCCCGCGTAGTACTTCGTGCCCACGCCCAGCCCGGCGAAGATGCCGGCCATGGCCAGCCACCCGCGCGGGCCGGACTCCTCGTCGGACTCGCTGCGCCAGCGCAGCGTCGAGAGCACGGCGGCGGTGATCCAGAGCATGACCACGCACTCCACGTACGCGGTCGGGGTCAGGAGCATGACCGAGGTGTGCGTGACCACGAGCAGGCAGGCCAGGAGCACGGTCCCGATGCGCAGGAAGCGCTTGCCCATCTCGAAGACCCACCAGACGCTCAGGAAGGTCGCCAGCCACGTGAGCATCTGCGCCAGCAGGTCCGAGCCAAGCAGCAGGGCCATGGAGTAGAGCATCTCCGCGTTCTGGGGAAAATGGGTGAACAGGAGATGCTCTACCGGGAAGATCCGCCCCGCCTTCACGTAGGCCGCGGCCAGAGGGAGATGGTAGACGAGCGCGTCGTAGTGGTGCGGGGGCACCCAGGCCAGCCAGAGGAGCGCCCCGAGGCAGACGAACGTCCCGCCCGCCAGCGCGGGGCGGTCGCGCAGCAGCCCGAGGCTGCCCACCAGGGAGGCGAGCAGGTCCCGGAGCTCCGTGAAGCCCACGACCCAGAACACGCCTAAAAGCGCCGACACGGCCCAGGCCTTCATGCCGCCCAGCACGCCGAGCAGGAACATGCCCTGGCTCAGCAGGCCCAGCCCCAGGGTCGCGCCGATGAGCGTCCGCTCGGACTCGCTCAAGCCCCCCACGTTGAGCACGCGCAGAAGCAGCCGGCCGCACCCGGCCGCGGTGAGGAAGATGAAGCCCAGCAGGGCCAGCCCCATGAACCCGGGCAGCATGGTGCCGCCGAAATTGAGCATCACCAGATGCATGGCCAGCGGGACCAGCAGGGCCGAGAAGACGGCGAGAAGGCGCTCCGTCACCGCAGCGCCTTCTTGGGCCTCAGGATGGGATGCCGCCAGAGGCCCAGCCGGAACAGGAGCACCCAGAACATGACCATGAGCGTGGACAGGCCGTAGACCACGCTCCGCCGGAAATTGATGGAGGAGGCCTCCGGGAAGTACCGGGCCGCGACCGGGATGTCCCCCAGCCGGAAGCGGAACGCCGCGGCCTGGTGCAGGAACTGCTGGTCGAAGACGAAATCGTCGGAGTTGCGCTCCCAAGGCACGGTCTCGAGCACCTCGCGCGAGTAGGCCCGAAGCCCCGAGTGCCATTCCCCCAGGTTCTGGCCGGTGAACGTGTTCTCGAAGCCCGTGAGCAGGCGGTTGAAGAAATACTTCCACACCGGCATGCGGCCCTCCAGAGCCTCCCACCGCGTGCGCACGCGGTTGCCGAGCACCATGTCGCAGACGTCGTGCTCGATGAGACCCGTGAGGTAGGGGGTCAGGCGCGCGTCGTACTGGTAGTCCGGGTGTATCATGACCACGATGTCCGCCCCGCGCGCGAGCGCCTCGCGGTAGCAGGTCTTCTGGTTGCCGCCGTAGCCCGTGTTGCGCGCGTGCTCGATCACGGTCAGCCCGAGGCGGCGCGCGAGCTGGGACGTGCCGTCCGTGGAGCAGTCGTCCACTAGGATGACCTCGTCCACGGCTCCCGGCGGTATGTCCCGAAGGGTGTTCTCGAGCGTCTTGGCCGCGTTGTAGGCCGGAAGCACGGCGATGACCTTCTTCTTATCCATGGCGGACTCCATTCTTGGCCCGAGCGACCCGGAACACGCGCAAAGACGGGCCGCGCACCTCTCCGGGGACCGGGACGAACTCCGCGAGCAGGGTCCCCCGGGACGCGGTCTCCGAGAGGAAGGCGGCCAGCTCGGGCGCGGACTCCGCCGTGGCCCCCACGCTGGAGAGCACGACCACCTCCACCCCCGCCGCGAGGGCGGCGCCCAGCCCCGAGCGCACGTCGAGCACGCTGCGCCCCTCCGCGGACCAGCGGCTGTGCCAGCCCCCGCTGTGCAGGTCCGCCGCTCCCCGGAGGATCTGGCTCACCCGGAACCCGCCGCCCGGATGACCGCTGAGCATGAGCTCGTAGTAGCGCCAGCGGGGATGGCCGGACTCCTTCGTCCGCTCCAGCAGGCCGCGCACCTGCTCCGGGCATTTGCGCACCATGGGGGAGGCGTGCTCCTGGTCGATGAGCAAGCTGGTATTCTCCGGCAGGTTCTTCTCGATCCACTCGGCCGCCAGCACGCGCGTGTCCGGCAGGCCGATCTCCCTGCAGAAAGCCCAGGACCCCCGGAAGCCCGGGCCCATGAGGACGGCCAGCACCACGGCCTGCAGGACCCTGGAATCCGCCCTCCGGAGCGAGCGGAGCAGGGCCTCCACGCCGAAGCCGGCGGCCAGGGCCAGGCAGGGGAAGACCCCCTCGAGATAGCGCGCCCAATCGCCCTCGGGCGAGGCGGCCAGGGTCAGGGCCTGCGCCGCGGACGGGACGAGCAGGACCAGGGCCAGGGGCTGGTCCCGCCAGAGCAGGCAGGCCGCTCCCAGGGCCAGCACGCCTCCGGAGACCCACGGCCCGCCGAAGCTCAGCGCGTTCTGGAACGGGGCGAGCCCGGCGGGCGTGCCCAGCTGCTGCACGCTCATCTGGTCCCGCATGTCCCGCACGAACGAGGGCCAGTCCAACAGGATGAAGGGCGAGCCCAGGAAGAACGCGGCCGCGGCTATGGCCAAGGCGGCGACCAGGACCTTGAGCGGGACGGAAGAGCCGTTGCGGCGCCTGCCGGCCCACCACGCGACCGGGAGCAGGGTCGCGAGCGGGGCCGCCGTGTATTGGGTCGAGACGGCCAGGCCGCAGGCCGCTCCGGCCAGGAGCAGGTCCCTCGATCCTCCCCGCGCGAAGTGGCGCAGGGCGAAGAACAGGGCCGCGGCGCTCAGGAAGAACATCTGCGAGTCCGGCTTGGCCGCGTGCGCGGAGACCACGAGCGTGTGGGACACCGCGAGCAGCGCCGCCCCCCACAAGCCCGTCCTCCTCTCACCGATGTGCTCGCCGCTCACGGCCGCCAGGGCGAGCCCTCCCATCGAGAAAGCGGCGGCCAGGGCGCGCGCGATGAAGTAGAAGCCGTAGGGGTGCCAGACGAAGAGCTCGCCGAACCCGCGCACGGCCCCGGCGAGCGCGAACTTGGACCAGGCCAGGAAGTAGACCCCGTAGGCCCCGAAGAGGGTGTACATCCAGAGCGTGGGGTACTTGAACATCCCGGGGTTGAGCGTGCCCCCGCCGAAGGACACGGCCACGTTGACGTGGAACGGCTCGTCCGAGTTGAACACCGCGGGCAGGCCGTAGTCCAGGCTCCATGACCGGAGCAGCAGGGCGGCCGCGAACACGGCCAGCCACGGCCAGGAGTCCTTGAGCCGGCTCAAGGGCGCTCCCTCCGGGCCAGCCGCTTGTCCAGCCAGGCGCAGGCGAAGAGCATCAAGACCGGGGTCACGGGCAGGCGGTGGCGCATCTGGCTCACCGCCGCGACATGCACAACGAAGGTGGAAAACACGATCCAATACAGGGGCCAGAGCGAACGGGCCAGGTCCCTCAGGCGCCACGCCCCCCACAAGCCCAGGCAGATCAGGGCCGGCTCGAAGAGCAGGCTGAGCGCGACCAGGCCCCAACGTCCGCCCCCGGGGTCCAGCCTGGGGTAGAAGCGCCAGAAATCCGCGGCTTTCTGCAGCCACTGCCGGGCCGTGGTCCACGGGTTCTCCCGCATGAAGCTCATGGCCACGCGCTTGTAGAACCGGTCCCTGTCGAGCTCCTTGAGGTTCTTGGCCTGGCTCAGGACGGGGTGGAGGTCTATGGCCTGCCGCGAGGCCGAGGCGTCGATCCGGTCCGCGTCGAAGAACATGGTGCCGTGGAGCAGCGTCACCCCGCCGTGCGTGTCCAACGTGAAGGCCCCGACCACGCCGTAGTTGCGGCAGAGCCAGCCTCCCAGCGGGAGGGCCCAGCAGAGCAGGGCCAGGACCAGGCTTTGCCAGCGGAGCCCTCGGAGGAGGAGCAGGCACCAGAGCCCGAACGCGATGGGCACGGCCTCGGTGCGCGTGAGCCCGGCCAGGGCGAGGAGGAAGCCCGCTCCGGCCGCGGCCCAGTTGGACGCGGTCTTCTTCAGGCTCCTGCACGCGAGCCAGGACCCGGCCGTGAGCAGCGCCAGGTAGAGGGTCTCGGTCACGAGCAGGCCGGAGTAGTAGGCGTAGAAGGGGTAGACGCACGCCGAAGCCAGAGCGAAGAGCCCCGCCCGCTTGGACCCGGTGAGGTCCGCGGTCATGCGGCCGATCATCCACGCCGTGAGCGTGGAGACCAGGGCCTGCGCCATGCGGGCCGAGCGCAGGGCGTCGAACAGGCTGAAGAAGCAGGGAGCCATCGGGGACATGACCCGGGCCAAACCCTTCTCTCCCAGCACGCCGTGCTGCACCAGGCCCTGGGCCGCGCTCCAGTAGCCGTCCTCCTCCGCCTGGTAGAAGCGCGGCTCGAGCACGAGCGCGAGGCCCGCGCGCACGGAGAGCCCGAACGCGAGCCAGAAGAGCTCGGACTTTATCAACGCTTTGCTGGTGCATCTCCAAGAACCGCGAAGTGCCGGCCCGCTGCCGCGGGCTAGTCCGCGAGTCGATATCTGATGATGGCCCATAGCACCCTGGTCCCGTCGCGCCAGAACCGGATCTTCTTCCCCTCCGCCCGCGAGCGCGCCTTGTAGTCGATGGGGGTCTCGGCGAAGCGCAGCCCCTGCTTCGCGAGCTTTCCCTGTATCTCCCAGTCGTAGTCGAAATGGTCGCTCTTGAGCTTGAGGGCCTTGAGCTGCTTGGCCGGGAAGACCTTGAACATGGTGGCCCCGTCCGAAAGCGAGGTCCCGTACAATACGTTGAACAGCGCCGTGAGCAGCACTCCCCCGAGATTGACGACGAAGCCGTAGAGTCTCTCGAACCCGGCGAATCTCCGGAACTGCCAGTGGGTCTCCGGAGAGAGCGTCCTGGACCCGAAGCAGATGTCCGCCTCGCCGGTCAGGACCGGCTCGAGCACCTTGGGGTAGTCCGAGACCTTATATTCGAGGTCCCCGTCCTGGATGAGGACGTAGTCTCCCGTGACCTTGGCGATGCCGGCCCGCACGGCCGCCCCCTTCCCCCCCGGCTTTTCCTCGTAGATGGTCGAGACCCCGGGCCTGCCCTCGTACTCGCGCACGATGTCGCGCGTGCCGTCCTCGGAATTGCCCTCGATGATGATGAGCTCTTTCTCCACTCCCGGCATGGACCAGGCCAGCACTTGGTCGAGCATCTGCCTGACCGTGGCGGCCTCGTTGTAGACCGGGAAGAGGATGGAGAGCTTCACCGGCTCTGCCCGAGGTAGAAGGTGAGGATGTGGCAGGCGGCCTGGTGCAGGTCCTCGATGACCCCGTATTGGTCGCAGGGCACGTGCAGGCAGATGTCCGCCAGGGGCTTGAGCCGGCCTCCGTCGAAGCCCGTCATGGCCAGAACCTTGGCTCCCCTGGCCTTGGCGTATTCGGCGGCCTTGATCACGTCGGGCGAGTCGCCGCTCCCGCTGATGAGGAGCACGACGTCCCCTTTTTCCAGCCAGTTCTCGAGCTGACGCGAGAACACGGAGTCGAACCCGATGTCGTTGCCCACGGCCGTGAGATAGGAGCCGTTGTCCGTGAGGGAGAGGGCCTTGAGGAGCGGCTTGCCGTCGCCGGCGGCCGTCTTGCAGAAGTCCGTGCAGAAGCCGGAGGCCAAAGCCGCCGAGCCGCCGTTGCCGGCGAGGAAGATCCTTTTGCCGTTCGCGCGGGCGTCTTCGAGGACAGCGGCCATCTCGGTGACGGCTTCAAAATCCAGCGCCTTGAGGCGCTCGATCTCGAGATCCACGTACCACTGCGCGAATCCCCTGGCTTCCAAGCCGCCGGGCCCCGCCTTGTAGTCCCTGCCGGCAGCCCCGCCAGCCCCTTGCCTGACCTTGGCCACGGATTCCTCCTGCGCCTTTTGAAGAAAGCGAAACAGATTATACAGTAATCCCGCCCTTACGTTCCGTCTATAAGTATTATTTCCGCTCATCCACAGCGCTTCCGGAACGAAAAGTACGGCGGATAAGTTTTGTAGGCTTATCGCGTGGACGATGACGGCGGGAAGATAGCCCTGCTGTTCTGCGCGGCCGCGGTGGTGCTGGTCTCCATCATGATGCTCGACCGGTGCTCCTCGCGCAAGCCTCGGGGCCCGGCTCCGGACCTCGGGGTGGAGACGCTTCTCCAGGCTCCCGTCCGGAGCCTGCGCTCCCTGAGGGATCTGAAGGGTCAGGCCGTGGTCGTGGAGTTCTGGGCCACTTGGTGCGATTCGTGCACCGAGGCCCTGCCGCACATGAACAGGCTGCGGGCCGCGTTCAAGGACAAGCCGGTGGTGTTCCTCTCGATCACGATCGAGCCGCGCGAGACCGTGGAGAAGTTCCTGCTGGATCATCCCATGACGGGCTGGATCGGCCTGGATGAGGACGAGAAGCTGCATCGGGCGTTCGGCGTGCGCGGGGTCCCGCAGGTGTTCGTCATCGACGCGCGCGGAGAGATCGTGGTGAAGGTCGGGCCGAGCTTTTTGTACGCCTCGGACGTCGAGCGCGCCATCAGCCCGCCGAAGTCCGAAAGTAAAACCCCCTGACCCTCGGCAAACTGGTATACTGGGCCCGGTCTCATAATCCCTCTAGCCGAAGCTCACCTTCGTCCGCGCTGGAGCGCCTATGGCGCCACAGGAGAGTCATCCATGAAGCAGTGCGAGGCGAAGACCCTTTCATCCACCTATTCGGAGACGCATCGCTGCCTGAAGAGCACCGGACTCAAGAAGATCGGGAAACGCTACCTCTGCGCGCACCACAGGAGCATGCAGGGCCGGCGCAAGCAGGCCCAATGAGCAAGTCCACCTTGCCGCGCAGCAGGGAGAATCGGCGGCTCATCCTGACCCTCATGAAGCGCTGGCGCGGCCACAACCGCTACGGCCGCCTCATGGGCCGCGGCCTGAGCGAGTCCGACCTGATAGAAAAAGTGGCTGGAGAGACCGGCGCCAGCAAGGCTTATATCCGTCTCGCCCTCAGACAGGAAGACTAGCGCCGTCGGCGCGAGCGCAGCCGGCTGAAGCGGCCGCGGAAGCTGTATTCCGGCTTTTTCGCCTGCTGCTGCGGATGCTGGGGATGATGCGGAGGGTGGTGCTGGGCGTGATGCGGCGCATGATGCCGCTCATGGCTGGGCCCGTGCGTGCGCACCCCGCCCTGCTGCCTGGCGGAGTAATCGAATCCTTCCAGCCTGCGGCGCTCCAGCCGCGCTCCCATCACGCGCTCGATGTCCCGGATCATAGCCTCGTCATCGGGAGTCACCAGGGTGAACGCGTCCCCCGTCTTGGCCGCGCGCCCGGTGCGGCCGATACGGTGGGTATAGGCCTCGGTCGTATCCGGCACGTCGAAATTGATGACGTGCGTGATCTGCGAGATGTCGATGCCGCGCGAGGCGATGTCCGTGGCCACGAGGACGTTGGCGCGCCCCTCCCGGAACCCGTCGAGCGCCTCCCTGCGCTTGTTCTGCGATAGGTTGCCCTGCAGGCAGGCGACTTCCCCCCCCTCCTCCCGCAGGCGCTGGGCCAGGCGCTTGGCCCGGTGCTTTGTGCGCGTGAAGATGAGCACGGACGTGCCGCCGGTCTGGGCCAGGAGCTTGCTCAGGAGCGCGGACTTGAGGTGCTCGGCCACGGGGTAGAGGGCGTGGGACACCGTGGCCAGCGGGACGGTGTGGTCCACCTGCACCGTGACCGGGTTGCGCAGGATCTCGTGCGCGAGCTTGCGGATGTCGTCCGGCATGGTCGCGGCGAAGAGCAGGGTCTGGCGGTGCGCGGGGAGGTGCTTGACGATCCTGCGGATGTCCGGCAAAAATCCCATGTCGAACATGCGGTCGGCCTCGTCGAGCACCAGGACTTCCAGGCGCGTGGGCTTGAACGCGTTGTGCTGGAGGTGGTCCAGCAGGCGGCCCGGGCAGGCCACCACGATCTCCATGCCGTTCCTGAGCCCGCTGGTCTGCGGGCCCGCGCCGACCCCGCCGTACACCGTGAGGCTGCGCAGCCCGGTCTGCCGGCCCAGGCCCTGGAAAGACTCCTTGATCTGGTCCGCCAGCTCGCGGGTCGGGGCCAGGATGAGGGCGCGCGTGACTCCGCGCGGACCCGAGAGCAGCCGCTGGAGTATGGGCAAGGCGAAGGCCGCGGTCTTGCCCGTCCCGGTCTGGGCCAGGCCCATGACGTCGCGCCCCTGGAGTATGGGCGCCATGGCCTGCAGTTGTATGGGAGTGGGCTTATGGTAGCCGAGGTCTCGTATGCCCGCCGCGATCCGGGGGTCGAACCTGAAGTGGGAGAACCCCATCAGTCCCAGCTATCCTGGTTGAACTCGCGCTTGTTCCTGAAGCCGCCTTCGTCCGCCATCGGGTCCTTCGGCTTGCCGCCGCTGCGCTTGCGGTCCCATTTCTTCTTTTCGGTCCACTTCTTCTTGCGCTCGGCGAAGCTCTTGCGCGGGGGCTCGTCCGCCAGGGACGTTTCGTGCCCGCCGCCAAGGCCTCCACCCCCCGAGGGGCGCACGAACCCGGCCGGACGCTTCTCAGGAGGCCGCGCCTCGGTGACGAAGATCTTGCGCGCGCCCAGGTTGGTGCCGTTGAGCTTGTTGATCGCCGCCTGGGCCTCGGCTTCCGTGGCCATCTCGACGAAGCTGATGCGTCTGGAGCGACCGGTCTCCCGGTCCATGAGTATCTTGACGCTTTTGACCGTGCCGCAGGCCTTGAAGAGCTCGGTGAGCTGTTCCTGCGTGGTCTCGTAGGGGAATCCTCCGACGAACAGTTTGTTAGTCACGACTTAGTTCTTTCCTCCTATTTGCTGGTCTTGGTCAACGCCGCTTTTTCGTAGTTGGCTTCCGCGAAGCTCCAGTCCACGAGCCCCCAGAAGCTTTCCACGTACTTGGCCCTGGCGTTGCGGTAGTCGATGTAGTAGGCGTGCTCCCAGACGTCGCAGGTGAGCAGGGGCGTCGCGCCCGTGGTCATGGGGTTGCCCGCGTTGCTCGTGCTCTCCACGGAGAGCTTGCCGTTCTTGAAGACGAGCCAGGCCCAGCCCGAGCCGAACTGGCCCACGGCCTTGGCCGTGAACTCTTCCTTGAACTTGTCGAAGGAGCCGAAGTCCTTCTTGATGGCCTCCGCCAGACGCCCTTTGGGCTCTCCGCCGGCCTTGGGCTTGAGGCAGGACCAGTAGAAGGTGTGGTTCCATATCTGGGCAGCGTTGTTGAAGAGGGGGCCTTGGGCCGTGCGCACGAGTTCTTCCAGGGAGGCTTTGGCCGTGGGCGCTCCGTCGGTGAGCTTATTGAGGTTGTCCACGTAGGTCTTGTGATGTTTTCCGTAGTGGTATTCGAGCGTCTCCTTTGAAAGGGCCGGAGCGAGAGCACTCATGTCGTACGGCAGCGGCGGTAGCATGAACATGGCGATATCCCTCTTGTTATGGGCAATAATACCTTTTTCTTCGAGGAGAGAGGTCGGTATTCGAGGCGGAATCTTCCTTGGGCTTTTCGAGGTTGGGATCCAGGCCCGGGCTCTGCCGGACCTGGTAATGATACCTTATTGCATATCAGTCTCTCAGGCTGAATCTCCCCTGAAGCTTTTCGGGTCCCGGATCGAGCTTCGGGCTCTGCTGGACATTGAGCCGCTTGGCCTCGTCCTCGACCGCCGGCCTCATGGCCTCATAGATGGAGGCCAAGTCTTTTCTCCCGTCCTTGAGAGCCTTGAGCAGGTAGTAGGTGAAGACTCCGCCGCCTCTTTCCTGGGATGAGGTGCTGATCTGCGAGCCTTGGGATGCCGAGAGCACGGCCAGGTTGTTCGGCAAGGCCCCTGCGTCGGCCGGCATGACCAACGGCCTGGCTCCTTTGGCCAAGACGCTGCGTCCGCCCGCTCCCGAGAAGCAGGAATCCAAGATCACGATGACCTCGGCGGCCGGCATCCGGCCGAGCGCGTCATAGAGCCTCTTGAGCGGATAGCCCGTGTTGGCCAGATAGTTCGGATCCCCGTCGTAGGGGACGAGGAACGCTTCTCCCGACGCCGGGTCGGGAGCGCCGTGCCCAGAGTAATAGACGAAGACCCGGCTCGTCTTCTTGACCCTGTTGGGCAGCCAGGCCTCCAGGGTCTTCTCGATGCCGGACTTCGTCGCGCGCTCGTTCGCGAGGAGCTCGATGTTCCTTTCCTGGAACCCGAGGGCCTTGAGATATCCCTTGACCAGAACAGCGTCGCTCCCCGCGTACTCGGCCCTGGGCAGCGTCTGGTAGTTCTCCACTCCGATGACCACCGCGTGGTCATCCGGCCTCGGCGCCGCCTTGAAGTCGGGGATGTCGCGGATGTCCTCTATCACAGGCGGAGCTATGGCCGCGGGCTTGGGAGCGGCGGCCGGTTCAGGCCTTTGGAACGCGTACCTGACATTGGTCGCTGGGTCCACGAGCGCTGCTCCTGCCAAACGTACGTGCTCGGGGTCCAGGTATTTGAGTTTGCCTTCGACGTGGACCGTCTCCTTGCGGCCTATGAGGTCCTTGGCGGCCTCCCTGGGCACGGGAATGAAGACCTCGGTCCCGGCCAGGACGGCCGCGAAGCCTTGTTTGTCAGCGTCGTATCGGCCCAATGCGATGGGGCCTGAGTAGGGGTGTTCCCAGCGCGCCAGGCGCCCCTGGTATTCGGCGGTGGATTCGAGCTCTTCTTTTTTGAACGCGGTCAAAAGAGAGGTGTCCCACACGACGACTTGTTGGTCCGTGCCGGCGTACTGCGTGGCCGCGAAGGTGCTCCCGTCGGGGCTGAACGCGAAGTAGGCGCTGTAACACGTGGCGTTCAAAGGCGGCATGACGAGCTCCGACGACTTGTCGGCGGGGATGTCCGCCAGGCGGACCTTGGTGCCGTCTCTGAGCTTGTGGGCGAGGATCTGGGATCTCGGGTGGAAGGCGAGCATCATCCCGCCGTAGTCGGTGAACGTCTTCCTTTGCGCAAGCACCCTGGAGTCGGAGAGATCGAACACCTGGAGCGTGTTGCACGCGAAGAGCCCGGCCGCCAGGAGCTTGTTGTCGCGGCTGAAGCCGAGGCTGTAGACCTCGCTGCTGCCGTTGCAGGAGGCGTAGCCGGTCCCCGCGATGGCGTTGGCTTCGGCGTTCCATAGTATGATGGAGCCGTTCTGTCCTCCCACGGCGAGCAGCTTGCCGTCCGGGGAGTAGGCGACGGAGAAGGCTCTTTTGTCGAAGATGGAGCTTTTTTTCTTGCCCTTGACCGCATCCAGGATGAAGGCTCCTTCGCGGTCTTTGTCCATGTTGAAGCGGGCGACCGCGATGCTCTTGCCGTCCGGGGAGTAGGCGACTTCCGAGATGTGGGTGTTGGTCCAGGGTTGGAACATGCTTCCAGTGGCGTATCTCTTGTTGGGGCCTTTCCAGAGGCGTTTCCTGTCGTTGTCCGCTATGTCCCAGCGATAGACCGAGTCCTCGACGGCGATGGCGAGGGACTTGCCGTCCGGGGAGAAGGCGAAGGTCCTGATATAGTGGGAATCGTCCTCGTAGCGCGCGGCCTCTTTTCCCGTGGCGAGGTCCCAGATGATGAGCTTGCTGTCCTCCGGGCTCGTCTCGCCGTAGTAGTTGGCGCCGCCAGGCCTGGGGAAGAGGGCCGCGAGGAGCCTGCCGTCCGCGGAGAAGGCGATGCGGCCGGTCTGGCGGAATTTGTCGGCCGGGCCGGCGTAGGTCTTGATGGGCGCGATGAGCGATGAGGACGGCAGGGAGATGGTCTGTCCAGAGCCGGGAGAGCCTAGAAGGATGAGCGGGATGAGGGCTGTGAGATTCATTCGGGACCTCGCTGGAGGGTATTCTGCAAAATATCCGGGAGCTCCAGCCCCTCCATGGGCCAGCGCCAGGACCTGCCGTCCGATGTCCGGATCCTCATCCTCCGCGCATTGGCGCGCAAGGAGCCGAGCTTCTCCGCCAGCTGGCCCAGGTACTGCGGCCTGTTGTAGGCGTTCTTGATCCGCACCCGCGCCCCCTCGGGCAGGGCGCGCAAGCCGGCGAAGCGGGGATCCATCCCGGGCGCGCGCCCGGGCCGGCTCTTCTTCGTGCGCTTGTCCAGCTCGACTTGGAAACCCGCCTCCCTCGCCCTGGCCAAAGCCCATTTGTTGGCCGAGTGTTCGCTCTCCCTTGGATGCAGCCCCAGATGCCAGCGCCTGAAGTGGTGGAGTTCGTGCGCGAAGAGATTGGCGACTCCGTCGAAATAGAAGCCGCCGCACCGGTATGACCAGCCGTAGCTGTCTGCGAAGCGTTTGCTGCCGGCCTGCATGCCCAGCTTGAGCCTGATGAGCGCGAACTTCTCAGGCAGGTCCGCAGGGGTCTGGAATCCTTGCGTGAATGCCCATCTGCCGCGGCGGCGCGCGAACCTCGCCGAAGTCATGGGCTGGCGGAGCAGGTGTCCTGCCCATTGCTTCCCGCGGGTGAGATAGACCGCGACCACGAGGTCCTTGGTTTCCGTAGTCTCCGCGATCTTGTCCAGGCTGGCGAGGAGGTTTTGCTGGAATTCCGGCCTGTAGGCGACCCGATATCGGAAGATGTAGACTTTCATCCCTTGTGAAATGATAGCTTTTTTGTATACTTACTGCACATTTGTGCAAATGATGATTTATGCCGACTTGGCATCATAAGGTTGCGCCTCCGACCAGGGCTGAGTACGAGCTCCTGCGCGACATGGCCATGGAAATCGTCCGGGGGATCGTGGTCCAGCATGGCGGGAGCATGTCCGCCCCCGAGCTGGAAGCGTTGGTCCACGGGCTGGTCCCGCGCGCGTTGCGGTACGGGGGCCATGATTGGGTGATCCAATCCTTGCGCAACACCAAGAACGAAGGGAGCCAGCGGTTCGTGCGGCACGCGCTGCAGCACGAGGCGCACGCCATGCTCCGGCATCCGAAGCCCGCGGTGAAGCAGGCGCCGATCCCGGAGGCGAGGGAGTCGAAGAGCGATTATTTCAGGCTGAACTTGACCCTGCCGAACGAGTTGGATGAGAAGCTCTCAGCCATCGGAGCGCACTCGAGGGCCACGGGCGGGGCGAAGGTGCGCAAGACCGAGATCCTGCGGGCGCTCATCCGGTGGTTGGTCGAGCAAAAGGTGGATCTAAGCCGGCTGCGGGATGAGGAGGATCTGCTGGAGAGGCTGAAGAAGCATACGCGGCGGCTGTAGGGCCCAGGCAAACGCAGAGCCCGCAGAGGTGGTATTCTCAGCGGGCTCCTTTTATTCGCGCCGGACGAACTCACTGTGTCTTGGTTCTATACGTTCCCCCCTTCTCTCGAACCGTCTTCCGCTTTTCTACTGACGCCTGGATGTGCGTGTCCGTCACCTTTACCCGGGCCGCATCCATGGGCCCGGGCCTTCTGCTTTTCTGCGGCCTAACGTCTACTGCTCTTCCATGGCCACGGGGATGTGCTTATCCGTCACTCGGCCCGGCCACATCCACGGGTACTGCTAATCCATTTATAGGATACACGAGCAGCCTTGATTCGCCGTCAACGCGGGCTTACATCCGCCTGAATGATTCTTGTCCCTCCAAGTCCAAAACACTAGAATCCGGCCATGCCCTGGACTCATGCATCTCCGGCACCTACTTGAGGGTGCCGTCCGCGCGCAGCGTGTACCTCTTGGTGGAGTGAGTCCAGCTCCCCGCGAACGGGGACACGTTGAAGCTCAGGATAAGGTCTATGCAGGCGGTGAACGGCTCCCCTGGCCCGGCGCAGTCGGTCAGCGAGGTCTGCGGGAGCTCGGCCAGCACGTCGATGCGCTTAAAGGGCATGGCGAACGCTTTTTCAGCCTTTACGCTGATGGCGCTGATGTAGCGCCCGCCGTCGGAATAGACGCAGGGCGCGTCGAAAGAGAGCTTGAGCTCGGCGCCGGCGCCGAGCTGCGAAAAGCTGATGGGGAATTCGACCTTGGCGCCGCAGGAGACCTGGTCCGGCGTCACGCCGGGCGGCAAAGCGCCGCCCGAAAGCGGCTCCTTGGCCGGCACGCTGTCCTTGACCAGGAGCCTGCTCCACTCCTCCGCCGGGCCCGCCTTGTCGAGCGCGATCGGCTCCCGTTCCGGGGCAGCGGCCTTGAGCTGGTCAAGGACCGGGGTCTCGGCGGTGAAGCCCGCGGCAGGGAGCAGGAGGATGAGGGCGAGCAGGGTCATGGAAGGTCGATGTGCGCCCCTCCCGGCGGCTCGAGGCCGGTGGCGAAGTCGATGATCTTCCCGTCCCCGCGTATCTGGTAGCTCTCGCGCCTGGACCCGGAGCCGACCATGGCCTGGTTCGCGTACGTGAGGTTCAGCGAGATGGCCGCCAACGGGTCGAGCGGGGTCTGGGGGGCGAGGTTCTCCACGGAGGAGGCGGGGAGCTCCGCCGTGACGTGGAGCGTGTTCCCCAGCAGCGTCCAGCACTTGTCGCCCACCACCTGGATGTTCCCTATGTAGCGGCCCGCTCCTTGGTATTGGCCGTCGTACTTGAACGAGACCGCGACGACCGAGTCCACCACCGTGACGCCGGCCGTGGTCTTCTTGTACCGGAAGCTGTAGACGGACTGCTTCTTCCAGGTGAAGTAGCGCCAATCCGCGTCCTTGGGATAGACGGCGGCGTAGCCGTTGTTGTAGACGATCTCCCCTCCGCGGATGACGCTGATGAGCGTGGAGCCGATGGAGACGATGGTCCCGATGGTCCCGATGACGTCCGGGATAAGGGCTTCCTGTTTTTTTTCGCCGAGCAGGATGGCCCGCGTCCTGGGGGAGAGTTCCTCGAAGGGCACCGGGGTGAGAGTCTCCTGGGAGACGGGCTGCGCCGGAGCGGCGAGCTGGACAGGCTGGGCTTTGGGCGCCGCGGCCTTGAGCTGGGAGAGCGCCGGCCAATCCTGGGCCATGCAGCGCAGCGGCGCCATAGCCGCTATGAGGATAAGCGCAAAGAGCTTCTTTGTGTTCAAGGACCACCCCCGCGAGCCGCGGATGCCTGGGCTCGCCCCTTTGACGAGTCCAGTATATTCAGCTTCGACGGGGGGGCGCAAGCGGACTCATGCGTCTCCGGCGCCGAATACTAGGGAGCCCATATTAGAAACAGAACACGCATGACGCGGTAGTAGGGTTCAAGCCACTCCGGGGGGCTCGAAGGGGTGGGATGGAGGAAGGTATACGACAGCCAGCCCAGGACGACCACGACCAAGAACCCGTAGCTCCAGAGATTGGCTCTCCAGCTGATCGGGAAGATCACGCGCCGGTCTTGTTTCAGGACCTTTTGGATGATGAATCCCTCGGCATAGACGGAGATGAGGTAAGCCGGGATGAGCCCTATAAGAATACCTACGGGGATCCACCACCAAGGCCCGTCTATTACAGCCAAGGTCCTATTGGATATTCGATTCAAAAAGTCGGGAAGCATCTTTTCCGGCCAGTTCGCGTAGAGTCGGGCCAACAGGTGCCACGATAACGGATAGCCGATCAAAGCGGAGAACGCGTTCCCTGCAGCCACGGCGAGGAGCAGCTTCTTGTAGGACATCGCCAAGCGGCGGCGGTATATCTCCGTTTCCAGCAGGATGACGGGGATGAGCGTCAGGATGAACATCGGATGGAGGAAAGCGATCATGGGGACACCCACATCCGCGTGAGCCTGCGCCGGGATCATGGTCGTGAGGACGGCGGCGATGGCGACGGCGTTCTTTTTCCCGGACATTTTTGAATCTTAACTTATTTACGGCCCGGCCGACGGAGGTGTTCCGCGACTCATGAATGCATCTCCGGCACCGGGACGGAAAGGGGGGAGTAGCGGGGAGCGACGTGGAGGCGGAAGTCCAAGGGAGCGCGTCTTTTCTGGAATTCTTTTCGTACCGCGCGAAGGGCCAGCGTTTTCCTGTTCCTGTCCTCGCTTAGGTGGCCGAGCATGACGGCCGAGGGCGGGAAGTCGCTGGCCTGTCTTATGTCGCACAGGAGCTGGGCGGCGGTCTCGTTCCTCATGTGATAGCGGGCGTTTGGGTTGTAGTTCTTGAGAAGCAGGTCGTAGTCGTAGTTGGACTCGAGATAGATGAAGCGGCTGTTTCGGGCTTCCTTGACCAGCCTTTTGGGCCAGGCGTGGAAGTCGGTGAGGATGGAGATCTTCTGCTGGTCTTGCGTGATGATGAAGCCGTAGGTGGTTATGCCTGGGTAGTGGGTGAGGCGTATGGCCTGGAACTGGAATTCCCCCAGCTGGAACGGGTCGTCGGAGAAGAGTTTGAAATGCGCTTTGATCCCTTGGAGGCGCTGCGTGATGTGGGGCAGGCATTTTGCATGCGCGAAGAGGGGGATTTTGCGCTCCTTTAGCACTTTTATGGGATAGCGGCCGATGTGGTCGCCGTGGCCGTGGGTGAAGATGACGGCGGCGACGGGGAAGGTGGAGAGGAGGGCTTGGGTCTCCCATTTGGTCTTTAGGCCGCAGTCTATTAATAGGGAGGTGCGGGAGCCGCGGAGGAGGAGGCAGTTGCCGGAGGAGCCGGAGCGGATGGAGGTGAAGGTGGTGGGCAAGGGGGTGAGGGATGATAACATATGGCACTCCGGCGCCGAAGACGCAGAGCCCGTTGAGGTGTTATTCTCAACGGGCTCCTTACGGACTTTCATCCTTCCTAATCGCGCGTACGGTCTTCGGCTTTTCTACGAACGCCTGAATGTGCTGATCCGTCAGTTCCGGCCGGGGCCGCGTCCTTGGGTCCCGGCCTTGCACTGGCTATAGTGTACACGAGCGGTCCTGATTCGGGATTAACGCGGGCTGAAATGCGGCTGAACTATTTGGCCAGACGTGATTCGCTTGTAAGACGAACGCTCAGCCCTTTCCTTTTTTCAAATCCTCTTTCCTGCCACTGCCGCCATCACCAATGGACGCATCAACTCATGAACTCATGCATCTCCGGCACCTAAGGCGCCTTCCACTCCACCATCTCCACCGCCACCTCGGCCAACGCCTTATCCCGCCTCCCGTCGAACGCCTCGAACTCCGCCGTCCTCAGCCCCTCGTACGCCTCCAACACCTCCCGGCACCCATACGCCCTCTCATAAGGCAGCATCCCCAAAAACGCCTCGTACTCCTTCTCCAGGCCCTTATTGAACCTCTCCGTATCCCTCTCCAGCCTCTCCAGCGCCTTCCTCGCCTTCTCCGACAACTTCCCCTTCGCCTTCGGCGCCACCAGCCTTATCGGAGGCTTCGGCCGCCGGCACGCGCTCGCCAGCTCCAGCGGATCCTCCGCCTCCTTCCCCTTCTCTCTATCGAAATCCTCCGGGGTCGAATCCTCCCACTTCAAAGCCCCCTCGGGAAACTCCTTCAGCTCCGCCTTCATCCTCTTATCGAACGCGTCATAGTTCGCGTTCTCGTACACGTCATACGCGCTCAACACCTTGTCGCAATCGTGGCACGCGAAAGACTTCAACGTCACCCTCGAAGCCTCGCCGCCCCGGATGTGCGCGTGATAAAAACCCATGCTGGTCCGGCCCGCGGTCTCCAATTGATCCGCAGCCCAGACCCAGCCCTCATGAGCCGGCTTCGGCAGCTGCGGCATCCCCCGCACCCCCGGGAAAGGGCAAGAGCACTTATCCGCCGGGGTCAAGATGTCCTTCCACGTCTCTCCGGAGCACACGCTCACGGCCAAAAACAAGGCGACCAGCGAATATCTCATCGCATCCCTCCCAATACATCCACCAACTTCACCATGCCCAAGGTATCCTGCGCGCAATACTCCTCTAGAGCCTTCCTGACCTTCACCCCATCCCCCGTCCCCTTCATAAGTCCCATAAAAGCCAACTGCGCCTCGCTCCCGTCTTTGATCTCCAGGCCTGAATAATCCATCCCAGGGACCAAGGTCGGAAGAACAGCCTTAATAGACCACCGCCCCTTGAACCCAGGATGCACCAAAAACCCCTTTCTGAAGGGATCCGCCACATCTACCAGCCGTTCCTTTATATAGCCCAACCCTCCCAACTCCTCCAAACACCTCGCCTCGAAAGAAGCGTTATAAGCCAGCACAGACCCTTTAGGCCCGATCCTGCTCTTCAACCACTCCTTCAAAGGCCCTCTCGGATCCGTCCGGGCATCGGCCAAAAAACCCTCATGCTTCAAAGCCCCCCCCTGCTTCATGCGCACGTGCAGGGAAGCCTGAAAAGGAAGCTGCTCGAACGGCCGCAGTCCGTCGTAAGGAGGGATGGCCGGATTCACGGTCTCGAAATCCAGGAAATACAGAGGATGCTCGAACCTCTCAAGACACGCGCCGATCCCGTCATAATCCACATACGGCTTATTCGACCGAGCGACCTTCACCTGTTTGCGCTGAGCCGCATTCAGCTCGAAATCATCCGGCACATCCTCGACCCTGAGCACCCCCATCTCGCGCAAAGCATCCTTCTTCTTCCAGGACAAACGCGCGATATCGTAGATCGAATACTCGGGCACGTGCTTCCAGCAATGATCGATGAACGGACACTCGTACGGAGCATAGCACTGCTCCCCGATGTCGATGCGGGGCTCATCCTTGCTCGCGACGACGGAATGGAACTCCTTCACCCGCATCGGCACTTCAGGCAGGAGCTCATTCACCTTCTCGGTGACGTCGGATTCGGCGAACAACCCCTTGGGATCCACATCCCCGTGCCGCACGTACTTATTATTGATGTGAAGCAGGCTCGTCTTCTTGATCTTAAAACCCGCGCCCTCCAGCACATAACGCTGGACAGCCACATCGTGAAGGTACACGTCCTTCACCTCGGTGGAGCTCTTCACCTCCACGAGCTTATCCCGCGCCAGGATATCAGCCCGGATCAGGACCTTATCGAAGACAGCGCCGGCCTCATACAGCACGTCATGGCCCAGGGCCTTGCGAGTGGAATCAACGGCTTCATCAGGATGAAGATGATCCTCTTCGATCAGCTTCCCGCCCGGGAAACGCTTCCAAGCAAGCGTCCCGACCTCGTGGCCTTGATCGAAGATCGCCTGCAGGGAAGGGGAAGGAGGAGTCGCGACTTCCGGACGATGCCGGTACAGCCAAAGATTCTTACGGCACTGCAGACCGCGCAGATACTGAGACTTCGATAACGTCATCCCATCTCGAAGAGCTTCGCCCCGGCGGCCTTGGCCAGCTCGGCCGTCCTCTCGTCCTTGGTCAGGATCAAGAACTGCCAGGCCTTCAGCTCGGAGTCCCCCAGCAAAGCCGCCACAGCCCCCCGGGTCCGCTCCACGTCCAAGGTCAAGAAAGGCTCGTCTAGGACCATCACCCCGCCCTCCGGGAATGCGCGCTTGGCCAGGGTGATGCGCAGGCTCAGCCACAACAGATCCGCGGCGCCCGAGCTCATCCAAGCCGCCGGCTTCTGCCCCAAGGAACAATGCGTCACCGTCAAAGAGTCTTTCTTAAAGACGCTCTCCCCGGTCAAAGCCACCTCGCCGTATTTCCCGCCCGAAAGCCTCTTGAACAAAGGACCCGCCTCGGCCACCAGGTTCTTGACCCGATACTCCAGATCGCCGGCCAGCTCCATGATCACCCGATGAGCCTCGGCGGCGGCCTCGCGCCAGAGCTTCAGGTTCCGGAGCCTGCGCTCCGCGTCCAGCATCTCCGCGTGGAGCTTGGCGGGATCGCCCACGGCTCCCTTGCCGTGGTTCAGGATCTTCTCGGCCGTATGAGACTCGTCGAGGAGGCGCTCCAAACGCTTCTCCTCGTCGCGGCACGAATTCGCCAGATTCCTCCGCTCCGCGAGCACGGCCTTCTCGGACAACTTCGCATGCTCGGCAGAAGGATCCTTCCCGGCTTCCAGCTCGCCCACGCGCAGACGCACCCTCTCGCCGACCGCGTCCTCGGCCAAACCGGGCTCGCCGAGGCTCCGCCGCAGCTCGGACAAACGCTCCTGCTTGGCTTGCAAAGCCGCCTTGGCCAGGTTCTCCCGCTCCTCCACGTCGTGCGTGGTGGCGGCTCCCCAGGTGGCCAAAGCCGCGTTGCGCGAGCGCATGGCCTCCTGAAGCGCCTTGTCTTTGGAGGACACCTCATCCGCGAGCCTTGAAACAGCCGCGACAGCCTCCTGCGCCTCCTTGCGCGCGTTCTCCTGCAGAGCCAAGACGGCGCTTTCCTGCTGGGAAGACTCCTCGAGCTTCTTCTTCACCTCGGCCAAGGCCAAGGCTTTCCAGCCTAAAGCCTCGGCAGCGTACTCATAATCGATGCAAGCCTTCTCCACGCTCTCGGGATCCTCGGAGGACCGGGACATCAGCTTATTGCCCAGCCACCAGCCCAAGGCGAAGACGATGACGAAACACGGCAAAGCGAGCCACAACCCCGGCAGCGCGGCATAGCCCACGGCCGCTCCGGCCACGCCTGCCAAGGACGCGAACACGAGCCGGGCCGTCGGCGAGGTCCCGGGAGAACGGCCGGCGGCAGCCTGGGCCTTCTCAAGAACCTGCAGGGCGTCGCGCAGACGCATGCGCCTTTCCCTATCCGGGAGCTTGGAGGACTCCAGCCCGGCCTCCTCCACCTGCCGCTCCCGCCGGCGCTTCTCAGCCTCCTTGGTGCGCAGGCTCTCGCCGGCCATGGCGTGCTCCGCTTCCAAGCGCTTGACCGCCTCGGACTTCTCCCGGATCTCTTGGATGGGAGTCGAGCCCGAAGGCCTGGACTTCAGCGCCCGGTCGCAAGCCTCTTCCCACTTGGCCTTAAGCTCTCTGAGAAGCCTGGCATTATGCCTGTCCTCGGCGGCCTGAAGGCTTAAAAGCTTCTCTTTAATAGCCTCGATCTTGGCTCTCTGCGCCAGGACCTTCTGGTTCGACTCCTGCGCCTTCTTGCCTGCCGACTCCACCTCGCCCGCCTGCTCCAGCTTGGACCGGAGCTCCAAGAGCCTCTTCTCCAACCCGGCGGCGGCCTTCTGCCAAGGCCTGTTCCCATGCTCGGAATGGACCGCTTCAAGCTCCTTGAGGGCCGCCTGCAGGTCCACCTTGCCCCCGCCCAGGATCTTCTGGCTGAAAGCGGGGAGAAAACCCGAATCCTCAGGCGCCTCTACGAGGCACTCGCCCGCGCGCAGGACCAAAAGCCTGCGGAAAAGCTCCTTATCCGCGAACTCCTTGGCCTGGGGAGAGCTCGGCTTGGACTTCACGCCCTTCTTGCCGTCCACGTCCAGCACGGCCTCGAGCTTGCCCCAGGTCTTGGGCTCGCCGTAGCGCTCGGTGAAGAACCGCTTGTCGTTCAACTCCCTGCCGCCGGGAGGACCGTAGAGCGCGCACAAAAGAGCGTCCGCGAACGTGGTCTTGCCGGCCTCGTTCTTGCCTAGGAAGACGGCCGAACCGCCAGCCAGGTCCCACTCGCCCTGGGTCAAAGCGCCGAAAGACTCGATGAGGATGCTATGCAGTCTCATCGATGCCCTCCGTCTCGGCCTCGGCCGCGAACTCCTTGAGCTTCATCTCGCCGCTCAAGGCTCCCCAGCCCAGCCTGGCCGCGCGAACGAGCAGCACGGCCTCCTTGCCTTTGGCCGAGCCCAGCTTCTCGGTCATGATCTTAAGGAAATCCGACACGATCCCGGGCTGGCTGGACTCGCCCACGCCGAGCAGCTTGGCCCTCAGCTTCACGATGGGGGCGGGCGAGCGAGGCTCTCTCGAGATCCTGGCCTCGACCTCCCTCAGCTTGTTCTCGCCGCCCATGCCGCGGATATAGAGCACGGGGCAGGCCTGGGCCGGGACGGAGGCGATGAACGCGGCAGCCTCCCGGCCGAGCTTATCCTCCTGGCCCGGCAAGGACCACAAAGTCCTGCGCTTGGCGCACGTCCCGGACTTCAAGGCGGTCTTGCCCACGTGCACGCGGCCGTCCTCCAGGGCCACCAGGTTGAAGGAGCGCTCCTCCTCCTCGCTCGTGGAGATCATGTCCGGCGAGCCGGGGTAGGAGGCCCTGCCCCCCTTGGGAAGCTGCCACTCATCGCGCTTGTGGATGTGGCCGAACGCGGCGTACGCCAGGCCCGCCTCTTCCAAGGACGCGTCCGAGAAAAGCATGGTCCCGCCCGCTTCCGGGTCGTCCTGGCCCGCCGCGTACATGGCCAGATTCGGCCTGTCGAGCGCGGTGCCGTGCAGGATCGCCACCCTGGGCCTGCCGTCCTTGGGAGGCAAAGCGCGCAGGGCCTCGGCCCCGCTCACCCCGTCCTGGAACGGGACGGCGCAGAAAAGCACTCCGCCGAGCTCGACGCTTTCGGCCGGGGTCTTGGAAAGAAGGCGCACGTGCTCGCCGAAGCCGTAGCGGCCGTCCAAGGGATGTCCGCCCTTGCCCTGCAGAAGCTCGTGATTGCCCGGGATGAGGAGCACGGGCTTGGGAGCGGCGAGCTTGAACGCGGCCGTCACGGCCTCGCGCAGGCGCTGGTCCTCGGCCTCCGGGAAAGAGTCGAAAAGGTCGCCCGCCACGACCAGGGCGTCGAGCTCCTTGGCCTGGGCGCATAGCTCCCGGAGCACCGCGAGGCGCCGCTTCGCCGCCTCGGAGTCCCCGGCTTTCAGGTGAAGGTCCGCCGTGTGGATGAATCGCATGTCCGGCTCCCGCAGGCCTTACTCTATCACTTTGGGAGAGGGAACTTTTCCGGGGGGTCGGTCGTATATATAAGTTCAGTCTCTAAGATGCCAATTTGGCATCTTAGAGAAAGGGCGTCACGCCAAGTACCTCAGCTTGTTCCAGGCCATCCGGGGGCTCATGGCGCCGCCGGACCCGCCGCGTCCCCGCATCGGGTTCAAGCCTGATTAAGGCTGTTCTTCCCTGTAAGGAAAGTGATCTCTGTTGTACCAAGCGACAGGCCCTCGGAGGGCCTGTCGCAACCGGGTGGCAGTACGGAATGAGGCGGCCGCATCCTGCGGCCGCCTCGACCGGACTACCCGCTGACGTAGATGATCTTCGAGCCCTCGGGCTCGAACCTGAAGGCGATCTCCCGCCAGCCCTTCATGGCGCGCCGCACGCTCGCCTGCCTGTCGAGAGGGACGAACAAAAGGAGGAAGCCCCCGCCCCCGGCTCCCAGGATCTTGCCGCCCTTGGCCCCGTCGCGCCGGGCCGCCTCGTACGCCTTGTCGATGGAAGGGTTCGAGATGCCCTGCTCCAAGCGCTTCTTGAGCAGCCAGCCCTCGTGCAGGATCATGCCGAACTCGTCCACCGAGCCTTCCTGCAGGGACTTGCGCGCGGAGTCGGCCAAAGAGCGCAGGTCCCGCAGATACGGCATGTTCTTCTTGAACTTGGCCGCCGCCCTGCGCAGGATATCGGACGCGCCGCGCGTCCTGCCCGTATAGAACAGCATCAGATGCCTGAAAAGGTTGTCCAGCTTCCCGGGCGGCGCGATGATGGGCGACACCCGGACCGTCTCGTCCTTCATGAACTCGATGAACTGGAACCCGCCGTAGGCCGCGATGTACTGGTCCTGCTTGCCGATGGGCTCGCCCACCCGGCCGACCTCCACCTCGCACGCCTCCGCCGCCAGGCGCTCGGCGGGCACGTACTCGCCCTTGAACGCGTGCAGGGCGTGCAGGCAGCCCACGGTGAAGGAGGAAGACGAGCCCAGCCCGGTCCCGCCCACCACGTCCGCCATGGACGTGATCTCGATGCCGCGGTCGAACCCGGTCAGGATCATGCTCTCGCGCAGGAGCGGATGCTTCACCTTGCGCACATGGTCCACGACCTCGGTCCTCGAGTACTTCAGGATGATGCTGTCGTCGAAATACTTGTTCACGGTCACGTACATGTACTTGTCGATGGCGGCGGACACCACGGCGCCCGGCTCATCCCGGTAAAAAGCGGCCAGGTCCGTGCCTCCGCCCGCGAAAGAGATCCGGAAGGGGGTCCTAGAGATGATCATGTCGCCTCGCCAATATCCAATCCGCGGCCGCGCTCATGTCCGCGGCCCGGGCATCCGGCCTCGCGTCCGCGCAGTCCCGGCTTCCCACGAGCACGGTCCCGCACCCGACCGCCTTGCCCGCTCCGACGTCCCGGCCGTGATCGCCCACCATGAAGGAGCGTCCCAGGTCGATCCCCAGATCCCGGGCCGCGTCGAGCAGCATGCCGGGCTTCGGCTTCCTGCAGCCGCAGTCGCGCCTGTAGCGCGGGTCCCGGGCCTCCGGATGGTCCTTCTCCGGATGGTGCGGACAATAATATATCGCATCCACGGACACGCCTTCCCGGGCCAAAAGCCGCTTGAGCTGGTCGTGGATCGGGACCAAGGCCTCCTCCGGGATGAGCCCCCGCGCCACCACGGGCTGATTCGTGACCACGACCAGGAGCGCGCCGGCCTCGCGCAGGCGCAGCAGGGCCTTGGGCACGCCCGGGATGAGTCTTAACTCTTCGGGCCTGGTGATGAGCCCGACCTCTTCATTGAGAGTGCCGTCCCGGTCCAGGAAAACGGCCCAGCGCAGGCTCACGACGGGCTCAGCTTCTTGACCACGGCCTCGTAGCGCCTTGGAGTGCCCACGTCGGCCACCAGCTCGTCCGTCTTATACGCCATGAGAGTCTTCCCGTCGGACACGGCCTTGGGGAACACGTGCTTGGCGAAATCGCTGGGCTTATCCTTGGGCGCGTACGCGAGCAGGCCCTTGCGGATGACCCACACGGCCGCGCAAGCCAAATCCGTGGAAAGGCCGCGCGCCACCTTCAGGACGCGGCCGTCCGCCGCCGCCTCCAGCAGGTCCGAGTCCTCCGGATGGTCCGTCCGCCTGGCCACGATCGTGGCCAGACCCGCATGCTTTGCGTGGAAATCCAGGAGCTTGGGGCAGTCCATCCGGATGAAAAGGTCACCATAGACCACGAGCAGGTCCTCTCCAAGCTCGGGCTCCAGATCCTTGACCGCGCCGGCCGTGCCGCGGGGCTCTTTCTCGATCCTGTAATCCAGGTTCAGGCCCAGGCTCGAGCCGTCCTGAAAATGATCCCGGATCTGTACTGCCCCGTAGCCGAGGCATAAAAATATGTTTTTAAACCCTGCGCTTTTCAGCCATTCCAGCTGATGCGTGAGCAGGGGCTTGCCCTGGATGGGAAGCATGGCTTTCGGCTGCCGGCTCACCGGCCGCATGCGCGTGCCTTCCCCCCCGGCGATGATGGCCGCATGCATGGGCTCGAGTATAGCAAACAACTTGACGCCCAATTTTGTTACCATACCACTCTTCAAAGAGGGGTAGATATCAATGAGCGGAAACATCCTTAAAGGCAAATCCAAGCGGGATCGGCGCGTGGTCATCACGGGCATGGGCACCATCAACCCGCTGGGCAACACGGTCAAGGAGACCTGGGACAACGCGCTGAAGGGGGTTTCCGGCATCGGACCCATCACCTATTTCGACGCGGCCGCTTACGACGTCAAGATCGCCGGACAGCTCAAGAACTACGCCCCGGATGAGATCATCAACAAGAAAGAGCAGCGCAAGATGGACCTTTTCGTCCAGTACGCGGTGGTCGCGGCGCATCAGGCCCTGAAAGACTCGGGCCTGGTCGTGAACGAGGGCAACGCGCACCGCATCGGCGTGTACTGCGGCTCAGGCATCGGAGGCCTGCACACCATCGAGCTCCAGCACGACATACTCAACGCCAAGGGCCCTGGACGCATCACCCCCTTCTTCATCCCCATGGTCGCGCCGAACCTCGCGGCCGGACAGGTCAGCATGTTCCTGGGGCTCAAAGGCCCCAACCTCTGCCTGGCCACGGCCTGCGCCACGGGCACGCACGCCCTGGGCGAGGCTTCCCAGCTCATCCACCGCGGCGCGGCGGACGTCATCATCGCGGGCGGGTCCGAAGCGGTCGTCTGCCCCCTGGCCATCGCCGGATTCGCGTCCATGCGGGCCCTCTCCCGCCGCAACGACGCGCCGACCAAGGCGTCCAGGCCGTTCGACAAGGACCGGGACGGGTTCGTGCTCTCCGAGGGCTCGGCCATGCTCGTGCTCGAGGACTACGAGCACGCCAAGGCGAGGAACGCCCGCATCTACGCCGAGATCACGGGCTACGGCCTGAGCGCGGACTCCTACCACCTGACCGCCCCCCCTCCGGGCGGCGAAGGCGCGGCCCGGGCCATGAGGATGGCCCTGCAGGACGCGGAATACGACCCGAGCGCGGTCCAGTACATCAATACCCACGGCACGGCCACGCCGACCGGAGACGAGCTCGAGTGCCAGGCCATCCACACGGTGTTCGGGCCGCACGCGGCCAAGCTCCTGGTGAGCAGCACCAAGAGCATGACCGGCCACCTGCTCGGCGCCACCGGAGCCCTGGAGAGCATCTTCTGCGTCATGGCCATCATCGACGGCGCGGCCCCGCCCACCATCAACCTGGACAACCCGGGCCCGGGCTGCGACCTGGACTTCGTGCCGCACACGGCGCGGAAGTCCGAGATCAAGGCCGCCATGAACAACTCCTTCGGCTTCGGCGGCACGAACGCGAGCGTGATCTTCTCGAAGATCTAACCCATGCGCCTGACGCCCTTCCCAACGCGGCGCAGGACCAGGCCGCTGCCGTACCGCGGATGCGGTACGGCACCGTGTCCTTCTGGAAGACGTTGGACACGCGTGCCGCGACGCTAGGTGCCGTATTTCTCGGTCGTACTGCCCACCTACAACCGCAGCCGGATGGCTGCCGCCGCCGTGATGAGCGTGCTGGGCCAGGAGGAGAAGGACTTCGAGCTCCTGGTGGTGGACGACGGGTCCACGGACGACACGGCGAAGGTCTTCGACAAGCTGCCCAAGGACCCGCGCGTCAAGTACACGCGCAGGGACAAGAACCAGGGGCAGCATGTGTGCAGGAACTACGCGATAAAACAGTCCGACAGCGAATTCATCACGTTCTTGGACTCGGACGATCTGTACCTGCCTGGACGGCTCAAGGCATTCAGAGAATCGGCCGCCGAACGTCCGGCGGTCGGATTTTGGTTCTCCAACGCCTACGTCATGCGCTTCGACACCGTCATCGGCTGCGTGTTCGACCCCATGCGCCGCATCCCCGAGGGCAAGGTGCCCGGCTACTACGCGGTCGGGGATAAATACATCCCGTATCTCACCACCAACGTGGCCATCCGGCGCAAGGCGTTCGACCGGTTCGGCCTGTTCCGCGAGGATCTGCGCATCCTGGAGGACACCGAGCTCTACGCCAGGATGCTGGCAGGCGGCTTGGAAGTGGGGGTCATCCGGGAAGCCCTTTCCGTGCGCTCTCTGCACGGGTCGCAGATCACGCGGGACTACGAGCGGGACTACCAGGAAGCGCTCGTGGCTCTCTCGGCGGGCCAGCCCTCGGACGAGGCTTTTGCGCTCAGGCGGCGCGAACTTGCGCTCGAGGTCGCGAACTATCTCTGGAAGGACCTCCAGCCCGCGAAAGCGCGTGCGTTCCTGCTAAAGGAGCTGGGCGACGCTGCTAAGCGCGAGCCCCTGTACGTGAAGACTTTTATACCCTTGAGCGTCCTTCGGACGCTCAAGCATCTGCGCGAACTGCGCATGCGCGTGCGCTACGACCCCATACTGGCCCCGCCCGAGTTCCGCCGCGCGCTCAACGCGATCCAGCCGTATAGAGACTTCGCCGGACAGCTGTAGCTCCCAAGACCCCGGCCGCCCGCCGCAGCCCCGACTGTGGTCGCCCACAGTCAGGGAACGGGTCGTCTCGGGACTTATCCCCGACACTGCCGCTCCGGAAGTATTTCGGGATGACTTTTCGATCGGGCGGGGTGGCGACCGGAAGGGCTTCCCAGCCGAGGACCGAAGGCCGCAGGCTGGGAGGGACCCGGTCGACAGGACCCCGCCAGACCACGCGGGACTGCTCCGAGTGCTTCGGTCCTAATCCGGATAGGCCATCTGTCGGCCCGCTCGCAACCCCAAGGACCCTAGGGCGTTTCGGGATCCGGCCCTATAATCGCTGAACCCAAAGATGAACATACTATCCATATCCTTAGTCCTCCTCCTCGCGCACCCTTCTTTCAGCCAGACCCAAAGCGTGCAAGTCGTCCCGACGGCCCCCGGCATGCAAGCCGGCGCTGCCGGAGCGTTCTCAGGAGCCCAGCTCGGACCCGCCTCCGTACTCCCCTCTTTCCAAGCAGGCTTGACCCCGAGCCTGGGCGCTTCCTCATTAGGATCAGCCGCTCTCATCACTCCCAAAGCCGTCCCGATGGCGCGCCTGGAAAGGGCTGCTCAGGCGGCGCCTTTGGCGCTGCCGGTTCCTGCCGTACGCCAGGCAGCGAAGCCTGTCCCCAGTCAGAACAACGCTGTTCTAGAGTCCGCTGTTGAGGTTCTTACTCCTGATAAGGACCAACAGGGAGGCAACGCGCAGGCTTCGCCTGCGCAGCTGGACGCCGCATTCGACGGCAGGGCTGTCCCTCAGACCCGGCGCGACGACACGGTCGTGGACGACTATTTCGGCACCAAGATCAAAGACCCCTACCGCTGGCTGGAAGACGACAACTCGGACGAGACCAAGGCCTGGGTCGAGGCCCAGAACGAATACACGAGCAGCTTTCTCGCCGGCATACCCGAGCGCGAGGAGATCGCCCGGCGCCTGAAAGGCCTCATGAACTACGAGCGCTGCTCCACCCCGTGGAAAGAAGGCAAGTACTGGATCTACTACCGCAACACCGGGCTTCAGGACCAGGAAGTGCTCATGAAGTCGCGCAGGCTCTACGGCGAGCCCGAGGTCCTGCTCGACCCGAGCACGCTCTCAAAAGACGGCACAGCCGCTTTAGACGGGATTTCCTTCTCGAAAGACGGCAAGTACATGGCTTACGCCGTGGCCAAGGCCGGCAGCGATTGGATGACCTGGCATGTGCGCGACGTGGAAACAGGCAAGGACCTGCCGGACACCATCGAATGGACCAAGTTCACAGGCGCGTCCTGGAGCAAGGACAACCTCGGGTTCTACTACACCCGCTTTCCCAAGCCCGCGGACGGCAACGCCTTCACGGCCGCCAACACCCATGCCCGGGTGTACTACCACCGTCTGGGGACCAGGCAGGGAGAAGACGCTCTCGTCTACGAAAGGCCGGACAAGCCGGAATGGAGCTTCGGCGCCGGCCAGACCGAGGACGGCCGCTACCTCCTGCTCTACCAGCACGAGGGCACCGAGCCCAAGAACCGCATCTGGATCAAGGACCTCGAAAAGCCGGGCTCCGATTTCAAGCCTTTGTTCGACGGCTTCGACTCCGTCTACTCCGTCGTGGACAACGAGGGGAGCAAGTTCTTCGTCCAGACCAGGAAAGACGCGCCGCGCGGCCGCCTGATCATGGTGGACGCCGATAAGCCCGGGCCTGAGAACTGGAAAGACGTCCTGCCCGAATCCCGGACCGGCGAGGTGCTCGAAGGCGTGGAGCGCGTGGGCAAACGCTTCGTCGCCGTGTGGTCCAAGGACGCCCATGAAGTGATGCGGGTCTACGGCCCGCGCGGAGGACTGCGCTACGAGGTCAAGCTGCCCGGCATCGGGTCCGTAAGCGGCTTCTCCGCCCCGTCCGCGAAAGAGACCCGGCGCGGGTTCTTCACCTTCGCCTCGTTCAACCACCCGCGCACCACGTTCCGCCTCGATCTGGACACCGGCAAGACCCGGGCCTACCGCAGGCCCAAGATCGCCGTGGACCCCTCCCGCTTCGAGGTGGAGCAGGTCTTCTACGCGTCCAAGGACGGGACCCGGGTCCCGATGTTCATCGTGCACAAGAAAGGCCTCAAATACGACGGGCAGAATCCCACCTACCTCTACGGCTACGGCGGGTTCAACATCTCCATGACCCCGTACTTCAGCGCGGCCAACGTGGCCTGGCTGGAGAAGGGCGGGGTCTACGCCGTGGCCAATATCCGCGGCGGCGGCGAATACGGCCAGGCCTGGCACGACGCGGGCAGGCTGGACAAGAAGCAGAACGTGTTCGACGACTTCATCGCCGCGGCCGAGTACCTCATCGCCAGGGGCATCACCTCGCCCTCCAGGCTCGCGGTGGGCGGCGGGTCCAACGGCGGCCTGCTCGTGGGGGCGGTCATGACGCAGCGGCCGGACCTCTTCGGAGCGGCGGTGCCCGAGGTCGGAGTGCTCGACATGCTGCGCTTCCACCTCTTCACCATCGGCCGCGGCTGGAGGAGCGACTACGGCAGCTCGGAGACCCAGGAGGGGTTCGACACGCTCATCAAGTACTCGCCCCTGCACAATGTCCGGCCGGGCACGCGCTACCCCGCCGCCCTGGTCATGACGGGCGACCACGACGACCGCGTGGTGCCGGCGCACAGCCACAAGTTCACGGCCGCCCTGCAGGCGGCGCAGGCCGGGGACGCTCCCATACTCACGCGCGTGGAGCGCGACGCGGGCCACGGAGCCGGGACGCCGCTGTCTAAAGTCATCCAGGAGATCGCGGACAAGTGGGCGTTCCTGCTGCGCGCCTTGGGAGTGTCGCGCGTACGGGAAGCGGCCGGGACAGCCGCGTCGGCTTTGACCCCATAGGCCCAAAGACCCCCTGAATACACAGCCTTTCGCTCCTTTCTCGGGTCTGCCCGCGCTGGTATCCTGTGATGCATGCTCTGCCCCCTCCTGAGCGCGCTCCTCGCCGGAGCGTTCGCGGCTTCGCCTGTCTACATGGAAGCGCCCGCCTTGGACAGGCTCTTCGACGGGAAAAAGGCGCTCCCGCGTCTGGACGCGGTCGCGCTCCGGCAGAGCAGGCCCATCCTCCGGGCCGAGGACGATCCACTTCCCCCCGCTCCCCGCTTCGCCTTGGACGTCGGCGCCATACCGCCCGGCATGGCCCGCACCATCCCGGGCTATGACAGGCTCTTCCACAAGAACCAGGAAGAGACCGCGACATGGGTCGAGCGCGTGAACGCTCTCATCCGGGCCGGAGGTGGCAAGGTCCCGGAGTGGACCTACGACGGAAGGCCGAACGAGCCGCCCTTCACCTGCCTCTCGGACGCGGCGGGGACAGTCAACGACTGGTGGGCTCTGCAGCTGGGCAGGGAGCTTCCGGTCTATACGAGCGCCAACAACGGCGCTCTCGAGCAGGGCCTCGACCCCCGCCTGCTCGAGCTCAAATACTTCGAGCGGGCCAAGACAGGGGACCCGGACTACTTCCTTTTGCCCGGCTTCATCGAGAAAGACCCGGTGCGCAACATCTCCTCGCCCCAGCAGCCTCGGGGCTTTGCCGAGCTCTTGTTGGAAGACGAATCCTACGAGGTCAGCGACCCCGTCACCGGCCGGAAATACTCGTGGGACCCGGGCATGTCCGCCATGGAAGGCCAGTACGTGCAGCTCTTCACCAACTCCCTGCTGCGGCCCAGGACCCCGGACAAGTATGCCAAGGTCCTGGCTGAGGCCGTCGAGAAATGGGGCATCGCGTACGTCCAGCTCGAGCATACGCAGCACCCGCGGCTCTCGGGCGCGCACACGGTGGCCGTGGTGGGGTACTTCTGCATGGAAGACTCGGGCCAGGCCGTGGACTGCGGCACGCTCAAGACGGACAAGGACTGGGGAGCCAAGGCGTATTTCATGGCGCACGACTCTTTCGGCGATTTCCCGGCCTCCAAGCCGCGCGACGCCTCGGGCGGGTCCGCGTACAGGGCTGTGCGCATCGGGTCCATAGACCAGGCCATCGTGTTCCCGCACTCGCTGACCGTGGCCGTCGAGCCGGCTCCGGACGAGCCCGGGGCCTGGGTCATCCAAGTGACGAACAAGGGCGGCCGGCCCGTGCAGGTGCTGGACATCACGGGCTCCCCGCAGGTCTCGCGCGGGCCGGACGGCTCCTACCGGGTGAAGGGCGCACCGGGGGAGGCGGTGCGGGTGGATGTGGCTGCCAAGCACTACTTCGAGGCCGACGGCAAGGCCCGCAGCTTCGCTCTGAAGCTGGGCCAGGGCCCGGCCATGGAGCTGGTGCGCACGTCCATGAACACCCTGTCCGCGTCCGGGGAAGAGAACCGGCTCTCGCCTTAGAAGGCTAGAACGAGCTTTCCCACGGTCCTGCCGGACTCCAGCTCTTGATGCGCTTTCCCGGCCTGCTCCGCGGGGAAAGTCTTCACAGGGACCTTCTTGTACTTCCCGTCTCGGATCCAGGCCAGGATGTCGGACATGGCCTTGCGCGCCAGGCCAATCCTATGGAACAAATGCACCACGTTGAAGCCGGCCACCGTCTTGTTGCCCGCGGTCAGCTCCAGAGGCGAGAAGCTGGGCACGCGCGCGCGATTCCAGAGCAGCCTGAGCAAGGACGGGGTGGCTTGCGCGCGAGGGAGCATCTCGGCGAAGCCGTAGACCACGAGCCTGCCGTTGGGAGCCAGATGCTCGAACCCGGGCCGCAGGGTGGACACCCCGTTCGCGTCGAATATGACGTCCACGCCTTCCTCTACCTCGGACCAGAGCTTGCTCGATCGGACCAACACTCTGTCCGCCCCCAGCTGTTCAGGCAGCCGGACTTTCGCCCGGCTGCCGACTACCGCGATGGACTTGAGCCCGAGTATCCGGCACATCTGCACCAGGGCGCAGCCCATGCCCCCGGCCGCGGAATGGATGAGCACGGTCTCGCCCGGCCTGACCCTGGCGACCTCCATGAGGCCGTGGTACGCGGTCAAAGCCGTCGCGGGCAGGGCGGCGCAGTCCGCCGGGCTCCAGCCCTCGGGGCAGGGCCAAATCTGCTCTTTCGGGACCGCGACGCGGTCCGAGTAGGCTCCGAAACGGGTGATGCCGAAGACCGGCTCATCATCGATCGAACCGGCGAACTCGAACCCGGGAGCGACGGGGTAGAGGCCCTTGGCCGCGGAGTAGAGCCCCATGCGCACCAGGCAGTCCGCGTAGTTCACTCCCGCGTTCTTCACCCGGACCAGGACTTGTCCCGGGCCCGGGACAGGGTCCGGAGACTCGACGAGCTCCAGAGCCTCATGCCCGCCCGGCTTTTTGACGACGATGCGCCTCATACGGGCTCGAACACCTCCGGCCCGGCCTTTTTTCGCCGCTCCATCTCGGCCTCCGAGTCCTTGAAGAAGGCGTAGTAGCAGGTCGTGGAAGCCATGTAAAGGCCCACGGCCGCGATGAACATCCGGGTGTAGTCCCCCCCCATCTGGCCGTAGATGAGAGCGGACACGGACCAGGCAAGGTTCCAGTCCATGGTGAACAGAGCGGACAAAAGCCCGCGCTCCGACTTCCTGCACAGCTCCAGGACCAGGGTGTTGGACACCGGTCCGCCCATGTTCATCAAGGCCGCGCGGATGACCAGGGCGACCACGGCCGCGCGCAGATCGCGCGTGAACGCCAGGGTGAGCATGAACGGGATGGAGAGGAGCTGGGTCCATACGATGACGCGCACCTTGCCGTACTTCTCGGCCAGAAGCGGGGCCAGGAGCATGCCGAACACCATGGTGCCGCTCTGCATGGACAAGTAGAGGCCGATCTGGGAGTCCTTGAGTCCCGGGAAGGTGTCCTTGAGGAACAGGTTCATGAACTGCACGATGAGCCCCGCGCCCACGGACACCAGGGCCGAGGGCAGGATGGCCTTGCCGAAGAAGCCCCAATCCGCGCTGCCCATCTTCTCGGCCTTGGCCCCGCCCCGCATGAGGGAGAAGGGGACCACGGCCAGGGCGCTCACCCCCAGGCCGCACAGGATGGCCAAGCGATACGCCTCGAGCTGGGACAGTCCCAGGCCGAAGGCCAGCTCCTTCAGATTCCCGGCGAGAAGGTTCCCGCCGATGCTCCCCACCAGGCGCAGGGTGAACGCCAGGCTGAACACGTAGGTGCGCTCCTTGTCCGTGGTGTTCTCCATGGTGAAGGGGCCCGCCAGGACCCAGAAGAACACGCAGAACCCGGTGCCGAAGAACACGCACGCGCGCAGAGCGCCGGGCCGGGTGGACAGGATGCAGGCGGCGTAGGCCAAACAGGACAGCAGGTGCGCGCCGATGAGCACCTTCTTCATATCGAAGCGGCTCGCGAGCCAGGCCGCGGGCAAAGCGAAGAGCGCGGCCGCGACCTGGGAGATGGCCATGGTCCTGCCGATGAACACGTTCGCCCCCGCCTCGGAGAGCCCCAGGTCCGCGCCGTACTCCTTGAGATAGAGGTTGAAGAGGAGCAGCCAGAAGGTCAGGCCCAGGCCGATGAGCAGGTCGCCCAAGAGGAGCAGGCGCACGTTCCGGCTGAACATGCTCAGCCGGGAGAGATAGGTGTTCAGCGCCGTCTTCATGGCGAGACCCTATTCTATCGTTTCCTAATGGGGTCCTGCCGTCCGGGTCCCTCCCGGCCTGCGGTTCAGCGGCTCCTCGGCCGGGAAGCCCTTCCGGACGTCACCCCCGTTTCCTACGGGAGCTGGAGACCGCTGGCAAACCATTCTTGAGCGCGAGGGGTGACGGCCATGGGTCGGATCGCCCGGGTGCGCAGCACTCCGCACAAGCGGAGTGCGAGCAGAGGGCGATGGGCCCCATGGCCGGCAGGACCCCGAGCAAGATTTCGGGAAGGGTTTGAAAGCGGACTTATCCACATCACTTCCGGAGCGGCACATCTGTCCGGGGAAAATCTGCCGGACAGCAGATTCTGAGACCGAATAACCTTGCCATAATCATTTTCTCGTCGCAAATCCCGTCGTCATCCCTCAACAGCACATTCCCGTGCTCTTATTGCCCTATGTCGGGACATGATTGCCAATCAGCCCAAAAAGCCCATTTGCCGGACAGCATCCCCAAACACGCGAAAAGCGGCCTACAACGTCGATATACTGCCCTTTTGAAGCCGCCGGCCGACTGTGGTTGACCACAGTTGGTTTGCTTTTACCGGACAGCTGTGCCGGAGCGGAAGTGTTGGGGATAACTTTTTTACGGGAGTCGACATTGAATCAATGGTGCGTAGTTGATTCAATATGCAGAGTTCATATCCGATTCCAGGAGTCCGACCATGGCCATCCGCGTAGACGGCAGCTCTTTGAAGATCGAGGACGTCGTAGCCGCAGCCCGCGGCAACGAGAAAGTCGAGCTCTCCGCCGACGCGGTCGAGCGCATCAAGAAGTGCCGCGGCATGCTCGACAAGAAGATCACGGCGCGCGAGATCATGTACGGGGTCAACACCGGCATCGGCGAGTTCTCCGAGATCGTGCTCACGGACGAGCAGGTCAAGCAGTTCCAGAAGTACCTCATCTACAACCACGCGGCCGGCATCGGCAAGCCCTGCCCCGTCGAGCACGTGCGCGCGGCCATGCTCGGCCGCATGAACGTGCACGCCAAGGGCCACTCCGGCTGCCGCCCCGAGATCACCCTGACCTTCCAGGCGATGCTGAACGCGGGCGTCACCCCGGTCGTGTGCGAGAAGGGCAGCGTGGGGGCCTGCGGCGACCTCTCTCCCATGAGCCAGATGGCCCTATCGCTCATGGGCGAGGGCGAGGCCTTCTACAAGGGCGAGCGCATGCCCACCCATAAGGCCTTGGAGAAGGCGGGCATCCCCATCCCCGGACTGCAGGCGCGCGACGGCCTGGCCGCCATCAACGGGTCGAACCTGCTCACGGCCATGGGCGCGCTGGAGATCTACGACGCGGAGCGCTGGCTCAAGCAGGCCGAGATCGCGGCGGCCATGAGCCTGGAAGCCCTCATGGCCAACATGAAGCCCTACGACAGCCGGCTCCACGAGCTGCGCGGGTTCAAGGGAGCCGTCACCTGCGCGGCCAACCTGCGCGCGGTCATGGCTGGCTCGGACCTGGTCACGGGCAAGCTCAAGGTCAAGGTGCAGGACGCCTATTCCATGCGCTCGACCCCGCAGGTCATCGGCGCGGCGCGCGACCACCTGGCCTACGCGCGCAAGCAGGTGGAGATCGAGCTCAACGGCGTGGGCGACAACCCCATCTTCCTGCCGGACAGCAACACGGTGCTCACCGGAGCGAACTTCCAGGGCACTCCGGTCAGCCTGCCTTTGGACATGGTCGGGGCCGCGGTCACCATGGTGAGCGTGCTCTCCGAGCGGCGCTTGAACCGCCTGCTCAACCCGGCGCTCTCCGTCGGGCTGCCCGCCTTCCTTACCAAGGGCGCGGGCATGTACTCGGGCCACATGCTCAGCCAGTACACGGCGGACATGCTCATCGTGGAGCAGCGCATCCTCTCGACCCCGTCCTGCATCCAGTCCATCCCGGCCGCGGCGGACCAGGAGGACTTCGTGAGCATGGGCATGAACGCGGCGCTCAAGACCCGGCAGATCCTGGACAACGCCTACGGCGTGCTGGCCATCGAGTTCATCGCCGCGTCCCAGGGCCTGGACTTCAGGGAGTTCGGCTTCGGCAAGGGCACGAACGCCGCTCGCGCGGCGGTCCGGACGGTGGTCAAGCACCTCGACGAGGACCGGCCGCTCTTCACCGACCACAACAACATGACGACGGCCGTCGGAAACTGCGACGTCCTGACGGCCGTCGAAAAAGAGATCGGAGAGCTCAAGAGCTCCTGGTGAACCCGGCGTACTTCTCGCAGGAGGCCTTCGAGGCCTGGGTCCCGAACGCGTTCCGGGACATGCTGGACAACGCGTTCGGCGCCGCCGTGGACGCCGTCAACGGCAAGGATCCCAAGGCCCTGTCCGCGATCGAGAACCGGGTCAACGCCCTGAAGACGCGCGCGCAGGACCTGGACCAGGCGGTGGCGCGAGTGCTCCCCTCGGGCCAGGGGGCCGGGGACGCGTGGGAGGACAAGGCCCGGGAGCTCCTGGCCTCGGGCGCCTGCGTGCCGCACTTCCTTTTCAGCGGAGCGGCCACGCGCCTGGGCCTGGGCTCGGTGTATTTCCTGGACGTGTCCCAGCTCGGTCTCTCCCTTCTTGGCAAGACCTGCGCGCTGACCGAGAAGCAGCGGGCCACGGTGCGCAAGAACCTCCAGGAGATGCCGGAGCCGGGGCAGAAAGCCCTGCTCGAGGCCGTCTCGCGCTGGGAAAAAAAGAACAAAGAACCCCGTTGCCTCGGGCTCGGCCCGAGGCAACTGCTGGAGTACCGGAGCCTTCTGCCCAAGGGCGCTCACCCGCAGGCCGTCATGCATCTGCCCGAGGCCGAGGCGGACGAGGTGCTCGAGGACCTGCTCGAGAACAAGTTCTACGGGTTCCCGAGGGACGGGATCTACTTCCTGATACAGCCGGCCTGCCACGGGTACGTGTTCCGCGGCCGGGGCATCGGCCAGGACCCCGCGAGCCCGGCTTTGCCCGCGGGCCACGGCTACACCCTGATGCAGCTCTTCCAGGACGGCGTCGCCTTCCAGGTGGACGGCAGGGGCAAGCGCCTGCCCTTGGAGGGGAGCGTGTACGACGCCCTGGCGGCCAAGGGCGCCCAGGTCATGGTCTCGCACCGGGTCAACGACCTGACGCAGATCACCCCCGTGGTAGCGGACCCCAACCGGCTCTCAGCCGCCCTGGCGCTCATGGAAGACCCCCGGGACCCCGCCAAAGGCAGCAACGTGGTGGTCGAGCTGGTGGCCAATCCCGAGAACCAGAAAGGCGGGTTCTGGAAGCTCGACAAGAGCACCGGGCGCAAGGCCTTGGCCGAGACGCTCAATCTCAAGACCCCCGAGCTCGACGCTTTCGTGTCCCGACTGAGGGAGCCCCCCTACAACGCTTTCAGGAACGTCTACAAGTTCGCGGCCCTCGGCCGCATCGTGCGGGAAGAGGGGCTGACCCCGTTCCTCCGCTTCCGGGGCGGCCGCATGTATCCGGAGACCGTGACCGGCGAGGCCACCGAGCTCGAGGGAATGCGGCCCGAGGCCTTCCGCGCGGAAGGGGAGCTCATCCATGATTTCAAGGAGCTTAAGAATCTTCCGGAGGCGCTGGATTTCGTCTCCGCGCAGGACAGGAGGTTGAAATGGCCACAGTGAACTTCAAAGGGACTCCGATCAAGCTGGCGGGAAACGAACTGAAGGTGGGAGACGCGGCTCCCGAGGTCAAGGTCGTGGCCGGGGACCTGAGCGAGAAGAAGGTGGGCGGAGCCCAGGGCATCGTCCAGGTCCTGCTCGCGGTCCCCTCCCTGGACACCCCGGTCTGCGCCATGCAGACCCGGAAGTTCAACCAGAACGCTTCCGAGATCGCGGGCGCGCAGGTCACGGTCATCTCCATGGACCTGCCCTTCGCCTCCTCGCGATTCTGCGCCGCGGAAGGCATCCGGAACGTCGTGGCCGCGTCGGACTTCCGGGACAAGACCTTCGCCAAGTCCTACGGCGTGCTCCTGGACGAAGGCCCGCTCTCGGGCCTCACCTGCCGCGCGGTGTTCGTGGTGGGGAGAAACGGCAAGATCACCTACCGCGAGCTGGTCCCCGACATCACCTCGGAGCCGGACTACGCCGCGGCCCTGGTCGCGGCCAAGCAGGCGGCGGGGTAGCCCCGCCGGCCGCAGGCCGGCGGAATCTTCTGTCCCCGCACACCAGCGGCCGTCACCCACGGTCGAGCAGGCTTCTTCACCTCCCATCTGGAGGAAAAAACGAAGAAAGCGTTGTCATCATTACGTTTTTTCATTTCCAATGATGGCGCCATCATTGGAAAATAATAAATGCTTACATTCGAAGGATATTTCTCTTTTCAGGTCCAGATTTTTGAAACCAGGCCGGCAATCAGCAAGAAGGCCGGAGATTGACCCTTGGCCCAGTGCGGGTCGATGAAGCAGAGTCCGCCTGGAGCCTGAACAGCGGGCGCCCAAAGAGAGCGGCGGGCTAGTCTCGAGACTCGCTGGGTTCCGCCTGGAACACCTCTTCCACGGGCTTGCCGAAGTGCCGGGCCAGCGCCAGAGCCAGCAGCACTGAGGGCGCGTAGTCTCCCTTCTCGATGGCGATGATGGTCTGACGCGAGACCCCCACTGCTTCGGCGAGCTCCTCCTGGGTGATGCGGGTCTCAGCGCGCAGGACCCTGAGCCTGTTCGACAATCGGAAATCCCGCCGGCTCATGCGTGCTCGCCGAGGTGCAGCCTGATGGAATCGAGCCGACTCAGCTGGAAGCTCTCGAGCACTTGCGACATCATGACCAAGAAATAGACGATGACCGCCGCGAAAACGGCGCAGCCGATCAACACCAGCAGCCTGCGCATGCGCCGCTCCCTGCGGCCCTCGGCGGGCTCGTCCGCATGCTGCCCAAGATAGCGCCGGAGGAACTGGTCCGGAAGGACCAGCGTCGCGATGACCGGGAGCATCCAAAAGCACACCTCCCTGTTCCCGCTCGCCATGGCGAAGACGAGGGCGACGCAGGTCACGGCGAGAGCGAGCTGCTTGGTGATGTGGCTGGACAGATGCGCGATCTGTTCCGCCCTCTCATCTATCCGCTCCTCCTTCCACCTTTTGAGCGCCTCCCACGCGTACCCCCCGACCCCGATGACGACGACCAGCCACGTGAGCGGGTCGCGCATCGAGCCGGCCGCGGTGCTGAAGAGGACGCCCAGCGCTGCAAGCACGATTGCATGAATGCTGAAGGAGACAGCGTCTAGCTTGGGATTCTGGATCATTGATCCTCCAACCGCGAGTAATAGATGCCTTACATATTGTAAAGTATTCTTTACATTATGTCAAGCGAATTATTCTTTGAGGATCTCTTGATTAGAATTTAGGACGGCCCCAGCGGCTGAGCTACGCCTTCTTCTCGACGCAGCACACGCTGGCGCAGGTGTGCAGCGCGATGGACAGCAGCAGCATGAGCGCGGCGGGGCCGTCTACTCCCGAGCCGGCTTCTTGCCCGGGTCGACGAACACGTCGGCCCTGGAGACCAGCCTGATGACGCGCTCGACCAGCTTGGCGTGGTCGCGTTCCATGCCCTCCAGGAAGTAGAAAGTCCCCCGCAGGTGGCCGGCCGTCTCCTTGAGAGCGGCCTGCTTGTAGAAGGCCTCGCTCTCCCGCTCGCGCGCCAGAGCCTCCTGATACGCATCCAGCAGGCTCTTGGCCGCCGCCGCCTCGCCGATGCGGCCGGCCGCCTGCTCGATGGCCTTGTGATGCTCCTCCAGGAACGCGGACTCGTCCCACCCGGCCATGGCGGTCTGCACCCGCTGCAGCATCACGACGTGCTTGGCCTCCTCGTCCGCCAGCAGGTCGAAGGCCTCTTTCAGTTCCCGGGTGGGGGATTCCCTGGACAGGGTCCGGTAGCGCGCTGCCATGGCGCGCTCCTTCCTGATGGCGAAGGCGAGCGTTTCCATCAGAAATCCTTTCCCGCGATGATCTCCTTCACCAGCTGGCGGACGAAGACCAGCCCCGTGGGCAGGGCCACGGCCGTGCTCTCGCCCCCGGCGCGCTGGCCTTCGCGCGTGGGGAGCTCGACCACCTTGAGCCCCAGCTTCATGGCGCGGATGGACATCTGGTACTCCACCACGAACCCGTCCACGTCCGGCCGCATGGCCTCGAACGCGGCCTTGCTCACGCCGCGGAACCCGTTGATGGTGTCCGTGACGTAGGGCCCGCGGTTCCACAGCAGGTTCGCGGCCAAAGAGAAGGCCTGGTTCACCCACTTCCGGGGCCTGAACCAATGGATGTCCTCCTCGTTGAACGCCCCGCGCATCATTCGGGACCCGATGGCCATGTCCGCGCCGTAGCGCAAAAGCTCGAAGAGCTTGGGGATGTCCGTCGGATCCTCGTTGCCGTCCGGGCTGAAGAAGACCACGTGCCCGCCCTTGGCCTCGCGCATGGCGACGCGGAACGCCTCGCCCCTGCCGCGCTTCTCCTGCACTACGACGCGCAGGCCTTTCGAGCGCAGGAACTCGATGGTCCCATCCGAGGAGCCCCCGTCCACGGCGAAGGCCTCGTCGGCGCAGGAGAGAGGGATGCGGTCGAAGATCTTGGGCGCGGCCTCGATCTCGTTGAAGGTCAGGATGACGATGCTACGCTCCATAGCTCTCCTTGTACCACGCCAGGGTGCGGCGCAGCCCCTCTTCGAGCCCCACCCGCGGGGCGAAGCCCGCGATCCTCCGGGACTTGGCGATGTCGCACCGCCGCCGCGGCTGGCCCGAGGGCTTGGACGGGTCGAAAACGATCCTCGCGGAGGAGCCGGCCAGGCGCACGATCATGGACGCCAGGTCGCCGATGGACACCTCCTCCTCCGTGCCCAGGTTGACCGGGTCCGCGTCCTGGCAGCGCTCGAACAGGTCGAGCAGGCCCCGCGCGAAGTCCTCCGCGTACAGGAAGCTCCGGGTGCTCTTCCCGTCGCCCCAGACGAGCAGCGGGTCCTCGCCCGCAGTCACACGGCGGATGAGCGCCGCGATCACGTGGGAGGACTCCTCATCGAAATGGTCCCTCGGCCCGTAGGCGTTGCAGGGGCGGACCACGGCGCAGCGCAGGCCGTGCTCCTTGCCCGCGGCCATGGCCTCGAACTCGGCCATGCGCTTGGCCCAGCCGTAGCCCTCGTTGGTGCCCTCGGGCCAGTCCAAGAACCCCTCGGACTCCGGGGTGGGGATCGTGCAGTGGTGGCGGTACACGCACGCGGAGCTCACGACGAGCAGGCGCTTCACGCGGGAGAGCGAGGCGGCCTCGATGATGTTGGAGTCGAGGCGGACGTTCTCCCTGAACATGGTCGCGGGATGGGCCGCGTTGTAGCCCACGCCGCCGACCTTGGCCGCGAGGTGCAGGACGAGGTCCTGGCCATCGCAGACGCGCCGGCACTCCTCGGGGACGCTCAGGTCCGTCTTCTCGAGATGGACCCGGTCGAGAGACCCGCGCAGATTGTCCAGACTGCCCCGGGAGAGGTCGTCCGCCACCGCGACCCTCAGGCCCTTGCCGCGCCGCAGGAGCTCGTCCACCACGTGGCTGCCGATGAAGCCGGCTCCGCCCGTGACCAGGACCCTCGCGTCGTCCCAGAAGCCCATTCAATCCCCCGGCCTGCGGTACTTCTCCCGCTCCCAGAGCAGGCGGGCGATGCGCGCCATGGCCGAGAAGGCGAGGAACTCGAACCCGACGAGGACGAAGATGGCCCCCACCACCGGGAAGACCCAGAACTCCGGAGGGATCTGGCCGAAGGCCATGTACGAGGCCAGGGGCCGGTAGTTGACCAGGACGGCGAAGGCCAAGGACAGGCACCCCAACAGGCCGAAGCGGTCCAGGACCTTGCCGAGCGCGCCGGAATCCGGGCCGTAGCGGTCCTCTTCCCTGTTGATGAGCCCCACCATGGACTGGGCCACCAGGCCGAGGGCCGTCAGGAACACGGCCGTGGCCAGGAGCACGGAGGTCAGGATGAGGCGGAAGAACATCCACTGCTCGATGTAGCGGTGCGCCAGGTAGAACGGCACCGGAGCCGCGCTCGGTCCCCCGAGCCTGAGGAAGAGGAAGCCGGCCGACGCCGCGGCGAGTATGGCCGCCGTGCTCGCGAAGAACTTGAACGGCTTGTAGGTCAGCGCGGTCTCCAGGATGACGCGCAGAAAGCGCAGCCCGTCCTTGACCGCGTCCAGCTTGGACTCCCCCACCCGCTCCTCGTAGGGCATGGGGAGCTCGCCGATGGCCAGCTCCGGGTCCAGGATGGCGCGCACGCTCATGGCGGGCGTGAAGTTGAGTCCGTCCGGGAGCGGGTGGAGGCGCTCGAGCGAGCTCCTCCGGAGCACGCGCATGCCGCTGGCCACGTCGCTGACGCGCGTGCCGCCGATGACGTTGACGATGGTCCGGAAGATCCAGTTCCCGAGCACCCGCACCGGGGGCATGCGGCTGCCCGCGTGCATGCGCGATCCGATGGCCACGTCCACGTCCTCCCGCAGGGCGTAGGCCAGGAGCTCCTTGAAGAACTCCGGGTCGCAGGTCCCGTCCGCGTCGAGGAAGCCCATCCACTCGCCCTTGGACGCCTTGAAGCCCGTCTTGATGGCCGCGCCGTAGCCCTTGTTGGCCTCGTGCGCGAGCACCCGGACCCCGGCGACCTCCCTGGCGAGCGCCTCGGTCCTATCCCGGGAGCCGTCGTTGACCAGCAGGACCTCGACCTCGGTCAGGCCGAGCCCGGCCGCGACCAGGCCCTCCCCCGCTTTCAGACAGCGGCGCAGGGTGTCCTGGACCGCGCCTTCCTCGTTGTAGGCCGGGATGACGATGGAGAAGATCATCGGCGGGCCCTCAGCCAGTCCCAGAGGAGCCGGAGACCCTCGCGCACGCGGATGCGCGGGGACCAGCCCAGCTCGGCCTTGGCCTTGCTGATGTCGGAGATGTAGACCCGCTGGTCCCCGGGCCGCCACCCGCTTTTGGCCGCGCTCAGGCGCACCCCCCGCTGCCGGATCCAGGCGATGAGCTCCAAAAGCGAGAGCAGGTTCCCGGGCCCGCCGCCGATGTTGTAGACGCGGCCCGCGCACAGACCCCGCTTGCGGACCGCCGTCCAGTAGAGCTCCACCAAGTCGTCGACGTGCAGGACGTCCCGCACCTGCATGCCGTCCCCGTAGACCGTGATGCCCTTTCCGGCCTGGGCGGCCATCATGAAGTGCGCGAGCCAGCCCTGGTCCTCGGTCCCGTTCTGATGCTGGCCGTAGATGCAGGACTGCCGGAACACCACGGTCGGGAGCCCGTAGATGCGGTGGTAGTCGTGGAAGTACTGGTCCCCCGCGCCCTTCGAGCAGCCGTAGGGCGAATGGAAGTCCAAAGGCTGGGTCTCGGGCACGCCGCGCGGCAGGCCGCAGTAGCCGTAGCGGGCGCCGCGCAGGCGGACGCGGACCTCTTCCATGCCTCCATAGACCTTGTTGGTGGACGAATACACGAGCAGCGGCCGAAGGCCGCTGCATCTCACCGCCTCCAGCACGTTGAAGCTCCCGCGCGCGTTGCGCTCGAAATCCGTCTGCGGGTCCGTGACCGAGGTCGTGACCGCCACCTGCGCGGCGAGGTGGAACACGACTTCGGCTCCGGGCCAGCCGGCCACCCACCGCCGCACGGCCGGAAGGCTCCGGACGTCGCCGAGGCGGAAGTCCACCGGCCCCTGGGACTTGAGCCACTCCAGATTCCCGCGCGTCCCCTTGCGGGACAGGTCGTCGAACACGGACACGCGCCACCCGCGCGCCATGAAGCTGCGGGCGACGTTCACCCCGATGAACCCGGCCCCGCCGGTGATGAGCGCGACGCGCTTGCGGGAAGGTCTCATGCCCGCCTCCTCTCGAAGTGGAATATCCGGAATAAACGCGCGTAGGAGAGCAGGTTGTCGGAGATGCGCATGCCGCTCTTCCCCTTCTTCCGGGCGTAGTCGTACTCGAACGGGATCTCGCGCACCGCGTTGATGTGGTCCCTCAGGCGCAGCAGCATCTCCGCGTTGCAGGCGAAGCCGCCGACGCTCGTGAACCGGTCGCCGTACGCCGAGACGGCCTTGCGGAGCGGCCCGGCCCGGTAGGCCCTGAAGAAGATGGTGTAGTCCCGGACCCCGGCCATGGGGCAGATCCATCGCAGGAGCAGGTTCGCCCCGCGGCTCAACAGGAGGCGTTTGACCGGGAAGCCCTTGTACGAACCTCCGGGGACGTAGCGGGACGCGATGACCACATCGCACGGCGGGGTCAGGGCCTCGAGCATCCGCGGCAGGAGCTCCGGGGAGCTGGTCCCGTCGCCCTCGATGATGAAGACCGCGTCGTCCTCCGCGGCTCCCTCGAGAGCGGCGCGCAGGCCCGTGAGGAACACCGCGGCGATGCCGCGGTTGCGCTCATGGCGCAGGAGCTTGATCGGGTGTGCTTTTGAGAGCTCCTTGGCGACCGCCTCGGTGTCGTCGACGCTCCCGTCGTTCACGATGAAGAGCTCGTACGGCCGTTCCAGGGGCTTCACGGAGAGCCGGATCCGCTCGCAGAGAGACGCCAAGTTCTTCCCCTCGTTGTAGGCGGGGATGACGAGGCGCAGCGCCGTCTTGGGCTTCACCGGCATACCCTGAAATAATCCCGGACCGTCTCCGCCACGCGGTCCATGTCGGCCAGGCTCAGCCCTTGGTGGCAGCCCACGTAGAAGGCCCCGCGGTTGAGCCAGCGCGCGACAGGGTACCGATCCTCGATGTCCCCGCAGAGCTTCCGGTAGACGGGCTGGTTCACGAGCGGGAAAAGGTCCCGGGTCTCTATGCCGCGGGATTCAAGGTGATGGATGAGCCCGCGCTTGCTCCCCTTGCGCAGGACGATGGGGTACATCATGAACATGTGATCCCGGTCGGGAGGGATGTAGGGGAGCTGGACGCGGTCCTCCACGGCCCGGAGCCCCCGCGTGAGGCGGGCGGCGTTGGCCTTCCGGAGCCGCGCGATGCGCCGCCATTGCCGCATCTGCCCCAGGCCCATGGCCGCCTCGAGCTCGGTGAGGCGGAAGCTGTATCCGATGCGTACGAACCGGAACCGCCGGGCTACGACCCGGCGGGAGCAGCCGTCGTCGATGCTCAGGTAGGCGGTGTCGCGGCCGTGGTTGAGCATGCTCCGCATGAGAAGATGGATGCCGGGCCGGCTCGTGAGAGCCAAGCCGCCCACGCCGGTCACGATGTAGTGGGCCGCGTAGGTCGAGAAGCAGGAGGCGTCGCCGAAAGAGCCCACGACCCGGCCCTTGTACCGGGCGAACGGGGTCTCGCAGCAGTCCTCGATGACGCGCAGGCCGCGCTTCCCGGCGAACGCCATGATGGGCCCCATGTCGCAGGGCAGGCCCAGCAGATGCACGGGGATGACGGCGCGGGTGCGGCGGGTCCGGGCGCGCTCGAGCAGGCGCGCGTCGAGGTTGTAGGTGCGGGGGTCCACGTCCACGAAGACCGGCCGCATCCGGTTGTGGAGCACCGCGTTCGCGGTCGCGATGAAGGTGACGGCGGGGACCAGGACCTCGTCGCCGTCCTTCCACCCGAGCCTCTCCTTGAGCGCGGCCAAGGCCAGGTGAAGGGCGCTCGTCCCGGAGTTGCAGAAGACGGCGAAGCGGCAGGCGTGCGCCCGGGCGAAGACCTGCTCGAAGCGCCTCGTCATGGGGCCGTAGGAGAGCCGGTCCGACTCGATGACCCGGCGGAGGTAGGACTTCTCGATCGGCCCGAGGTGGAGCCCGCCCACGCCGATGCGCTTCATCGGATCCCCGCCGCGTACGCGGACCATTCGGCCTCCGTGGCACGCATGCGCTCCAGGCCGCGCCGGCTGTCCCCCACCGATGCGCCGAAGAGGGTCTTGGCCTTGGAAGAGTCCAGGAATGACCTCTTGGGCCTCGGGGCTCGCGGAGGCGGGAACCCCTGAGGCGGGGGGACGATGAGACTGGCGTCCAAGCCGAACACCTCGGCGATGAGGCGGGAGAAAGATGCGCGGGTCAGGCGCTCGGAGCCCGCGAGGTGGATGAGGCCGGAGGCGTTCTTCTCCAGGAGCACGGATAAGCCGTCCGCGAAGCCCTCCGCGAAGGTCGGGTAGTACTCGATGTCCCCGGGAGCCGTGACCTCCCCCCCCGAACGGAGCCTGGAAAGGACCTGGAGCACGTAATTCCTGGGCTTGAGCTCCCAGCCGAAAAGGCCCGAGAGCCGGACCGTGAGGGCCTTCTCGCCGTAGGCGGCCAGGGCTTTCTCGACCTCGAGCTTTTGCTTGCCGTATTCGTTCAACGGGAAGGGCAGGGCCTCTTCACGGTAATCGCCCCGTATCCCGTCGAACACGTAGTCCGAGGAGAAAAAAACGAATTTGCAGCCCAGGCTGATGGAGGCCTGGGCCGCAGACAGGGTCGCCTCCACGTTCAGGCGCCGCGTCTCCTGCGGATTCGTCTCGCAGAAGTCCACGTGAGGGTTCGACGCGGGGAAGATCACGATGTCCGGCTTGAGCCGCTGGACGGCGGCTTTCACAGCGCCGGGCTCGAGCGCGTCGAGGCGTTCCACCTTGAGCCCGGCCGGCGAGATGTCCGCGGCCGAGACGTCCCAGCCCGGTCTTCCGTACCAGCGGCGCAGCAGCGTGTGGCCGAGCAGACCCGCGGCTCCGACGATAAAAACCCGCATCTTGGGCGACATTATATATCATCTGCCCGATGCTCCCGTCCTGGTTCCTCCTCGCGGCCGTCTGCGCCGCCGCGTACGCTCTGGAGGGCGTCTGGGTCAAGCGTCTGCGCGGCCGGTTCAGGCCCGAATTCCTGGGCTGGGTCGCGGCCACGCTCACCCTTCCCGTGCTCGGGACAGCCCTCTATCTGCAGGGCTGGCCCGAGATCAAGCCCGGGTTCTACTTCGCGTTGGCCATGACGGTGCTCGGGAACACGGTCGGCATCATCTGCTTCTTCCGCGCCCTCTCTTTAGGAGAGCTCTCCGTGGTCTACCCCCTGCTGGCCCTCTCCCCGGCGTGGATGCTGCTCAGCACCCGGCTCATCACCGGCGAGTTCCCTTCCCGCGCGGGCCTGGCCGGGGTGCTGCTGTGCACCGGCGGGTGCTACGCCCTGGGCCTGGACAAGGGCGGGCTCCTCTCGCCTTTGCGCAACCTCTGGAACGACGCGGGCGGCCGCTACGCCCTGCTCACGAGCGTCATCTGGTCCGTGACCTCGAACTTCGACAAAAAGGCGGTCGAGACGTCCTCCGCCATGTTCTACCCCGCCGCCCACGGGATCGGGCTGTCCTTGAGCCTCTACCTGCTCACGGTCCGGCGCTGCACCGACGAGTTCCGCCTCCTGGCCTCCTGGGACGGCGCCTGGCGCATCGGCGTACTCACCCTCATCATCTGCGTGCTCGTGGTGAGCCAGTTCTTCGCCGTTGACCTGGCGCAGGCCACCTATGTCATCGCGGTGAAGAGGAGCGGAATGGTGCTGGCCGTGCTGCTGGGATGGCTGCTCTACAAGGAGCCCTACGGGCCCCGCAGGCTGGGCCTGAGCCTCCTCGTCCTGGCCGGCCTGCTCCTGATGCTCAAGTAGCCCGAGTGTCGTCCGTTATCTGCGGGGTCCTGCCCGCTGGTGCCCCCTCAGCCTCCGGTACGGTGGCTCCTCGGCTGAGGAGCTCCCCCAGCGGTCACCCCCGTTTCTTTGGACTTATCCACATCACTTCCGCTCCGACACAGCTGTCCGGTAAAAGCAAACCAACTGTGGTCAACCACAGTCGGCCGGCGGCTTCAAAAGGGCAGTATATCGACGTTGTAGGCCGCTTTTCGCGTG
>JBAZKS010000036.1:0-55396 GCA_041650695.1 Elusimicrobiota bacterium
CGCAGGGTAAGGAGTACGCCATCGCCCTGCGGTACCGAGCCTTCCGATACGGCTCGGTGCGGTACGGCACCGTGTCCTTCTGGAAGACGTTGGACACGTGTGCCGGGCCATGGGAGGCGCCGTTCAGGAGGGGTTTATCAGCACCCTGTTAGTGCTCGGGCGGGAAATTGTTCGCGGTCCCGAAGGCATGGAGCACGCCCGCGTCGTCCATGGCGTAGCCCCAGCTCTGGTACCTCACCGTGTTGGTGCAGGGAGGGGCCCCGCTGCAGCGCTTGGCGCACGCCACGTACCTACCGGTCGAGGTCTTCACCGGGTTGCGCGTGCCCAGGCCGCAGGTCTGGGCCGCCGCGGCGACGGCGCGGAACGTGTAGCCCTTGGTCGAGAAGTCCTGCCGGGCGAGGTAGCGGCACTGCATGAGCACGCAGACGGTCGGACTGGGCGGGATGGGACTGGGGCAGTTCCCGGGGCAGGATCCCGTGAAGAGCCCGTTCACGTATTGCTCGTTGTCCAGCTGGAACATGCGGTTGGTCGTCCCGATCATCTTGACGACCGCGGCCGCGTCGTCGGCCTTCGCGTTCTCCAAGGTCTTCGCGTACTGCGGGATGGAGACCGCGGCCAGGATACCGATGATGAGCACGACCACCAGCAGTTCCAGCAGGGTGAAGCCGGAGTCCCGACGCATGCCCCTCATGCTCTAATGATAACAGCGGTCCGACGGACTGTCAACCCTACCCTAGCCCTTCGCTGACGCATCTCCCATATCCGCTCGGCACACGTGTCCACCGTCTTCCAGAGGGACACGGTGCAGTACCTCATCCGCGGCGCAGCCATCCGGGGCCTAGTCCGTGACGATCGTCGGCGTGATGAAGATCACCAGGTCCGTGTTCGACCTCTGGCTGCTCACGCTCGTGAAGAGCCAGCCGATGAGCGGGATGTACCCCAGGAAAGGTACTTTCCGCACAGCCTTGGTCTCCTTGGACTCCAGCAGCCCGCCGAGCACGAGGGTCTGCCCGTTCTTGACCCGCACCAGGGTCTGCGCGGCGCGGGTGGTCGGGTCGAAGACGGGGACCTCCTGCGAGGATATCTTGGACTCGATCACGTTCGTGAAGGACGGCTGCACCAGCATGGTGATGTAGCCCTCCTGGTTCACCTGCGGGACCACGTAGAGGTTCAGACCGGTGGCGAAGCGCTCCGCCTGGGTCCCCGAGGAGGTGATGCCGGTGCCTCCCCCCGAGGTGGTCGACTCCATGGACACCGCCTGGCTCTGCGCGATCTGGATGACCGCGGCGTTGTTGTTGAGCGTCAGGATCTTGGGCTTGCCCAGGAAGCGCGCCTCCGCCCGGCTCACCAGGGCCCGCAGCACGACCTTGAGCATGGTGAGGTCCAGCAGGCCGGTCTGCAGGTTGCTGCGGAACATCATCTGGGTCAGGCCGCTCGAGTCGCCCTCATCGCTCGCCGTCGCCTTGTCGCCCCCGACGGCGCTGATCACGCCGCCGATGGGGTCGAAGAAGTGCGCGGTCTCGAGGCTTTTCGGCACGTTCAGCGGGAACGTGGTGTCGCGCTTGGGCCCGGTATAGGTCGCCAATTCGCCCGTGGAGCCTCCCCACTCCAGGCCGAGGTCCTGCGCCCGGTCCGAGTTGATCTCCACGATCTGGGCCTCGATCATGACCTGGGGCGCCTTGCGGTCGAGCTCCGCGAGGATCTGCTCCACCTGGGGGAAGACCTCGGGGACGTCGGTGATGATGAGGGAGTTGGTCCTTGCGTCCGTCGCGATGTTGCCGTACTCCTTGGTCAGCACCGTCTTCAGGACCTTCAGGACCGAGACCAGCTCCGCCGTCTCTTTCTCGGCGCCGCCGCTGCCCCCGCTCCCTCCGCTGCTGCCGCCGCCGCTGCCCTCGCCCATGCCGGTGATCTTGCCGGGCGTGAAGTCCTTCTTCTGGGAGATCGGGACCAGGGGGATGTAGTTCAGGGTGTAGATGCGCGTGATGCGGTGGGCGATCTTGCTCGTCCGCCGCGAGACGACGTAGGTATTGCTGCGCCCGATGCGCTGGTACGTCAGCCCCTTGATCTCGAGGAGGATCTGCAGGGCCTCGCGCACCGTCACGTTCTGCAGGAAGGCGGTGATGCGCTTCTCCTCCAGACCCTCGGTGATGATGAAGTTGACCTTGGCCTGCGCGGAGATGGTGTCCAGGAAGGTCGCCAGGGGAGCGTTCTTGACGCGCACCACGATCCGCGTGTCGAGAGGGTTCGTGGGCGCGGGCGGCGGCGCCTCTTCCGCCGGGACTGCCCCCACCCGGATCGCCCGCGCGGCGGGGACCGCGCCCAGGCCGGGATCCTGCTGCTCGCTGGCCGCCGGCTCCTCGACCGGGCCGGCGGGAGGGGCCTCGCCGACGGGCCCCCCGCCCGAGCGCTGCTCGTCCTGGAACTGGGGATTGACCTCCGGCTCGGCCCGTCGTCTCTGCGCGAAGGCCGGCGCCGCAGCCGCCGCCAGCATCTCCCAGGCGAAGACGACGGCCCACAGAACGGCGCTCACACGCGGTCCCTTGCTGCCCCGATATGGTGTCATCATGGCACTCCTCCCCACAGCCAGGCCGGACATCCCTACTTCGATACCTCTTTGCTGAAGCTCCTCCCCTCGTACGTGAAAATGACGTATCGCGACGTGATCTTCCGGATCGTCGCCCCGTGCACCTTGTCTCCCTGCCCGCGCACCTCGTCGTTGATGATGGCGGACGTCCCCGAGGGGAGCGCGATGATGCCCTGGACCGTGATGAGCTGGTCGATGGGCTTGGCCGCCTCCTTCTTCTTGACGGCCTTCTTCTTGACGGCGTTGAGCTGCGCCGCCAGCTCCTGCTGCGCCGCAGCCTTAGCCTCCCGCTCCATGGTCAGCTTCTGCTCGTCGAGCATCGAAAGGATGGGGTCGCGAGAGCTCTTCGGGGCGTAATCGATCCTCTCCCGGTCCGTCGGGATGGGTTCCGCGCGCGAGTCATGCGGCCCGGAAGGCTCCTGGCTCTGGCGCGGCAAAGTCGGCGGCATGCCGTCGGGGTCCATGGGACGAGCCGAGGGTTCCTGGACGGGCGCCGCGGGAGGCTGCTCCGCGGCTGGCGGGACGGCCGGGGGCGTCGACGATGGCGGCGGAGCCGCCGGAGCCGTCGTCGCCGCAGGCGCCTGGATGGGGTTGGGCAGGCTCCCTCCGGGCTGGGAGCGGACGTCCCCGAACGCCCCGCCCCCCTCCTGGGCCGGCTTGAGCTTGACCTCGTAGGCAGTGCTCGAGGTCTTCATCTTCACCCACCAATTCCAGAAGAGCACGGCTGGCACGGCCAGCGCACCCAGCAGGATCAGCCACGCCATCAATCTGCCTTTCATAGCCTCACTTGCGCGCCACGCTCGTCACCGTGACGTCCACCGTCGTCGTACCGATGGGCTTGTGTTCCTTGCTCAACCGCAACGTCTGCACGAAGAGCAGGTCCGCGCCGCGCTCGATCCGCGAGATCCACGACGCGGCCTGAAGGAAGCTGGCCTTGCTCTTGACCGAGATCGAGATGAAGCGGAACGTATCGCCCGTCGCTTCCTTGGGAGGCGAGGTGGATTCCGGAACGATGCCCTCCTGCCGGAGGGTGCGCCGGACCGCCCCCAGGAGCCAATCCTCCGCCGCGGTGGTCTCCGGGGGGAGTCGTGCGCTGAGGCCGTCGAGGCGCGCCTTGAGGTTCTTGTACTCGTCGGCGTACTGGGCCGTGGCCTGAGCGGCATCGAGCATCTTCTGCACGCGGTCGAGCCCGGAGCCGGCCCGGGTATAGACGTAGTAGTAGGCGCAGAAGATGACGATGGCGGCCATGCCGATCGGCCTGGCGAAGAACTTGCCTCCCCGCATCCGGAAGGCGTCCCGCAGCACGAGCGCCTCTCCCTGGATGCCCGACAACATCTGCCGGAGGTCCATCTTCGCCGGGGCCATCAGCCCTCCTCCTTCAGACTTCGACAGCGGATGGTGAAGCGGGTGGCGTTGCGCTCCCTCGTGTCGAGGTTCTCGCCCGCGTCCCTCGACTCCGACAAGTCCTGCGACGGGGCCGTCACCTCGGGGTCGCACAGGGGGAACGCCATCTTGAACCTCTCATCCTGCCGCAAGGCCTCCGCGAACTTGTAGGCGATGTCCTGCTCGATCGCCCGGCTGCGGTCCGATACGCAGCCCGCGATGGAAAGCTTCCGGGCCTGTTTGCGCCCGCCGGAGAGCGGGTTCTCGTAGGCGATCTCCGTGACCCAGGCGGAGCGCGGGATGGTGTCCGAAAGCGCCTCGAGCAGGTAGGTGAGCGGGACCTGCGGCGCCGCGATGGCGCCGAAGGAATTCACCTTCGCGCGCATGCTGTCGATCTCCTGCTCCACCTCCGCCGACGTCTTCCCCTGGAACGCCTTGTAGACTTCCGCGTCCGCGCTCATCTTGCCCAGCGTGCGGTTCTGGACCGAGTACTGGAGATAGCGGTAGGCTCCCGCGGCGAGGAAGCCCGCGCCCACCAGGATCCCCAGGAGGAGGATCGCCTTGGCGGAGTGCCGGTCCTCGTCCGTGATGCGGTTGATCCCGCTGAGGTCCAGGGTGATGGGCGTGGGAGTGAGGGGCCGGAGCGCGCTGCCGATGGCTGCGTAGCCCCCCCATTGCCCGGCGCGCAGGCCCAGCTCCTTATCCACGTCGATGTAGGCGATCTGCTTGCCCAGGTCCTCGGCCAGGGCATCGCGCCAGGCCCCCATCTCGCCGATCTTGCCGCTGAGCCTCACGCTCTCCTGCCCGGAGAGCCCGATCTGCTTGCGGGCGAAATCGATGCAGCCTCCCAAGTCGATCTTCCTCCGGTCGAGGACCGTGGCGTCGCTCGGCAGGAACACCTCGCGGAAGAACACCGGCAGCCCTCCGTCGGAGATGAGGATGCGGATGTGCCCGCCGTCGAAATGCACCTGCGCGTAAGGCGCCGGGGACGGCTGGGGATTCACGCAATCCCAGAGCCGCTCCACCGAGCACGGGGCGAGCTCCGTGCCGACCGGGGTCAACCCCACCTTCTCCATGAGCGCGCGTATGTTCTGGGCGTTCTTGGCGTGCGTGACGCCGAACAAAGCGCCCATCCTCGGCTTTCGATCCGGTCCGGGCGCCAGCAGCCGGACCTGGTAGTCGTGGGCCAGGGAACCGAACGGGATGGGGACGAATTTCTTCGCCTCCGCCGGGACCGCGGTCTTCCAGAACCTCCGGTCGATGGCCGGCATCGCGAAGTACCGAAGGAGTCCGAACTGCGGAGCGAAGGTGATCATGACGTGCTTCGAGCCCCAGGCGATATCGGAGAGCGCCTTCTTGAGGAGCCCGACCAGCTTCTCCTGATCCTCGAGCAGGTCCGTGTTGAGCGTGCCGACGGTCCGGGTCTTGCTCGCCGTCAGCGCGGCCTCGGCTCCGGGGACGGGGAGACGGACCAGATGCACGACCTGGGGCCGGCCGCCGCTCAGCTTGACCTCCGCCAGGAAGACGGCCTCCGGGCTCAGGTGGAGGCCCAGGCAGGACTCCAGCCGCGGCATCGTCCGGCCGAAGGACAGCTGCTCCACCATCTGATCGATGTCCATGCGCTATTGCCCAGTCGATAAGATATAGATGCTTACCTTATAGAGCTCCTGATCCACCACCTGCGCCTCGGATTTTATGCGCTCACGCTTCATGCCGTGCCGTTCGACGAGGAGTTTCGTGACCAACTCCAGGCGCTGAGAAGCGAGCTGCTGCGGGTTGGTCTCGCCCGTATAAGCATAGCCGAGAAGGTTGACGTTATCAAGCGGGTAGTAGTGCATGGTGTCCGCCACGGTCCCCAGGACGCTTTCCCCGTCCGGGGTGATGTTCGCGGTGTTCTTGACGAAGAGCACCTGATAGTTCACCACGTCGGGCTTCGTCCCCTCCGGCCTCTTGGCCCCGCTCTCCGTCGTGCCCGGCTCGTCCGTCGTGGGGACGGATCCCGGGGGCGCCGCTTCTTCCGGGGCCGGATCCTTCTTCGCCTTCTTGAGGGCGCTCTTGCGGGCCCTCGCGCGCTGGGCGGCGGTCGGAGACCGGCGCTTGCCGACGGTCTTCTTCCGAAGGCCGAGGTCCTCCCTCTTTATGGAAGTCCTGGCCGAGGGGAGCTCCGCCGGCGGGGGCTCCTTGGCAGCGGCTTCAAGGTCGGGGGACGCCGTCCCGGGGGAGGCCTGAGCGACCAGCGCGGGCGCCTCCGGTTTGACGCCCAGCACGGTGACCCACGCGTAGCGCTTGTGGGACCTGTTCTTCATGTCCGTGGCGGAGAGCACGCATTCGTACCGCCCCGGGGCGAGAGCCGGGCCGAAATACTTGCTCCGCCCGTTCCAGTAGACCTGATGGAAGACGGGCGCGGACCCCTTGACCTCCTGAAGCACCGTGAGGTCGCCGCCGGCCTTGGCCCCTGGTCCCAGGAGCTGGAAGCGCCACGACATGATGCCGGCGGGCGGCTCCATGACCGAGAACTCCACGATCGAGCCCTCCCCCTTGGACGGGTCGATGGCGTCCGGGGAGACCCCCAGGGAGATGGGGGGCCCGGATTCGGTCCCGATCGAGCTCTCCGTCGTCAACGTGAGGGGTTGATTATAGACGAAGAGGACGAGCATCCCCTGGAAATCCCTGAGCTCCTGGGGCACGTCGACCTGGGACACCAGGAGGTTGACGCGCACCCTGGCGGGAGCCACTCCGCTCTTGAGGAAGAACGAGCTGATGCCCATGGCGCGGCGCATGTCCAGGATCTTCGCGTCCCCGATGACGGCTCGCTCCGGCAGGAGCACCACTTGAGTGGCCCCGAGGCTGAACGCCAGGTGGGTCAGCAGCTCCAGCACGGGGGCGGACTCCGGCTTGAATTCGATCCCGGAGCTGTAGAGGAGCCCCGTCGGTATCCCCACGGCGCGAGGCAGCCTCGGGTTGGCCATGACGACCCGCAGGTCCATGTACTTCTTGAGCTGGTCGAGGAGGACGCGCTTGCGGTTGAGGATCTTCGCGTCGATCTCCCGCTTCATGAGCTCCTTGTCGGAGCTGGACAACCGCTCCTCGTCCGGCCGCTCGGGCTCCCGTTCCGCCGGGGACTTGCGGCGCTCGGGCTCGGGCTCCCCCACGCGCTTCTCCTGCACGATGGGCTTCGGGGCGACCTCCTCGAGGACGGCCGGCCCTCCCGGGGTGGGCGGGAGCTTCTCCAGCTTGCCGCCGAGGGCCATGCGCTGCGTGATGAGGTTCAGGTACTGGTTGGCCTTGGGCCTTTCGGAGGGATTGCCTTTGACCATGACCTCCATGAACCGGTCCATGGCGTCGAGGTCCTGGCCCCTCTCGTAGAGGTCCATGGCCATGCGCATCTGCCTGCTCATCCCGGAGTTGTCGCGGGGCTGCTGGGCCGAGGCGAATGGAAGCGCCGCAGCGCACGACAGAAGGAGTGCCGCCACCGTTCGGCTGATAGGAGCCATGCTAGGAAACACCCAACATACTGTTAACTTATCGGAATGATTTAATCATTTCAGGATTGTTAACAGATTGTTGCAAGGCCCCAGCCAGCCGCCATGGCGGCTGTGGCTGGGGCCTCGTGGCCGACCGCTGGATGCGCGGCGGCGCCTAATTCAGGTCCGTATCGCAGTTCCCGCAGCTCACGAACGAGATATCGCCCGTGCACCGGCTGAGCTGCATCGTATACGAGCCGTAGCGCGGCGATACGCCCGAGTTGTTGGTGATGCGCTGCACGTCGAGCGTGTAGCCGGGGTCCGAGGTCCCCGGGCACGTGGCGACCGGAGCCATGTTCGCCACCTTGAAGTTCTTCATCCCGTAGTTCGGGGACGACCCTGGGAAGCTCACGTCCAGCGCGGCGATGTTCCCCATGGCCGTGACGTACACCCCGGTCCGCGCCAGGTACCGCTCGTTCGAGTTCTTCACGTTCGAAAGGAACGCCTGGGCCTCCGCGGTCTTCGCGCGCTCCACGACCTTGAAGTACTGCGGGATGGCGATCGAGGCCAGGATGCCGATGATCAGCACCACGACCAGGAGTTCGATGAGGGTGAAGCCGGCTTCTCTTAAAGCGAACTTCTTCATGATGCCTCCCGACTATCTGGATATCCGACTTGTCTTGAGTTTATCCGATATCTGAAACTAAAATCCAGTGCGAAATGTGAATGTCTTGTGAACTCTAACGCGGCCGGTGAACGACGATCCCCCCGGACGCGAACGCCACAGGCAGACTCAGCCCGGCCTCGGCCGGAGCCACGATGTAGCTCGCCCCGGTCTCCCGGGCCAGACGCGCCAGACGCGGGCCGTCCCGCGCGGACCAAGCCGGGATGCCCCCGGCCGGAAGTACCGGGACGCGGCGGAGCAGCCCGCGGGTCCACGCGCGCCATTCCTCGGCGCGTGCGTCCGGCAGAGTCTCCCAATCCACCCCGAGCCGGGTCATGCGCTCTTTCCAGCTCCGGGCCGCCTCCGGGTCCCAGAGGGCGATGCTGAAGTCCCCCCACTCCGCGTAGACCGGCCTTCGGGCGTGGAGCCTGAATCCGGAGCAGTCCGGGGGCACGATGAAAAGAGTGTCCGGCGGAGTAGTCCGGGCCCAGTCCTCGATAGGGCCGGGGCGCCTCGTCTCCGACAGGGCCGGGCGCAGAGCGACCGCGTGCAGGATGGGGAAGACCAGCATCAGGCTCGGGAGTCCGGCCGCGAGATGCCGCGCGAACGGAGCCCGCAGCAGGTCCGTCCAACCCGCGACGGCCAGAAAGCCCCCGATAACGGCGACCCCCAGCGCGACCGTGGGACCCAGGTGGAACAGACTGCCGGGCGGAAGGAATAGGGCCCCGCATCCCCAAACCAGCGCAGCGAACCCCAGCGCGGGGCTGACGCGCCTGTGTCCGTCGGCGAGGACCAGGCAGGCGGCATAGGCGGTCAGGGTCATGCTGCCGAACGCCGAACCCATGGCCCAGAATGCCGCCAGGGCGCAGAGGCTGCGGCAGGCTCCCGGTCCCTGGAACCTCTCCAGAAGCAGAGGCCCGGACGCGCATAAAGCGACCCAGACGAGAGCCACGTCCAGGCGCGAGAGCTGGGCCGTCGCGAACCATCGGGGCCCCGCGATGGCCACCCCCCAGAGCAACGCGGCCGAACCCAGCAGCGGGAACAGGGAGGCTCGGCGAGGGTGCCCGTGGAACACCGCTGCGCACAGAGCCATGGCCACCGCCAGGTGCAGCCAACGTTCCCACGGCCATCGGAGGGCCGAATAGATCCCCGGGATGCAGGCCTCCATGATCTCCATATCCGGCGCGCTCCGCGACGCCAGCAAGCGGAACGCGAGCGGAGCGACGCATACGGCGAACGGGGCCAGCGCGGACAGCGTGCGCGGGACGGAGCGCCTTTCGAGGAGGTCGGCGAGACCCAGCCACGCGGCCAAAATGAGCCCGAGCATGGGGTTGAGGTAGGAGAGGAGTCCCAGACCGGCCGCGGCGAGAGCGCGGCGGCCCGACAGCCATAAGGCCACGGCCAGAAGGCCGAAGGGCCAGCAGAAGGAACTCGCGTCCAAGAACGACCTCAGCATGGGATCTCCGGCGATGGGGGAGGCGATGAACACCTCGGCGGAAAGCAGGACCAGCGCTGCGGAGAACGCGGCTCCGAGCATCCCGCCGCCGAGCGCGATGGCCGCGGCGAAGGACGCCAGGAAGGCCGCGACCCGGCTCCCCATCCAGAGCCACCAGCACGTCCCTTCGAGCCCGAAGAAAGCCGAGAGCCGGGCGACCCCGCCCCAGAAGCAGGTCGGGGCCCGGCCCAGCGCCGGGAGGACAGGGTCGTTCGGGAAGAGCGCGGGGTCCAGCTCGGCGAGCACCCACGGCAGGTAGAGGCCGTGCTGGACGCTGGAGCCGAAGGTGTAGCCGTAGAGGGCCCACGCAGCGACGGCGACTGCGGCGGCGGCCGCAAGAGCGAGAAGAAGGCGGCGGGTCATTTCCCGAGCGGCCCCAGGGAACGGAGCCAGCGCCTCGCGTCCAGCACGATGTCGGAGCCCTCCCCCATGATCGAGGCGAGCCGGTCGACCTCGGCCGACACTTCGGAGAGGCCCGCAGTTCCCCCCCGGGCATGGGCCGCGGCCGCGTCGAGGTCGTCCGGCCGGAAATGACGGAACTCGCGCTCCCGGATCCACGGCTCCGGGAAAGCCGACCGCCGCACGAAGGCGTACCCCTTCCGGTCCCAATACACGAGGCTCCAGCGCCGAGGCGGGAAGAGCTGCAGATAGAAAGGCCGGGCGCCTAAGTCATCCACCGTGAATCGCCTGTCGTAAGCCACCGCCGCGATGTCTATGGAGTAGCGGTCGAGCAGCGCGGCGAATCTCTCCGGATCCCCGCGGGCCGCGCGAGACGGGCCGAGCAGGGGATGGAAGATGTACCGTCCGTCCATGAACACCCTGAGGTCCGGGTAGAGGTGGAATCCGAGGTAGCCTCCCCAATGCCACGTATTGAAGACGCGATGGCCGGCCAGCTGCGCGCGCTCTTGGACGAGATAGCGCGTCAGCCCATCCGGGAGGTAGGCGGGGTTATAGAATCCCGGACGGGGAAAGCCCGCCGACAGAGTCCAGACGAGAGCCCCCCACACCGCGGCGAAGCCGGACACGAGGAACGCCCGCCGCACGCGGGGGGACCGCTCGCGCGACCCCGGACCGCTGAGCGCGGCCGCCGCGATGGGGAGCGCGATGGAGCAGAAATAGGCGGCCAGGCGCCGATGCCTCGAGGCGGCCAGGCCGAACGCGAGCAGCGCGGCCACATGCTCTGCCGGGGAATCGCGGAGGAAGCCCCGCCGGAGAAGCACAGCCGAGAAAGATGTCAGGAGTATCCCCCAGAACGGCCAGTCCGAGGGGATCACGACGCTCGGCGCCTCCCATTCGCGCAGATAGGAACTGAGCTCGACGCCGCTCCGCCAGTGCTGCCACGCCACCGAGTATATCCGGAACCCGTACGGATTGAGCAGGGCCGCCGCACAGCAGAGCAGCAGGACCCGTCCGAGGTCCGACTTCCGGCCGCGGAGCGCATCCCCGGCCCAATAGATCCCGAGCAGCGCCAGCCCGTAGAGGAACCCGAGATGCAGGTTCGACCACAGGGCGAAGAGCGCGACGACCCCGACGGAGACGCGCCAAGGGCATCCGTCCGAGCTGCGCAGGCGCCGGGACTCGAGCCAGGCCCAAAGCCCCAGGAAGAAAAGGATCGAGAAATTGTCCGCCATGATGTCGAACCGGGTCTGCAGCGCGAGCGCCCAGGCCAGCACGGCGATGCCTTTCCCGATGATGGAGGGACGGCCCGCCCCCCCATGCATGCCGAGGCAATGCCACAGGAGCGCTGCGGCGGCCGAGCAGCAGAGGCTCTTGAGCAGCCAGAGGCCCTTCATCCCCAGGGGCTGGTAGACGAGGTGCCATAGGAGTTCGGCCAGCCATTCGAAGTCGGTCCACGGCTGGCCCGAGAGCGTATGCGACAGCCAATCCGCCCGTGGGAACGCCAGGTTCTCCAGCATCCAGCGGGCCGCGTTGAGATGCCAGAAGATGTCGGGGTTCATGACCGGGCGTAGAAGCAGCGGCGCCGCGCCGATGACGCAGAGCGCGGCGAGGAGCCCGGCGGGGTCGAGGGTGGTCTTATCGCGCAAGGGTAGGAGTCTACAAAATGTGAATTGATATAATGCGGCGATGCCCCTGGTGCTCGTTGTGGACGACGACCCCAAGATCGTCGAAGCCGTGGGGAAGACGGTCACGCTCGCGGACGGCTTCCGCGTGGAATCCGTATCGAAGCCCGCCCAGGCCCTGGCCGCGGCGGTCAAACTCAAGCCCGACATCATCATCCTGGACATCCGCCTGCCCGGCGGGGACGGGCGCCACATCCTCAAGAGCCTCAAGTCGCACGCCGCCACCCTGTCCATCCCCGTCATCTTCCTGACCGGCATGGGGAGCGAGGGAGACCGCGTCCTGGGCCTCGATCTCGGCGCGGACGACTACGTGGTCAAGCCCTTCAGCGCCATGGAGCTCCTGGCGCGCATCCGCTCAGTCCTGCGGCGCACGCGGCCGGGCGGAGCCTCGGGCGAGGCCCTCGAGTTGTCCGGGCTGCGCATCGACCCCTCGACCCGCGAGGCGAGCCTGGACGGCAGGCCCCTGGAACTCCGGCCGAGGGAATTCGAGCTGCTCACGCTCCTGATCTCCCATCCGGGCCGGGCCCTGCCCCGCCATTTCCTCATCGAGAGCACCTCCACCTACGGCTTGCCCCTGGAGACGCGCAGCCTGGACACGCACATCAAGAACCTCCGCAAGCGGCTGGGGAGCAAGGCCTGGCTCATCGAGACCGTGCACAAATTCGGCTACAGGCTGCGGCCCGACAAGGATGTTTAAGCGCCGCGGCGTCTACTTCGCGTTCCAGGGGCTGCTCATGGCGGTCCTGCTGCTGCTGTTCATCTTCCAGGGCCACAGCGTCGAGCACTGGCCTCTCCGCTTCGGGACCCTGTGCTCCCTGTTCACGGCCTCGCTCGTCCTCATCCAGTGGATCCCGGACCGCGTCCTGCAGGCGTGGTGGCTGCAGATGGGTCTCTTCGTGGCCGACGCGTCCCTCGCTTCCGCGGCTCTGCATTGGATCGAGCCGCCCGCAGACCTCTTCGCGCTCTATCTCCTCGTCCTGTTCGGCACCGCGCTCACCCGGAGCATGCTCCTGAGCATCGTGGTCGCGGCCGTCACCTCCGTGCTCTACGGGGTCTCCGCCTGGCGCCCGAACATGGGCTTGGTGCAGACCACCGAGTTCTGGCTGCGGATGCACTTCCTATGGATCAGCACGTTCCTGCTGGCCCTATTGGCACGCGACGCGAAGCAGGCCCAACAGGAGCAGGAACAGTCCTTCCAGGCCCGCACCATCCAGCTGGAGAGCCTCGCGACCCTGGGCCGGGTGGCCGGAGAGGTGGCGCACCGCATCAAAAGCCCGCTCACCACGATCCGCGTCAACGCGGAGGTGCTCTCCCACCGACTCTCGGGCAGGGCGGACGCCCTCAAGGAGCTCGCCGAGATCCAGGAGGAGGTCGAACGGTGCAAAACCATCCTCAAGGACCTCTTGAACCTGGGCCGCATCGAGGAGATCGACCTCGAACGTCTGGACCTGCGAAAGCCCCTGCGTTCTGCCCTGGACGCGATCGCGCCTCAGACGCGTCAGCGGGGCATCACCCTCAAGGCCCCGGTGCTGCGCCGCGCGCTGCCCGTCCAGGGAGACCAGTCCATGCTCCACGAGGCGCTGCTCGCCCTGCTCCAGAACGCGGTTGAGGCGTCATCGGCGGGAGGCGTCATCGAGGTCGCGGTGCGCACCTCCGGCGACAGGACCCGCTGGTGGAGACTTTCGGATCGGGGGGCGCACATCGTCACCGTGCTCGACCACGGGATCGGGATCGCGCGCCAAGACCTCGGTCGGCTCTTCCGGCCCTTCTTCACGACCAAGAAGATGGACGGCAGCGGGCTCGGCCTGGCCGCGGCCCTGCGCATCGCGCAGAAGCACGGAGGCACCGTCGAAGCCGAGAGCGGCGGTCCCGGGCACGGGGCGACGTTCACGTTCAGAGTGCCTGCGGCTTAGGCCTACCCGCCGCCGATCTTCGAGAGCTGGAAGATGGGCATGAAGATCGAGAGCACGATGACGCCCACGATGCCCCCGATGAAGACCACCATGATGGGGTCGATGATGGACGTGAATCGGCGGATGAACTGGTCGATCTGCTGCCGGTAGAAGTTCGAGAGCGTGCCCAGGATGTCGGGGAGTTTCCCGGATTCCTCGCCCATCCACATCATCTCCGTCACGAGCGGAGGGAAGACCCCGGCCTTCTTGAACGCGGCCGATATGGACTTGCCCCCGGCCACGTCGTTCTTCACGTCCTTGAGGGCCTTCAGGAATATCTTGTTCTCCAGGAACACCCCCTCGAGCACGGTGATGGCGTTGAGGATGCTCACGCCGCTCTCGATGAGCGTGCAAAGGGTCGTGAGCAGGCGCTCGGTCTGGATGTTCTTGACGAAGCTCCCGAAGAAGGGCAATGAGAAGAGGAACTTCGCCTTGCTGTACTGCCCCGCCTCCGTCGCCAGGTACCCCTTCAGGAGGAACGCCCCTCCCGCGACGCCCAGGATGAGGCCCCAGAGGTTGTGGACGAAGAGGTTCGAGACCATGATGACGGCCTGGGTGATGGCGGGGAGCTCCAGGTCGAAGCTCTTGAAGATGTCCGCGAAGGTCGGGACGATCTTCACGATGAAGAAGATGAGGACCCCGACCGATATCATGAAGAGCACCGCGGGGTAGGCCATGGCCGTGATGACCTTCCCTTTGAGCTCCTCCTGAGACTCGAGGTACGAGGCGATCTGCTTCAGGGCCTTGGGGAGCTGTCCGCCCATCTCGCCGGCCTGGATGAGGGAGATCCAGAGCGTGTCGAAGACCTTCGGATGGCGCTCCAGGGACTTGTGCAGCGAGGATCCGCTCGCCACGTCCTTGGTCACCTGGTTGAGCGCGCCGCGCAGGGCGGGGCTCTCCGAATGTTCGCCCAGAAGCGACAGGGCGCGCACCAGGGGGACGCCTCCGTTGAGCAGGGTCGCGAGCTGCTCGCCGAAGAAAACAAGGTCCCGGCCGCTCACGTTCCCGCCGCCGAAGCCCCCCGGGATGACGCCTTTGGCCGCGGCCTTCTCCGCCTGGATCGAGAGGATGAAGAAACCCTTGGTCTGGAGGGCGCTGATCGCCTCGTTCTCGTCGGAGGCGTCGAGCGTCCCGCTGGAGGTGTCCCCGCGGCTGTCCTGGACCGTGTAGACGAATTTGCCCATGCCCTACTCCGCGACCGTCGCCTCGAGTATCTCGTCGACCGTGGTGACGCCCTCGATCACCTTGTGCCAGCCGCTCGAGCGCATGTTGTACATGCCCTCATCGAGAGCGATCTGACGCAGGTACTCCATGTCCTCGTGCTTCTTGTAGATGCCGTTGCGGAGGTTCTTGGTGATGTAATAGACCTCGTAGACGGCCTTCCGCCCCGAATACCCCGTCTTGTGGCATCGGTCGCAGCCCACGGCCTTGTAGAAGGTGAACTGCCTCGGGTCCGGCAGGGGCTTGAGCGCGCACTCCTTCAGGCAATGGTCGATCTCCTGCTGGGGGGGCCGGTAGGCCTGCCGACAATGCGGGCAGACGGTCCGCACCAGGCGCTGCGCGGCCAAGAGGCGCGCGCTGGAGGCCAGCATGAAGGGCTCGATGCCCATGTCCACCAGGCGCACCACCGCCTCCAGGGCGCTGTTCGTGTGCAGGGTGGAGAGCACCAAGTGCCCCGTCAGGGCCGCGCGCAGGCAGGTCTCGGCCGTCTCTTTGTCGCGGACCTCGCCGACGAGGATGACGTCCGGGTCCTGGCGCAGGAACGAACGCAGGGCCGAGGCGAAGGTCAGGCCGATGCTGGAGCGCACCTGCACCTGGTTGATGCCCTCGAGCTTGAACTCCACCGGGTCCTCGATGGTCATGAAATTGAGCTCGGAGGTCTTGATGGTGTTGAGCACCGTGTAGAGCGTGGTGGTCTTACCGGAGCCCGTAGGACCGGTGAGGAAGATGAGGCCGTGCGGGGACTCGGCGGCCTTCAGGAAGTCCTCCTGCTGCTTGGGCTCCAAGCCCAGTCCCCCGATGTTGAGCTCCACCGCCCCCTTGTCCAGGATACGCATGACCACTTTCTCGCCGAACACGGTGGGGCAGATGGAGACGCGGATGTCGATGGTGCGGTTCTGGACCTTGAGCGAGAAAGCCCCGTCCTGGGGGAGGCGCCTCTCCGCGATGTCGAGTTTGGACAGGATCTTGACGCGGCTGATGACCGCGTTGAACGCCTCCTTGGAAGGCGGCGTGCGCTCGTAGAGCGTGCCGTGGATGCGGAAGCGCAGGGTGACCCGCTCGTCGTAGCGCTCGATATGGATGTCCGAGGCCTTCTCGCTGATGGCCTGCTTGAGGATCGCGTTGACGACCGCGACGACCTGGGCGCCGCTCGCCTGGGCCACCATCTTGTCAAGGTCGAGCTTCTGATCGCCGGTGATGTCGATGTCCCCCATCCCGCCTTCGCCCGACTCGCCCCCCTCGACCTTCTCCATGACTTTATCGATCAAGGAGCCGCTCGAGCCGTAGAACTCGTCGATGACCTTCAGGATCTGGGCCTTGGTGGCGATGAACGGCTGTATCTCCATGCCCGTCATCACCTTCATGTTCTCGACGAGGAGCATGTCGCTGGGCTCCGCCATGGCCACCGCCAGGACCCCGTCCTCCTGGAACAGAGGCAGCACGGAGTGCTCCCGGGCGAAGCGCTCCTCGACGACCTCGTGGAGCCTCTGGTCCTTCTCCGGCCGGAGTATCTTGTTCTCCCGTGAAGCGTACGGGACGCCCACGAGCTTGGAGACGGCCAGGGCGATGGCCTCCTCGGTCGCGAAACCGAGCTTGACCACGGCCTCGCCGACGCGAAGATTCTCCTGGGCCGCCAGCTTCGCGGAGCGGTCCAGCTGATCCGCGTTGATCACTCCTCCGCGCACGAGGATCTCTCCAAGCTTGCTCGGCTGCATCATGTCAGAGCCTCACGGGCATAAGTATAACGGAAATTCGCCGCAGGCGCCATATCAGCGCGCGACGCCCATCTTCCGGAGCTCCTCTCGGGCGAAGGCGTTGTTCGGGTCCGCCGCGAGCGCCGCCCGATACTGACGCGCCGCCTCCCCCTGCCGCCCCTGCCGCGCGAGCATCTGGGCGTAGTTGATCATCGCGGGGACATGCCTCGGGTCCTCGGCGAGCACCTGGAGCAGCATCTTCTCGGCGAGGGCGACGTCCCCGCGCACGAGCTCCATGCTCGCCCGGTAGAACCTCGCCTGAGCCGAACGGGGGAAGCTTTCCGACGCGAGCCGCGCGAGCCTGAGGCTCTCCTCGTCGTAGAGCTTGGCCGCGAGACGGGCCTCGAGCTTGCGGAACTCCATCACCCGCCCCAGCACCTCGGGTTCGGCGTGACGCGACTGCATGAGCGAGGTGCGCAGGTTCCGTTCCGCGACAGCCATGTCCGGACGCAAGGAAAGGACCTTGGCGTAGGTCGACTCCGCCTTCCCGTACTCCCGCCCGAGGCTGTAGAGGTAGCCGAGGTTGTTGAGGAAAGTCACGTCGTCCGGGTAGAAGACGGACGCCCCCTCGAGCACCGGCAGCAGGCGCTCCCGCTCGCGCTGGGGGTCTCCCTCGAGCAGGATCTGCGTCAGCGACACGTAGAGCGGATGCGACAGGGGGTTGATCGCCCAGGAAACCAGGTAGTTCGTGATCGCCTCGTCCCGCTTGCCCAGGGCCTTGAGCACCGTGGCCAGGTTGAAGTAGATCTCGTCGTACCCCGCGTTCGCGTGGAGGGCTTCCCGGTAGGCCCAGGCGGCCTTCTCCAGCTGCTCGGAGCGGGCGTACGCGTTGCCGAGTTCGTAGTTGTTGTTCACTTCCCGCGGGTGCCATTCGTACGCGCGCGTGAGCGCGCTGATCGCCCGGCGCATGTCGTTGTGCCGCATGTACTTGAAGCCGACGAAGTAGTACACCTCGCGGTTCCAGACGCGCACGGATTGCCAGCACCCCGCCAGCGCCATGGCCCCGGCCACGCCGGCCAGGGCCCAGGCCGCCGCACGTCCCCTCAGGCGCAAGGCAGGGCGCCAGGGCAGAGTCCTGGAGGCCAGCCCCGTGGCCGCTCCCACCTGCCACCAGAACAAGAACGCGGGCACGGCGAAATGCAGGGAGACGTTGAGCAGGTTGTCCGCGAGCATGCCGAGGACCCCGGCGGCCGAGGCCAGGATCCACACGTTCTCCCCCTCGCCGGCATCCCGTTCCTTCGGGGGCTTCCCCTTGGGCGGCTTCGCGAGGGGCTGCGCCGGCGCCGCTGTGCGGAGCGCCGAGGACCAGGAACTGCGGAAGAATACGACCCAGGTCCATAGGAACACGCCCAGCCCGGCGATGCCGGTCTGGGCGAATATCTCCAGCAGCTCGTTATGCGCGTTGTTCGCGTGGGTCCGCAGCGTCCTGAACATCTCGAAGTGGTCCAGGAAGTGCCCTTGGTAGAAGGGGTAGAACAGCTCGAAATGGCCCCACCCCTTGCCGAGCACGGGGTTCTCGGAGCCCATGGCCCAGGCGCAGGACCAGATGAGGACGCGCTGATACCACGGGCTGTAGACGCCTTCGCCCTTATGGAAGACGTCGGCGACCTCGGTCATGCGGCCGAGCACGGTGGCCTTGTAGCCCACCACGTTGCTCTGCGGCCAGAACAGCGCCATCCCCACGACGAGGCACGCGACGAGGCCGTGGAACCGCAAGTCCTGCCTGGCCAGGCGGCGCAGCCTGCGCGAAAGGGCGAGCGGGGCCAGAGCAGCGGCCGCGCCGACCCAGGAGGAGCGGGTCAGACTGCAGAGCAGGCCCGCTTCCAGGGCGAGGACGACGACCGCGTAGATCGTCCGGTGGGAGCGCTGCGCGGCGCACAGGTAGTAGGTCACGGCCAGGGGCAGGAGCATGACCAGGTACGAGGACATGAAGTTCGGGTTCCCGAACGTGGAGACGGACCGCCCGCCGTAAGGGTCCAGGACCTTGGGCCAGATGAACTCATGGCTGAAATACTGAGCGATGCCGTAGCCCGCCGCCAGGAACCCCACGCTCAGGGCCAGGTGCCAGTAGTCGTGCACGGTCCCGGAGCGGCCCAGCCAGAGGACCGCGGCGAGCCCGGCCAGCCACAAGAAGGCGCCGTAGCCGCTCCACAGATGCTGCCACACCGCCTCCGGAGCGCCCGCAGAGCCGCGCGCCTGCGGGAGGAAGAACCAGAGCGTCCCCCAGACCAGGCAGAAGCAGGCCCACCCCCCCACCGGAGCCGACGGCTCGGCCTCGCCGGAAGAGCCCCGGCGCGCGGCCAGCAGGTACGCCAGGACCGCGTTCACGACCGTGAAGAAGAACACCCGGGAGCCTTCGGCCTTCATGGGCTCCCGGAAGTACTCCGCGTGCCCCAGATACGCCACGACCCAGCTCGCCCCGCAGACCGCGAGCCAGGCCCCGACCGGCAGGTCCAGGGGATTGAGCGCCAGGCTCAGGCCGTCCTCGTCCGAGCCGAAGGAGACCGCCAGGGCCGCGGCGAGCAGCAGCCCCATGTGGAGGAGGGCGATCTGCGTGATGTAAGGGTTGCGCGTCAGGTCCGTGAAGAAGAGCAGGGGACAGACGAAGTGGAGCGCGAGGAGGATGCAGCGTACGGCGGTCACTTGGGAGGCGGCGCCTGGAACAGGGGCAGTTGCCGCCCCGTTTCCACCTCGCCGGCGGGTTGGGTCACGGGCGGCTGCGGCAGCGCGGGCAGCTTGAGCAAGCCCATCTTCTGGGCGCGGTTGTAGAGGACCTGGAGGTTCTGGCGCGCATGCGGGCTGTCGGGGTTCAGACGCAAGGCCTCCCGGTACGCCTTCTCGGCGTCGCTCAAGCGGTTGGCCATGAGATAGGCGTTGCCCAAGTGCACGTAGCCGTCCACGAACTGGCCCTCCTGATGCTGATGCTTCCAAACCCCGTCAGGCTGCGCGTACCATTCATGGTAGGCCAGGATCGTCTTGCGCAGCCAGGGCTTGGCCGCCAGCTTCGGGTCCACCTCGCAGGCCTTGGCGTCGATCATGCTCCGGTAGGTCGCGATGGCTTTGTCGAAATAGGACTGGGCCTCGCGTTCCTGACGCTCCGCCTCGTCGTTCCTGCCAGACACGGCCAAGCGCTCGGCGCGCTCCCTGGCCCACTGCGCCCGCATCATGTGGACCTGGCCGATGCGGTAGTAGTTCCCGGAGAAGACGGGGTCGTGAGCCATGTTGAGCTTGAACCACTCGATGGCCTGGTCGAGGTAGGCCTGGGACTCCTTCTCGCGCCTGACGGCTTCCTCGGTGTTCCCCTTCTGACCCGCCTGGGCGGCCTGATCGCGCTCCCATTGGCCCCGCTTGAGGTGCAGGACTCCCATCTGGTGATGCATCTGGACGTAATTGGGGGCCTTCGAGCGGACCTCCGCGTAGGCGGCCAGAGCCCTCTCGAAATCGTCGCGCGGCTTGTCTCCGGCATCCCCCCATTTCGGGTTATAGACCTTCTCCATGTTGAACCGGTCGTTGAACACGTTCCCCTTGAAATAGGACGCCATGACGAACGCCGGGTTGAGCTCTCCGACGATGAGGTAGTTCTTGAGCGCCAGCTCCCAGTTCTGCTGCTTGGAGAAGTAGATCGCGATGTTGTGGTGCACGTCCGCCCGGAAGAAGCCCCAGGTGAGCTTCAACGGGAACACCATGAGCACGATCACCAGGGGGACCAGGGCGTTGCGCGTCATATAGGCGATCCGGGCGAAGATGAAGACCTGCGAGGCCGCGCAGAAGACGAAGCAGCCCCAGGAGATCCACCACTGCAGGACCTCCCCGCCCATCATCATCCTCGAGAGCGGACCCTGCAGCGCCGCGAACCCCTCCCCCACGCTCTTGACGTCCCCGAGGTGGAGGCAGATCTTGTACACGGCGAACGCGAGAGCGCACCATGCCCCGAGCCGGGCCGGCCAGAGCAGGAAATCGGAGAGCGCGGCCCAAACACTCGGCTCTTCCGTCCCGCCGGGGCCGGGCTCGGAGCGATGGAGCTCCGTCAAGGAAGACCCGCGGGAGAGGTTGATGACGGTCCCGGAGAGGAGCCCGAGGTAGATGCCGGAGGAGACGAAGCGCATGCTCACGTCGAAGGAATTATGCGCCAGCATGCCCTGCAGGGCCACGAGATATCCCAGAAGGTCGTAGGCGCGTGGCGGAGCCCGCTGCCCTTTCTTGAGGCTGCCCGTCATCTGTCCCAGCGAGCGGTACGCGACCACGAAGGTGCTCAGGGCCAGCCAGACGAATATCCCGAACCCGAAGATCCCCTCGTCGTAAAGCACCTCGAGGTATTCGTTCTCGGAATGGTCCGTCTCCGTGTTGTGCTTGTTCTCGATATGGAAGATGGGCGGCCGGCGGAAGGCGGGGTAGATGACCCAGAACGAGCCGATCCCCGTGCCGACGAGCGGCTGGGTCATGGTCATCTCCCAGGTCCCCTCCCAGGTGAAGAACCGGAAGTTCACCGAGGTCCAGCGCGAGGTGCTGAGCTTGTAGACCACCCCGGAGAGGATGATGAGCCCCAAGACGAACACGCCGGCCAGGACCCCCTTCCAGATCCGCGCCAGCCTCTCGCGGTCGAAGAAGAACAGGGCGGTGACCGTCAGCAGGGTCAGCGAGACGCCGAACCCGATCCACGCGCCCTTCGTCTGCGTCGCGATGAGGTCCCAGAGGAGCATCACGACGAGCACGACGTACTTGAACTCGCGCGTCTTGAGGTACTGGCACACCAGGACCGGGAAGATGATGACCAGGAAGTCAGCGAAGAAGTTGGGGTTGCCGAAGGTGGAGAAGACGCGCTCGCCGAACGCCTGGCGCCAGATGAACGGGTCCGGTCCGTTGCCGATGCCCGGCTTGAAGAAGGAGATGTCGAACCACTGCAGGAAACCGTAGCCCACGGTGAGCCAAGTGGCCCAGACGAGGATGCGGGTCAGCCGGGAGATGCCCGGCTCGTTGAATTCCCGGATCACGATGAGCGGCACCGTCATGTAGAAGACCCTGCGCAGGAAGAAGTCCAAAGACGAGAACGTGTACGGCGCGTGCAGGAACGAGAATATCCCGTAGGCGAAGTACGCCAGGAACGGGGCCAGGGTCACGATGTCGGTCTTGGTGAAGGCCCCCCGTCCCTCGTCGAGCAGGCGGCAGATCCAGAGCGAGAAGAGGCACACCCCCCCCATCTGCACCAGGGTGATCTTGACCTGCGCGGAATCGTAGGTGCGCAGGTAGAAGGCGTCCGAGATGAGCAGGTAGAGGATCGGGAGCCACCACACGATGGCCTTCTGCGCGAAAAGGGAGGACTGCGGCGCCCGGTCTTCGCCGGGACGGGGCTTCGGGTCCTTGGGCTTGGCCATGGAAAGTCAGCCGGGGATGGGATTCGAACCCACAACCTATCGCTTACGAAGCGATTGCTCTACCGTTGAGCTACCCCGGCGTGACGGCGATTATATGTATATTCGAAGGAATTTTCAAAGTTGAAGTTCTCACTCTTTAGGAATAAAGTCCTACCCCGGCCTAGGTCTCTCACCCCTGAACCGGACCGCCCGAAGGGCTCATCCTAGCGGTATGAGCTTCCGGGTCGTCCTCGCGTCCATCGTCTTTGCCGCCCCGGCGAGCAGCCAGGAATTCCACATCCCCGAGCGGGATATCGACGTCCCCGCGATCGGTGAGGGAGCCCCCATCCATGTCCCGACCGAGTTCTGGGAATCCGGACAGCACGGGCTGGGCGCCCTGACCCTTACCGGGAACGTGGTCCGCATCGAAGGCCCCATGGCCGCGGACTCGGACGGAGCCCCGGCCGGCGCGGCGGGGGACAAGTCCACGCACCAGAGCCAGACGTCGCTCACCCTCAAGGACGGCTCCCCGGTCAACGCCGACGAGGTCAACTACGTCGTGCTCCCGCTCAAGAAGGGCTGGAAGCACTACGAGGAGCTCAAGGGCGTGAAGCTCGGAGATTTCTGCAAGGTGACCTACAACGGCAAGACCCTGGTCGCCATCGCCGCGGACAAAGGGCCCGGCGACAGGAGCAAGTTCGGGGAAGGGTCCCTGGCCCTGCTGCGCAGCCTCGGGGTGAAGACGAACGGCAACACGGGCATCGACAGCGGAGTGATCTACGAGTTCTATCCCGGCTCCGGCTCCGGAGCCCCGGCGGATCAGACGGCCGCGCTCGCGGCCTTGAACCAGTTCGCCTCGAACATCGGCGTCACGCCGCCGGAGACCGCGGCTTCGCGGTAGGCCGCGGCCTGTAGAGGTGCGAGCAGGTCCCGTAGAACATCGCGGCTGATTCCATCACGGTCTCGGACAGCGTCGGGTGAGGGTGGATGCACCATTCCAAGTCCGAGGCCTTGGCCCCCATCTCGATGGCCAGGGCGCCCTCGCTGATGAGGTCTCCGGCCCCGTGGCCCGCGATCCCCATGCCCAGGACCTTGCCGGTCTCCGGCTCCAGGATAAGCTTCGTCACTCCGTCGGTACGGTCCAGGGCCGCGGCCCTGCCGCAGGCGGCCCAGGGGAAGCGGACCGTCTCCACCGTCACCCCCCGCGCCTCGGCCTGCGTCTGGTTCAACCCGCACCAGGCGAGCTCCGGGTCCGTGAAGGCCACGGCCGGGATAGCCTTGGGCTCGAACGTGCGGGGACGGCCCAGGACCGCCTCCACCGCCACCCGTCCCTCAGCGCTGGCCTTGTGGGCCAGCATGGGCTCTCCGGCCACGTCCCCGATGGCGAAGACCGAAGGCTCCGCGGTCCTGCGCTGGGAGTCGGTCCGGATGAAGCCGCGCTCATCGGCCAGCGCCCGCGTGTGCTCCAGCCCCAGGTCCGCGGAGTTCGGCCTGCGGCCGATGGACACCAGGACCGCGTCGTAGACCCGCTCCCGGCCTTCGGCGCTCGCGCCGTCGAACACGACGCGCACCCCGTCCGCCTCCTCGGACACGGCAACGACCTTGACCCCGAGCAGGATCTCCTGGAACCGGCTCTGCAGACGCCGCGCCACGACCGCGACCAAGTCCCTGTCCGCCCCGGGCATCAGGCCCGGGAGCATCTCGGCCACGCTCACCTTCACCCCGAGCGCCGCGTAGGCCGTCCCCATCTCCAGGCCGATGTAGCTCCCGCCGATGACCAGCAGGCTCTTGGGCACGCGCTTGAGCGCCAGGGCCGCGGTCGAATCCCACACGCGTTCGGAGAGCTTGGGCAAAAAGCCCGGCCAGACCCCGCTCGAGCCCGTGGCGATGACGGCGTTCTCGAAGCCCAAGGTCTGGCTCGAGCCGTCCTCGCCCCGGACCTCCAGGGAGCGCGCGTCGAGCAAACGCGCCCGGCCGCGGATGTAGCGGATCTTCCGCTGCCTCGTCAGCGCGCCGAGGCCTTCGGTGAGCTTCTTGACCACGCCCTCTTTCCAGCCGCGAAGCTTAGCTAGGTCCACCTCCGGCTCGCCGAAGTGAAGGCCGATGGATGCCGCGTGCTGGGCTCCGTCCAGGATCCCCGCCGCGTGCAGCAAGGCCTTCGACGGGATGCAGCCGCGGTGCAGGCAGACCCCTCCCGGGGTCGCCTCCAGGTCGATGAGAGCGGTCCCGATGCCCTGGTCCGCAGCGTAGAACGCCGCCGCATAGCCTCCCGGACCTGCGCCGACCACGGCAAGCTTCACGGTGTCCATGCTATCTCCTCCATAGAAACGCCTAACCTTGAAATATAGAAACGCCTAACCTTGAAATATAGAAACGCCTAACCTTGAAACCTCACCTATGACGGATCGAGTCGAAGTCCGCTCCGGGTCTCACGCCTACGGCCTCCAGGACGCGGACCATGCGGTCGAAGGAACTCCTGGCCGCCACCGCGGCGAAGAACCCCCTGGGTGAAAAGGCGAGCAGGGCCGGATAGCTGAAGCTCGGCAAGGGGTAGTCCGTGCCGAAGAGGAGCCTGTCGAAGAGCTCCGGATGCCGCTTGAGCATGAGCAGAGCCAGGACCCGGTTGGGCAGGCTCAAGGCCGAGGTGTCGACATAGAGGTTCGGGAACCTGCGCGCCAGGTCCAGCATCGCGCCGAAGTGCCTCTCGTAGACCACGCCGGAGGAGCAGCCGTGCGCTGCGATCACCGTCACCCCTTCCTCGAGCGCGGGCAGGAGCCTCTCCGGGTTCCCCACGGACTGGTCGCTCCCGATGAGACTGAACTCGAAGCCGATGTGGCTCAAGAGCGGCAGGCCGAGCCTGGCCAGGGCCCGGTAGAAGCCCCTCCAGCGCGGATCGGCCGGGTCGAAAGCCTGGGCGTTCGGCAGCCATTTCACGAGCGCCGCCCCATGAGCGAAGCAGCGCTCGAGCTCGTCGAGCGCGTCCTTCCTCCCGGGGTGCACCGAGACCCCGGGCAGGAGCTGGGGATGGGCGGCGGCGACCTGGAACACGTAATCGTTGGAGATGAGGACGTCCGTACGCCCTTCGTCGAGCTCCCCGGCCCCGTCGTAGACCCCGTCCATGGCCAGGACCACCGCGCCCGAGACGAGCTCCGAGGAACCCAGCCGGCGCAGGAGCTGCTCCACGTAGCGCCTGTTCGTCGTCTCGGGGTCGCTCAAGGGCAGGCCGTCCCTCAAGGCCACCCCCAGGACGGCCGGGCTGCGCCTCATGCGGCGCGACATCCGGCAGCCGTTCGTCGGCGTGGGAAGGGCCATGAGGTGGACGTGGACGTCGATCATCGGCTCAATCGCGGGGTTCCAGCTCTTTGGCCATGGCCTTCACGCGCTGCATGTCGAGCTTGCCCGAGCCCAGCATCGGGAACTCGGTCACCCGGTGGAACCCGCCCCGGTCCGGGACCCAGAGTTTGGGCAGCGCCTCGCCCAGCCCCTTGCAGAGGCCCTCCACGTCATGGTCTCCCTTATATAGGACGACCAGGCGCTCGCCCCTGCCGGGGTCCTCGACAGCGCTCACCACGAAACAGTGGTCCACGGAGCCCGAGAGCTCGTGCAGCTTCTCCTCGACTTTGATGTGCGGCACCATCTCCCCGCCCACCTTGCTGAAGCGGCTCAGCCGGTCCGTGAGGGTGACGAAGCCGTCCTCGTCGATGGAGGCCACGTCCCCGGTGACGTAGTAGCCCTCGCGCAGGACCTCCGCGGTCTTCTGCGCGTCCGCGAGGTAGCCCTTCATGACATTGGGCCCCTTCACGAGGAGGAGTCCCGCCTGGCCCGGGGGGAGCGTCTCGCCGGTCTCGGGATGGACGATCTTCATGAGGACGCCCGGCAAGGGGTGCCCGATGGTGCCCGGCTTCATGCCCCTCTGCCGCATGCCGTCCGACTCGAAATCCGGGATGTTCACGGCGGCGACCGGGGAGAGCTCGGTGCACCCGTAGCCCTCCAGGGGGAGCTTCCCGAACCTCTCCCGGAACGCCTGCGCCACGGATTCGCGCAGTTTCTCCGCGCCGACGATCACGGCCCGCAGGCTGCGCAGCTGCTCAGGGCCTATCCTGCGCATGTAGGCGAGCAGGAAGGTCGGCGTCCCCAGGAGCAGCGTGACCCCATGCCGTTCGACGAGTTCCCCGATGCGCTTCGCCTCCAGCGGGTTGTGATGGTACACGACGCCGAAGCCGCCCAGGGGAGGGAACCACAGGGAGCCCGTGAAGCCGAAGGAATGGAAGAACGGCAGGACTCCCAGCATGCGGTCGCGCCGCGTCGGCTCGAAGAGCTGTCCCATGGCCTCGATGTTCGAGAGGATGTTCGCGTGCGTGAGCTTGACGCCCTTGGGGACCCCGGTCGAGCCGCTGGTGAACATGACGGTCGCCAGGCTCTCCAAAGGCCGGAGACCGCGCCGGCCGAAGAACCTCTCCACGAGGAAGCAGGGCAGTCCCAGCATGCAGGCCGCGGTCAAAGCGGCTTCAAACCCGCCGATGCGCGCGGCCGCGTCCTCCACGAAGACCATCTCCGCGGACGCCTGCCAGCCGAGCTTCTCGAGGAACTTGCGGGAGGTCACGATGGCCGAAGCCCCCGCTCTTGCGGCGCACTGCCGGACCAGGTCCGGCGAGGAGGTGTAGTTCAGGTTCACGGGGACCTTGCCCATCAAGGATAGCCCGTAGTTGGCCAACGCTGCGGCGGCCGTGGGCGGGAGAAGCACCCCGACGGCGGAGCCGTCGGGGAGGTCGTCGTCCGTGCTGTTGTTCCCCTTCTCGGGGATCATCCTTAGAAGGTGCCTGCCCAATAGGTAGCTCTTCACCAGAGCTCCCCCCCACGTCATGTCCGCTCCGGTCGAATCCGTGATCGCGTGCCGCGAGGGATGCCGCTTCGCCTCGCGCAGGAACGCGATGGGCAGGGCCCGCCCTTCGTCCAGACGATGCCGGAAAGCCTCGGCCCCGAGGCCGAGGATGGCCTGCCGCACCTCGTGCGTGGTGCAGCCCGCCCGAAGGGGGACGCCGAAGCTGACCGTGACCGGGTACGGCAGACGCCTCGGCCACTTGAAGAAGAACCGGCCCCGCGCGAAGCTGAAGATGCTCCCCCAGACGCGGTCGAGATGCACGGGCAGGACCGGAGCCTCGAGCCCCCGCACGATGCGCTCCAAGCCCTTCTTGAACCGGAGCATCTGCCCGAGCCGGGTGATCTCGCCTTCCGCGAAGATGCAGACCAGCTCCCCCCGCGCCAGCGAGGTCCTCGCATCTACGATGGAGCGGACCATCTCGCGAGGGCTATCGCTCCCGGAGATGGGGATGCAGCCCATGACGCGGAAGAAATAGCCGACCACGGGCGCGTCGTAGAACTGACGCAGCATCAGGAAGCGCACCGGACGCTGAGACGCGGCGAAGATGATGGCGGCATCCGCGTAGGAGACGTGGTTCGCGACCAGAAGGGCCGGCCCCTTCAGGGGGATGCGGTCCGCGCCCTCCACCCGGATGGAGTAGACCATGTGCGCGAGAGGATAGAACACGAGGCGGATGAGGGCGTCCGGGAGCGTCCGGATGATGTACGCCGCCACCACGGCCGTCATGAGGGAGAACACGAGGAACACCTGCGCGGCGTGCAGCCTGAACACCGACGTGAAAGCCCACAGGAAGAGCGACGAGAGCAGCACGCCGACGAAGGAGAGCACGTTCCCGGTGGCGATGACCTTGCCGCGCTCCGCCTCAGGCGAGCGCTGCTGGACGAAGGCCTGCAAGGGCACCACGAAGCAGCCCCCGCTCGCGCCGAGCAGGAACAGGTCCGCCAGGGTGCGCCACTCGCAGCGGAACGAGAACGCCAGGTCAAGGGAGAAGACGACGAGGCCGAGGGCGCCGGCGGGGACGAGCCCGAGTTCGACGCGCCCCGCGGAGAGGCATCCGGCGGCGAAGCTGCCGGATGCGATGCCGACGGCGACCGCGGCCTGCAGAGCGCTCAGCCACCCCTCCCCGACTCCCATCATCTCCTTGCCGTAGACGAGGATGTTCATCTGGAAGGCCGCGCCCAGGAACCAGAAGTAGGCGCTCCCCACCAGGGCCAGATACACGCCGCGGGAACGGCGGATCTCGAGCAGGTTGCCCCAGGTCTGCGCGAGAAAGTTGAGCCGGAAAGGCTCCCGGCTCCCGGCAGGGGGCAGCTTCGGGACGAGCAGGCTGGCGGCCAGCCCGGCGCCCGCGGCGGCCACGAAGGTCACGGCCGCCCATCGGGGATGCCCGACCAGCAGCCCGGCGGCCATGGTGCCGAGCAGGATGCCGGCGAACGACGCCGTCTGCACGAGGCCGTTCGCGTGCGAGAGTCCGGAGTCCTCGATCATCTCCGGGAGTATGGCGAGCTTCACCGGGCTCAAGAGCGCGCTGTGGATGCCGAGCAGGGCCAGCAGGCCCAGGAGGACCGGGACGTTGAAGTACAGCAGGGCCGGGAAGGTGAAGGCCATCAGGACAACCTCGATCGCCTTGTAGAAGAGGATGAGATCCCTCTTGCCGTAGCGGTCCGTGAGGGCCCCGGCGAGACTGGAGAAGAGGATGAACGGGAGGATGAAGAGAGCCCCCGCCGCGGCGATGAGCCGGCTCGCCCGATCCGGGGGCATCGCGGCCACCGCGGCCAGGGCGAGCAGGGTCTTGAACGCGTTGTCGTTGAAGACGCCGAGGGCCTGGGACAGCAGCAGCCCGCGGAACCCGGCATCGGAAGTCCGCAGCTTGCCCGGCATCAAGGCATACCACACATGGCACGTTTAATATATCATTTAGGTCCGAATGGGCAAACCGCGCGTCATCCTCGTGACTTCGGACAAGGCTCTCGCGGAATCCCTGGGAAGATCCTGCGGGCAACGGGGGGTCGAGCTCTGTCAGGTCGCCTTCGCCAAAGAGTCCGCCGCGCACTGGAAGGCGAAGGATTCCCCCCTGGCCGGAGTGCTCGCCGATTCCCTGTCCCTGCGCGAGAAGGAGCGCCGCCACCTGCTGAGCATCCACTGCCAGCCCGGGGCCCCCAAGCTCGTGTTCCTCGACCCTCCGCAGGCGACGTACCCGACCGCGGACAAGGAGCCCGTCGTGCGCCTGCAGTGGCCGCTGGACCCGGCCTTCCTGGACATGCTCCAGCTCCTGGACAACGCGCCGGCGGTGTTCCTCGCGGATCTGACCCTCCATCTGACCGGCATGTTCCATTCCCGGCTCAAGGACGCCGGGATCGACGCCATGACCGTCGATTCCCCGGAGGCGCTCTCCCAGATCCTGAGCAACCCTACGGAAGGCGCAAGCCGCTGTCTCATCGCCCCCTGGTCCGGGGACATCTTCGAGGTCGAGACCGCGGTCACGGCGGTCCGGCAGGCGGACCCCACCGCCAGGCTGTTCATGGTGGACAGCCGCAGCCCGATCCATGCAGCGGAGCACGCCCTGCGCTACTCCAGGCCCGCCTTCCTCCCCAGACGGCTCGTCGAGATCGCCCTCGACCTGCTGCTCGGCAGGCCGACGATGGACCCGACCTGCCTGGGGCGCATCCTGCTGATGGAGGACAGCAAGGAATCCCTCGCCGAGCTCAGCGGGGACCTCATGCAGGAAGGCTACGAGGTCTGCGCCTGCGCGGACACCAAGACGACTCTCGACCGGGCCGCCCGGGACGTATTCCACCTGGCCGTGCTCAGCACGACGGTGGCCAAGAGCGGACAGGCCGCCATCGAGCTCGCGCAGAAGCTCCGCGAGATAGACCCGGAGATGCGCATCATCCTCATGGTCGAGCGCCGGCCGGAGGGCGGGGACCTGGCCTCGGTCAGCCAGGCCGTCGAAGTGGGCTTAGACGACTGCCTCCTCAAGCCCGTCGAACCCTCCCGCCTGCGCTTCTCCATACTGCGCGCCCTGGATCGCAGGCACCTCCAGATCGAGAACGCGCGTCTCCTGCGCGAGCTCAAGGCCACCCACTTCGAGCTCGAGCGCCGCTCCTCGTTCCAGACGAAGTTCTTCACCATGGTGGCCCACGACGTCAAGAACCCCCTCACGGCGGTCCGGGGCTACGCGGACATGCTCAGCATGAAGGTCAAGGAGAAGGGCCTGCTCGCGATGGTGTCCAACATCCACTCGGCCGCCGACACCCTCAACGCCCTCATCTCCGACCTCGTCGATTTCGCGGCCATCGAATCCGGCAAGCTGCGCATGAACTTCCAGGAGCTCGACCTCTCGCGCGTCCTCGGGGAAGTCATCGCGCGGGTGCAAGTGACGGCGGGCGAACGAGGCGTGCGCCTGCACGCGACGGTGCCCGAGGGCCTGCCCAAACTGCGCGGGGACGCCCTCCGGATCAGCCAGGTCATCCAGAACCTCTCCACGAACGCGATCCAGTACACGCCGAAAGGCGGCTCGGTGTTCATCCAGGCCGCGATCATGTCGGGTTCCGTCCTGATCAGCGTCCGGGACACCGGCATCGGCATCTCCAAGCAGGACCTGCCGCGCATCTTCGAGCGCTTCTTCCAGGCCCAGAACGCCCAGACCATGCGGCGCGCCGGCTTCGGCCTGGGCCTGAAGATCGCGCACGAGATCGTCCGCGCCCACGGCGGAAGCATCGGCGTGGACTCGGAGCTCGGGAAGGGCTCCACATTCCAGTTCTCCCTGCCGACGGGCTAATTTGCTATCCTCCCCCCAATGAACGCGGGCCTGTTGCTCACGGCCTGGCTGGTCTTGCCCTGCCATTCGGCGCCCAAACGGACTCCGAGGCAAAGCGCGCCTGCCGCCGCGCCGGTCGAGGAGGCGGAGCCGGCGGTCTCCCCGGACCTGAAGATGATCCAGGACCTGCAGGAGGAGATCCGCCAGGAGGCCATCAAGCTCGACGCCGCCACGGCTGAGGTGCGCAAGCTCTCGGAGTCCTACGCGGGCACTCCCGACCCGCGGACGCTCGACGCGAAGCGCAACCCCCTGCGCAGCGACATGAACGAGCGGCTCCTGGGCCTGCGGGAGATGCTGGACCGCTTCAAAGACCTGCGCAAGGGCTACCAGTTCAAGCGCGGCACCATGATCATCTCCAAGTTCCTGAGCGGGAACCAGGAGCCGGAGGTCGAGAGCGACCTCAAGGAAGTCCTGGCCCTGGACCGCTTCCCGGACGAGATCGAACGCTCGGTGAACGCGGCCCAGGCGGCGTTGAACCAGGACGCCAACGCCTACGCGGCCTCCCTGCTGAAGGTCAAGGCCGCGACCCAGAGGAAGATGCTGGTCGCCGGAGTGGCCGGCGGGGTGCTCCTCCTGGGCGCTCTCATCTTCTGGGCCGTCCGGCGCAAGCCCCCGCGGGCGCAGACCGTGGTGGGGGTCCCGGTCAAGCTCGCCACGGACACGCCGCCCGTCCCCCAACTCGGCAACCCGGCCCAGTCCCCGTCCATAACCGCCACCCCGGTCCCGACCCCCGTCCTCGGCATGAACGCGACCCCTCTTCCCCAGCCCCTGCAGGCCGGCCAGCTGCTCGGCGGAGCCTACCGGGTCGTACGAGAGCTCGCCAAGGGGACGCTCGGCAACGCCTATGAGGCGACCGAGGCTTCCGGCAACCGCAAAGTGGTGGTCAAGCGCATCCGGGACGAGTTCCACCGGAGCGAGAAGGACCTCGAGAGGTTCCTGGCCCAGGCGCGGCTGGTGGCGGGGCTCAAGCACCCCAATCTGGCGGAGGTGTATTCCGTTTTCGTGGAGAACGAGCGCGTCCACATCGCCGTCGAATTCGTCGCGGGCCCGGCCCTGAATCAGTTCCTGGAGGCCGGCAACAGGATCGCCCTGCCGTCCGTCAAGCGCGTGCTCCGGCAGGTGCTGGGAGCCCTGCAGTACGCCCACGACAAGAAAGCCATCCACGGCGACCTGACCCCGTCCAACATCCTGATCACCCGCGAGGGCGTCGTGAAGGTGACGGATTTCGGCATCGGCCTGGAGGCGCGCAAGATCGCCGCCCGCCTGTCCTGGACCGAACCCATCGGCTCGCCGGCCTACATGGCTCCGGAGCAGGAGCTGGGCAGCGTGTTCAAGGAATCCGACCTCTACTCCCTGGGCATCGTCTTCTACGAGATGATCACCGGTCGCCTGCCCTTCGAGGGCCCGAATTTCCTGGCCCAGAAGCGCGAGATGCGCTATCAGCCGCCGTCGAGGCTCGCGGCGGACATCCCGAAGGACGTGGACCTCATCATCCAGAAGGTCCTCCAACCCGAGCCCCAACGGCGCTACCACACGGCCCAGGAGTTCTGCGCCGCCATGGAGACCCTGCCCGAACCGGGAGGCCCGGCGCCGGGGTCGTCGCCGTCGCAGACTTCGCCGGGCTCTCCGGGCCCCGGGCCGCGCCCGACCGGGCATGCCTAGGACGCGGATGCGTCCTGGTCCTGAGCGGATATTGGAGATGCGTCAGCGAAGGGCTAGGCCGCGGAGCGGCCTGGTGCCGCACCGCGGATGCGGTACGGCACCGTGTCCCTCTGGAAGACGCTGGGCGCGTGTGCCGAGCGGATATGGGAGATGCGTCAGCGAGTGCGCTAGATGCGCGGCTCTCTGCCTGCTCCTGGCGTCGTGCGCCGCTCCCCGCATCCGCCCCGTGCTCGACGGCGGCGAGCCCCTGGTATCGAGCGCGCGCAGCCAGATCGGGAGGGCCTACAAGTTCGGCGGCCGCTCCCCCGCGGACGGCTTCGACTGTTCCGGGCTGGCGTGGTGGGCGCACCGAGAGCACGACATCGATATCCCTCGGAGCTCGGAGCTCCAGTACAACGGCGGATTGGAGGTGGCGCGCGAGTCCATCGCTCCCGGAGACCTCCTCTTCTTCGACATCGACAACCAGGGCCCCACGCACGTCGGCATCTACACCGGCCGAGGCACGTTCATCCACGCCCCCTCCGGGGGCCGGCGCGTGCGCGAGAGCCGGCTGGAGGACCCCTATTGGAAAGAACGTTATTTAGGGGCCAGAAGATTCCGCTAGCCGGCCTTCCTCTTTTGTTATAATAGCCGTTCCTGCATGGTTCGAAGACTCGTTTCCGAATGGCTGGCCCCTTTCGGCCGCCCCCGGTTCAAGAAGCCCCCGCAATGGGCGGAGAACCTCAAGCCGCCGCCCACGAACCTCCCGGACGTCCTGCAGGAGGAGGTGCGCCGCGGCCAGGACGCGCTCCTGAAGAAGCAGCACGCCGAAGGATACTGGTGCGCCAAGCTCCGGGCCGACACGACCCTGGAGTCGGACACCATCATGCTCCTCAATTTCCTGGGGAACGGGGACTCCCCAAAGGTCCCGAAGCTCGCCCGCTTCATCCTGGAGCATCAGGACGCCGACGGAGGCTGGCCCATCTACAAGAACGGCCCTTCCGAGCTCTCGGCCACGGTCAAGGCGTACTGGGCGCTGAAGTTCGCCCGCTACCCCGTCGGTCATCCGGCGCTCGAGAAGGCCCGCGCCTGCATCGAGCGGCTGGGCGGCATCCATCGGGTGAACACCTATTCCAAGTTCTACATGGCCGTCTTCGGGCTCTACGACTGGAGGGGCGTCCCGTCGATTCCTCCGGAGATCATGCTCTTCCCGACATGGTTCTACTTCAACATCTACGAGATGTCCTCTTGGACCCGGGCCATCGTCATCCCCCTATCGATCATCTGGGCCCATCGACCGAAGATCGTCTGCCCGGAGCACGCGCGCCTCGACGAGCTGTTCCCGGACTCCCGCCGCCACATCCCGCTCAAGGACGCCATGGCTCCCCACGGCTTCATCTCCTGGACCACCTTCTTCCTGTACTGGGACAAGGGGCTCCGGGGCATGGAAGGCCGCGGCCCCCACTGGGTCCGCACGTGGGCGCTGCGCCTCGCCGAGACCTGGGTCCTGACCCGCCTGCGCAACTCCGACGGGCTCGGCGCCATCTACCCCGGCATCGTCAACACCATCATGGCCATGCGCAGCCTGGGCTACTCGGACTCGGACCCCAGGCTCCGGGAGCAGATCCGCCAGCTCGAGCGCCTCGAGTACGACCACGGCGACAGCCTCGAGCTCGAGCCCTGCCACTCCCCGGTCTGGGACACGGCCATCGCCATGATCGCCCTCGCGGAGTCGGGGCTCGACCGCCGACACCCCGCCCTGGTGCGCGCGACCGAGTGGATCCTATCCAAGGAGATCCGCCAGCCCGGCGACTGGCGCATCAAGAACACCGCCGGTCCGGTCGGGGGCTGGGCGTTCGAGTTCAGCAACCCCTTCTACCCCGACATCGACGACACCGCCATGGTGATGCTGGCCCTGCGCCACGCGGAGCTCGGCGAACGGCTCACGCTCGCGCGCGAGAAGGCCTGCCTGCGCGGGCTCCACTGGCTGCTCTCCATGCAGTCGCGCAACGGGGGCTGGGCCGCCTTCGACAAGGACAACATGCGGTTCATCTTCACGAAGATCCCGTTCGCGGACCACAACGCCATGATCGACCCGCCGACCGCGGACGTCACCGGCCGCGTCCTGGAGTTCCTCGGCTACATCGGCTACGACGCGAGCTACGAATGCGTCCGCTCCGCGGTGGCGTTCCTGCGCAAGGAGCAGGAGGCGGACGGCTCCTGGTTCGGCCGGTGGTGCGTCAACTATATCTACGGGACCTGGCAGGTGCTGCGCGGGCTGCGCGCCGTGGGCGTGGACATGTCCGAGCCCTGGGTACAGAAGGCCGCCGATTGGCTCTCCGCCGCGGAGTTGCCCGACGGAGGCTGGGGCGAGACCTGCGCGACCTACCACGACCCGGCGCTCAAGGGCAAGGGCCCGGCGACCCCGTCGCAGACGGCCTGGGCGATCATGGGGCTGATGGCCGCGGACCGCTTCGACGATTCCGTGGAGCGCGGGATCGAGCATCTGCTCTCCACGCAGCGGGAGGACGGCACCTGGGACGAGGCCGAGTTCACGGGGACGGGATTCCCCAAGGTGTTCTACCTGGAGTACACCCTCTACCGGGACTACTTCCCGCTCATCGCCCTGGGCCTCTACCAGAACGAGCTGGCGAAGAAGATGCGGGGAGCCCCCCGGGAAGCCACGACGGTGAGCTGACCCATGCCTCTCTCCGCCCGGACCCAGCTCGACGTCTTCTCCTACATCCTGAGCCGCAGGCTGAGCGGCAACGGCCGCTACCCGCTCGTCATGATGCTCGAGCCCCTGTTCGCCTGCAACCTCGAGTGCGCCGGGTGCGGGAAGGTGCAGCAGCCCCCCGACGTCCTGCAAAAGCGCCTCTCCCCGGACGAATGCTTCGCCGCGGCCGAGGAATGCGGAGCCCCGATCGTCGCCATCGCCGGCGGCGAGCCGCTGATGCACCCGCAGATGCCGGAGATCGTCTCGGGATTCGTCTCCCGGGGCAAGAACGTCTACCTCTGCACGAACGCGATCCTGCTCGAGCGCGAGCTCGGGCGTTACTCCCCTTCCCCCAGGCTCGTCCTCAGCATCCATCTCGACGGGCCGGAAAAGGTGCATGACCGCATCGTGGGCCGGCCCGGGGTCTTCCGGACGGCGATGGCGGCCATCCGGAAGGCCAAGGCCGCGGGGTTGCGCGTGATGACGAACACCACCGTCTACCAGGGAGAGTCCTCCGAGGAGTTCCGGGCGTTCTTCGACGAGCTCGTGGCCGCCGGCATCGACGGCATGATGATCTCGCCCGGCTACCCCTACGAGGCCGCCGCGAAGCAGGACCTCTTCCTGCAGCGGGGACAGACCCAGGCCTGGTTCCGCGAGACCCTCCGGGGCTGGAGGAAGAAGGGCTGGCCCCTCAACCACAGCCCGTTCTACCTCGACTTCCTGAGGGGCGCCAGGGACTATGACTGCACGCCTTGGGGCAATCCGGTGCGGAGCATCTTCGGCTGGCAGCGTCCCTGCTATCTTCTGTCGGAAGGCGCCTACGCCGCGACCTACAAGGAGCTCCTGGAGACGACCGACTGGGGCCGCTACGGGAGGAAGTCCGGCCATCCCAAGTGCGCCCACTGCATGCTGCACTGCGGCTACGAGCCCTCCGCCGTCATCGACATGTTCTCGACGCCGGCCAAGTTCATGGAGATGCTCCTGGAACTCGCCGGCCGGGAGCCGAAGCCCTGACATGGACCTCGCCCTGGTCACGGGTGCTTCCGGCTTCGTCGGGGCGAATGTGGCCCGCGCGCTGCTGGCCAAGGGGCTGAAGGTCCGGGCGCTGATGCGTTCGACCAGCGACCAGAGGAACATCGCGGACCTGGACGTCGAGACCGCGCCCGGAGACCTGCGGGACCCGGCGTCCCTCGCGGCCGCGGCGAAGGGCTGCCGATACGTCTTCCACGTCGCGGCGGACTACCGCATCTGGGTCCCGGACCCGGAGAGCATGATCGCGTCCAACGTCCAGGGCACGGTCAACATCCTCACCGCCGCGGCCAAAGGCGGGGCCGAGCGCATCGTGTACTGCTCGAGCGTCGCCGCTATCCGCCCCGTGGACGGCGGCGTGGCGGACGAAGGCTCGCGCTACGACCGCCCGGACGACATCCCCGGAGTGTACAAGCGCTCCAAGTGGCTCGCGGAACAGGAAGCCCTCCGTCTGGCGCGCGAAGGGCTTCCGATCGTGGTGGTGAACCCGTCGGCTCCCATCGGCCCGTTCGACGTCAAGCCGACGCCGACCGGGAAGATCATCGCGGACTTCCTCAACCGGCGCATGCCCTCCTACGTGGACACGGGCCTGAACGTGGTCCATGTGGCGGATGTGGCCGAGGGCCACTGGCTCGCCGCGCTCAAGGGCCGGATCGGCGAGCGCTACATCCTCGGAGGGGAGAACCTGACGCTCAAGCAGATCCTCGACGCCCTCGCCGAGGAGACCGGGCTGCCGGCGCCGCGCTTTAAGACGCCTTTCGCCCTGGCCTTCGCCGTGGGCCTGCTCGACACGGCGCGCCTGAGGCTCTTCGGCGGCGAGCCCGTGGCTCCCCTGGACGCCGTCCGCATGGCCCGCCACCGGATGTTCTATTCGCCGCAAAAGGCCGTCCGGGAGCTGGGCCTGCCCAGGACGCCGGCGCGGACAGCTCTCCGCGACGCGGTACGCTGGTTCTGCGAGAACGGGTATGCCCCGCGGCATCCGCGCTGGCAGGAGGGCGCTTGCCTCCGCACGTCCTGATCGCCACCGCGACCCCTTGGGAATCCCGGCCGCTCGCCGCCGCTCTGGGTCTGGAGGAGGCCTCGCGTGCGCCCCACGCCGATCCCGACGGGGCGCAGCACCTCGGCGCCTCCGCGCCGAGGCCGAACGGCGTCCGGCTCTGGAAGGGCCGCTTCGCCGGGAAGGACATCTTCCTGGTCGAGACCGGCATGGGCCCCGCAGCCGCGGCCGGCACCCTGGCCACGTTCGAGGAGGACATCCGCCCTGGGATGGTCCTGAGCGCGGGCTTCGCCGGGGCGCTCCAGCGGGGTCTCTCCACCGGGCTCATCGTGGCGGACCTGCACGCCGCCGGCCATCGCCACGCGCGCGCCCTGAGGCTGGCGGAGGAGTCCTGCGCCGCCACGCTGCGGGTCGGGCGCGTGGCCACGAGCGACTCCGTGCTCTGCGACCCGGCCGAGAAAAGCCGCCTGGGAGCCGAGACGGGCGCGCTCGCGGTGGACATGGAGAGCGCGACCGTGGGGACCTGGGCCGGGGAGAAGGGCTCCTCCTTCGTGGCCGTGCGGGCCATCCTGGACCGGATCGACCAACGCCTGCCGCGGAGCGCTCCGGCGAGCGCCTCGGCCGCGGACCTCGCGCGCTACGCCCTCTCGCACCTGCGGGACATCCCCTTGCTCATCCGCCTCGCCTTCGCCCAGCGCACGGCCATGCGCGAGCTGACCGATTTCCTGCGCAGCTTCCTGGAGGAGTCCCCATGAGAACCGGCCTCGCCGCATACATCTTTGAGCGGGCGCTCATGGTGGAGCGCGAGCTCCGGCGCCTCCTGGAGCGGCGCGGCCCCGCGGCCATCTCGTTTTTGGCGCCGGTCCCCGCGCCCCTGCGCAAGGCCATGCGCTATTCCCTGCTCGCGGGCGGCAAACGCCTGCGGCCCATCCTGACCATGGCGGCGGCGGAATGCTGCGGCCTGAGCGGCCTCAAGGCTCTCAGGGCCGGGTGCGCCCTGGAGATGATCCACACCTACTCCCTGATCCACGACGACCTGCCGGCCATGGACGACGACGACCTCCGCAGGGGACGTCCCACCAGCCACAAGGTGTTCGGCGAAGCCATGGCCATCCTCGCGGGAGACGGCCTGCTCACCCTCGCTTTCGAGCTCGCCGCCGAGAACGCTTCCGGACTCCGCCTGCCGGGGAAGGCGACGGCCGAGCTCATCCGAGTCATCGCGGAGGGAGCGGGGTGGCGCGGCATGGTGGGAGGCCAGGTCGCGGATCTTTCGGCCCAGGGGGCCCCGTTCGCGAACGGCCGCAAGGCCCGCGCGGCCAAGCTCCTGGAATACGTCCACATCCACAAGACCTCGGCCCTCATCACGGCCAGCCTGGAGGCCGGGGCCGTCCTGGCCCAGGCCTCGAGCGCGCAGCGACGGGCCCTGCGGGAGTACGGCCGGGGCCTCGGCCTCGCGTTCCAGATCGCGGACGACGTCCTGGACCGGGTCGGCGACAAGAAGAAGCTGGGCAAGCGGGGCTCGGACCTGGACAACCAGAAGCTGACCTACCCCGAGCTCTACGGCGTCGAGGGCGCGCGCGAACGCGCCCGCCGCACGGCAGAGGCCGCCCGGTCCCGGCTCAAGGCGTTCGGGGGCTCGGCTTGGCCCCTGCGGGAGCTGGCCTCCTACGTGGTCGAACGCGACCGATAAATAGGTATACTACGCGCCATGCAACAAGGGAAATGGCTGACCCCGCGCCATCCGAACCGGGAGGTCTTCGAAAAGGACTATCCGAAGATCGACATGGACGCGCTCGAGGTCTACTGCCCCGGATGCAAGGCTGTGGTGAGGCTCGGACGGAAATCCCTCGGCGGGAGGATCGGCGGATGGTGCGTCAAGTGCAACCGGGCGGTGGCCCCGTAGACCGCCTGGACCTCTGATGGCGACCCTGGCCCGTTGGACCGCCCTCTTCAAGAGACTGGGAGCCCGGGGTTCCCCCGAGAGCGTTTACGCCCAGCTGGCCGGGGCCTACGGGGCCCCCGAACGCGTCTACCACACGTTCTGGCACGTGGGCCACTGCCTCGACGAGTTCGACAAGGCCCGTTCCCTGGCCGCCCGTCCCGACGAAGTCGACCTCGCGCTCTGGTACCACGACTTCATCTGCGATCCCCGGGAGAAGGACGCGATCAACGTGGAGCGCAGCGCGGACGCCGCGGCGCAGGCGGCGCGCTCCATGGGGCTGGCGGACGGCTTGGCCGAACGCGTCCGGGGTCTCGTGCTCGTGACCAAGCACACCGGGTCCGCGCCCGACCCCGACTCTGGCCTGGTGGCGGACTCCGACATGGCCCTTCTGGGCTGGTCCGAGGAGACCTTCGCGGACTCCTATGCGCGGGTGCGCGCGGAGCGCCGCTGGCTGGAGGAGAAGCTCTTCCTCGAGAGCCACAAGCGCTTCTGCAAGAACCTCCTCGCCCGTCCCGCCATCTACCTCACGGAGTTCTTCCGCCAGCGCTACGAGGCCAAGGCCCGGGAGAACCTCGAGCGCGAGCTCAGGCGCCTCGCCTAGGCCGGATCGCCTCGTAGAGCACGATCCCCGCAGTGGTGGAGAGATTCAGCGACCGTATCTTGTCCGAGTGCGGGACCCTGTAGAGCCTGTCCGCGTAACGCCGCCGCAGTTCCTGCGGCAGCCCTACGGACTCCCTGCCGAAGACCAGGTAGGAATCCGGCGTGAACGGGGCGTCCCAGAAGAGCCTCCCGGCTTCGGCCGAGAAGAAGAGCAGGCGCGGCTCGCCCGGGCAGGACGCGAGGAAGGAGTCGAAATCCGCGTGCACGCGCAGGTCCAGCAGGGGCCAGTAGTCCAGACCGGAACGACGGATCTGCGCGCAGTCCAAAGAGAAGCCGAGCTTGCCCACCAGGTGAAGGGTGGTCCCGGTGCCCACGCAAGTCCGGCCGATGTTGCCGGTGTTGAAGTGGATCTCCGGCTCGATGAGGACGACGTTCATCGCAGCGGGACGCAGCGGTAGATGTAGAGGTGCTGCGCTCCCCCCTCGAAGTGCATGAAGCCCGGCACCGCCCCGGGCGCGCACCAGCGGGTCTGCACGAACTCCCGCATCTCGGGGAAATCCCACAGGCTGGAGTAGTTCCCGATGTGGTGGAAGATCATGAAGGCGGGGCGCGCGCGGCCCAGGGCTTGGGTCAGCTCGCGGATGTCCGTGAACCCGGACTGGAACCGGTTCGGGTTCGTGTCCGCCATGTCGAGCGCGACCCTTCTGCCGCTCAAGAGCGCGATGAGCGGAGTGGAGTAATCGTCGCCGAAGAGCGTGTCCTCCGGCTTGGAGGAGGCGGTGATGAACGAGACGGCGTTGTCGATCCGGCGCACCTCATACGCGGCCACGCTGTCCTTGTACTCGCGGTAGTGGGAGAAGATGGAAAGGATCACCGCGAACGACAGGAAAGCGGCCTTCCGGAGACGCCCCATGTCCTTGGCCGAATCCATGAGCGCGCACGCGGCCATGGCCGAGAGCGCGGGCATGAGCATCATGAGGTAGTAGTTGAACACCCCTTTCGTGCACAGCAGGAACGCCAGGTAGACCCCGGACAGCGCGGCGGGCAGAGCCAGCCTCCTGCGCTCGGATGAGAACAGGGAGCCGACCGCGAAGAAAAGCGGCAGGATGTCGTGCTTCGCCGCTTCGCTCAGCACCGCCAGCTTCCGGGCCCAGGCGTCGCTGATGCCGCGCAGGCGCGCGTGGTAGGCGAAGACATCGGCGTAGAACGCCCCTCCGGCGGAGGCGAGGAGCGCCAGCTCCCCCGCCCCGAACATCAGGGTGGTCCCGAGAGCGAAGCGCAGTCCCGTCCGCCGGTCCCGCCGGAGGAGGAAGGCGCCCAGCGCCAGGACCAGGATCGCGGGGTGCAGCCGGGTCAGCAAGGACAGGCCCATGACCAGCCCCGCCGCGAAGGGGCGTCCCCGCTGCAGCAGCAGGCACGAGAACGCGAAGAGGCACAGGCAGAGCTCCAGGCCCAGGTTGTAGGTGCTCACGTGCAGGATGTTGTGGGAGAAGAGGAAGAGCGCGCTCGCGAGCACCCCGTGCGCGGGCCGGAACTCCTTCTTCATGGAGAGGAACAGGGACAGGGCGGTGAGCGAGGCGCAGGCCGCGGAGACCCACTTGAGCACGAGGAACCGGAAGCCGAAGAGCTTGAACAGGAGCGCGTAGACGTAGAGCTGCAGGGGCTGATGCGCGAAGAAGAAATCCCGGTAAGGCAGCTTCCCCTCCGACACGAGCTTCCCGTAGTAGAAATACAGGTTCTCATCCCCGCTGCAGAACACCATGTCCGTGCGCTTGATGAGCAGGAAGCACGCCAGGCAGACGCCGAAGCCCGCCCATGGGGCCAGGGAGCGCCGATCCAGATTCATCGGATGGGGGGCTAGGGAGCCCTGGGCGCCGGAGCGCCCCAGACCTCGCTCTTGAGGATCCAGCCGGAGGCCTCGCTCAGGTCCGAGACCTCAAGCCACTCGTCCTTCTCCGCGAACACGCGCAGGGAGTAGCCGCGCTCCAGGATCCACTCGGTCTTGCCGCCCGGGGCCTTGCGCAGCGGGGCCCCTTTCCGGGGAGAGACCATCACGGTGGGGACGCTGCCGAGCGTCTCCTTGGCCATCCAGCCCTCGTCGCCGTCGAGGTCGCGGACCTTGACCCAGCGGCCCTGATACGCCACGACCTCCACGGGCATGAGCTTCCATACGTACCACAGGATGGGGGCTTTTTTGTCCGGGCTCTCGCGCACGTTCGCCCGCGGGGTCTTGACGCTGAGGAACTCCGGACCCGCCACGAGAGGCCCGGCGGATGCGGGGAGAGCCGCGAAGAACGCGGCGAGGAGCGCGAGTCTCATCTGCATCATCATAGTTTTTGCGGCCGATGACTTTCAACTCTGGCCGACATGTGGACGCTCGCAGCAGGGTCGTTTGCGGCTGTCGATAGGCTGCCGCCCCAGGTCTTGCAATCCCGGCGTGCGTGACTTATAATTCATGTAATGAATAATAGTCATTCATGCGAGGAATCATCTTTTCTCCCCCGCTGGCTTGCGCCGGCGTTGGGTCGGGCCGTCGCCGACCATCCGGTCGTGGCGCTCACCGGGGCTCGCCAAGTCGGCAAGAGCACCCTCTTGGAGCACGCGGAACCGACCAAGCATTGGAAGTACGTCACCTTCGACAATTCGGATGCCATGAAGCAGGGAGAACGAGACCCTGCGGGCCTGTGGGCCGGGACGGACCGCGTTATCTTGGACGAGGTGCAGCGGTTGCCCGGCATCCTTTCCGCGGTCAAGCAGTCCATTGACGAACACCCGCGCAAGATGCATTTCGTTCTTTCAGGCTCAGCCAACCTTCTCTTGATGCGGCAGGTTTCCGAAAGTCTCGCCGGAAGGGCGGTCTGTCTCACGCTCCTGCCCATGACACTCGGGGAGATGCACAAGAAGCCTCTTCCGGGCTTGCTTGAGGCCGTCTTGGAGGGGCACTTCCCGAAGGAAGAACGACTAGCGGCCGCGGCCGACGATCCTATTTCCGCGATCTCCAAGGGATTCATGCCCGGACTTCTCGCTCTCCCCTCGGCGGAGAGCCGGACCCGCTGGTGGGAAGGGTATGCCGCGACCTATCTTGAGCGCGACCTTAGACGACTCTCCCAGGTGGAGTCACTGTCCGACTATCGCACCGTCATGGAGGTGCTGGCCCTGCGTGCCGGGCAGGTGGTCAACCAGACCGAGGTAGCCCGGGACTCCCACGTCTCCCAGCCGACGGTGCACCGCTACCTCAACCTATTGGAAACGACTTGCCTCATCGACAGGCTCCCGGCTTTCGCCCGCAACCGGACCAAGCGCTTGATCAAAGCACCCAAGCTCCACTGGGTGGACCCGGCCCTGGCTGCCTATCTCGGGGGTCTGCACGACGAGGCCTCCATCAAGGCCGCGCGGGAGGCCGGGGCGCTATTCGAGAACCTCGTCTTCCATCACTTGAAGGTGCTGGCCGGGATGTTCACTCCCAAGCTGCGTCTTTATTATTGGCGCACGATGAAGGGCAAAGAGGTGGACTTCGTGCTGGAGCGGGGCCGGAAAATCATCGCCGTTGAGGTCAAGCTGAGCAGTTCCCCCCGGTACGCGGACTGCGAAGGATTGGAAGCTTTCCTTAAGGATCATCCCGAAGCCAGCGGCGGGATCCTCATACACACAGGCAAGGATATCGTGCGGATGGGAACAAAAACCATCGCCCTGCCATGGACGACCATCGCTGGGGCTAGGCCTTAGGTACTATCCGCGCTGGGCCCTCCGTCCTTCGTCCCGACAGGCCTTCTTTCCCTCGCGGGAGCGGTGCTTGCGGCCCATACTCATGGTAACCCGGAGGTGGTGGCGATGCGGGACTTCGCATCGATGGTCTTTATCTTGACGCTCTCTGCTTCACTCGCCCACGCGGCGGGCCCCGTCGCCCGCCAGCTCTGGCTGGCTTCGGGCGCTGACCCGATCCCGGCCGCGGGCGCCCCGGTCGCCGGGAGCGAGACCCCGGCGCAGCAGGACCCGAACGCGGTCCTGGGACTGTTCCAGGGCGCCGACGACACCCTTTTCTGGTTCATGAAGGACGCGGGGCTCAACTCCAGGTCCGTGTCCCAGCAGCTGGCCCAGGGCAAGCAGGGGCAGCGCAACGTGGGGACCATGCTGCGCGACATCCAGGGAGGCTGGCTCATCCTGCGCGACCCCATCAAGGACGTCCCTCACTACACCTTCCTCGACCCCAAGGACAAGAAGGTGTACTACATCCCGCTGGAGTCCGTCGCCGTTGGGGACAAGACCCTCAGACTCAACGCCCTGGGCAAGGATTCCGTGCAGAGCGACCAGCTCTTCGTATCCTACGGGGATGCCAAGGACGGGCCCCTCGTGTTCCAGCAGCTCCAGCCGGACGTGAAGGCCGTGGACAAGACCCTGGCCGTGTTCGACCATAAGGGGGGCAAGCTCACGGAAGGCATCCTTTTCGACGCGGAGTTCCTCAAGAAGGAAGGCCCCCGGGTGTTCGAGCCCGTCAAGGCCGCGCTCACCAAGAAGGAGGGAGATTCCCCCTCCGCGCTGGAGAAGATGGAGAAGTTCCTCAAGGAGAAGCCGGACCGCTCCATCCTGGTATCTCCCGCCGGAGCCGACGGCTTTCTCTTCAAGCAGCGCGAGGGAGAGAAGGAGACGCTCTACGTGTACGTGAAAGGGGACTCGGTCAAGGAATTTCCAGTGCGCTGAACCCCTCCATCCGAAAAAGCCGGCGCACGCAAGCTCCCCCGGTCGAAAGGCCGGGGGACTTGTTTGGCTCGGGAGGGCTTATTGCTTCCTGCAGACCAAGAGCTGGATGTACGGGGCGTTGGTGCTGGTGCCTGTGCCCGCGTTGTTGATGGAGAGGGCGGGCATGTAGCCGCCCTGGGGGTCCCCGGACGTGGAACAGGTCGGGATGCCGCCGGAGTCCGGGTCGACGTCGCCGGTAGGGGTGTGGGCGCCGCCGTCGGAGAGCGTGCAGGACGGGGTCCCCATGGAGACCGAATTGAGGCCGACCGTGCCGGAGATATCGTGAGCACCTCCGCTAGCCACGGTGACTCCCGAGATGGTTGGCGAACTATAAACGGCGGTGGTATTTGATCCACGAGCTTGCGTAGGAGAAGCCGTATAGTTGTATGCATACGGCGGAGACCCATCCATGACAACCCCGTGTGTATGACTATCGTTCGCGATACCATGCGCATGTGTGCCGCCGCTGTCGCACGTGAACGAGTGGCCATGGTTGGCGGAGCAGCTCAAGGGATGGGTATGCGTCCCCATCGCGTTCCCCGTGAAGGTGTGGCCGTGCGTCGGACTGTTCAGCTCGCTGCAGCCCACGGGGTGCGTATGGTCCGCCACGGAAGCGCCGTTATAGGTGTGGTTGTGGATGCCCAGGAGCCTGTCCTCCCCGTCGGTCAAGGCTATCCCCTGCTGAAGCCCAGGCGAGCCGGCGATCAGGCCCATGATGTAGCGGCCGTCGGCGCCGCTGAACGCCTCCCACCCGTCCGGGCACACGGTCCCGGAAGTGAACGAGATGGCGCCCGCGGGGATGAGGTCGCTCCCCCCCTCCTGGAGCTTGCCGCTCGCGCTGAGGTCGCCGACGACGTCCACTGTCGTCGCCGGAGCGTTGGTGCCGATGCCCACCCTATTGTTCCAGTGGTCCACATAGAACGTATGATCATCCGCATCGAAATCGATGTAGTTCCCCCCATTCGGCGACGCGACAGTCCAGGGGCCGCCCAGCGCGTTGTCGTTATCGTATACGTAGGACCCCAGCACGCCCTCATCACCCAGGCTCATGCCCGCAGCGGCGTCTTCGCAGAACTGCGCCGCGAGGTACACGTCGAATCCTCTGGGGAACAAAGTCCCGGCCAACGCGCAGTCAGCCCCGTCCTTGTCGAGGTAATCGGCAGCCTCCGCGCTCCCGGACACATTGATGGGCCACTCATCCGTCGGATGAACGAACACGTTGGTGCCGTCCCTGTTCACGGCCTCGAAATTGTCCCTGGCGCCGTCCGCCGTGCCCGCCCCAGTCCCGCCCTGATCGATGGCGAGAGGGTTGTTCGGCAGGAGCATGGCGCCGGCCTGCATGTCTCCCTGCACGTCGAGAGCCTGGAGCGGGTTCTTGTTCACCCCTACCCAAGCGGACGTTTCGTGCACCCGCAGGATGTCCGCCCCCTGGGCTCCCAGGTGGAGCTGGTGCGCGCCGAAAGTCCCCACCGTGCCCACACTGCCCACGGCCCGCGCGAACAGGACGTCCGCGTTGGCGGCCTGCAGACGCAGCTCCGGGGTCGAGGCATGGCTCAACGACAAGGGGGCGCCCACGATGTGGAGGGGATAGGCCGGGGTCGTCGTGCTGATCCCGACCCTGCCTTCGCTGAGCGCGGTGAGCCATCCCTCCCCCACCTTGAATATCTGCGTCGGGATCGCGGTGGTGGCCACGCTGACCACGGTGAACGAGCTCTGCCCGCCGGTCTGGAAGATCGAGCCGTTCACCCTGGTGTTCCCTTCCACGAAGAGGTCCGGGGCCGCGCTGCCCGCGGTCACGCCCGCGCCGAGCTGGACGTCTCCCGGCGTGACCTTCAGGGTCATGCCCGCGGGGTCCGTGGTCCCTATCCCCATCCGGCCGTTCGAGTCCACGCGAAGGCTCTCCCCCCCGTCGGTGGTCATCGCCAGGCTGTCCGCGGCCGGGGCGAAGAACCCGGTATCGGCATCTTCGCCGAAGAACAGGGACGGCGAGCCGGCGCTGCCCGCGGCCATGGTCTCGATCCTGGACGCGCGCAGGACGCCGATCAGGTGCAGGGGGACCAGGGGGTTCGATGTCCTGATCCCCGTGTCGCCGTTGGCCAGGATGCGTACGCGCTCGACCTCGTTCGGGGCCAGGATCAGGGGTGAGGTGATCTGAGTGCCCACGCGTCCCACCGAGGGTCCATACCCCAAGAGCATCACGTTCCCGCCGCGCCTGAGCATCATCTGAGGCTGCGACGCGTGGCTCACGACGACTAAGGGCGCCAGGGTCCCGGACGACACATGCAGCCTGGCTTCGGGAGCGGACGTGCCGATGCCCACGTCCCCGGCCTGGGTGATGCGCACGCGCTCGCCCAAGGCGCCGACGGAGCGCGTGTGCAGGGTCATATAGGTCCCGGGGAAGGGGGCGGGATCCGTATTCCGCACCTCCAAGGCCGCGTAGCTCCCGGGATCGTTGTCCGCCTCGAAATCGAACAGGACGCGCATGCCCGCGCCCGCGGCGTCCGTGGGATTGAAGAGCTCCATCGCCCCGGCCGACACCGAGGATGAGACCGTCAGCCTGGAATAGGAGCCCTGCGTGCCGATGCCCACGTTGCCCGTGGCCGAGGAGGCGTATAAGGCCATCAGGCCAGACGAAGTCTTGACAGTCAACCCCCCGTCCATGATGTCCAGCGTGCCCTCCACGGTCTCGGCCACCCTGGCGTAGGGGACCGCGCGCAAGGGATCCCTCGGGCTTAAAGCCACGTATTCCACCGAGACCTCGAGGTACCTCTGGCCCGCGCCCCTGAGCGCGGAGTACGGGATGTCCAGGATGGTGCCGAAGACGCCCTTCTTCACGTCCAGGACCATCTCCCCGCTGTCCCAGTAGAGCGTCTCGTCCGGGTCGGGGCGGGGGGTGTCGTAGAGCTTGAAGCGCAGCAGGCGCTGGCCGTTGACCACGGCGCCCTGCTCCTCGAGGCGGCCCTGGTAGTTGACGCCGGAGGGGACGGAGCTGGAGATCCAGGTGGCCGGGGCGTACTGCGCCGCAGCCGGAGCGGCGAGCAGCCCCAGGAGGCATGCGGCCCCCAGGACCACGGAGTTGCCTCGCCCCTTCAGTTCTTCTGGCATACGATCAGCTGGATGTACGGCGCGTTCGTGCCCGCCACAGAGCCGTAGTCGGAGATGCTCCCTCCTGGGGTATGGCTCCCGGCCCCGGTCGTGCTGCAGGAAGGCGTCCCTGCGCTGGCATTGCCGATCGTCCCGGTCGGAGTGTGGTCACCGCCGCCGGTCGTGCTGCAGCTGGGGTTGGGGATCGTACTGCCGACGGTCCCCGTGTGCGTATGATCGGAACCGGTGGTCGTGATGGAGATGCCCGTCGCAGCCGCGGCTGACCAGGCGGTGGTCCCTGGGCCTGTCGGGAAGTAGTCGTTCCCGCCTTCGACGACCTGCCCGCCGCCGATGCCGTGGGAATGCGTCGGGTCGTTCACCCCGTGGGTATGGTCGCTTCCCGTCGTATCCCCCGTGAAGGCGTGCGTATGATCCGGCAGGGCGGAGCAGTTGATGCTGTGGCCGTGGGTGCCGGCCGGGTCCCCGGAGAATGTATGCGCGTGGCCCGAGAGTTCGGTGCAGGAGACGGCGTGGGTATGGTCGGGCACGGCCGTGCCTGTGAAGGAATGGCTGTGCTGTCCGGTGGCCCGGCTCTCGCCGTCGCTGGTGAAGGCGCTGCCCACGACCACTCCCGTGGACGCCACACGGCCCACGATGTACCTCCCCTTGGCCGGGGTGAACTCGCTCCACCCCGCCGGACAGGACCCCAGGTTGAAGAACATCACCATCCCCGTGGGGACGATGTCGGCCCCCCCCTGCTTCAATTTCCCGCTCGCGTTCACGCTCCCCTGCACCGTGAGCTCGGCCGTGGGGCTGGTGTTGCCGACGCCGACCTTGTTCGCAGTCACGTCGATGAAGAAGGTGCCGGCGTCGAAGTCGATGTTGCTCGCCGCCGAGGTCACGGTCCACGGGGACCCCAAGGCGTTGTCGTTGTCGTAGATCGCCTGCTCCACGCTGCCCTCCACGTTGTCCACGGGGTTCAGGCAGTCCACGGCGTTCCCATATTGGTCCACCCCTTTCGGGAAAAGCCCCGAGGCGCAGACCGTCGGAGCGACGGCCAGGCGCGTGGCCACGTCCACGCTGCCCGAGATGTTGATGGGCCAGGTCGTGCCGGGCGTCACCTCCAGCCCGTACCTGTCCGCGAGGTCCAGCGCGTTGCGCGCCCCCAACGCCGTATCCGCGCTCGTGCCCCCATTGGCCACGCTCAACTTCGTCGTGAGGGTCAGACTCCCGTCCACCTGCGCGCTCCCGTTCACGTGCAGCGGGGCCTGCGGGTCCGTGGTGCCGATGCCGACCCTGTTCGTGGCGGCGGTGATCCGCACCCTTTCCGTGTCGTTCGTGGCGAGCACCAGGTCGCCGGCGCCGGCCGCTGTCCCGATCTTCCCCGCCGAGCTCGCATATTGGAGAGCCAGACGGTCCGTGGAGCCGACCCGGAGCATGATCTGCGGGTTGGCGGCATGGTCGAGGGACAAGCCCGGCACCACCGCGGCCTGGATGTCCAGGGGGAAGGCCGGGTTCGTGGTGCCGATGCCCACCCTGCCGCTCTCCAGCACCGTGAGCGTGCCAGCGCCCACCTTGAAGAGCTGGTCCAAGATGGTCTGAGTGGAGACGCCCAGCCGCTCGAAGCTGCTCGCCCCGATGTTGATGGTGTCGCCGCCGATGACCAGATTGCCCTGTACGAACAGGTCCGGGTCGAGGGTCGTCTGTTCGGCGGGCACGACCATCCCCCCGACCATCACGTCCCCGCCCGTCACCCTCAGGCGCATGCCGTTGGCGTTCAAGTCGGTGCCGATGGCGACCTGCCCCGAGGCGTCGATGCGCACGCGCTCGGCCCCGGCCGTCACGATGCCGATCTGGTTGTCGTTGGGGTGATAGAACCCGGTGTTCATGTCCGCGTCCGCGGCGCCGCCCAGCACGATGGCCGGGCCTCCGACGGTCCCGCCGGCCGTTGTCTCGATGACGTCGGTGTTCCTGAAGGCGCCGGCCACGTGCAGGCTCGTCTGCGGGTCCGAGGTCCCGATGCCCACGTTGCCGTTGGACTTCACGCGCAGGCGTTCGGTCCATTCGGTCTCGAGCACCAGGTCCGTGGAGTTCCCCGTGGTGATGCGGCCCGCCGTCGCGTCGTGCTCGACCACGAGCATGGACGAGCCCGCCACCTGGAACTGGAGCCGGGGGTTGTTGGAGTGGCTCAAGACCATGCCCGGCACCCCCCCCGCGTCCGGGGCCTTCACCTCGAGCGAAGCCGACGGGTCCGTGGTCCCGATGCCCACGTTCCCGCCGCCCGCGACCCGCATCCGCTCCGTCGGCGGGTCCCACGACGGGTTCGCCGAGGAGCGCGTGTAGAGCGCGAGGTGCGTGGTCCCGGTCCCGTCCGTCCGGGCCGCTTCAAGGGCGGCGTGCTGGTACGCATTCCCGCCGGGGTCGAAGTTGAAGACGAGCCTCTGCCCCGTGCCGGCCGCGGCGTTGGGGTTGGCGAGTTCCAGGCCCGACGCGATCCCGCTCGGCACCGAGGAGGAGACGCTCAGCGTCGCGTTGGGGGCGGTGGTGCCGATGCCCACGCGCGCCGTGATGGAGGAGACGTGCAGGACGACACCGCCCGCGTTCTGGATGATGAGCCCGCCCGTGGAGATGTCGATGGTCCCCTCCACGGTCTGCGCCACCTTGGCGTACGGGACGCTCAGCAGCGGATCCCTGGGCACCAAGACCACGTCCTCCACCATGACCTCCAGGAACTTCCGGCTCGAGCCCACCAGCGCGCGCAAGGGGATATCCAGGGAGACCCCGAAGATGCCTTGCGTGAAAGTCACGTTCCTCTTCCCGTCGTCGCTGTCCCCGTCCAACGGCCAGAGGAGCGCCCCTCCCGTGCGGGCGTTGTAGAGCTTGAACCTCATGTTCTTCGTGCCGATGACCGGGACTCCGTTCAACTCGAGCCGGCCCTGGTAGCCGACCCCGCCCGGGACGGTCCCGGGCTGCGCCGTCTCCTGGAGGGTGTACTGCGCCCAGAGCGGGCCTCCGGCGCACATGCAGAGGGCCCACGCGCCCAGGAACATGAGTCTCAATGAAGGGTTCATGACTCTCCTCCGCCCGCTCATCGTATCAAATCATAGATGTACGGCGTCTCGGCCTCCGCCCGCTTGCCTCCGCCGAAGGACAGCGTGAAGCCGAAGCGATGGGACTGCTCGAGCTTGCCCAGGTCCACGAAAGAGTAATCGATGGAGATCTCCGGCCACCATTCGGCCGTGAACCCCCTGCTCAGGGACGTGAAGCCCACTCCCGCCGTGAGGCCCATGCCCGTGTCCTGGTCCTGCCGGTAGCCGACGCGCACCCCGAACTCGCGGACGATCTTGAGCTCCACTCCCAGCAGGGCGTACGGCATGTCGTCGTTGGGAAGGACGGCGTCGAGCGCCGCGTTCAGGCGCATGTCCTCGAACGGGTGCGGCAAAGGGGAGTTCCGGGAAACGCCGACGTTCAGGCTCTGGGGCAGGGGGAACGCCTCATCGATGAACTTCATGTTCTGCCCGGCGTTGCGGACCGCGGCGCCCAGCCGGTACTCGGTCTCGTACTCCATCTGGCGGCCGAAGCGCGCGAGCACCCCCCCGTCGAACGCGATCGCGGTGGCGCTGTAGGCGTCCAGCGTGGACCGGATGTACTTGACCGCGACGCCGGCCGAAAGCCCGCGCTTCTTGCCCACCTCTTTGGAGTAGGCGAAGGTCACGCACTCGTCCTGGGCCTTCACGTCTCCGATGACGGCGTCGGTCTCATCATACGCCTGGAAAGGGGAGACCACCAGCATGTTGACGCTGGCCGCGAACGTGCCCAGCTTCTCCGTGGGCAGGGCATAGCCCGCCCATTCCTGGCGGACCCCGGTGTAGAGGGCATGGTGCATGAACGCCAGCTGCTGCCGCTGCAGCGTGCCCAGACCGGCGGGGTTGTAGTGGATGGCGAAGAGATCGTCCGCCAAGCCCGTGAACGCGCCCGCCATGGCCGCGGGCCGGGGTCCCACCCCCACCTTGAGGAAATTCGCCGTGGAGCTTCCGGGCGCGCGCTTAGCCAGGGCGGCGGGAGGCGCCCAGAGCAAGGACACGACGACGAGAACGGCGGCGAAGCGGCTCATCCGGCAATAAGCCTATTTTATGACCATGAACTTCCCCGTCTTCGACTGCCCCTCCGACGATTCGATGGTCCAGAGGTAGACGCCGCTCGCCAGCGGCTGCCCCCCCAGATTCTCCACGGGAGACCAGGGCATCTTGTCCGTGGCATCGTCTTTCACGAGTTCCTTCACCATCTCGCCCGAAAGGGTGTACACCCGGATCGTGCATTGGGACGTCAACTGCGTGAAAGTGGCTTTCGTGTGGCCGCGCGAGGGGACGAACGGGTTCGGATAGATGTGCGCCTTCTCCAGGTCCGAGGTCGGGGTCGGCCCGGAGCCCACGATCCCCGGACCCAGGACGTAGCCGGCGCCCTCCATCTTGGACGCGCTGCTCGTCCCGAGGGAATCCACCACGCTCTTCCCGCTCCCCTCGAGAGCGTACTCGCCTCCCCCGGCCGTGAAGGCGGAGTTGGGGATGGTCCAAGACTCGCCCACCATGACCGCGTCCCCGACCGGCGGCTCGAAAGAAGCCGGGGACTGGACGCCATCGGGGATGGAATATCCTTCGCTCGCTAAAAGCGCCCAGGAACGCGCGGGCGCGCACACGAAGATAAATATAAATGCGACGGAAGTCCATCTCCTGGACACAGGTCCCCCCCGGGAAACGTCTACCGACTCGTGATAGAATGGGCCAAGTAGATGGAAAATTCAAGTACACTATTGTTACAACATTACGACTAAATCATGACGAAGATTTGTTATAATCTATCAGGCTTTATTACCTAAGGAAGCGCCATGACCACAAAAACGAAGACCACTGCGGATGAACTCCTCGCTGAGGTGCTGCAGGACAAGCCCTCGAAAGAGGGATCCGAAAAAGAGGACATCGACCTGAACCGGATGACCCGGCGGGCCCCCCCATCCCGCGGCCTTTGCCGCCGCTGCGGGCAGAACAAGCCGATCAACCGCCTCATGCTCTGCTATCCCTGCTGGGTCAAGACCAACCTCGAGGAGCACGGCTGGCGCGAGGGCATGCCCCACCCCGAATGGTGCCAGTGCGAAGGGGTCGGCGGCCACCCCGAACGCCGCAGCGCCGGTAATTGAAGCGCCGTCCCCTCGCCCTATTCGCGTTCTCACTCCTGCTCGCAGGACTCACGACCCTTGCCGGGGCGCGGGCCGTCGGCTGGTGGCTCGATTTCTCAGAGGAGCCCCGGAGCTCCGACATGATCGTCGTGGCCTGCGGCGAGTTCTCCCGCCCGTTCTTCGCCGCGGACCTCTACAAGCAGGGCATGGCTCCCGAGGTGTGGCACGCCCGGCCGCGCCGGAGCCCGGGAGAGGAGCGCGTCCTGTCCGAGGGGCTGCCCCTCCAGTCCGAAGAGGAGATCGTGCGCGCCGTCCTCGTCAAGCGAGGGGTCCCGCCTGAGCGCATCCACGCTTACGGGAGCGCGGTCTTGAGCACCTTCGAGGAAGCCAGGGCGTTCCAGGAGGCGGCCCGCCCCCGGGGCAAGAAGGTCCTGGTCGTGACCTCCCGCTGGCACGCCCGCCGCGCAGGCCTCATCTTCAGGAAGGCCCTGGCCGGAGCCGAGGTCCGGGTCGTGTCGACCCCGTATGAGCCGTTCACGCGGCGCTGGTGGACGCAGCAGGACATGGCGCGCAACGCGGTGCTGGAGGCCTCCAAGACGCTCTTCTACCTGCTGGGCGGAAGGTTCAAGACCTGACCCTGCCGGAAGTACCGCTTCCGGTACTCGGCCAGTTCCTGGATGGAATCGCGGATGTCCTCGAGCGCGAGATGGGTCTGGCGCTTCGAGAAGCCGGGCTCGCTCGGATACCAGCGCTGGACCAGCTCCTTGACCGTGCTGACGTCGATGATGCGGTAGTGGCAGTACTCGTTGAGCCTCGGCATGTAGCGCGCGAGGAAGCGGCGGTCCTGATGGACCGAGTTGCCGCAGAGCGGGGCGCGCCCCTCCGGGCAGTACCGGCGGACGAAATCCAGGGTCAGGGTCTCGGCCTGGGACACGGTGAACCGGGACTCCACGCAGCGCTTGGCCAGGCCGGAGGACGCGTGGTGGCTCACGCACCAGGGGTCCATCCGCTCGAGCTCTTCGAGGGAGTGGTGGATCTCGATCACGGGTCCCTCGGCCACGACAGCGAGGCCGCTGTCCGTGATGACGGTGGCGATCTCGAGGATGGTGTCCGTCTCCGGGTCGAGTCCGGTCATCTCCAAGTCGATCCAAACGAGATTCCGCGCGTCCTGCACAGCGCCATTGTGTCATGTTTGACGTGGAGTTATCAACAATATGTAGAATTGGAGCGCCATGCCCAGACCCTGGATGGACCGGCTCGAGCGGCGTTTCGGCGCCTGGGCCGTCCCGAACCTCCCGCTTCTCATCGTGGCCCTCAACGCGGTCATCTACGTGCTGAGCGCCCTCAAGCCCGAGTTCCCGCTCGCCCTCACTCTCGAGCCCGCGCTCCTCATGCGCGGCGAAGTCTGGCGCGCGTTCACCTTCCTGTTCATCCCCCCCTCGGCCGGGCCCCTGGCCATGTTCTTCTGGCTCTACCTCCTCTACCTCTACGCGCGCGCCTTGGAGGAGGTCTGGGGCGAGTTCCGCTTCAACCTGTTCTACGCCGTCGGAGCGGCCGTGACCGTGGCCGCGGCGCTGGCCATGGGCCGCGGGCTCTCGAACGTCCCCCTCAACGCCTCCCTCTTCCTCGCCTTCTCGGCCGTGCACCCGGACCTGAGCATCCTCCTCTTCTTCGTCCTCCCGGTCAAGGTGAAGTGGCTCGCCGCCTTCGTCTGGGCGGGCATCGTCTGGGGCCTCCTCTTCGGCTCCTGGCCCTCCCGCGTCGCCCTGCTCGCGGGGCTCGCCAACTACGCGCTGTTCTTCGGACCGCGGCACCTGGCGGAACTCAGGGGCAGATTCCGATGACCTGCGCGGACGAGACCGTGTATTCGACGGACCCCGGGTTCTGCAGCGCGTGCGGCGCCTCGCCGTGCGTGTGCGCGGACCGCAAGAAGCGCCGCCAGCCCCAACCGGTGCGTCTCTCCTTCCAACGCGCCTGCAAAGGCTCGGGCATGACGCTCATCGAGGGGATCATCCTCCACCCGCGCCTGAAGGAGGAGCTGCTGCGCAGGTTCAAAAAGCGCCTAGGCTGCGGCGGCACGATCAAGGACGGCGCCCTGGAGCTGCAGGGAGACCGCCGCGACTTCGTGCGAAAAGAGCTCGAAGCGGAAGGCTACCAGGTCAAGCGCGTCGGGGGGTAGGCCGCCGCCGCTCAGGGTTTTCCCGCGGGCCCCTTCTCGCAGTCCGCGTAGATGAATTTGAACGAGCCTTCGGGGATCGTGATCGGAGGCTGGCTCGAGCGGAGATCCTCCTCGTTGAAGACGACGCGCGAGGTCTCGCCGTTCATGTGGGCATAGACGGGCAACCCGTTCAGCGTCACCATGCTGCCTACGTATACGCCGCCGGGGCCGCACCGCGACGCGATGATCTGCAGCCTGGTCCCGGCGGGGTCCCCGAATACCTTCGACCTTATCTCGACGTCGCTGCAGCCGCCCCCGGGGATCTCCGGAGTCCGTTCGAGTCGCGCGGGATCGACATAGAAATCGCCTTCCAGGATGTCCGCATACTCGACGGCCTCCTGGTTCAATGGGCCGTGGATGGCGCATTTCACGATAAAGGGCCTTTCCGTGGCGCAGGCCGCGGATAGAACGCATAAACCCGCGAGGAGACACGCCCTCGGCATGGGATGAATATAGCCCCTGCCGTGGGATTTATCAAGGGCTAGATTAAATAGACGAGCCAGTCGCCTGCGTTATATCGTGGGTTGCTTCCCCGAGAGGAAGCCTATCCACAAACGGAGGTTTGACTGGCTCTATGCGTGATTATAGCACGACGGTCGTAGGCC
>JBAZKS010000037.1:0-53369 GCA_041650695.1 Elusimicrobiota bacterium
GTCCCTCATTGAGCGCCGTTGACCACAGCACCGCCACCCAGTTGCGCCGGGCCCTCTGAGGGCCCGGCGCTTGAGGAACGGCGATTACTTTCCTTTGCGGAAGGACCCTTATGATGCCGTCGGCAAGCCGACGGCGTTTATCTTCGTGGCCGTTGCCGTTCGAACCTCCGGCCGGCGGAGCCGGACGGAGGCCGAGGGGACCATCGACTCCGACGAACTTATCCCCAATACTTTCGGACCGGAAGTCCTGGGGATAACCGCTCGTTCGGGTTGCCTGTCCGCGCATTCCTACAACGATTAGGCGCACCCGTCTCAGGCCCGCCCTATCCCGGTTCGCTCCAATATGTTTCAATGCGCCCGGTGACCCTCTGGCACGCGGCCGCCTTCCTCGCCGCCTTCCTCGCCTTCGACCTCGAACTCCTGCTCGCCAAGCTGCTCCTGCCCCGCTTCGGCGGCAGCGCCGCGGTGTGGACTGTCTCGATGACCCTCTACCAGGCGCTCCTGCTGGCCGCCTACGCCGCGGCGGCCCTCCTGGCCGGCAGACGCCGCGGCTTCACGGCCTACCGCGCCTGGACAGCACTGGCCGCGCTCCTGCTCCCCGTGCGGCTCCCCCATCTCCCCGCGCAGGCGCCGGAGGCGGCGCTCGCGCTCTCCCTCCTCGCCGGCGCGGGCCCCCTGCTCCTCGCCCTCTTCGCCGCCACGCCCCTCCTTCAGAGCGCATCGACGGGAGGCTACTCCCTCTACGCGGCGTCCAACGCCGGCGCCCTGGCCGCGCTCCTCCTGCACACCTTCCTGCTCGAGCCCCTGCTCCCGTCCGACCTCCACCTCGGCCTATGGTCCGTCCTCTACGTCCTCTTCGCGTGCGCCCTGCTGCGGCTCAGGCCCCTTGTCCCGGAGGCCGGCGCCCCTTCGAGCCCCGCCCCCGCGCGCGAGCGCCTGCTCTGGCTCGCCGCGAGCGCCGGGCCCTGCGCGGCCCTGCTGGCCTCCAACGGGCTGCTTGCCCACGAGTTCGCCGCCTTCCCCCTGCTCTGGGCCCTGCCGCTGGCGCTCTACCTCGCGACCCTCGTCCTGAACTTCAAGCGCGAGCCCTGGCGCCCGGCCTGGCTCATCCCGGCGTTCTTGGCCGTATTCCTGCTTTGGCTCCTGCTCTACGCCGCGGCTCCGTCCCTTCGGGAGAGCCTCTCCGGGATCGGGAAGGTCCTGCTCGCCACCGCGGGGCTCTTCATGCTCGGCATGGTCTGCCACAAGGCCCTGGCCCTGGCAGCCCCTTGCGAACCCGGCCGCATGCGCTCCTTCTACCTCCATTGCGCCCTGGGCGGCTGGGCCGGCTCGGCGCTCATCGCCTGCCTCCCGCTCGCGGCCAGGCACAACCCGTCGCTCGCGCTCGATTGGCTGCTCGCCGCGGCGGTGTGCCTGCTCGCCCTGCTCCTGCGCGACTGGGAGAGCCCCCGCGCGAGGATGCTGGCCGCGGCGACGGCCCTGTGCGCCGCGGCGGCGCTCCGTACGGGCTCCGCGGGCTACGCCGTGCGGAACTTCTACGGCATCCTTTCCGTCGAGGATTCCGGCGGCCTGCGCCGCCTCTACCACGGCACCACCCACCACGGCATGCAGGCCCTCGAACCCGCGCTGAGCCGCACGCCCATGTCCTATTACCACCCGCGCTCCCCGCTCGGGGACGTCTACCGCCTCTTCGGAGGCTCTCTGCGGTCGGTCGGCGCGGTGGGCTTGGGCGCCGGCGCCGTGGCGGCCTACGGCCGGCCGGGGCAGCGGCTGGACTTCTACGAGATCGACCCCGACGTCCTGGAGGTCGCCCGGACGCGCTTCAGCTACCTGCGCGATGGTCCGGCCGACACGACGGTCTATCTGGGCGACGCGAGGCTCTCGCTCTCGGCGCATCCTGAGGCGCGCTACGACCTGCTCATCCTGGACGCCTTCAGCAGCGGGGCCGTCCCCGTCCACCTGCTGACCCGCGAAGCCTTCGAACTCTACTCCTCCCGGCTCTCGAGAGGCGCCGTCGTCGCGGTCCACGCCTCGAGCCGACACCTGGACCTCACCCGGCCCCTGGCCGGGGCGGCCCGGGCCCTCGGCCTCTTCGCCGTCCATCGCAGGCTCATCCCGCCGGAAGACGCGCCGGTCGGCCTCGTCCCTTCCGAATGGGTCGTCCTGTGCCGGGACGCGGCCAAGACCGAGCGGCTGCTGGCCGAGCCCGGCTGGCGCCGGCTCGGCGAGGGGCGGCCGTGGACCGACCGGCACGCGAGCGTGCTCCCGCTGCTGCGCTTCTGACGGTCCCGGGGTTTCGCGGCGATGTCGAGAAGGCGGATCGGCGGTAACGGCAGGCGGGAGAAGGGTCGTTTTGGGGTATAATACCCATAGCCCCCATGGGCCCATGGTCCCATGTTCGCTTTGAGGAGGAAGAATGTTCTGGATCCGCTCCTTCGTCCTGAATAATCTCGTCAGCGCGGTCCGGTTCGCGACCCTCGCGCTGGCCGTCTACATCCTGGTCGCTCTCATCGCGCTGGGCCTCAGCTTCGACCCCGAATTGGCGCAGACCACCTCCGCCAAGGCCATCATCGGCACGGTCCAGACCGTGCAAGGCCCGGTGGAAGGCGTGCTCAAGGAGTTCGTCCCGACCCGCAGCGACGACCTCGATCTCGCCCCCTACATCGTCCTCGGCGCCCTGATCGCCGTGCTCGTCGTCCTGCTGCTCTACCGCAACCGCCTGGAGTGGATGCTCGTCCACCTGCACCATGAGCGGCACGAGGAGGCGCAGGAGGCGCTCCGCAGGCAGCAGGCCGAGGAGGAGCGGGTCCGGCTGGAGAAGGAGGCCGCCCTGCAGCGGGAGCGGGAGGCCCAGTACCGGCTGGACCTCCAGAAGGTCCAGCAGGCCGCGGAGCTCGCGGCCGCCAAGGCCCGGGAAGAGGCCCGGCTCCAGACCGAGCGGGCGACCGCCCAGCAGGTGATGCTGGAGGCCCAAAGGAAGGTCGCCGAGCAGGAGGCCCTGCGCCGCATCGAGGCGGAGGCTATCCGGGACGCCGAGGCGGGCGCACGGACCCGGATGCAGGAGTCCCCGGCCCCGGTCAAGGACGCCGGCGGACACACCCGGGAGGAGCTCCTGGAGATGATGGCCCAGGCGAAGAAGCAGCTGGACCAACAGAAGAAGAACCTCTCGTTTTTGGCCATCGACGTCGTCGGCTCCACGAAGATGAAGGAGGGCGAGGAGCCGGCGCTGGCTCAGCGGGACTTCATCCAGTACCGCAAGCTGGTGGAGAAGGCCATCGCCGACAACAAGGGGCTCAAGGCCGCCTGGACGCCGGACGGGGTGATGATCTGCTTCCGGACGGTCCAGAACGCGGTGCAGGCGGCCCAGCAGGTCCTCAACGACCTCGCCCACTTCAACGCGCACGTCAAGACCCTCAAGGCGGATTTCGTGGTCCGCTGCGGCATCAACGCCGGCAGCGTGCTCTTCGACGATGCCGTGCCCATCGAGGAGATCACGGACCGGACCATCGACATCGCCGGCCACATGCAGAAGTACGCGAAGCCGAACACCATCTACATCGGCCGGCACGCCATCGAGGGCATCCGTACCGCCTCGGGCTTCCGGCCCGCGAACACGCAGGTGGACGGCTGCGAGGTCTACGTGTGGTCTCCGGGCGCTAGATCCTGAGCGCCGGGCAGCTTCTTCCCCTTCGGGGGCCCCCGGAATGATATCATGTCCGCCGCAGGTGCGGAGCTATCCTCGGGAGGGCAGATCAGGTGTCCAAATCCATCGTGTTGGTCCAGCCCATGCACGGCTCCTGGGACAAGATATTCCTGCGGCTTCCGGAATCCATGCTGGCGGTAGCGGCTCTTCCCCACAAGGAAGGCTATGACGTCAAGATACTCGACCAACGGGTCGTACGCGATTGGAAAGGCAGGCTGAGGGAACTGCTCAAAGAAAGACCGATCTGCTGCGGCTTGACCTCGCTGACCGGCCCCAGCTTGAAATACGCCCTGGAAGCCGCAGCCCTGATCAAAGAGATCGACGAAAGCATCCCCATCGTCTTCGGAGGCGTCCACATGACGCTGCTCCCCGAGCAGACGATGCAGCATCCCCACTTCGATATAGGGCTGATCGGCGAAGGGGACTACAGGTTCCTCGATGTCGTCAAGGCCCTGGAGATGGGCAAGCCTTTCGACGGCATCAAAGGCCTGTATTACAGGCTGAAGGGGGAATTGGTCTTCACGGGGGCTCCGGACGCCATCCATGATCTGGATGCCCTGCCCGACACGCCGTACGAACTCGTCGACATGGGGGCGTATTCCGCCATCGAGCTGGGCCCGAAAAGATCGGTCTCCTTCCCGACGAGCAGGGGCTGCCCTTTCGCCTGCAGCTTCTGCGCCAACAAGGCCCTGACGAAATCCCGATGGCGGGGGCTCTCCACGGCCAAGATCATCGCGAAGATCAAGATGTTCCAGGAGAGATACGGGTATAGGGCGTTCTATTTTTTGGACGACTGCACCTCCTATCGGATCGGACATTTCAGGGAGCTGATCACGGCCTTGGCGGGTCTGGAGAAGAAGATCCTCTGGTCGACTGCCGGGATCAGGGCCGACCTCCTATGCCAGCTCACCGATCAGGACCTCGCCGCGCTCTGGGAGAGCGGCTGCCGGACGCTGGAGATCGGGATCGAGTCCGGCAATGAAAGGGTCCTGGAGTTCATACAGAAGCGCGAGACGAAGGAAACGATGCGCACGGCCAACCGGATGCTCGCGAAGTACCCGATCACCGTCAAATACACGTTCATCGTCGGCTATCCCACCGAGACAGAGGCCGAGCGCAACGACAGCATCGACTTCTCGCTGAAGCTCGGCGAGGAGAACGCGCACAGCTATTCCCTGTTCTTCGTCTACCTGCCGATCATGGGGACCCCCATGTTCGACGTCGCCCTGCAGCACGGTTTCGTGAAGCCTCGATCGATCGAAGAATGGACGGAGATGGACTACAGGAGCCTCTGGGCGTTCGCGCATCCGAACTGGATCGGCCATCGAGAGAGGAAGCGCCTTGAAACGATCATGCTGGCTTCGTTGTTCTGCAACAGGAACGCCAAGGTGAAGCTGACGACGCCCTTTTCCAAGCTCACGTTCATGCTCTATCACCCCGTCGCGAAGCTCCGCTTCAAGCACAAGTTCTTTTCCTTCCCCCTCGAAGCCCATCTCGCGAGCAAGCTCTTCGGTTGACCGTCATGCCCCCGCTGTCCAGGGCCCTCTCCCAGGAACACCGACAAACGGCCCGGCAGTTCTGGAGGTTCTGCCTGACGGGCTGCGTGGGAGTCACGGTCCAGTACGGCGTCTTCTATTCCCTCTACGCGCTGGCCTCCGTCCATTACGTCGTCGCTTCCGTGCTTGGATGCATCCTCGGCTCCTTCGTCATCTTCGGGATCAACCGGCACTGGACTTTCGATGCGGCGGGCCCGGCGATCGCCGCGCAAGTCCTCAAGTTCTGGACCTGCATGGGGCTGTCCTTCGCGCTCAACGCCGTTTCCATCTGGCTCTTCACGGAGAGGATGCGGTTCCGGCCGGAGGTATCCCAGGTCCTCACGATGGGCGTCACGACCGTCTTCAATTTCGTGGGCAGCAAGTTCTGGGTCTTCCGGAAGCCCGCCCCCGCGCCCTGACGAAGAGATGCCGGGCTTACGGCCGGGGGATGGGGTTGATGGGCGTCAGTCCGTGCATGAAGGGATCGAAGAGCGGCTGGTCCTTGAGCACGCTGGCTGAGCGCAGCTGGGACTTCTCGATCTCGAGCTGCTGCAGGTCCAGGTACCTGCGCACGGTCTGCCGGTAGCGGGCGGTCAGCTCCGGCTGAAGCCCCTGCGCCTCGAGGTTCTCCACGTAGCGGTGGATGACTCCCCAGTCCGGCGACAGGCGTCCCATCTCCTCTGTCAGGCGCATGACCTCGGGGTAGGTCTTCATCTGCCGCATGAGCGGCTCTTCGCGCATCATCCTCCCGAAGATGGGCTCGCGCTCGGCCGAGGCGAGGTCCATGACCATGCGGAAGTTGCGCTCCGCTCCCTTGGGGATGCGGCCCAGGTCGATGCGGCCCTGCGCCTGGATGAAATGCGCTTCGGAGGCCAGCTGCGGGTCCACGATGACCATCTCGAAGCGGTTATATCCCCGGAAGTCGGCCGGCGACGGGTTGTGCCGGATCCCCTTGAAATTGAGGTCCAGGCCGCGTCCACCCACCCGGGTGTCGAGCATGAGGATCTTGACCTTCCCGGTGTTGAGCGCGTCCAGGTTCATCTGCCGCGCCACGTTGGCCTCTGGCCGGTTGAGTCTCAGGAGCTCCGCGTCGGAGAACACCATGGCGATCTCGTCCGGCTTCGCCAGGCCGGAGGAGATGAGGTAGTGCCGCGCCAGCTTGACCGCCCGGGAGTCGGCGAGCGAGAGCACGAGCAGGCCGTCCGCCTGCTTGCCGGCCGCCACATTCGCGAGGTCATGGGCGCGCACCTCGCGCATGGCGCCGCCGATCTCCTGGTACTTGCCGCTCGCGCTCTTGAAGAGCTTCAAGGGGACGTCCTTGGCTCCGGTCGAGCCCACTCCCACGATGCGCACATCGCTCCCGCCGATGAAGCCCTGGAACTCCTTGCCCGCGGTTCCGGAGAAGCCCACGAAGCGCACGTTGCGGTTGTCGCTCACGAAGTCCCGCATCGTGACGATGGTCTTGTGCTCGTACGGCAGGGTCAGGTCCGTCCCGTATTCGAGCTCCCAGAAGCGCCGGGTCGGAGTGTCCATGGACTCGAACCACTGCCCGTTGTGCACCACGTTCACCTTGCCCGTGATGTTGTCCACGCGGATAGTCCCCGGGTTGTCCGTGTAGCCCCGCGCCAGGTTGAAAAGCTCGGTCTGCACCCAGCTCCCCTTTGGGCTGAGCGTGGAAGGCATGATGCTCCAGAACATCTTCCAACGCACCTCCGGAGGCAGGAAGGGGTCGTTGAGGAACGCCTTCAGGAGCTGTTTGGCGTAGGTGCGGGTGAGGCCCTCGGTCGACGGCGTGATGGGCTGCAGGATGCGCGCGTCGCCCAGGCCCGGGAGCTTGGAGAGCGCCCAACGCGCGCCCGTGTACTTCAGGGCGTAGCGCGCCGCCAGCTCGGGCGTGCTCACCCCGTTGACCTTGCGCTGCAGGACCTCGATGGCGCGGTCGGAGTGCCAGTCCAGCCGCTTGAGCTGGCTCTCCCAGCCGCGCTCCATGGAGCCCACAGAGCTTCGCAGCGCGCTCGCCTCGGGCCCCTCGAACCTAGAAAGGGTGGTCTGCCATTCCGTGGCCAGGGTCCGGGCCTGCTGCTGGAGGGTCTGGAGTTCGGTGCGAACCATGGCCCTCTGCGCGGGCTCGAAAGCGGCGAGCTGCTTCTGCACGCTCTGGACCCGGACATCCCACTGTTTGACGTTCTCCTGCAGCTGCGCGACCTGCTTCTCCAAAGCGGGCTTCGCCCCCGGGTCCGCGGCGTCGAGCCGGACCTTGGCGGACTGCAGCTCGGTCTGAGCCCTGCGCAGCATCTCGAACGACTCCGCCTGGACCTGCTGCAGGCTCCGATGCTTGGCGCTCGTGGGCTGCTCGAGCATGGTGTCCAGGCGCTGGGCACGCTGCGCCCACGCGGTCTGCTGCGCCTTCGCCTTGGTGAGGAAGGCCTCAGCCGTCTCCCGCAGCTTCGCAGCCTCGGCCGCCTTGGGCCCGCCCGCGGCCTCCAAGGCGCGGTAGCGCTGCACGAGTTTCTCCGCGCTCCGGGTGAGGGACTGTCCCGAGGAGTTAAGGCTCGCCTTGGCCCGGCCCGGCGCCTGCTCCAGGACCTGCTGGCTGTCGGTCACGCGCAGCTTCGACGAGTAGAGCTGGTACATGTCGTTGCGCATGCTCCGGAAGATCTCGTAGATGGGGTTCTCCTTGGTAACCGTCCGATCCACCAAGGCATCGCGCTGGGACACGAGCTCCCGGACCCGGCCCTCCCAGCCCGCCTTGCCGGACTTGAGCTCGGCCATTATCTGCTTGCCGTTGGCATCCAGAGCGGTCCGGGCCTGGGAAGCGTCCGCGAGGATCCGGCGCGCCTGCGCCTCCACCTTGGCCGCGTCCGCCGGCCTGCCCGCCGCCCGGATGTCCTTGGCCATCTTGAACATGGCCTGAGCCGTCTTCTGTCCGGCCGGCTCGGACTGCACCAGGGCGGAGCGCTGCTGCCACATCATGTCCTTGAACTGCTGCCTGGCGATCTGCAGGTCCCCGCGGGCGATCGTGGCCTGGTCCGCGATGGTCTGCTTGATCTCCCCTCCGGCCTTCAGGAAGCTCTCGGACTTGGCGGGGTCCATGCCGCCGAGCAGCTTCGTCTGCGAGTCCACGAGGGCCTGCATCTTGGAGGACACGCGCTGTATCTGGATTTGATTCTGCGTCTCCCACACCTGGCGCAGTTGGGCGTCGACGCGGCTGATGACGCCCTGAGCCGCGGCCTTGTCCGCGCCCTTGAGCTCCGCGACCAGGCCCTGGAGTTCGGCGACCTGGGCCGAGTTCGCCGCCGCGTTCCTGCCCTGGGTGAGGCTCTTGATGGCGCCTTGCGCCCTCTGCAGGGCGTGGGACTTCCCGTTCGACGGCGTGAAGGAGTGGCCCTGGAGGGTCGTCAGCTCCCGGCCCATGGACAGGAGCTTCTGCGTGTTGCCCTGCAGCGTGGCCTGAGCGTCGCCGGGCTCCATGCCCTCGATGATGGACTGCTGCTGCCGGATCTGCACCTCGAGGCGCTTGCCCACCTCGGCGGGACCGCGGTGCAGGATCTCCCGCATGCGCGTGCCGATGCGCTTGAGGATGTTGTGGCCGGGGGCGTCCTTGGTGATGCCGGCGGTCGTCTCGCCGATGGTCAGGGCCGGCTGCAGCGCGGCGCCGTCCATCTCGTCTCCCAGGATCCAGTAGTGGTCCGCCTTGTTGCCCATGGTGAGCTTGCCCTGGGCCAGCTTCCCCTTGAGCCCCTCCCAGGTGTCCACCTCGATCTTGGTCAGGAGCTTCTTGAAGGCGTTCTTCTCCATGCGCGCCTGGGATTCCAGGTTGGACTGCACCGTGAGGAAGATGGTCTGCTTCCCGGTCGCGGCCGCGTCCGCCTCCGCGATGGGCAGGAGCCCCTCGAAGGCCAGCATGGTCTTGCCGCCTCCCGTCTTCATGAGGAGGAAGGTCCGGATGATGTCGCTCGCTTTCGAACCGTCGGCCATGACGGAGTTGAGGAAGAACATGAGGCCCTCGAACTGCTCGGGCCTCCAAGAGCCCAAACCGGTCCCCTTGGAGTCGCGCAGCAGGTAGGGCGCCGCCTCCATCTCCTTGAGCGCCATGTCCAGGAACTGCTTGTCCGCGCGGGTGATGCCGGTCATCTCCCGGACCCGGTCCTTGAGCCCCTGCACGGTCTTGACGTAGCCGTCCCCGGCCGGAGCCTTGAGGTCCGCCTGCGCCCCCCGCCACGTGGAGAGGTCCTGGAGCATGGTGTCGAACATCTGGGAAACGGCCGGATTCTTGGCCGAGCGGGCGTTGTACTCCGTGCGGATGGCCTTGAGCGCGCCTTCGGCGCGCGTTGAGACGGTCCCGACCTGGTTGAAGTGCTGGAACCGCGCCTGGACCGCCTCGATGTAGTCGAAGGCGCTGCGCAGGGCCGTGGTCTCGACCGGGGTCAGGCCGGCGCCCTGGGTCTTGGCGCGCCACTGGGCCACCAGATCCATGTAGGTCCCCTTCTGCTGGACCTTCCAGGTCTGCGTCTCGCGCATGATCTCGGTGATCATCTCCTGGAACTTGGCCGAGGGGGCGCTGTTCTCATGCAGGGCCTTGAGCAGGGCCTGGGCCTTGGCTTCCACGACCTTTTCGGTCTCCAGGTAGGGGCCTAGCACGCGCTCGGCGACCGCCACATGCGCCTTGGGCAGGGTCGCGCGGTTGACGTAGAGGATGCGCGCCACTTCCTGCTGGACCCCCTGGCGCACCACGCCGAAGCCTTGCAGCAGGTCGCCGGCCGAGGTCCCCAGGATCTTCTGGGCGAGGTCCGGCCGCTTCATGATGGCCTGTTCGAACAGTATCTGGGCCTGGTCGCGCACCTCGTCCGTGATGTGCAGACGGCCCACCATGCCCTTCTCCTTCTGGCTCACCTCGTAGTACTTGAGCGGGTTCACGGAAGCGGGGTCGATCACCTGGCCGGGCTTGCCTCCCGCCAGGGCGTTCGGCAGCTCGGCCCGGATGGCCTCGTACTTCATGTCCTTGGTGACCTGGAAGGTGCCATGCTGGCCGGTCTCGCCGCGCCAACGGAAGTTGAATATCTTCTGCATCAAGGGGGCTTCGGGCGTCTTCTTCAAGGGCAGCTGGGTGACGTCCGCGGCCGCGTTCGCGATGGCGTCGAGCTCTCCCGCCTTCTTGTACTCCTCGAACCCCTGCAGGCTGCGCTGCTGGGCCTGGGCCTGCACCTCGTACTTGGCCGGGTACACGGGCATGAGGAGCCAGTAGGGGTACTGCATGTGGCGCATCTCCGCGGCGCGGGCGCGCTTCAAGCGGCGCTCGATATTGTCCCCGTCCACGGTGTTCAGGCGCAGACTCGTGAAGTGGGCGGCCCAGCCCGCGCCTTTCGACAGCACCGTGTACTTCGCGATCTGGTCGGCCATGGACAAGACGGTGGCCCCGAACTTCCCGGCCACGCCCAGGGCCCCGGTCCCGCCGGTGAGGCTCTGCAGGCTGATCTTATTGATCCACCCGAGGCCCGGGATGTGGGCGAGGCCCGAGGAGAGGTTGCCCATGAGCCCCTTGGAAGCGATGGCGTTGGTGGCAGGCGCCAGGGCGCTGCCCTCGAACGCGTTGGACGGGAGCCCTACGAAAAGGATGGCGGGGGTCCACCAGTGCTCTCCAGCTCCCGAGGCCCACTGCGCGCCCTGCGTCCAGCCCTGGCCGAAGGCCTCGAGCGCGCCGGCGTAGGGCGTGTTCCCGTCCCCGAACACCCGGTTGTAGCCGTACATGCCCGCGTTCATCGTGCCCGAGAGCCCGCCGGAAAGCAGCAGGGAGAACGAACCGATGCGCCAGGAGGCGTTCACGAAGCGCACCATCGTGCCCTCGGCCACGCGCATGATGCGCGTGCTGGCGTAGAGTTTGTCCGGAGCCGCGCTCAGGGTGGCCAGGCGGATGGCCGCGTGCTCGAACACGGCCCCGGCGATCTGGGGAGCGTACGCCAGGGTGCGCAGGGCCAACGCCGACTTCGTATGGCCGGCCGCCTGCACCGCGGTGGCGATGGTGCGTATCCCCGTCGCAGCCTTATAGCTGTACTGGGCCATCGCGGAAAGGCCGGCGCTCGCGATGGGGGCGGCCACGGCCAGGGCCAGGGACCACGCCGCGATGCTGATCCCGATGCCCGTGTAGACGTGGGTCTTGGCCACTCGGCCTACCGTGCTTTGGACTTCGCGGTAAGCGGCCGTGACACGCTGCTGGTCCGAGTTCTCATCCCCGGGCTGGGCCAGTTCCACCATGTAGTGGGTGCGGATGGAATCCGGCGCCATCGCGGTCACCGCGCCGCGAGCCCCCTTGAAGTCCCCGTCCACGATCTTGCCCGCGATGTTCCCCCAATGGCCGTTGTAGCGGTCCATGTTGTCGCGGTCCTTGAGGTAGCCGTCGAACCAATCCCCTCCCCAAAGCGAGGAGACCGCGTTCCCGGCGCGGGCCAGGGCGCGGGTCACGATCGGGGTGAGGCCATGGCTCTCCTTCTTGCTCACCTTGGCCAAGGACGGGGTGTTGACGAACATCGTGTAGTCGAGCCCCACCTCGGCGAGTTCCTTCTGGGTGTCGCCGAGCATGCCCTGGATGTCGGAAAGGCCCTGCACGTGGTCCGCCTTGCCGAGCCTGGCCTCGATGTCGTCGTAGAGGATGTCCAACCGCTGCACGCGCCGGGCGAGGTCCTCTCCGCGCTTCGCGTACGCGTCCCGGACCTCCTTGGGCAGGGGCGCGTCCTTGAGCGCGTCCTTGAGGAACTTATAATCCGGGCTTTCCCCGGCCACCCGGACCATCTCCTTGCCCCGCATCTCGAAGTTGAGACGCTCCATCTGGTTGTCCGCGTGGAAGCGCTGCTGCTTCAAATAGGTCTGCGTGACGTATTTGGAAACGAGCTGCTCGTCCGCCTGCAGGCCCTGGATGTCCTGCTCCGTGATGAACTGCCTGCCCTTGAAGGATTCGACCCGGGCCTTGTAGCGGTCCAGGAACTTGCGCGCGTCCTCCATGTACTGCTTGCGGGCCTTGAGCTTGCAGTCCACGAGCTCCAGCACGGTCGTGACGTAGCCCCCGCAAGTACTGTCGTACATCTTCCTGTGGCGGAAGGGGATGTCGTCCAGGGACGCCTCCGCGCGTTTGAGCAGGGCGTCGCGCAGCTTGTAGCCGTTCTGGGCGTCCTTGAGGAACTGGTCGTCGTGGTACTGCTCCCCAAGGAGCTCGGCGATGCGCACCAGGCGGTCGAGCTCGTAGCCGCGCTCCAGGAGCTTCACCTGCTCCTCGACGCGGCAGAGGCTGTACTGCAGCATCTGGTAGTTGTAGCGGCCGGTCTCCGGGACCTCGGGCGCGCAGGCGGGCTTGGTCTTTGGGTCGTTCATCTTGTGCTGCTGTTCCTTCAGGTTCCGGTCGAACGACTGCGGCCCGCCGGCCTCGCCGCAAAGCCAGTTCCCCCATTGGCCCTTGCCCTCTTCCTCCGCCCGGAAGGACTTGAACTTGGTCGGGGACATCATGACCGGCTCTTTGTCGTCCGGCCACTGCGCGTTGCGGCAGACCACGTTCTTGCCCATCTCCACCGCGATGCCCTGCTTGTCCGCGAACACGAAGCCGTCGGTGGTGTTGATCTGGGTGAGCTTGGGAGGCTCGGACTTGCGCGCCGCAGCCGCGCCGTCGAACCCCGCGCGCAGCAGGGCGTCCGCCATGAAAGTGTCCGAGATGTTCGCGGAGATGCGGCGGGAGACCTCGCCCACGCCGCCCTCTTCGTACTTCTTGCGGGTCTCCTCGATGGCCTTCTCGACGGCCTGGCGCTGCTCCCCGGTCATGGTGCCGAGCTTGCGCAGGGTATTGAAGGTTTCCTTATATTGTTCGACCTTCTTTTGGACCTGCTCCGGCTCCACCGTCGCCGTCGGGGGCTTGCCGTTCCTCAACGCCTCGTAGAGGAGCTTGCCGATGGGGGTGAGGTCGCCCTTCTTCTCGTCGACGACGTAGGAGCGCAGGGGGTCCTTCTTGCCTCCCTTGTCCTCGAAGACCTGGTACTGTTCGAAGAAGCGGACCGCCTCTTGAGGCTGGACCGAAGGGGTCTCGGCATGGGCCAAGGCAGCCGATCCGAGCTGTATGGGGCCCGGGACCAGGACCGCGAAGCAGAGGAAGGCGGCTAGGACCTTCTTCATCGCCTTTTGCCCTTATCTCCTAGACAGCGTAACCGAAAAGTCCTACGCGGGCCAGTGTTGAAGGGCCCAGTCCCCGCCTGCCTCTTGGGCCCACGAGCGGTGGGCCATAGGTCTAGGGGAGTTCAGCCAGGAGCTTCCGCGCGTCCTCCTTGCTCAACCCCTCTTTGGCCAGGGCCTTCTCCAACGTCACGCCGCCGCCCCACCAGACCGCGATGCCCGCGAGGTTCCCCTTGAACCTGCCGTGCCCGGTCTCGGGGCCGTCGCGCACCGGGATGTACCCTGCCGCCTCCAAGCCCCTGCCGTCGAATTTCTTGGGCGAGCAGAGCTGCAGGGGATTCTCCGAAGACTTCACCCCCCGGATGCCGATGGCCGCGGTGCCGGGGTACTTGATGCGGACCCTGTCCTTGTCCTTGGACGGGTCCACGGCGTCCTGGAACACGAGCACCGGGCTCACGGAACGGTCGTCCTTGCCGATGCGGAACTGGATGTAGGTGGAGCGGAGGCCGTCCTTCTCCGCCGTATACAGGGCGGCCGTGGCCTTCTCGAACTTCGGGTCCTTCAGCCTCGAGAGCTTGAGCTCCCCCATGGGGAGCGTGTCCGCGAACCCGGTCTTGGGGTCCCAGGCAGTGGGAGGGACCTTGATGGGCTCGAACACGAACTCGCCGGGCTTGCCCTCCACGTCCTGGCTCGGGTTCGATGTCCCCGGGTTCGGCCAGACCTCCACGGACTGCCGCCCGGCGAACTTGGCGAAGACCTTGTCCCCCTCGCCCACCTTGTATATCTTCTCGAGCGCGGCCCCTTCTTGGACCTTCTTCGCCACCCGGGCGATGACGTCCTCCACCTCGGCGGACAGCCCCGAGGCCTTCGCCGCGTCGCGCACCGCGATATAAATCCCCTCGGCGCGAGCCGCGCCCTGCCAGGTGGACCGTCCCTTGCCGATGTCGAAGCCCCCTCCCTCGGCCTTCCACACGTCGCCCCAGCCCTCGGGCTCGCTCTTGAGGTCGTAGTACACGGCGCCGGTCTTGTCGCGGACCGCGAGCACCGTTCCCCCGAGGAGCTCGAAGCCGCCGAAGTCCGCCTTGGAGATCTTCCCCCCGGCGAAGCCGACGGGCACGTGCAGCCTGGACTTGTGCATCAGGAAGAAGTTCTCATACGGCGCGCGCTCCGGCTCGCACGAGTACGCCCGCACGGCGAGGCCCGCGGCCTTGAGCGCCGCGTTGATCGCGGCCACGTCCTTGTTCGTGGAGTTGATGCGCAGGCCCAGGTTCGGGAGATCGAAGGCGGGCCACTCGTCCGCGGCCGGCTCCTGGGGAACGGATGGGCTTTGGGGGGACGTCGCCCCCGTCCCGGGAGGAGCCTCCATCTGCGGAGGCCGGCCCGCCTTGGGCTCCCAATAGCCCTGCTCCGCGTTCCACCGGAGCTCGTACCACTGGCCTCCGACCTTGCCCAGCGAGACGCTCTCCCCCAGACGTTCCACGCGGCCGTCCACCTTCTGGTTCGTGTACGCCACCATGTCCGGGACCAGGTCCGTGGCCGAGTACCGGTCCATGCCCTCGATCATCTCCCGGGAGAAGAAGGTCAGAGCTCCCTGCTTAGCCGATTCGCCCAGCACATAGTACTGGCGCCCCCCCACATCCACGAGATTGCCCATGTCGCGAGCCTTCTCGGCCCGCTGCTTGAAGAGCTCGTTCACGGTGGGCAGGCGGGGCGGACCGCTGTGCCCGTACACGGGCTTGATCCCGTCCGAACGCTCCAGGCTGATGCCCACGTCCTCCCCCTGGGGAGAGAACTTGAGCACGTACTCGGCCCCGCCTTCCTTGAGCGTGAACTTGTTCGTCGCGTCCGCGCTCATATTGAAGCGCTTCCCGTAGATGTCGACCGGGTTGGAGATGTCGTAGACCCCGATCTGCTGGACGGACCTGGCCTTCGGGTCCTTGGGATCACCCTCCCAGGTACGCATCGTCCGGACCACGACCGCGAGGGTCCGGCCCGGGACCCGCGTGGGGTCCTCTCCCTCCTTGGGCTCCCTGGAAGGCATGTGGATGACGTTCACATCTCCCCATTTGCCGAACAGCTCGGCCATGTCCGACGGCTTGCTGAGATCCACAGCCGAGAGCGACTGCCGCCCGCCTCCGTCTCCGCCGGCCACGACCCCCTCCTGCTTCTCCGGCTTGGCCGTCAATTCGCCCTTGAATAACGCGGGGTTGCGCTTGCTGGCGTCGTAGATCTTGAACGCGGTGATCGAAGCCTCGGTGCAGAAGGCGCGCATCCATTCGGGGCTCCCCGCCTTCAGGGGCCCGGCCTCGTCCTTACGGCAGTACTCCGCGTCGCCGGGCTTGCCCGAGGCGGTGTAGCGGCCCAGGCAGGCGACCAGCTGCTCCCGCATCCTGGCCTTGGCCGGGGGCGCCGCCTCGTCGAGGATCCCCCGGACGGGCTCCTCCTTCTCGCCGGCGAGGACGTCTTTCCCGGCGCCGAGCAGATAATACAAGGCGGCCACGTCGCGCGGGCCGTAGTCCGACGTCTTGAGCTTGAGCGCCTTGAGCACGGCGTCGTCCTCCGGCGAGTAGGTGCCGGAGAGGGTCTGGTTCAGCCACCTATCGACGCCCTTGGACCCCTCGACCTTCAGCCCCTGCAGGAAAGCGTCGATCCTCTTGGACGCGTCCGAGCGCCATTTCCCATCCTTGAGGAGGAGCCCCATGACCACCGCCACCTCGCTGCTCGTGTCCCGCGCCACTTCCTTGCCCTTGGGCGCCCGTACGGCGTCCCTGCTCTTGGAGTCCTCGGGCAGGTTCGCCGCCAGCAGGCTGCTCGACGGGCTGTTCTTCCCGGCCCCGTCGTCGACGATGGCGCCGGGCTTGACCGAGGTTTCCGTGTTCCACTTCAAGTTCAGCGCGGGGAGCCGCACGGGAGTGAACCGCGGCTCTCCCTTCTCGGGCATCCAATCGAGGAACTGCCTGCCGTCCTTCACGAGGATGAGGCTCTCGGAGCGCTCCTTGCACGCCGGGTCCTTGTAGAGGCCGTCCTCCTCCGCGTTCTTCGAATCCCTGCGATAGTAGAGCTTGAGCGTCCTCACGGCGCCCTTGGGCGGAGGGTAGGGCTGATCGAACGATAGTTCCCCGCAGGGCCCTGCAGCCCGGGTCGACGCCTCCATGCCGAGAAACGCGACAGCAATAAGGATAATGGCTACTACGGGGCGGATGATCGGCGCACGCATGGTCGCCTCCGAGGGGTGGGGTGACGGCCTGGAGAACAATGATAGCAGAAGGTCCTAGGGCCCACAAGGGCCCCAGGACCCACGAACCTTCCGGGACTCCGGGGCTACTTCTTCCCCGCGCCCGACAGCTTGGCGCGCGGGTCCGTCTCCTTGAACTTGGCCTGCGCGGTCTTCAGCGCGTTCCCGGCGGCCGCGATCTCCGTCTTCATGGGATCGAGGGACTCGTTGAAGGGCAACGCCGCGGTGTTGAAGTCGGTCTGCGTCTGCGCCATCAGCGCCTTCGCGGCCGCGTCATCCGCCGCCTTGCTGATGTCCTGCCACGTGATCTCCACCATCGCCTTCCCCTTCTCCGCCGTCCCCGTCGCCTTGGGCAGCGCTTTCTCCTGCGCGTAGATGGCGTCGATGGAGGACTTCACCTCGGTGTCCTTCAGGGCCGACCCCTTGCCGTTCAGCCCGCCCTTGCCGGTGTCGTCCCCGCCCAGTTCCTTGAGCCGGGTCTCGACATCCCCCAGCGCCTTCTTCACCTCCTCCCGCTGCTCCTCCTTCATCTTCCTCTTCGCCACCGCGTTGATGTCCTTCTCCACGAGCGCGTCGAATTCTTTTAGCGCATTCCCCCCGTCCGAGACGTAGCCCATCCCGACGCGGACGGCATCGACGGCGTTCGTCAACGCGGTGTTCGCCGCCGCGGCCGACGCGTCCACCGCCGTCTTGTCGCCCTTCACCCTCCCCAGCCCGCTCTCGCCCGCCGCCGTCTGCAGGCTCTCCGCCCCGTTCGTCTTCAGGTGCGTCTGAGCCTGCGCATACGCCGCCCGGTCCGTCGCGCTCACCGCCTTCTCCAGACCCTCGTCCGTGAGCCGGGCTTCCTTCCCCAGACTCTGCTTCGCGTCCAGGCCCAGCTGCTGTCCGGCCGCGGTCAAGGCCTTGTTCGTCTCGGGCAGCGTCGTGTTCTCCAGCTTGTCCATCGCGTCGTACGCGCCGATGAGCTCGCGACGCGCCGCCTGCGCCCTGCTGTTCGCGCTCGTCGCGGCCTCCAGCGCCTCGCCCAGCTTCCTTAGGGCGGGGCAATAGCCCGCCCCGTTCGTCTCCGCCGACGCCGCCGAGCAATACCTCGCCAACGCCTGGTCGATCTCGCCCCTCGTTTTCCCGATCGCAGCCGTCTCCCCTTCCTCGATCTGCTTGATCGGGTCCTTCTTCCCGGACGGCTTGTCCGCGTCCTCCGGCTTCTGCGTGTCGGCGCCCGCTCCGCTCGACCCGCCGAAGTACGCGCACGAGGTGCAGTCCGGGACGCCCTTGCATCCCTCTCCCACGCAGCTCGCCTTCCCGGTGTTCGGGTTGCAGTAGTACTTCGCCTTCGCCGAGTTCGTGAGGTTCGTGCTCCCTCCCCCGCCCGTGTGACAGCTCACTCCGCTCGCGGCCGCGCCGCTCGACAGGAGGCCCCCGAAGAATTCCGCGAACGCCCCGCCCACCGGCTCGATGATCGCCTTCTCGAACAGCTTGAACCCGGACTCGATCATCATCTTCTCGACCATCTGCTTCCTGCCGAATTCGTTCCACTCCTTCTTCTTCCACTTCAAGTCGATGGCCTTCTGCATCTCCATCTTGGCCCGCATCAGGGCCAGGGACTCGCCCAGGCTCTTGTCTCCCTCCTTGCCGTTGTTGCCCGGGCTCTTGTCGTCGGGACCCCGGCCGTAGGCTCCCTCGCTCGATCCCTGCCCGCCCGGGATGGCCTCCCGAGCCGCCGCATCCAGGTTGTTCCCCGCGGACCCGCCCTTGTTGAAGATGTCCGACTGCCTGGCCCCGGCGGCCTTGAGCGACTCGGGACCCCCGCCCGACATCGGGCTGCGCGGCGCCACCCCCCTGTAGCCCGGAGCGGCCTGCGCGCGCGACAAGGCGTTGCTGTCCATCGCCCGGTTCGGCACCTTCGAAGCGGATAGGGCCGGAAGGCTGTACGAGCCCCCGCCTCCGCCCTGAGCGGCCTGCAGGCCCCGCAGCGCCCCGCTCATCCTCACGTCGGGCCTCGGGAGCTTCGGGCTCTTCTGGATGGCCTTCTTCACTCCGGCCGACGCGGCCTGGGCCAACGCGTCCTTCCACCCCCCGCTCTCCTTCGCGGGCGGCGCGCTCTCGGTCGGCAGCATCGCCGCGGGCTTCTGCGCCCCGGAGGTCATGATCAGCGCCGACGGGTCGCGCACGTTCAGCGGCGTGATCACGTCCGTCCCGGACCCGTACAGGCTCCCCGGCGATAATCCCCCGGTCCCGGATTCGTACACGCTCCGCCCATCCGGGAACAGGCCGCCTTCGCCGGGCGTCGAGAACCCCTGCTTGAGCACCCCCAGTTCCTCCTCGGGGCTGATCAAAAAGTGCTCCGCCACCGGCGCCATCATCAGCACCGCCAAGCCGGCCGCGATGAACGCGAAATCCTTCTTCCTCAGGCGCTTGAGGCGCTCCACCAGCGTCGCCCCGCCGGGCAGGCCGCGCACCTTCAGCCCTCCAGCCATCGCCCCGCTCTTCGCCAAGCCCGGGAAGCCGGACTTGCCCAGCTCCGGCATCGGGACGCCGCCGCCTTTCCTCTCCTCTTTCGCCAGCGGCTTGAACGACGGGATTTCAGGGTGTTCGTCCTGTCCGGGCATAGTACCTCCCTACTGGCTGCAGTTCATCTGGCTCGACTGCCCCTGCGTCAACGGACACGCGTTCGCCCACTGATTGGCGATCACATTATACTCGTTGCACTTGACCCTCATCTGGTCCCCGACCCGCTGGCACGCCCTGGCCTTGCTCGCGCTGCACCCGCCGCCTCCGCAGTCCATGGAGTTGAGCTGGTTGGAGAGCTTCTGGATCTCGTCCATCTTCCGGTCGAGCTGCGGGCCGTAGGTGTCGTTGGCCTCCTCGCACTTGATCGCGTCCTGTTCGAGCTGCTCCGCCTCGTCGATGAGCGAGCCGATCTCCCCCTCGCTCGGGACCGAAGGGACCGACGGGTCGCCGAGCTCGGGCGCGCCGATTATCTCGCCCTTGGGCTTGCCCCCGTCGAAGGTGGCGCCGCTGGCGGTCGAGGCGTACTCGTTCGGGCAGTTGTTCGGATCGCACTTGCCCGGCGGAGGGGCGGCGGCCACGCTGTACGCCCGCGTCTCGGCGAGCCGGTACATGGCCGTCGAACGGTTGCTGTTCGCTATCCCCCCCACCGCGCCGCTCATCCGGGAGTTCATGCCCCGCTTATTCCGCCAGGCGAGTTTGCCTCCGGCCGCGCCCTTGACGCGCGACGAGCCCACGGCCGGCACGTTCGTCTGGGAAAGGGCGGACGCCATGGCATCGTCGCCGCGAGTGGCGGCACGCGCCCCGCTGCGCGAGATGGCGCCCGGGCCTCCGGCCAAGCCGGGCCCGAAAGCGCCCATGCCGCCGCCCGGCATGCCCTCGGCGTAAGCCTCGTTCATGAGCCCGTTGATGAGCTCCCCCTCGGATAGAGGGACCCCGTCCCTCATCTTGTCCGCGTCCTCCGGAGTGGGGACTCCCCCGATGCTCTTGCCGGCCTTCTCGATCTCGCTGTACTGCCTGCTCTCGCCTTTCGCCGCGTCGGCCCCTTCGCCCTTGACCAGTCCCACCGTGGACTTCCCATAGTACGCCAAGGCGCCGCCGGAGCCGAAGAGGGCTCCGGGGTCGGTCAGCGGCTTGCTGTTCCGTCCCTCCTGCATCGAATCGGACAGGCCGCCCCTCACGCGCATCTCTCCTCCGCCCAGGTCGCTGCGCAGCCCGAGGGCTTGGGCGACCCTGTCGAGGAAGGGCACGTGCATGAAGGTCGTGGCCGGCAGGATGAATATGAACGCCAGCAGTCCCACCATCAAAAGCAGCGGCCCCACCCCCTTGCCCCTGTTGAAGAACAGCAAGAGAAAGGCCAGCAACCCTTTCTTCTTGTTCTTTTCGAAGAATTGAGTCGTCATAAGTCCTCCGTTCCATCCCCGGACCGCGTCAGTCCCCTAAAATCGTCCCCGAGTAGAACAGATACCCGACAGACCCCGCGAAGAGCACCCAGGCCGCTCCCAGGATCATGAACCTCGCCGTCATGCCCGGCACCGAATGATAGCGCGCGATGTTCAGCGCCAGGACCACCAACCCCACGGTCGTCCCCCCCCACATGCCGAAGGCGACGGCCTTGCGCAGCAGCCGCCTGCTCTCCGGCGTCTTCAGATTACTGAAGCTGATAGTCGGCATTCTTCTCCTTTTCCGTATCCTCGTGGACCGTATTGTCCTTCATCTGGAAGTCGTTGTCGGGGCTCGTATAAGCGCGGTTCCCGGAGTTCGTCGCCGTCCGATCGATGATGTGCTGCTGATCCTTCTGTCCGTAGTCGTTGCCGACGGTGTCCCCCATCTGCCTGGCCTGCTGATGCATCATCATGGCCGCCATGCACAGCCCGACGCCGATGCCGATGAGGATCGCCGCGACGACCGCGGCCACGCCCGTGACTCCCGCTAGCATCATGGCCGCTCCGATCGCGATGAGGGCGAATCCCGCGATGAGCAGCGTCTTCGCCGTGCTCGTGAGCTGCTGGGCGTTGTCCACGTACGGCTGGTACGGGGTCGCGTTCTCGCCCGGGCCCACGTCCGGACCGCCCTCGGAAACGCCCGAGCCGGAAGTCATGTCCGGGGCGCTCCCGCCCATCGGGTCCACGGACCCGTCCCCGATCGCCCCCGTCGTTCCCGGAGCGCCGTCGACCTTGGTCTGCTCGAAAGCCTCGCCGGCGTAGGTGGCGCCCGCCTCGCCCGAACCGGCCGCTGCGGCCGCGGCCGAGCGCCTCCCGGAGAACTTGAGCTGCCCCATGGCCTTGTTGGCCGAGACCCCGCGCGTGTCCAGCTTCTTGGCCATGAGCGCGCCGCTCTTCTGCCGGCTCATGGTCAGCGTCTTGCCGCCCGCGGCGGCCATCGTGCGCGACAGGTTCTTCCCCAGATCCGCGGAAGGCTTCAGATTGAATGTCCCCTTGCCGGAGAAGATGTTGTTCTTCCCGAACCCGCCGCCGAGCTGGGAGGAGAGCTTCGCCCCCGAGAGCGTGTTCTCCATCCGCCCCGCCCTCGTGAACTGGTCGGGAGCCTCGGGCATCCCTTCTTTGGACTCGGACGCCGCGTCCGCGGTCTTCTCCGCCCCCGCAGCCCCTCCCTCGGCGTTGGGCGCGTCCGCCGCGGTCTTGCCGGCCGTGGGCTCGTCCCACTTGATCTGTCCCTCCCCGACGCGGGCCAGGTAGGCCAAAGACTTGCTCCCCTGGCTGTCCCTCCTGGACACGCGCACTCCCATGTCCGGGGCTTCGAGCGCGGGCCCCTTGGGCCCGGCCCTCTGCACCTTGCCCTGCTGCATCACTCCGTAGCCCACCAGCGCCGCGCCGCCCAGGCCCAGGGCGACGGCCACGGCCGCGATCTTGCCAGTGAACAAGGCGGCCAAGCCGCCCCCGGCGCGCGCCGTCGCGCCGCCCACCGCGACGACGCCCTGGCCGACATCGGCGCCCTGGAGCACCGCGCCCGCGCCCTTGCGCTCCTCCTTCTTCTTCTTGAGGATCGGGATATCCACGTCGCTCTTGCCAGGGTCAAGATCGCTCATAGCTTCCCCCTCGCTTCTTCCCGCCGCCTGTGCCGCCGCTCTGGTCTTACTTCGCCAGCGCGCCCCAGCACGCTCCGATGAAACCCACGACTCCGCCCAGGGCGCACAGCCAGGCCGGCATCGTCTGCCAGACCATGGCCGCGATCCCCGTGGCCGTCGTGATGGCGCCGGCCACGGTCAATATCGTTCCTTGCGCCGGTTGTCCGTAGTTCGACATGATGGAGATGCCCACCATGGTGGCGGCCAACGCCATCAAGGTGGCCACCGCGAGCAACGCGGTCTGGATGGCCGAGACCGCCTGGCCCACGAGCGGGGTCTTGTTGATGTACGAAAGGATGCCGATGACCGTGATGATGGCCGACGCCAGGGCGAGCATCATCACCGCCATGTTCAGCTGGCCCTGATAAGGAGTCACGTTCTCCCCTCCGCCCGTGGACGGAGGCTGAGGGGTCTCGCCCGTGGCGGTGCCGCCGTCGGACGACGCGTTCACCGGACCGCCCCCGCCGCCCTCGTCCTCGCTGAACCCTCCCTCGCCGACCCCGCTGGAGCCCGCTCCTAGGATGGACTGCCCACCGGGCTGTGCGCCATCCCATTGCTGGGAATGGACCGAGGACTGGCTCTCAGCCCCGCTCTTCCTGGCGGTCCCCATGGCCTTGTTCATCCCGTCGAGGCGCCTGGCCGTGGCCCCGCTCAGCTTGCTGCCCTTGCTGTTCGCCGGAGTCGTGGCCCGCACCACCCGGGCCGCGCGCCCCTGGGACATGCCCTGGGTCGCGCGCGCGACATCCAGCTTCGGCTTGGCGAAGCCCTGGCCGATCCCTCCGGACAGACCGGCCCCTCCCGCGAGATCCATCCCTTTGCTGCCGAGCCCGCTCGTCATCTGCCCGAACTTCCTGCCAAGCGCCGCGTTCGCGCCGGATTTCTGCTCTTCAGCCAGCGCCGCGGCCATGGCCTGTGCCTGCGCCGTCGGGTCGCCCTGGCCGACGGCTCCGGCGGCCCCCGCCTTCTCGTCCGGGGTCCCCGGAGAGGCGGCGTCCTTATTCTCCTCGGACGCGGCCGCGTCCTGCTTGGGGGCCTCGCCCTCGGCGCCCCAGACTCCCCGGTTGGCCTGCTGAGCCAAGGAGAGGGAGGACGCGGACCTGCCCTCGCCGCCGACGAAGCCGCTCCGCATGCTGTCGGAAGCGGTTCGGATATTGATGGACTGCCCGGCCTGGTCGCTGCGCTTGAGCGCGGTCTTGTGCATCTCGTTGAAGCTGACGGCTCCGCCGAGAGCGAGCCCGCCGGCGACGGTGACGGCGATGCCGGCCTTGGATGTCAGGAAGGCCGCGAGCTTGGCCAGACCGCCGGACGCGCCGCCCAGGCCGGCGCCGCCGCCCGAGCCGGCTCCGACCTTGGCCGCGCCGCCGGTCATCCATGCAGGGAGCCCTACGCCCTTGCGTTCCTTGTCCTGGGTCTTCTGGTCGTCGCTCATAATCCCCCCGCCAGCCGCCCTACTTGTTCCAGCTCCACGACCCTGCGGCGCCGTCCTTGCCCGCCGTATACGTGGCGGTCTTCCCGTTGGAATAGGTCGCCGTCATGCCGTCCATCTTCGTGACCTTCAAGTTCGCGTCCGCCGTCTTCCCGAACTCCGCGGCGCTCGCCTTGGTCTTCGTCTCCGCTTCCTTGCCGGCCTCGTCGTTGATGAGCACCATGGCCGCCTGGAACGCGATGATGCCGCCGATCAGGGCGAACATCATGCCCTGGCCCATCTGCTCGTAAGGCTTCTGCGTCAGCTGTATCCCTGTCGCCGCGACCATCACCGCGGCCGCGGTCGCGATCCCGGCGAGGATCTTGGCCGCCATGGCCATGTTGGCCGCCGGGATCAGCTGGCCGGCCTCGGAAAGCTCCTTGGACTTCTTCGAGCACGCGCCCGCGGCCAAGAGCGCGATGCCGGCCACCGCCATGCCGATCATGGCCCGGGTGATGAGATGCTGGTACGGCGTCTTGTTCTCCTTCTTCTCGATCTCCGGAGGAGGAGGGGTCTCGCGCAGGTTTTCCGCGGTGTTCGGGTTGACCGCGCCGTCGACCCCCTTTTCCCCGGACCCCGTGCCGCCAGAACTCGGGGGAGCGGACGTCCCGCCGATCTGGTTGCCCGAGCCTCCGGTCCCGTCGTATGTCGCTCCTCCGTACTTCGCCGCGGACGCTCCGCTCCTAGCCCCCTTGGCCAGGTTCGTCATGCGCATGGTGTCCGCCGCCTGTTTGGACGCGAGCCCGCCCTTGGCCAGCGCGGACCTGCGGCTCGCCTGGGCGGTGGACCGGTTGGAGCCTTCCAGGCCGGCCGTGTGCCGCGCGGAGGGACGGTACGTCTGCTGGAACCCGCCGCCGATGCCTCCCGAGAGCCCGGCCTGCGCGCTGAGCTGGAGATTGCTGCTCCCGCCGGAACGCCCGGCCAAGCCCTCGCCCTTGACCATGGCGGGCCGCTCGACAGGCTTGCGCGCCGCAGCGTCCGGACCGGCGGAGCCGTGGTCCGGAGACTGCACCCCGGAATCCTTCTTCACGCCGGGAGCGGCGGCGGCCGCGTCCGCGACCCTATCTCCGGCGGCGGGATCCTTCGGCGCTTCCGGCCGGTTGGCCTGCTGGAGGAAGTCGAGGGAGTTCGACGCTCCGTTCGGGGCGGCGGCGGCCCCCTGCTCCGCCCTGGCCCCCTCCAGCTTGGCCATGGACTCGCCGTCCTTCTCCAATGAGGTGAACATGCTCTGCGCCTGGTCTTGGCGGCCGGCGCGCAGCCCGGCCGCGCCCTCCGGCTTGGTCGCCAGGATCCCGATGCCGGCCGCGACCGACGATCCCACCAGGGCCAAGGCCACGATCCCTGCTTTCGACGCGAAGATGCCGCCCCCGAGGGCGGCGCCGCCAGCCGGCGCCCCTCCGAAGCCGAGCTTGGCCAGCAGCGCGGCGAGGAGCCCATCTTTCTTGCGCTCGCTGGACCGCATGACCTCGGGATGGATGTCCGGCACTCCGGGCTTGGTCTCCATAAGCTCTCCCCCGCTAACTCGCCGGCTGCTTGACCTGCTTCGGATCGACTGCGTTCAATGTCTTCTGGCTGGACGGCTGATTCAGCCCCATCCCGCTCGCAAGAGCCATCCCGATGCCGCTGAACGTCGGCCCCAGGATCCCGGAGATCGCCACTCCCATGACCATCATGAGCATCTGCTGCTGCAGGTATTCCTTGTTGCTGTCGTCCTTCACCTCGCCGGCGGCATCTATCGGAGGCGGCTCCAGGAGCTTCTGGTTCACGTTCGGGTCGTTGCCCTTCAGGTTCATGGGCGTTCCCTGGCCCTCTCCGAGCCCGGTCCCTCCCCCCCCGGCAGCCGCCTCGAGCGCATCCATGCTGGACTTGGCCCCTCCTCCGGCGTCGAAAGACCTGCCGCCTATCCCGGAAGCGAGCTCATCGTTCCCCTTGAGCGCGGCGAGCGACGTCTTCTGAGCCCCTCTGAGCCCTTGCACTGTCTGGCTATTGGCGACGTTCTCCCGCAGCCGGCTCCTGGCCTCCTGAGCGGCGGCTTGGAGACCCCCTGTCCTGAGGTCCAGCCCAGGGTCCCCCCCGGTGCCGAAGGGTTTCTGCTGGACGAGCTGGGCGGAGGAACTTCCCTCTCCGCCGCCGCGCGAGGAGCCGGCGGGCTCGAACTTGGCCTGGGGCCTTGAGAAGCCCGTACGCGCCTCCTGCCCGTCCCAGCCGTCGTCCTTCGCCGGCTTGCCTTGAGCGGAGAACGAATCGAGCCCTTCAGCCACTTTCCCCTTGGACAAAGCGTCCCCGGTCCGAATTCCGTCGCTGATAGGCGCCCCGAAAGCTCCGCCGGGCGCCTTGTAGAGGCTCGAGGACTGCCCCCCTCGCGAGGATCCGCGCGCATATCCCCCATCCGCCCCGTCCACAGGGATGGCGAGCGCCCTCCCCGGGGCCCCTTGCGGGTTCTCCGCAGAATCGAGAGAAAACAGACTTTGTTCGGTCCGGCCGAGGGTCTTATCTATGTCGACGGCATCGGAACCCGTCCCGGAAGTGGAAGGGAAATAAATCCAAAGTCCCACAAATAGACATATAACGAAAACGATCCACCAATGTTTTTTAAATGGGTCATTCCCCCGGATGGGTATATTCGGCATGGCCCTGCCCCGCTTACCTTAAAAGTTTAGACCCGGCACCAGGGGTTGTCAAGATATGTTTACAAAATATTTACCTTTGAAATTATAGTGAAAGGTATTTAAGGACGGACCCTAGGCCTTCGGCCCTTCCGGTGGATTCACCGGAGGCTGAGCGGCCCGGGGGAAGGGGCCCGGCTTGGGCAGGAGGGGCGGCCTCGGGGTCGCGCCCAGAAGCGGCGGCGGGCGCTTGCCGTATTCCATGAAGATCTGCGCGATCTCGTCGTAGTCCAACTCCTCTTTGGCGAGGAGTTCGCTCACGAAGCGTTCGACGATGTTCCATTCCGCCCGGAGGGTATTCTCCACCTCCGCCATGGCCTTGGCGAGTATCAGCTGCGTCTGGGCGTTGAGCTTCTGCTTGAGGGCCTCGGACAGGTGCTCCTCGGGCAGGGCCGTGAAGTCGCCGACGATGCCGTCGCCGCCCATGCCGACTCCCCAGACCATCGCGTGGGCCACGGACATCGCCACCTTGAAGTCGGAGCTCACGCCGCTGGAAGTCACTCCGTACTTGAACTTCTCCGCGACGTATCCGGCCAAGGAGACCTTGATGTCTGCAAGGCACGCGCTGCTGTCGCGCGTGTGGAGCTCCTCGCGCGGGGCATGATGGACCACTCCGAGAGCCCCGCCGCGCTGGATGATGGACGCCTTGAACACGTCGTCCGTCGGATGCGTCAGGTACAGCATGACGAGGTGTCCGGCCTCATGGAAAGCGGTCATCTCCCGCTCGCGCGGGGTCATGTTCAGACGATGCGCCACGCCCAGCTCGATGCGCTCGATGGCCTCGCTGATCTCCTTGTAGGAGACCAGGTCCCGCCGATTGCGCACGGAGATGAGCGCGGCCTCTTTCAGGATGTTCTCGATCTCCGCCGGAGTCCGATAGACCGCCTTGCGGGCGAGCCGCCCGTAGTCGATCGTCGGGTCCATCCGGATCTTCTTGGCGTAGAACGCGAAGATCTCCTCGCGTTCCTGGAGGTTGGGCCGCGAGATGGTGATCTTCCGGTCGAAGCGGCCGGGCCGCAGCACGGCGGGGTCCAGGACATCCTCGGCCGCGTTCATCGCGCCGATGACCATGACGTGGGCGTCGGACTCCACCAGCCCGTCCATCTCCACAAGCAGCTGGTTCAAGGTCGAGTTGCCCTCGGAAGAGCCGCCGAAGGCGTCGTAGAAGACGCGCTTGCGCGCCAGGACCTCGAGCTCGTCGATGAAGATGATGCAGCCTCCGTGGGCCTCGGCATACTGCCGGGCCTGCTTGAAGAGCTTGCGCACGCGGGCCGCGCCCACGCCGACGAATATCTCGACGAACTCCGAGCCCGCCACCGACAGGAACGGGATCGCCGCCTCCGTGGCGATGGCTTTGGCGAGCAGGGTCTTCCCGCAGCCCGGAGGGCCGGTCAGCAGGATCCCCCGGATGATGCGCCCCCCGACCTGCTTCAGGCGGGAACGGTCGTTGATGAGCTGGACCACCTCCCACGCCTCGCGCTTGGCCTCGACGAGCCCGATGACGTCCGTGAACCGCACCTTCACCGCGTCGGCGCTCACGCGCCCCTTCTTGAACCGCGCGAAGCCGCCGCCGAACTGGAGGAGGTATAGGAATCCGACGAACACAAGGGTCTGGAAGAGCATGAACGGGATGGACGCCACGTTGATGCCCACGATGTAGCGCCGGACGCTCTCCTCCATCCCGGCCAGGTACCACATCGGGAAGACGAACGAGATGAGCGAACCGATGGCGACGACGATCCAGAGCCAGTAGCGCTGCCAGAAGAGCCTTAGTTTAGCCCAGAGCATGATGGGTTGGACACCCGGCGTATAGTGTATGTTCCCTGGCGGTGCCCGCGCAAGCCCTCACGGCTGGAGGCCGGGCAGGACGAACGCGATGGGCCTGTCGCGGTTGGGGACGTACTTGACCACCTCGAAGGTGAAGCCCCGGTTCTTGAACAGCGGGACGTTCACCGGCCGCGTCCGTACCTGGAGGGTGACCACGTTCCAGACCTGGGTGCGCGTGACCGGGCAGATGGTCGCCGACTGCAGCCCCAGGAAGTTGTTCGTGGCCCGGTCGTTGAATCCCAGGTACTCCTTCACCCGGTACTCGATGTCCCGGCAGAGCGTCCCGTTGTCGAAAGGCTCGTACTTGATGTTGCGGTGGGATTCGAGCTGCCAGCGCCGCGCCGCGTAGTAGGACGCGACCTCCATCTTCTGGACGAGCACCAGGAGCGCGAAGGTCTTGGCGAAGGCGAAAAGGAAGAACATGAAGAGCGGGAAGAGCAGGACCACCTCGGTGGTGGCCTGGCCCTTCCACGCAAGCCGCCTAAGCCCGGAAAGGAGTCGTTTTCTCATGGGTATAGCCTCGTGGAGAATTTCGGGGTCGGGTCCGGCCAAAGGCGCCCTCCGGCGAGGGCGACCGTGGCATGGACGCACGGCCCCCCTCCGTCCTGGCACCGGACCCGATTGTGGAAGTTCACCCCGAAGTAGTTGGTGCTCAGCGTGGAACGGTTCCTGTCCCAGTGCTGGACGATCGGGTAGCCGGGCCAGTTCGACATCTGGTGCCGGCTGCGCATGGCCTGCAGGTGCGCCGGGTTGATGGACTCCAGCTGGAAGAGCCCGGAGCTCGGCTGGCAGTTCGCGATGGTCGACGGCATGGAGATGGGGCTGTTGGGGGCCCATATCTGGTAGGGCTGGAACGCGTTGTTCGTGGGCTTGTTCCCGTAGATCATGATCTCCTGGACGCAGTAGGGCTTCGGGGCGAACCCGGACCCGACCCTCCCGTAGGTGTCGAACCAGCGGGCGCCGTCCCTCCCGTCGTTGATGGGGTCGTTGGTGTTGAGCCAGTAGGATTTCCGGAAGAAGTTGTGGTCCCGGGTGAGCCGCTGGAACACCGAGTACTGGGCGTCCTCCACCGAGCCCAGCAATTGGTAGATCTGCACGTAGAGCTTGTAGATGTCCTGCGCGTCGTCCCAGCTGATCCAGTAGTCGAGGGCGTCCTGCATGGTGATGATGTCGAGCCTGCCGCTGCCCCCGCAGGAATCCATGTCGGGGGACCAGCTGTTCTTGCCGCTCCCGCACCCCCCGAAACGCAGCATCCACTGCGGGTACTTGTCGAGCGCGTCCGCCTGGTCCTGTCCCTCCCAGCGCGGATAGGTCCCGTTCTTGTACAGGATGTTGTAGAGCCTGTCTCCCTGGAAGCCGCAGTCCCCCTGGGTGTTGTTCTTCTTCTCGATGCAGGTCCCGTAGAAGCCCTCATGGAAGATACGCTGCGGGAAGGCGCCGTTGACGTAGGCGGAGCGGTTGAGGAAGTCGGAGTAGTTCGTCATCTCGATGAACGCGGCCGCGTCGACGGCGAACTGGTGGCGTATCTTCTCGCGGGATATCTTCGCCGTCTCGAAGATGAGGTACACGAACAGAAACAGCGAGGGGATGATGAACAACGAGGGAATGGCCAACTGGCCTCGACGGTCGCGCAGCAGCCGGCGCAAAGAGATACAGCTCAGGGCCTTCGGCATCTCAAGCCATCCCAGGCGGATATCCTCGTCCGCACCCAATATATATCTCCCTGCTGTTTCAAAATCAAGGGCCCAAAGTAAAGAAAAAGCAATGCAGAGCGGGGTCTATTGGCCGTACGCGAGTCTGAGCGCGAGGAACTCAGGAAGGCCGGCCGCGAGGATCTTCCTCTGCACCGGCTCGATGTCGTATTCGACGCGGTGGACGGTGAACGTCCGCCTGAGGTCGTCGTAGATCCCGCAGCTCGACCGGGCGTCGTGGTCCCGGGGCTGCCCGACCGAACCGGGGTTGAGGGCCGCGCGCACGCCGAGCGGGGTCGCGACGGTCTGCGCCTCGGCCAAGGCGCCCATCTCCACGTAGGAGACCGGCTCCTTCATCAGGAAGCAGAGCGGCAGATGGCTGTGCCCCACGAAGCACGGCGAGATGTCGAAGTAGCTGCAGTTGTCGAGGAACTGCTGCACCGTGACCAGGTATTCCTCGGCCGGGTTGCGCGGCGAACCATGGATGACGGTGAAGAGGTCCGTATCGACCCGCGGGGGCAGGTCCTTGAGCCAGGCCAGGTTCTCCGGCGTGACCGTCCTCTGGGCGTATTCGGCCGCCGCGCGGGCCGCTTCGTTGAACCAATCCAGGCTCATGCGGCCGAGCACGGCCAAGTCGTGGTTGCCGCGCACGGCGACGAGCTCCGGAAGCTGCCGGACCCGCTCGATGACGCGGTTGACGTCGGCCCCGTAGCCGACGATGTCCCCGCAGCAGATGTAGCCTTCCGCGCCGTTCTCTTCGAGGACGGTCAGCGCGGCGTCGAGCGCCTCGAGGTTGGAATGGACATCCGCAATGACGCCCCAGATCATGGTCGGACTGGATGATAGCCTATTGGCGGAACGTTTTCAAAACACGACCCTAGGTCGTCCTGATCATCTCCGCCTGCGGGGCGCTCTCCGAGGAGCCCTCCTTCTTGCGGAAGTCCACGGAGATCATCTGGCTCACCCCGGACTCCTCCATGGTGATGCCGTAGATCACGTCGCAAGCCTCCATGGTCCTCTTGTTGTGGCTCACCATGAGGAACTGCGTCTTCCCGCCGAACTCCCGCAGCAGCGACAGGAAGCGGTCGATGTTGGCCTCGTCGAGAGCGGCGTCCGCCTCGTCGAGCATGCAGAAGGGCGAAGGCCGCACCATGAAGAACGCGAAGAGGAGAGCGATCGCGGTCAGGGTCTTCTCGCCGCCCGAGAGCTGCGAGATGCTCTGCAGGCGCTTGCCCGGAGGCTGCGCCACGATCTCGACGCCCGTCTCCAGCAGGTTCTCCTTGTCGGTGAAGACGAGGTCCGCCTCCCCGCCGTCGAACAGGATGCCGTAGAGCTTGCGGAAGTGCTCGCGCACCTCCTGGAAGGTCTGCCGGAAGTTCTCGCGCGTGGTGGCGTTGATGCGGGCGATGACCGAGTGCAGGTCCTGCCGGGCCTGCCCCAAGTCGTCGACCTGGGACTGGAGGCGGTCCCGCTTCTTCGTCAGCTCCTCGTACTCCTCGGGAGCGGCCATATTGACCTGCCCGATGGCCGCGATGCGGCGGCGCAGGAAGTCGATGCGCTCGGGGTCCGAGGGCTGGTCCTTGTACTTGGCGCGCGCCTCGTCGCAGGTGAGCCGCCACTCCTGGGCGAGCTGCCGCTCGAGCATATCCCGCTTGGCCGCCAGCTGCGAGAGCTTCACTTCGGCGGCGTGGACCTTGGAGAGGTGCTCATCGGCTTCGCCCTTGCGGGCGCGCAGCGACGCCTCGAGCTCGCCCGCCTGCATCTGAAGGACCTGCACCTTCTCCAGCAGGGTCTTCCTCTCGTTCTCGAGCTGCGCCAGCTCCCGATGCAGCGCGTCCAGGGCCTGCCGGGCCTGCTCGCCCTGCGCCGCGAGCTCCTGGAGTCTGAGCTCCCAGGCGGCGTGCTGCTCGCGGCGGCGGGTCGCGGCCCGCTCCAGATTCTCCAGCTCTCCCGCCAACCGGTCGAAATGCTGCTTCGTGAAGTCCGCCGCGGTCTGCTGGTTGGCGATGCTCTTGTCGAAAAGCTGGCGCTCCCCCCGCTTGCCGGCCACCTGCTCCACGAGCGCGGCCAGCTTCGCGCCGACGGCTTCCTCCCGGCGTCGAAGCTCGTCCTCGGCTCCGCCGCGCTCCGAGAGCGCTTGTCTCAGGCCCTGGATCTCCTCGAGCTTCGACGCCATCTCCGCGAGGCGGCGGACCGCGTCAGCCTCGAAGAGTCCCGCCTCCTGCTCCTGCAGGGCCAAGCCCCGCAGCTTCTGGTCGCGCGCGTTCCGGACCATATGCAGCTGGAGGTCGCTTTCGCTGACCGCGGCCCGGGCTTCGGCGAGCGCGCTCTCCGCGGTCGCCACCGCTTGGATCCGTTCCTGGAGAAGCCTCTCCCCCTCGGCGAGCGACCGCTCCACGCCTTCGAGCGCGGCACGCGACTCCTCGATGTCGGAGAGCTTCGGCCCCCGGACGACGGATTCCTCCGCGCCGCCGGTGACCCAATGCTTGCCGTACAGACTCCCCTCGAAAGTGTAGGCCTCCCCCAGCAGGAACGCGACCGCCTTCGAGTAGGCCGGATCGGAACGCACCCGGTCGAAGAGACGGCGCGCGCCCGGCGGGAGCGCCGCGGGCTCCCGGACTTCCGGGAGCGTGCTCAGGACCAGGAACCGCGCGCGTCCCCGGCCGCTCTCCCGCAGATGCCGGATGCCGGCCTGCGCCGCTTCCAGCCTCTCGCAGACCACCGCGTAAAGCCTGTCGCCAAGGACGTCCTCGACCTGGGCCCGGCTGGACTCCTCCATCTGCAGCAGGGAACGGACGGTGCCCACCACGCCGGGGATCCCGGCCCGGCACACGGCGTGGGCGCCCACCCAATGCACATCGGCTTCCCCCTGCGCCTGGATCGTCTCGATCCGGGTCTTCAGGCGCACGGACTCCCCGCGCAGGCGCTCGAGCTCCCTGCCCGCCTGCTCGGCCGCGCCGCGCGCCGCGCGCAGGTCGGCCTCGCCCGCATCCACCCGTGCCCGCGCCTCCTGCGCCTCGCGGGTCCTCGCCGTCACGGCGTCGTCATCCGCCGCGGCCAGGCCGCGCTCCGCCTCCAGATTGACCAGCGCCTTCTCCAGGTCCTTGAGCGCCCCGCGGACCTCGTACTCCATCTGCCCGATCTGACTCTGGGCCTGGGACAGGCGCCGGGAGGACTCCTGGGCCGCCTCCTGCAGGGAAAGCTTCCGCGAGCGGACTCCGTCGAGTTCGCGCTGAGCCTCGTCCCGGCCTTTTTCCAAGGCATCGAGCTCGCCCTCGAACGCGTCGCGCTCCGCCTGGATCTGCGCGAGAGCCGCGGCGGCTTCCTCATACGTCTTGCGCGCCGCAGCGATGGAGGGCTCCAACTCGGCCACGCGGGCGGACTCGCGCACGCCCTCGGCATCCGAAGACTTGCGCTGCTCCGCGATGTCCCGACTCGTGACGTCGGCGTTCTGGATGCGCTCCTCGAGGCGCCCCTTCTCGGAGATGCAGTCGCCGATCCTGGCCTGCCGCTCCATGGCCGCCGTCTCCTGCGACGCCCGCTCGAGGCTCAGGGCCGCGAGGCGGGCCTCATCCGCGTCGATGCCCGAGCGCAAGGCGGCGAGCTTCTCCTGGATCGGGGTGAGAAGGGCCCGCTCCGACGAGGCCTCGGCGTCGACGGCGTCGACCTCGTGCAGGAGCTGCGCGGCCGCCAGCGCGGCGAGCTCTTCCTGGTACTTCTGGAACAGGCGCGCCTTGCGCGCGTCCGCGTCGAGCTTCTTGAGCTGGTCGTTGAGGAGCGCGACCTGGTCCTGCAGTCGGCCGAGGTCGATCTCGACGCGGTCGAGCTTGCGGAGGGCCTCCTCGCGCTTGGCCTTGTACTTGGCGACCCCGGCCGCCTCCTCGAAGAGAGCCCGCCGGTCCTCCGGCTTCGATTGGAGGACGAAATCCACGCCGCCCTGGTCGATGATGGCGTAGCCGTCGTTGCCGATGCCGGTGTCGAAGAAAAGCTCGCGGATGTCCCGCAGCCGGCACTGCGTCTTGTTCAGATAGTACTCCGACTCCCCCGAACGGAAGATGCGGCGCGTGACAGAGACCTCGGAGAACTGCACGGGCAGCATGCTCTGGGCGTTATCGAAGGTCAGCGTCACCTCGGAGAGGCCCATGGAGGCGCGGCGGCTCGTCCCGGCGAAGATGACGCTCACCATTGAGTCCGAGCGAAGCGATTTCCACGACATCTCCCCGATGCACCAGCGGACCGCGTCCATCACGTTCGACTTGCCGCACCCGTTGGGCCCCACGATGCCCGTGATGCCGGGCCGGAGTTCGATGCGAGTCCTGTCCGCGAAAGATTTGAATCCGAGGATCTCAAGCGATTTCAGATACATGCGCTCGCCTCACAGTCCATGTTTTGCCATCTTTTAGCTTATAGATGACAAATTGATGTTATAATTTAGCATAATCCCCCGAAAGTGTCAATGATTCGACAACATCTCTATCAGAATGTATAATCAATCCATGCGAAAGATTCTTTTAATTGGACCGTTCTTCCTATACGGCTGCACCCTTTTCCCCAACCGGATGTCTCCCAAGACCGCGCCTGCGGAGCCGGTCTCTCAGGCCCCCGCCGCTCCGGTGGAGCCTCCCATAGCGCTGGTCCCCCCGGAGCTCTGGCCCCGCATCACGGACGATCTCCCGGTCGAGAGCCTCGAGCGCGCCGCGCAAGCGGACATCTCCTACCTCCGCCGCAGCCCGGAAAAGCTCTACAAGTTCGGCGACCTGGAGGTCGGCAGCCAGGGGCTCATCGACACGGCCGAGGAGCTGGTGCGCATCCGCAAGGAATCCTCCGGCCCGGAGGAACTCGCGGCAAGGCTCAAGGCGGGCTTCGACCTCTACCGCGTGGGCCCGGCGACAGGGGCGCTGTTCTCGTCCTACTATTCCCCCACGCTGGAGGCCAGCAAGACGCCGACCGACGGATTCAAGTACCCTTTGTTCCGCAAGCCCACCGACATGATCGAGGTGGACCTCAGCAGCTTCAGCGCGAAATGGAAGGGGGAGCATCTCATCGGCCGTTTGGACGCGAACGGCCGCTTCGTCCCCTACTTCGACCGCCTCGACATCGACGTCCGGGAAGCGCTCAAGGACCGCGGGCTGGAGTTCGCGTGGCTCAAGAGCTCTTTCGACCGGCTCGACCTGCACATCGAGGGTTCGGGGGTGCTCCGCTTCACGGACGGAGAGGAGGCGCTGGCCAGGTTCGCAGCCACCAACGCCCGCCCCTACAAGAGCGTGGGCCTTTCCTTGGCCGGGTCCGGAGCCGTGACCCGCGAGGAGCTCACCGCGCAGACCCTCAAGAGATATCTCGAGGAGCATCCGGAAGGGGAAGCCTGGATCATCTCGCAGAACCCGAGATACACGTTCTTCGAGCTCGCGCCCATCCCCCCGGGAGGGGAGCCGTTCGGCACCATCAACGAACCCCTGACCGCGGGGCGCTCCTTCGCCGTGGACACGGCGATCGTCCCGCTCGGAATGCCGGCCTATGCGGAGTTCCCCATGATCCAGGCCGACTCCTCGGGAGGGACCCTGGGCAAGGCCGTCACCCGGCGCTTCGCCTTCTGCCAGGACACCGGCGGCGCGATCAAGGGCGCCGGCCGGATCGACGTCTACGTCGGCCACGGCCCGGAAGCCAAATCAGCCGCCTCCCGGGTCTGGGACAAGGGGAGCCTCTACATCCTGCTCAAGAAACTTCCGCCCAGGCAGCGATGAGACGCGCTGCGCTTGCCGGCCTGCTCTTCGCGCCCTGCTTGGCTTGGGCGGGAGAAAAACACGCCGTCCTGACCGGGCTCGACGTCCTGCGCGAGGGAGGAGCCGCCGTCCTGAAAGGCAAGCGGGTGGGGCTCATCACGAACCAGACCGGCGTCGATCGGGAAGGCCGCCCGGCCGCGCACATCCTCGAGGCCGCGGCCCGGGTGGAGCTCAAAGCCATGTTCTCTCCCGAGCACGGGTTCACCGGGGTCAGCGAGGACAGCACGGTCGCATCCGGGTTCTACGCGCTCCCGGATGGGAGGCGCCTGCCCCTCTACAGCCTCTACGGCGCCACGCGGGCGCCGACCGCGGACATGCTCAAGGGGCTCGACGCGCTCGTGTTCGACATCCAGGACGTCGGCGTCCGGTTCTACACGTACGCGGCGACCATGGCCATGTCCATGGAGGCCGCGGCCGCCGCAGGCCTGGACTTCGTGGTCCTGGATCGTCCCAACCCCATCGATGGAGACAGGGTGGAGGGTCCGCTCCTGGACCCCGAGATACGCCACTTCACCGCGTATCTGCCGGTCCCCGTCCGGCACGGCCTGACCATGGGCGAGCTGGCCCGGCTGCACAACATACTCGGCCGCATCGGCGCGAGGCTGCAGGTCGTGCCCCTCAGGGGCTGGGCCCGGAAGATGTGGTTCGATGAGACCGGGCTCCCCTGGACCCCCCCTTCCCCCAACATGCCGGACCTCGACTCCGCCGTCCTCTACCCCGGGACCGGCTGCTTCGAAGCCACCAACCTGTCCGTGGGCCGCGGCACCCCGCTGCCGTTCCGGTGGGTCGGGGCTCCCTGGCTGGAGCCCGGACCCGTTCTCGAGCGCCTGAAGTCCGCCAAGCTCCAGGGGGTCCGGTTCAGCGCCAAGGCCTTGACCCCGGCCAAGGACGTGTACGAAGGACTCGCATGCCCGGGCATCCGCATCGAGGTGACCGACCGCGGCGCCATGCGCCCTCTGGAGGTGTTCGTCCACTTGGCCGCAGCGCTCCGCGACACCCAGAAGGGACGCTTCGAGGTCAGAGGACCGGCGATGTCCCGGCTGACCGGTTCCCGGAATTTCACGGAGCTCTTCGGCAAGGGAGGCAAGCCTGAAGAGCTCCTGCCGTTGTTCGACGCCGACGCGGCCCGCTTCCAGACCGAACGCGCGCCGTTCCTGCTCTATTGATACAGTTCAGCTTCTTCCTATCCGGATGCGCGGCGCTCCTCTATGAGGTGCTTTGGCTGCGCCTCATCTCCCTTTACGGCGGCCACACGGCCGTTGCCGCCTCGGCCGTGCTCACGGCCTTCATGGCCGGCCTGGCCCTAGGCGCCTGCCTGGGAGGCCGTCTGGCTGACCGCGTCCCGCGCTCCCGGCTGCCCGCGCTCTACGGGGCCATCGAGCTCTCCATCGGGATCTTGGGCCTCGCGTCCAAGCCGCTCATCGCCTGGGCCGGTTCCGTACTCCTGCGTTCAGGCGTGGTCGACTGGCAGCCTTGGACGCAGTCGCTCGGATGCTTCCTCGCGTCCGCGGCCGTGCTCCTGGCCCCGACCACCCTGATGGGCGCGACGCTGCCGGTCCTCACCCGGTGGGTGGGGCGTGACGAAGGCCGCGCGGCGGACAGGCCCTTGTCTTTGCTCTACTCCTTGAACACCTTCGGCGCCGTGGTCGGCGCCGCGGCGGCGGGGTTCGTGCTCCTGCCCGGTCTGGGGGTGACCCGCACCCTGTTCATCGCCGCCGGGCTCAACGCCGCGTGCGCGGCCATCGCGTTCAACGTCCCCGTGCGCGATGCGCCGCCCGAAGGGCGTTCCGAACGGAGCACCGCGCGCCGTGACATCCTTGCCCTCCTATTCGCGACCGGAGCCTCGGCCATGGTCTGCGAGGTGGCGTGGACGCGCGCCTTCGCCTTGGTCCTGGGCTCCACGGTCTACGCGTTCAGCGTGATGCTCACGACCTTCCTCCTCGGCTTGGCCAGCGGCAGCCTCGCGTTCCACCGCGTCCGGCGCCGCAGGTCGGCTCCCGGGGCGTTCGGGCTCGCGGTCCTGCTCGCGGGGCTGGCCTTGAGCGTCTATGCCGGCATCCACTCTCTCGCGTGGCTGCCCTACCTCTTCATGCGGCTGGGAGGCTTCGCGGCCCTGCGGCCCGGCCTCATCCACCCCATCCAGTTCCTGCTCTGCGCGTCCGTGATGTTCGTCCCCACCTTCCTGATGGGCGCCGCGCTGCCGTGGGCGATCGCGGTCGCGGCTCCGCCGCGAGAGGACATCGGGAGACAGACCGGCGCCTACTATTCAGCCAACACCGCCGGCTCCATCGCGGGTTCGGCGCTGGCCGGGTTGGCGCTCCTCCCGCTTTGGGGAGTGGAGCCGAGCCTCCTGGCGTCGGCCTGGCTCTACGGCGCCGCCGCGTTCATGGCGTTGAGCGCCTCCCCCCTGAAGCCCCGTCTGAAGGCGGCGGGCGGAGCCCTCCTGTGCGCCGCGCTTTTGGCAGCCTCCTTCCTGCGGCCCTCCTGGAGCCCGACCCTGCAGGACAGCGGCATGTTCATCTACGGCCCCTTTTACGGCTGGGTGAGCGACTACCGCGCCTTCATCGACGAGCTGTCCATAGACCGGGTGCTCTTCCACAAGAGCGGCGCCAATGCGACCGTGGCCGTTATGGAGACGCAGGACGGCTCGCGCTACATGCGCATCAACGGGAAGACGGACGCCTCCGAAGGCGAGGACATGAACACCCAGCTCCTGCTGGGCTACATGCCTCTGCTGCTCCACCCCGGGCGCCCGCGCCGCGCGCTCGTGGTCGGACTGGGGAGCGGGGTCACCGCGGCCGCGCTCGCGGCGGACAAGGGGATGGGGCGCGTGGATGTCGTGGAGATCGAGCCGGTCGTGGCCGAAGCCGCCCGGTTCTTCGGCGCCGCCAACCGCGGGGTGCTCGACGACCCGCGCGTGCACCTGCGGTTCGCCGACGCGAGGCAGTTCACGGCGTCGGCGGGCGAGCCCTACGACATCATCACCTCCGAGCCCTCCAACCCCTGGATCGCGGGGATCGCCCAGCTCTTCACCCGGGAAGCTTTCGAGCAAGCGAGTGCGCGCCTTTCGGAGGACGGGGTCTTCTGTCAGTGGTTCCACGGCTACTTCATGTCCGAGGACGACTTCAGGCTCATCCTGCGCACGTTCTCCAAGGTATTCCCGCATGTCCTGCTCATGAGCCACTGCCAAGCGGACTACTTCATGCTTGGCTCCAAGAAGCCCTGGGCCATCGATTACCCCAAGATCCGCGGCGCGTTCAAGGACAACGCCAGGCTGCGCGAGGACCTCTCCCGCCTCGGCGTGGGGATGGACCATCCCCTGGCCTTCCTCGCCTGGACCTACGCCCTGGGCGACGCGGATGTGCGCAAGTACTGCGGGGCCGGCCCCATCCACACCGATGACCGGCCGACCCTCGAGTTCACCGCCCCGCGCCACTTCCACGCCAAGCGCTCCCTGCAGATCCTGGAGAGCCTCGCCTCCTTCAAGGACTCGATGCTGCCCCAGCCCATCATCGGGCTGCAGGTCGGGCCCAAGGAGGGAGCCCTTCTGCTCGCCGTCGCAGCCCAGTCCTTCCTGCAGAACGGGGACGAGGCGCACGCGCGCAAGCTGGTGGCTCAGGCCCTGGCCTCGGACCCAGGCTCGAGCCGGGCGTGGGCTCAGCAGGGCCTGCTCCACGAAAAGGCGGACCGCATCCCCGAGGCCCTGAGAGCCTACCGGAAGGCCGTCCGGCTGGACCCTCGCTACGTGGAAGCGCGGTTCTTGCTGGGCCGATGCTGCGCGGACCACGGGCGTCTTGGAGAAGCGCTGATCCAGCTCGAAGAGGCCTTGGCCCTGGATCCCGGCGAGCCGCGCGCGAGCGTGGAGCTGGGCATCCTCTATCTGGTCAAGGGCCGGAGCGCGGACGCCGGCCGGGTCGTGCGGACGGCCCTGCGCCGGCCCATCATCGACGACAAGACCCGCAAACGCCTGCTCTACCTGCTGGAAGAGGCGGGGAAGTGACTCCCCGAGCATGGTCGCTCGCGATCATGCTCCTTGTACCTACAGACTGCCTCGCGCAGACGGATTTCGAGACGCATCTCAGCAATGGCGACCGCCTCGCCACGAACGCCAGCTTCAGGGAAGCCCTGAAAGAATTCGAAGCAGCCCACGCCCTGCGGCCCGACGATGAGGACCTGCTGCTCAAGTTAGCTCGAACCCAGTCGCAGCTGGGGGATCACGAGAAGGCCATCGAGGGGTATTCCCGGTGCCTCCAGACCTGCAAGGACCCGGCCCATAGGGAGCAGAGCTACACCGCTTCGGGCAGGGCGTACGAAATCCTTGGCCAGCCCCAGCGCGTCATCGATCTGATGAAGCAGGCGCTTCTGGAGTTCCCGGAGTCCCTGTTGGCTCGGTTCTACATCGCCAACGCCTACGCTAGGTCGGGGGATTGGCCCGAGGCGAATCGCTATTTCGTGTTAGCCGTAGAATCCTGCGAAAGGTGGTCCGCGGCCGTCATCTCCTCTTCTCAAAGCGCCCGCGGCGTCTGCGGCAGAGAAGTCCTCATCCGCGAATGGTGCAACGCTTGTCTCCGAAATCAGGGCCAGCCCTCGGGCGCAGAGGACCGCGTACCCGAGCCATGCAAGAGCTCGTGCTCGCAGCGATCACCGGTCGATGAGTTCGATGTCCACTATAAGAAGGCGAAAGACCTGCTGGCGCGCGACCTAATCGAAGAGGCGCTCCAGGAATTCAAGGCTGCTCAATACCTGCGGCCGGATGAGGCGAAGCTCCACCTCCACCTCGCGCGCTGCTATCGGAGGCTGAAGGATTTCGACCAAGCCCTGGCCGAGTACCGCCGCTGCATGGATGACTGTCCGGAATCCGGAGAGAAATACGATTCCTTCCGGGAGATGGCAGCCACCCATGAGGGACTCTCCCAGCCGCGTCAGGCGATCGCGGTGTGGGAGGAGGTCCTGCGTTCTTTCCCCGGCCGCCTCATCCCGCACAGGGAGATGGGCAGGCTGTTCGCGTTCAGCTCCTTGGCCGATTGGCCGCAGGCGGACGAGCATTTCCGGCTGGCCGTAGACGTTGCCGAGGAGGCCGGCGCGGATTCCTCGGCCTTGCAGACTGAGCTCAACCTCTGGATGAACGCCTGCGAGAAGCTCCGTCCTCGTTCCCGCGATTGCGAGATGATACGCCAGAAGGTGTCGACTCCCGGAAAGCCGTCGCCCTATCCGCAAGTGGATTTTCAGGCGAAGGTCCAAGAACTCGAGAGGATGCTCGCGTCGCGCAACTACGACCCTTTCTGGATGCGCATCTGCTACCCATTGCAGACCCTGATCCGGGCCAAACATGCGGCCAAGGACTATCGGGCCGTGCTGGACATCTATGACCGACTCCAGCGGGAGTCTTGCGTATGGGACCGGGACGGGGGGTCCAGCGATATCACTTCCAGCCTGATCGACAGCTTTCTCGAATCCGGCAGATGGCAGGAGGGGTTCGCGTTCATGGCTCAGCGCTCGGACCCGCTCTTCGTCAATCTCAAGGATGGCTATCTCTTGACCCAGGTCTTCTTGCCCAAGGTCCGCGACTTCCTCTCATCCCCGCGGCAGGGATCGATGGGAGGCCGCGATGAACGGCTGCGCGCCCCGTCGAGATGGCTGTTGAGGATCGAGGCGGACAGGGTCGAGGACTACTCTGGCGTGTCTCGAACGACGCAGAGCAAAAGCGAGGCGGTACACCTCGTAGGCCGCCACAACGACGGCCCGGCCATAGGGCTCGACTGGGTCTATCGAGTCCTGGTCCATTTCGATCTGAAGGGATTCCCGCGGGACGCGATCCTGCAGGATGCGTTCTTATTCCTTGATGAAGGCGTCGTCCAGGACACGGTCTGCCACAGAGTCTTGGAACCCTGGGACAGGCGCGTCCAGCGGGAGCTTCGATCCGAAGGCCGCTCTATCCCATCCAGCCATGCAGCGGGAGGCGGATCGTTTTCTCCGGGCAAGGCCCCGTTCCGGGTGGCGGGACCAGGCCTCTTCGACGTGACCCTGTCCGCACGCCGATGGCTCGAGGACCCCGGATCGAACTTCGGCCTTCTTATCAAGGAGTTCGACGAGGGCAACCGTTGGCCCAGGTGGCCCACCCGCGTCTCATCGCACCCTAAGCTGCTCCTCGTCCTCGCTTCCGAGACTGCGCCGGTGATGGCAGAGGCTGAGACCGTCAGGTTCGAGGAGACCTGGCAGTCGCTCTACAGCCTGGGGATGCGGAATCTCGCTGAGAAGGAACCTCTTGCCGCCCTGAGCCACTGGACGGAAGCGCGCAGACTCTTCGATGCCGAGCCGGAGCGGCCAGGCAAGGCTTACGTATCAGGCAAGCTCGGAGAACATGTTGCGGCGCTCCAAGACTGCATCCAGAGGAAGCATGCGAAACCCTAGCGCGGTCCTCCTATCCCTTCTATGCCTGGGCGCCGGCATCGCTCATGCATCCGCCGGCGAGCGCCTCGCATTGCTCCGACTGGAGAACGCCGCCCTCCCTGCCGCGGTGCAGCGGCATCAACTCAAGCAACTGCCGGTCGACCACGCGTACGATCACTTGCAGGCCGCGCTCACGGACATGGCCACGACCGACCTTTTCCAATCCTTAGGGAGCCGCCTGCTGGAGCGCTCGCGCGTGGAAGCCATGCTCGAAGAGATCTCACTTTCGGAAACAGGCCTCACCCGGAGCGATTCGGCCGCCAAGGCAGGACAGGCCCTTCGGACGGACTACGCCGTCTTCGGGACGTTTGGGAGAAGAGGCCCCGGATTCGTACTCAGTCCGACGTTGCTGGAGCTGGCCGACGGCAAGGAGACGACCTTGGACGCGGTCGCATGGACCGAGAGCGAGACTCTGAGGGTCTCTGAATCCATCACGCGGGCGATCCTCTCCCGTGTTCCCCTCGACCCCGACGGCTCGCGGCCGCAGATCCGCCTCGGAAAGACCTTGGCCATACTGCCGTTCAACGACAATTCAGCCGCGCAAGACAAGCCTCTGAGGGCCTCCATCCTGAATCTCCTCACCAGCGGGATGAGACTCCCGGATGGGGTCAAGCTGCTCGAAAGGGCCCGGCTGGACAGAATCCTCGATGAGCTCAGGCTGGGCTACTCGGGCTACGTAGACGAGAGGACGGCCCTGACGGCTGGGCAGCTCCTGGGGGCGAGCGACATCCTGATCGGCAGCTTCATGGTCGTGGGCGGGGAGATCCGCCTCGACGCTCGGGTGTGCGAGACCGAGACAGGCCGGACACTGCTGGCGGAGAAGGCGCTGGGCCCGACGCGGTTTCCCGGCGAGGCGGTCAAAAGTCTCCTCATCAAGATCAACAAGAGGGTCGGAGGGAACGGCCACGCGGCGGCTCCAGTCCCCCCAAGGAAGCACGTCCTCGCCGTCCTTCCGTTCGAGAACAATACCGGAGTGGCATCCCTGGATCCATGGGGCCAGTCGTTGGCGGAACGGCTCATGCCCGTCCTGGCCGATGTCCCGGGCTGCACCATGGTGGAACGGACGCTCCTGGACAAGGTACTATCCGAGCTGGCCCTGCAGCATTCCGGGGCCGTGGACCCGGCCACCTCGCAGAAGCTCGGGAAGCTCCTGGGGGCCGACATGCTCGTGCTGGGAGGCATCGAGAAGCTGGAGGACATCCGCCTCACGGCCCGCCTCGTCCGGGCCGACACCGGGGAAGTGGCTGCCGGGTTCTTCGAGCGGGGGCGGTCCGTCGACAAACTGCCGGAGATGGCGGACCGGCTCGCCGTAAGAATCGGTGATGAACTGTCCAAGGAGGGACTCAAATGACCGTGCTCAGGAAGACCGTGTTTCTCATCGCAGTCGCATGGAGCCTCCCTATCCCGGTCATCGGCGCTGCGGCCGCTCAGGCCCCCGGGCCCGAGGAGACGCAGTTCGCCGGCGTCGACCTCCTCACACAGAGGGACCTCGCTCACCTGCAGGACCAGGATCTGATGAACTCGTTCAAGTGTCAACGCCGCCCCGTGCTGCTCTACTTCTGGATCCCCGGCGAGTCCAAAAGCAGCGCCAACATGCGGCCGATGGCGGATCTGTACTCAAAGTACAAGACCAGTCAGTTGTGCTTCCTTACCTTCCCAATCAGCTCGTTCGAAGACCTCGCTCCCCCCAGGGCCGTCAGCTACAGCCCGCAGTCCTTCATCCCCCAGTACGCGATCATGGCCCTCTCGGATGCGCTGGTGCCCCCCGTGACGGGATCCTCCGAGCCGTTCGTGTTCGTGCTCAAGCGCAACGGGGAGGTCGCCTTCAGCCGGCCGATGACGCCATCCGACATCCCCGTCATTGAGAGAGGGATCAACAGCATGCTCAACGACGGGTCTCCGGAGTCGAAGGTCGACATGTCCTCCTCCCCGCAGAGCGGCTCTGCGGAGGCTGAGGAGGTTTCCACGATCGAAGTGGAAGCCCTGACACTCCTCATGAGGAAGAACTTCGCCGAACTGGACGCGAGGGCGAACAAGTACCGGACCGGCAAGGAACGCCGCATCAACGGCGGGTGGAAGCTGCTCACGTTCTTCTCTGGACTCACCAAGGCCAGTTCCGAGAACGAGACCCTCTGGGAGGGCCGCATGAGCCTCGCCAAGGAGTGGCTCGCGGCCAGGCCGGACTCCATCACAGGACGCCTCCTTCGCGACAGGCTGCTCCTGAACCACGCGTGGATGGCCCGCGGAGGCGGATACGCGAGCCAGATGACGCCGGAGCAACGGAAAGGCTTCAAAGAGCGCCTAGAGTTGGCCCAAGGTTCAATACAGGAAACCGACCGGCTGGCGCGGAAGTGCCCCGTCCACTTCAGCACCATGCTCGATCTCGTCAAGGATACTGGCGGAGGCCGGAAGGAATTCGACGCTGTCTTCGACCGAGCCGTCTCGCTCGAGCCCGAGTTCTATCAGTTCTATTTCACCAAGGCGCAGTATCTGCTGCCCAAGTGGGGAGGCCGGCCAGGCGAATGGGAGAAGTTCATCGACGGTCTCTCCGGACGTCTTAAAGGCGGACTCGCGCTGGAGGTCTATACCCGCACAGCGCTGACCCTTTCGGGCGAACCGGAGTACGGATCCGGCTCAGGGCTCTTCTTCAAGAGATCGTGGGTCTCCTGGGACAAGATGCGAAGAGGCTTCGAGGAAATCATCCGCCGGTATCCCCGTACGGAGGATCAACTCAACAAGTTCGCCTGGTTCGCGTGCCTGGCAGGGGACGCCGGGACCGCCAGGAAGCTCTTCCGGCAGATGGCGGGCAGATGGAGCCCGTACACCTGGGGAAACGCGGTCAACTACGAGCATTGGCGCGACTGGGCTGAGAGGACTCAGCCTAGTCCTTCTTCAGTATCCCCCGGATCTCGTCGGCAGCGACCTTGAGCGCTGCCTGAGGATCCTCTTCGCCGGCGAGCGCGGCCCCCAGGCGGGCCTGCAGGACTTTCGACATCCGGCTGTACGCCGGGCGCCTCGCGCGAGCGGCGCTGCGCCGGCCCATCATCGACGACAAGACCCGCAAACGCCTGCTCTACCTGCTGGAAGAATCGGCGAAGGATTAGCAGGGTGCTGATAAACCCCCTCTGAACGGCATTTATCGGCGCCGCGATCGGGATAGGGGCGGAATCCGTCTCCGCCCGACCCCTCCCACACCACCGGACATGCGGGTCCGCATCCGGCGGTTTGGAAAGTTGAGGTTCACGCCGCAAGCCGAGGCACCCCCAATTGGTCGAAGTAACGCGGCGGGAGAGCGGCCAGGACCAACCCACACTCGGACGCCTTCCACCAGTGCCCCATATGTGAGGCGACGACTCTGGCGTCGCGCGCTGCCAGACCCCGCGCCCGGAGCTTCCCGTACGCGGTTGTCCCGCATTTCCACTGTTTGAGTTGGACCGCTCGCAGACGATGGCGCACCCATCCGTCGAGTTCCCGGAACATTTTCGGGGTATCCGCCAGCTTAAAGTACTCCTTCCAGCCAGTCAGATACTTCCGTAGCCCCGAGATCACCATCTTCATGCTTTTCCCGCCAATCCGGCTCGTCATCCTCCGGATTCGATCCTTCATCTTCTTGAGGGCTTTAGGCGCAACACGCATCTTGACCTCGCCTCCCGGAGCTACCCAAAAGCTGTAGCCGAGGAACTTCCGGCACCAGACGCGCGCCACCGCACTCTTTAATTCGTTGACCTTGAGCCGAAGTCCCGCGTAGAGGCTCTTAAGCGCCTCCATGACCCTCTCGCCTGCCCGCCGTGACCGTACGTATACGTTGCAATCATCGGCGTAGCGCGCGAAAGCGTGTCCGCGTTTTTCCAGCTCTTTGTCCACTTCATCTAGGAGCACGTTAGCCAGCAAAGGCGAGAGCGGGCCGCCTTGCGGCGTCCCCTCACCTCGCTCCGTCACTATCCCGTTGGCCATCATTTCGGCCTCCAGGTAGCGGCGGATCAACCTCAGCATTCGCTTGTCCGTTATTCGCTTCGCCAATCTCCCCATCAGCACATCGTGGTTGACCCGGTCAAAGAATCGTTCCAGGTCGACATCCACCACCCATCGCCGTCCTTCCTGGATGTAGCGTCGGGCCGCGCTGACTGCTTTATGCGCCCCTCTTCCAGGTCGGAAGCCATGGCTGTGTTCTGAGAAGGTCGGGTCGAATCTCGGCTGCAGTACTTGCAGGATGCACTGCTGGATGAACCTATCGAGTACGCAGGGAATCCCAAGAATCCTGATCCCTCCGTCCTCCTTGTCGATCTCCTGCCGCTTTACGGGTTTCGGCTGGTATGTTCCTGCGAGCAATTGCATCCGCAGGACTTCCCAGTGTTCCGCCACATACCGCGGCAGTTCATCCACGCCCATCCCGTCGATGCCAGGGCTGCCTTTGTTTCGCCTGACTTGTTTCAACGCTTGTTCTACGTTTGCGTGTCCGACCGCTTCTTCCATCAGTCGGTCGGTTCCCAAGCGAGCAATTCCATTCATCGCCGTCGGTGCTTCACCACTTCCGCCCGTGAAACCCAGCGGTAGCTCGATTTGTTCGATTTTCTGGCGCTTTGCACCTTCGAGACTCATGGTCGCTACGCTCTCCTTTCCATTCGGCCCTTCGCGGCGTCTATTGCCCGTCGCTACTACGGCCTCGGCTGACTTCTCGCTCCCTGCTTTCTCACAGGTCACCCTTTCAGATGTTGGGCGAGACCTCCCCAGGTAAGAGACATGGCTTTCCCCGCGCAATCGCCGGATCTACGTCGCCGTTCTCTCGGCCGTGGGGGCTTCGCGGTTAGCAGCCCGCTCGCCCTAAACGGCGGCGCCTTATATCCGATTTCTGTTCGTCGACTCGCGGTTTCGCTATCCGCTTCTTTCAGCGCGGGCCTCGCGACCCTTCGCCTTGCGTTTCGCTTGGAGTCCCCACGACCGGGTCCTCCAGAGGACTTGCACCTCCTAGTCATGCTCATGCTGGGCACACTGCGCCGTACTTCGCCCCGAGGCATACGGCCGCCTCGGGACGAAGTTTCCCAACAGCTCAACGACTGTCGTTTCTCGATGTCGACTTCTTTAGAAGAAGAACCGTTGTGGCCCCCGACGGGGCTTTCACTTGCGTCGGCGCAAGTGGTGTATAACACGTCGAGGAATCCCCGAATTCAGAGCGACTGTGGGCGACCACAGTCGCTCGAGTTCATGGGCTCTCTCGGCTGCTCCAGCAGCGTGGGATGGGTCGCGGGGGGTGGCGTCCGGGCGACAGGCCTGCCGATAAGGAGCACGCCTTTGTCGGCAGGTCCCTGGCCGGACCATAACGGCCAGGGGACCCTCTGCGTTATGATGGCTTTGTCAGCACCCTGTTAGTTCTTCAGTATCCCCCGGATCTCGGCGGCGGCGGCCTTGAGGGCCGCCTCCGGCTTTTCCTTGCCGGCGAGCGCGGCCCCGAGGCGGACCTGCAGCGCCTTGGACATGCGGCCGTAGGCCGGGTGCCTCGGCCGGAGCTTGGCTCGTGAGAGCACCTCGAAGAGCTCCGGGTAATGGGGACTCTTGCGCACGATGTCCGGGTCCAGGAAGAGCTCCTTCCGGGTCGGGACGATGCCGCCCGTCATGTAGGCGATCTTCTGCCCTTCCGGGCTGGCCACGAACTGGATGAACCTCCACGCGGCCTCCGGATGCTTGGACGCCGCGCTGATGCCGAAGCCCCAGCCGCCCAGGGCCGCGCAGGGGCCTCTCCCGGGCCCGCGCACCATGGGGACCACGCCGACCCGCCCCTTGACCGAGGAGCGGTCCTCGTGGAGCAGGCTCCAGGCGTAGGGCCAGTTGCGCATGAACACGGCCCTCCCGTCCTGGAACATCCTGCGCGCATCCTCCTCATCGAAGGAGAGCACCTCCGCAGGCGCAAGCCCGTCGCGCACCAGAGCCCGCATCCATTCGAGCGCGGCCACGGCGGGACGCCCATCGATGCGCACCTCGTTGTCCGGACCCAGGAACACCCCGCCCTGCCCCCAGACCGCCTCCAGGAAGTTGCAGACCAATCCCTCGTACGGCTTGCCCTGGAACACATAGCCCCAGAGCAGCGGAGGCTTCTGGAGCCTCGCCGCCGCTTCGGAGAGTTCCTGGAAAGTCCGGGGAGGCTCGATGCCGGCCTCCTTGAGCAGGTCCTTCCGGTAGTAGAGCAGCCCGCCGTCGGATTGCACCGGGACGCGGTAGATCCTGCCCCGATAGCGCGAGCCCACGATGTCTCCGGGCAGGAACTGGCCCTGCTCCGCGAGCCGGAAGAAATCGTCCAGGGGCCTGAGCCAGCCCTGGGACGCGAAGCGTGGGACCCAGATGATGTCCATCTGCAGCACATCGTAGGAGACCCCGCCCTGCGCCTGGAACGAGGCGGCGTAGAGCGCCTCGCGTTCGTCCGTGGACGCGGGGCCTTCCACGCACTCGACGCGGATGTCGGGGTTGAGCCTCTCGAACTCGTAGATGATCCCCCGCATCGCGCCGCCCGGGTCCGGGCCGGAGAGCGTGCGGAGGACGGTCTTAGGGATAGGCTTAGAGCAGGAGCAGAGCAGGAGCAAGAGCGGGAGGGTCTTCCAGCGGGCCACGGGTAGAGGATACTACTTCTCCTCGATCTCGAAGAGGTGCGCGTCCCCGGGAGAGAGATGGACGAAGAGGCCCTTCTCCAGCAGCTCCTTGCCGGTCCTCTCGTAGACCTTGCCGGGGTGGGCGGCGTCCGTGAGCACGTACGTCTTGTCCTCCCGGGGCATGAAGCCGCCCTCGAGCAGGGGCTGGCCGAACCTGAAATGCCCCCAGGGCGACTGCTCCCCGAAATTGGCCGCGGCCACGAACGCCTTGCCGCTCCCGGCCTTCCCCACGGAGTAGGCCACCATGGCTGTCGGAGACGCGGATTCAAGCACCTCCATGACCCCGTTCTGGAACAGGTCCTGGCTGCGCTCGGCCGCCTCCATCATGCGGCGGAAGAAGTCCTGGTTGGCCGGGTTCCCGGCGGCCCAATTCAAGCCGACCTTGATGTCGAAGGGGATGGGCTTGCCCAGGTCCACGGACTTATGCAGCTCGTCGCTTTTCAGCAGCGCCTTCTGCGGCGCTCCGAGCTCCAGGCCGTTGAAGATGAGATGCGGACGGAAGAGGAGCGTCATGGCCAGGGTCGCCCGGAGGAACTTCCCGTAGCGGTCCACGGCGTAGCCGCGGTTGCCGCGGCCGTCGTCCGCGTCGTGCGACAGGGGGTAGTTGACCAGCCCGGCCGCGCCCCTCTGCCAGAGCCGGAACGCCACTTCGCGCAGCGCCGCGCGGATGGCCCCGACGTCGCGCGTCTCCACCGCGTCGAAGAGCCCGATCTTGTTGTAGGTGCCGTGCGAGCCCGAGCGGCTGAGGGCCTCGAACTGCTCGTAGGCCTCGTCGATGTGGAAGGCCTCCGGCTGCGCCTCGTAGGCCGCCCGCGTCATCTCGTCGAGATACTCCCGGCCTCCCAGCGACTTCTGCCTGGCCTCCAGACCCGAAATCTGCCGGTCGAGCTCGGCGCGGACCCAGCCCCTCGCGTTGTCCCGCTCCCAGCGCAGGGTGCCGCTCCAATGCTCGAAGAACCTCTTGTTGAGCACGAAGTACGCCATGTCGCGCCGGACCCCGTCTATGCCGAACTCCTCGAAAGCCCGCCGAGCCTCGGCCACGCGCCAGGCGCGCGCCGCCGGATGCGTGTAGTCGATCTGGCCCATGTCCACCCAGAGGATCCCGAAATCGGAGGGGTGATGCACCAGGACCCATTTATGGACCCGCTTGCCCTGCTCGGGGTAGGCGTCCGTTTCCACGAGGTAGTACATGGGCTCGCCCGCCGATGTCCTCGGGACCATGTCCATGACCCGCTTCTTGTAGGCGTCCTTGGACTCGCCCGGCGCGGGCTGAGGCGGGACCAGGTGGATGAAGCCCTCGGGCGCGCTCTTCATCATGGCGGAATCGAGCGAGGTGTGGTTCGGGATGTAGTCCACCATCACGCGCATGCCCTTCTTGTGCGCGCGCTCCGACAGACGGCGGAGGGCCTCCCCGCCTCCGAGCTCCGGCTTGACCCGGTAGCCCTTGATGGCGAACGGCGAGCCGCCTCCGGTGCCCCAGCGGTTGATCTCGCCTATCTCGAAGATGTCGAGCAGGTAGAGCGTGTTGGCCCGCGTGTCCCGCCGGATGCGGTCGAGCTCCGCATCGTCGATGGAGTCGAAGAAGTTCTTCCCCGGCAGCAGGCGGTTGTAGGCGCGCGCCAGGATCATGTAGATGGAGGCGTTCCGGCCCCAACCGCTCCCGTCGACGCGAGAGAGCCGGCCCTGCAGGTCGGTCACCACCGTCTTGAGCCAGGCGTTGAGCCGACGGTTCTTGTCCAGGTCGCTCATCGAGGACTGCCGGAGGGCCTTGAGCTCATCGCGCAGGGCCGCGGTCCAGGCCACGCCGGAGAGGAGGTCGTCCAAGTACGCGAAGTAATCCTTGAGCTGGGCGGCTGAGGCCGGCTCGCCGAAGGAGCGCTCGAGCTCCAGCTTGGTGTAGTAGAAGCCCTCCATCCCGGCGGAGCGGGCCCGCCACAGGCTTGCGTCCGGCCTGAAGAATCCGAACGGCTCGATCCGCCCGACCGGAGCCAACGTCCCGTCGCCGAGCAGATCCCGCAGCTCCCGGATCTCGTCGAAGCGGGTCTTGGCCGGCAACAGAGAGTTCGGCCTGCGGCGGGGAGCGCTCTCGGAGGAGACTCCCGCGGCCTCCGGCTGAGCGATCCCTCCGTCGAAGAAGCGGCGCAGGACCGGGGAGGCGGCGGGCTGGCCGCCTTCCTTGAGGCCCTTATCGAGGACCGTGAGGGACTCCTTGACGGTCGGCGCGGGAGACTGGCCAGGGGGAACGGCGACGGAACCGACAGACTTGAGAGCAGAAGCAGAAACCCCGGCAGCAGCCGCCTTCGGCGGCTGCTGCCGGGGTGACGTCTCCACAGCCGAGGCAGGGGCGGACAGAAGGCCTCGGACCGAGGAGCCCGGCAGCTCCACCCGCATGGAAGCGGGAGCGGGCAGAGCAGAGCCCAGAGCAGGGAGGATGTTCCCTTGAAGACCCAGGTTCGGGGGAGAGACTGGAGCGTTCAGCGGAGCAAGGCCCGCCGCGCCGGTGATGCCGCCGGTCTGGGGCACGGCGACCGGAGCCAAGAGGGTGTTGGCGAAGGCCTGCACAGAGCCCGCCAGCAATAACGTCAGTATGGCCGCCCCGAACTTCTTCGTGTCCGCCCCCTATGACGGCGTGACAACGACCGCTTCCACGACCAGTGTAGCTCCGCGGCCGTCAAGCGGCATGGGTCGAATAGGAAGAGGGACGCGGGATTATGGCCCAGGGACGGCTGGGACCAACGGCTCAGCGGATGCGCTGCTCGGAGGACTTGTCGAAAAGGTGCAGGGAGTCGAGGTCGAACCAGACCGGGATGCTGTCCCCGGGCTTGGCCTCGAATCGAGCGGGCGCGGCGGCCAAGAGACGGTTGGACTCCACGCTCAGGTAGAGGTTCTTGCGGTGGCCGAGGAGCTCGGAGACCTCCACCTGGGCCTGGATGGAGGCTGAAAGGTTCTTTGAGGAACCCTGCTCGACCAGCACGGCTTCGGGGCGCACGCCGAGCACCACGCGGGTTCCGGGAGCCTGGCCGGCCTTGAGAGGCACGTGCATCCCTCCGCCGTTGAACCCGGCGGAATCCAGGACGCCCTCGATGAAGTTCATGGTCGGGCTCCCGATGAAGCCCGCCACGAACTTGTTCGCCGGCCTCTCGAAGAGCTCGGCCGGCGTCCCCACCTGCTGGATGCGCCCCTGGTGGATGACCGCGATGCGCGCGGCAAGAGTCATGGCCTCGACTTGGTCGTGGGTCACGTAGACGATCGTGGCCTTGAGCTTCTGATGGAGCTTGGCGATCTCCACGCGCATGTCCTCGCGCAGCTTGGCGTCGAGGTTGCTCAAAGGCTCGTCGAAGAGGAAGACCTTGGGCTTGCGCACGATGGCCCGGCCGATGGCCACGCGCTGGCGCTGACCGCCTGAAAGCTGGCGCGGCATGCGGGAAAGGAGCTTGCCCAGCTGGAGGACGGCCGCCGCCTCCTGGACCCGGGCGCCTATCTCGGCCTTGGGCAGGCGCCGGAGTCTCAGGCCGAAGCTCATGTTCTCCTCCACCGTCATGTGGGGGTAGAGGGCGTAATCCTGGAACACCATGGCGATCTCGCGCGAGCGCGGCGGGAGCGTGTTGACCACCTTGCCGTCGATGGCGACCTCTCCCTGCGCGCACTCCTCCAAGCCCGCCACGATGCGCAGGAGGGTGCTCTTGCCGCAGCCCGAGGGACCCACGAGCACGAGGAACTCGCCGTCGCGGATGTCCAAGGAGACGTCGTGCAGGATGCCGTGCTCCCCGAAGGACTTGCTGATGCCGCGCAGGTCGACGGAGGCCATGAGGCTATTCTACCTATTCCTCGGAGGACTTAAGCTTCTCTTTGAGGAATAGGATGTCCTGCCGGTCCTTGGGACGGACCGTGTCCTTCATCCGGATGAGGGACCGCTCGTCAGGAAAGGGGATATCCACTCCTTCGACCGTCCTATGCAGAGCGCTGGGCAGGACATCTCCAAGGCGGACACCGCAGGCGGACCCGAGCAGATCGACCACGAACTCGTCGCCGACCCGCACGACCTGATACTTCTCCACATCCGTATCCGAGAGCTCGGCAGCGGCGTTGTCGGGCAGGCGCGCGAGCGCCTCCTTGATCTTCCGCATGTTCTCCGGGGAGGGGTCCACGAGCAGGTCCACGTCCATGGTGCCGCGCGTATAGCCGTGCAGGATCATGGCGAAGCCGCCGATCACGAGGTAGCGGACCCCGCGCTCGTTCAGAGAACGGCAGAGCAGGAGCAGGTCCTCTAGCCGGGGAGGTCTGGAGTGCGGACGCTCTGTCTCAGCGCCCATTGGTCGGCCTCCTCGAAGGTCTTGAAGCGGAAAACGCCTGAGGGACAGACGCCGCGGCCGCGCAGACGGACGGCCGTGTCGAGGAGGATGGCGGCGTCGGCGATCGGGTCGTTGGACCCGGAGCGCCGGGACACCTGCTTGCCGATCTTCTCGTCGAAAGTCCCCACGTGCCTATTGTAGCGCCGTGGACGTACCGCTGCAAGGCCGCGGGTGACCCCTGATCCTCCAGCAAGGGCGGGTGTTTCTCAGCGGGGTCCTGTCGTCCGGGTCCCTCCCAGCCTGCGGTGCGGCTGCTCCTCGGCGGGGAAGCCCTCCCGGGCGC
>JBAZKS010000038.1:0-52163 GCA_041650695.1 Elusimicrobiota bacterium
TCCCCGGCGTGGACAAGGACACGGTGCGAAAGCTGGTGGCCATCGCCAACGACCTCAGGAAGATCTACCCCGAGGTGCTGCCGCTTCCCATCGCGCCCAGGACGCTGCTGCACATCGCGGAGCATATCGCGCGCTTCCCGTGGGACGACCCGGCCGACATCTTCATGAACACCTACAACCCGTCCTCCATCGTGGAGGACCCGGCCATCCGCCCCGCCATCCAGAGGGCGCTCGAGGCGCACGGGCTCGGGCGATTCGGCCTCGTGGGACGGGCAGCCGAGCGCAAGAGGCTCGGCCGGCCGGACTACGACAAGGTCCCGGCGGATAAGCCCAAGCCTCAGTCCGAACAGCCGCCGGAAGATCTGACCCGCGGCTGGGCCGACGACAGCGGAGACGACTGGGCTTTCATGGGCCTCGGGGGACGCCTGCCGCCCATGCCGTTCAACTCCCCCTCGGATTCGACCAAGCCCCAGGAGTCCCCCATCGACGAGGCTTGGGCCAAGGTCGTGGAGGACGTGGTCCGCATCCTCACGGGCTACGCGCCGCTGCGCTTCGTGCCGTTCTACTACCTTGAGAAGCACGGCGAGCGCGAGTCCAACACCCCCCGCCGCTGGCGCACCCTCCTGGGCATGGAGGAGATCCAGTACCTCCCCGAGGACATCGACGCGCGGGACCGCAACGTCTCCTTGGGCAAGGCCGCGCACGAGAGCTGGCACGTGCTCTTCAGCCATCCCGAGATCATCTTCGATGAGCCCGAGATGGCCAAGAACATGGCGTTCCAGGCCCTGTGGTGGGCGATCGAGGACCCCCGGGTGAACCGGCTCGGACTCGGGAGGCACCCGGGCTCCCGGAAGTGGGTGGACGCGGCCTACCGCAAGGAATACGCGGTCAAAGACCTTGAGGCGGAGCGCGCGCGCTGGGACGCGGAGATCCCCCTGCACCTGCAGTTCAACTACGCCCTCATCTACGAGTGGTGGAGCGGCGAGCCGGACCCCCGCGTGACCGACCCGCGCGTGCTGGAAGCCCTGCATGAGGCGGAGTCCGCCATCCGCCGCGCCTACAGCGCCGAGAACGCGAAACGCAGCTTCCAGATCATCAAGGACGAGGTCTGGCCCATCTACAAGAAGCTCGTGGACGAGGCCTACCAGGACGCGATGGACCAGGAGTCCGGCCAGCAAGGCGACGGACAGCAGGGTGAAGGGCAGCAAGGAGAGGGCCAGGAGGGCGAAGGCCAGGAAGGCCAAGCCGGGCAATCGGGGAAGCAGGGCAAAGCCGGCAAGGGCAAGAAGAAGGAGCTTTCCGCGGAAGAGCAGAAGAAGCTCGAAGACAAGGTCCGAGAGAAGATGGAGGAGAAGGAGAAGGAGTTCCGGGACAAGCACGCCAGCAAGGTGGTGGAGAGCCCGGAGAAGATGTCCGAGGCCGAGAAGCAGAAGGCGGCCGAGGAGATGAAGAAGCTGCGCGAGAAGATGTCTCAGGCGCAGAAAGGGCAGAAGGGCCAGAAAGCCCAGCAGGGTCAGAAGCAGGACGGCCAATCGTCCGACGGACAGTCCTCCCAGGCTTCGGACGGCAAGTCGCAGAGCAAGCCCTCGGCCAAGCAGAAGGAACGCCTGAGCAAGGCGGACGAGGTGCACAAGGACGTCACGCCCAAGGAGCGCGACCGCTACCAGGAGTTCCTCAGCCGCGTGCGCCACCTGGTCCCGGAGACCCGCCACCAGCTCCAGTCGGTCCTCGCGCAGAAGGTCCGGCGCCGCACCATCCGCAACCGCCGCTCCGGCGAGCTCGACCCGGACGCTCTGCACCGCATCCCGGCCGGAGCCCGCGACATCTTCAAGGAAGAACTCGCGCCCAACAAGGTCCTATACCGGGTCTCGCTCCTCATCGACACGAGCGGAAGCATGTCCACGGAAAAGAAGGAAGCTGCCCTGGAAGGGGCTGTCATGCTCGTCGAGGCGCTCGAGAAGGTGGCCGGCATCCAGTACGAGATCGTGAAGTTCGACTCCGATCCCAAGGTGCTCAAGGCCTACAACGAGCGCCTCTCCCCGGAGCGCAAGGCCTCCCTGATCAAGTCCATCCTGGAAGGGTCCGGCAGCACCGAGTCCCACGTGGCCCTGCGCGAAGCCATCGAGCGCATCCGCATGGGCCGGGGCGAGAAGCTCATCATCATGGTCAATGACGGCGACCCGGACAACAACTTCGACCGGGACCAGTACCGGCAGATGATCGAGAACACCCGCGACGTGGAGGTCCACGGCGTGGGCCTGGGCCCGAGCGCGCAGCTCGTGCTCGACCTTTTCCCGCCGGGACGCGGCTGGTGGCTCAAGGACGCGGCCGAGCTCGCCAAGAAGCTCAGGAACATCCTGCAGAAGAAGATATTGGGACGCTAGCGGCGGATTTCGTACCCTATCCCGTGTTTGCGCTGCTCGCCCTGCTGCTCGCCTTCCCCGCGCCCTGCTCCGCGGACTCGATCACGCTCATCGACGGGACCGTCCTGAACGGGAGCGTGCTCTCCGCCTCGGGCGGCCGCATGCTGGTGCAGACGAGCGAGGGGCTCAAGGCCCTGGATGTCGCGGAGGTGCGGTTCGTCCTCTTCTCTCCCCCTCCCGGGCCGCCTCCACCGGCCAAGCCGAAGCCCGAAGCTCCGAGAGGCCCCATCGAATGGGGCAAGGGCAGGCTGATCCATTCCCTGGGCTGGAGGCTGCCGACCACCCGGACCTCTCCAGGCCTGTTCTTTGAAACGGGCTACCTCATCCCTTTCAAAGACACGGTCGAGGCCGGCCCGACCATCGGCTACGGCGTCTTCGACGCCAAGCCGGGAAGGCTATCTAAAGGGAAGCTCCGCCTGCTTCCCTTCTCCATGATGGCCAGGCTCAAGCCGCCCAAGGGCCGGCCCCTGCACTTCGACCTGGGCTTCGGCTACACCCTCATCGACTACTCCGTGGACAAGAGCGTGATCGAGGCCAAGGCCGCGGAGGGTCTCGCCTGGCACGAGGAGGTAGGGAACTGCCTCGGCGGGTTCATCGGGCTGGGGGTCGAGCGCGCGCTGGTCGGGAACGTCGAGGCGGGCATGACTCTGCGCTGGACGTATCTCCGCCCCATGTCCTTCGTGGAGCGGACGGACCTTGCCGCCGGCGGCGCGATCACGGAAGAAGAGCGAGCGAACCTCGGCGGCTTCTCCTTCGTGGGGAACCTGGGTATCAGGTTCTAGGGCCCGGAGGGCCCTGGCCCTCCGCGGTCTATGGGATCGCGTGAGCGGATGGGCTAGTCAGGACCTTCTCCTCGAAAAGGTCCTTTTCCAGGTTGTCCCGCTCCGTGTAGAACGCCTCCACCTCCATCTTCTTCCTCGGGAAGGCGAGGGAGCGCAGCGCGCGCAGGTAATCGGGGCGATGCGCGTCGAACTCGCTCTTGAGCGCCCGGTACTCGACCGCATAGAGCCCGTCCGGGTCCGGGACCATGATGTGCTCCGTGTAGTAGAGCACGTCCTTCTCGCCGAGGAACTTCTTGCCCGTGTAGTAGTGGGTGGTGAAGCGCACGCGGGAAGCGAAGCGGCCGCCGACCTTGACGATGTCCGAGACGTGGCTGTCCTCGATGCCGCCTTTCTGGTGCATGGAGCTGCGGAAGGCGCCCGGCTCCTGCCACTCGGGCGAGCCCTTCTCCAGGAAGCGGACCGTGAAGTACGTGCTCCCGCCGGACTCGGTGAACTTCACTCCGTCTTCAAGAGCCTCCGGGCCCTTCCACGCCCGCGGCACCCGCATGCCGTAGAGAGGCGAACGCATCTCGGTCTCGTAGCCCGGCTCGGCTCCAGGAGGCTCCGGCAAAGGAGCGACGAGGTCCCCGGTGCGCTGCACGGGCTTGGGCTTGGGCTCGGGCTTCTTCGGCTCGACATGGGCTTTGGCCCTCGCCTTGGCCGCGGGTCTGGGCCTCGGCTTTCCCTGCGGATGGGTCCCCTCCATGCCGGGAAGGGTGGAAAGTTCGGCCGCGAACCCGAAGAGAGTCAGGATGCAGAGAAGGTGTGTCAACGCGCGGAACTCACGAGCTGCCCGTACCGGGCCAGGACTTCCTGCCTGAGCTCGAGAACGACCTTCACGTAGTTCTCGGAGTGGTTGTAGGCGAAGATGGCGTTCCAGTTGGGCGAGCCTTGGGAGTAGTCCGAGCTCCCCTGCTTGTACCCGTTCTTCACCAGGTAGTTCGACACGCTGGCGAACACGTCGGGCCACTGATAGGGGTTCGCGGAGCCGTCGCCGTCGAAGTCCACGGAATAGTGGTTGTGGCTCGACGGGATGAACTGGCCGTAGCCGAACGCCCCGGCGTAGGAGCCCATCAGGCTCAGGGGCGCGATGCGGTTCTTGTCGCAGTAGAGCAGGTACTGGGCCAGCTCCTTGACCGCCCACTTCTCGCGCTTCGGGACCTCGTGGATGATGGTGTAGAGCGCGTTGAAGACCTTGAAGGAGCCCTTGTTCCTGCCGTAGAAGGTCTCGACGCCGACGATCCCCAGCAGAACGCCCGGCTCCACCTTGTAGCTGCCGTTCACGGTCGAGAGCAGGCCCTGCTGGGCCTTGAGGAAGTCCACCCCGGCCGAGATGCGGGACTCGGTGATGAAGATCTTGCGGTACTGCTCGTAGGTGAGCTGCTCGGCCGGCTTGTTGATGAGCTCGACCACGCGGGGCTCGATCTTGACCTCAGGGTCCTTGAATGCCCTCTCCACATAACTTTGAGGAAGGGTACCGTTGAGGTTCTCCATGACCAGCTGGAACGCCTTGTCCACCGGGCCCGCGGTGGCGACTGCGACGAATTCAGGGACCTCGACCTTGGCGATATCCTGCTCCAGCGCCATGATGAAGGCGGCGTCGGGCAGGAAATCCGGGGCTTCGGCGTGAGCGGACAACGGAAGGAACAGGATGAGGAAGGCCTTCATAAACGGATTCTCAGCGAACTTCGTTCGCTGAGTATTAGTGTACCACAAAAACCTTCTGGATTTGACGTTGCCTCGATCAGACTTATCCACATTACTTTCGGAGCGAAAGTATTGGGGATGACTTCTCGGTGTCCCCGGCGCGGCCAGCCCCTATGGCAGGGAATCCAGCTCCGCCTGCTTGGCCGCCAGCTCGGTCTGCATGCGCTCCATCTCCTCGCCGATGGACTTCACCTGCGCGTAGTCGCTGTAGAGGGCGGGGTCGCCGAGCCGGGCCGCGAGCTCCTCAAAGACGCCGTGCAGCCGCAGGAGCTCCTCCTCCAGCTTGGCCTTGCGCTTGGCCAGCTTCTTCGGGTCCTCGGCCTTGGGCTTGGGCCGCGGCCGCTTCTCCACGACGACCGGGACCTCCACGGCCTGGGGGTTCTCCTCGTGCCACTGCGCCTGGCGGCGCTTGAAGTACTCGTAGTCGCCTGGGTACCAGGTGATCTTCCCCGTCTCGATGTGCGCCACATGGTCCGCTATGGCGTTGAGGAAGTAGAGGTCGTGGCTGATGCAGCACACCGTGCCCTCGTACTCCCGAAGAGCGGCGACCAGGGCGTCCACGCTGGCCATGTCCAGGTGCGTGGTGGGTTCATCCAGCAGGAGCACGTTGGGAGGGTCCAAAAGCAGCTTCACCAGGGCCAGTCTGCTCTTTTCCCCTCCGCTGAGCACCGCGACTTTCTTGAACACCGCATCGCCGGGGAACAGGAAGGTCCCCAGCACCGTGCGCACGAGCAGGTCCGGGTTGGTGCGGCCCGCGCTCTTCGCTTCCTCGAGCACGGTCTTGTCCGGATCGAGCCAACCTTCCCTGTGCTGCGAGAAGTAGCCGGCCGCCACGCCCTCTCCCAGGACACGCTCGCCGGAGTCGGGGTCCAGGACCCCGGCCAAAAGCTTGAGCAGGGTGGACTTGCCGGCTCCGTTGTGCCCGACCAGGGCCACCTTCCAGCCGCGCTCCAGCTCGAAGTCCAGGCCCTGGTAGACGCGGACATCGCCGTAGGACTTGCCCACCTTGCGCAAGGAGAGGACCCGCACGCCGGTGCGTGCCGGCTGGGGGAAGCGTATCTTGATTTTTTTGGCCTCAGCCGGCAGCTCGATGCGCTCGAGCTTTTCCAGGCGCTTGATCATGCTCTGCGCGCGGTTGGCGGTGGAGACGCGGCTGCGGTTGCGGTCGATGAAGTCCTGCATGTGCGCGATCTCGTCCTGCTGGCGCTTCCAGGCCGAGAGCAGACGCTCGCCTTGCGCCTCGCGCTCCCGCGAGTAGTGATCATAGTCCCCGTGGTAGACCTTCAAGGTCTTGTCCTGCAGGCTGACCACGGCCCGGCCCACCGCGTTGATGAAGGCGCGGTCGTGCGAGACGAGGAAGACCGCGCCGGAGTAGGCCTTGAGATGGTTCTGGAGCCAGAAGAGCGCGTCGATGTCGAGGTGGTTGGTGGGCTCGTCTAAGAGCAGGAGGTCGGGCTCCTGCATGAGGAGCTTGGCCATGGCCGCGCGCATGGCCCAGCCGCCGCTGAGCTCCTCGAGCCTGCGGTCGAAGTCCGAGACCCGGAAGCCGAGGCCCATGAGCACGGCCTTGGCCCTGGCGGTGACGCGGCCGTCCGGGTCCGGCCTGTGGGCGAGCGCGGTCTGGAGCACCGTCTCCTCGGAGACCGGGGCGTTCTCCTGCGGGAGGTAGCCGGCCACCGTACCGCGCTTGACCTGGATGATCCCGGAGTCGGCCTCCTCCTGGCCCAGGAGGATCTTGAGCAGGGTGGACTTGCCCGAGCCGTTGGGCCCGACCAGGACGAAGCGGTCGCCCTCGTTGATCTGGAGGTCGGCGTCCTCGAACAGGATTTGCTGGCCGAAGGATTTGGAGACGCCCTTGAGCGTGATCATAGATATACTACCGCCATCTGATGCACCGCCCCTTCAGCCACTGAACCGTCGGGATGCCCTTGTCCGTGACTTTCAATTCCTTGAACCGCAAACAGTGAGAAGCATTACTAGAAAAGCGGTTCTTTTCATAAGGGATACCCCCTCACGTGACGATGCCCCCGGACCAGAGCTCCTTCAGGAAATCGAGCCACGGCATGATCGTGATGCCGTTGAAATCCGCCTTCCTGGCGCCTCCGTACACTCCCAGACACCGGACGCTTCCCCCGCCCATCTCGGACCGGAGCCGCTGCAATCCTCTACCGAAGGCGCTGCGCCAGGCCGGAGCGGACTTGGCCTCCAGCGCCAGGTATCCCCTGGCGGTCTCCAGGAAGAAATCCACCTCGACCCGATCAGGGGAGCTCCAGTAGTAGATGGGGTAGTCCAGCCCCGAGTAAGACAGATAGGCCCGCAATTCGTTCAGGATCCAAGTCTCAAGGAGAACTCCGCTCTCCTCTTCGGTCGGAGGGTAGGGCAGGCGCTCGGACAGGGCTCGGCCTATCCCGGGGTCGAAGAAATAGAACTTGGGATGGCGCGCCTGCTTGGTGGCGCGCTTGAGCTTCCACGCCGGCAGCCAAGAGCCGATGAGCGTATCCGCCAGAATCTCGAAATAGCACGCCACCGTCGGCCTCGGCACCTGCGCGTCCCTCGCGATGTTCGAGACGTTGGTGATCTGGCCATTCTGCCTTGACGCCACTTCGAGGAATCGGGAGAAGGCCCCGATGCTGCGGGTCAGGGCCTCCGCCTGAATCTCCTCTTTGAGGTAGGTGCTGGCGTACGTCCGGAGGTAGCCCTGCGGTCGGTCGGAGAGGAAAGCCTTTGGGAGCATCCCGTAGCGGAGCTGCCGCATGTCCGGGAGATCGAATCCCACCTCCTGCGAGACGAGCGGGAAGAACGGGGTCAACAGCGCCCTTCCAGCCAGAAGGTTCGTCCCGCCGCGCCTCAGCTTCCGCGCGCTCGATCCGGAAAGGATGAACCGGAGACCCCTCTGCTCGATGAGCCGGTGGACCTCGTCCAACAAGGCCGGCGCTTTCTGCACCTCATCGACCACCACCCAGGAACCCGCGGGAAGGATGCTCACTTCCTTGTAGAGCAGACTTGGGTCGCGGGCGAAGCGCAGCGCTTCGGATGAGTCGAGAAGATCGTACGTGACGGCGTCCTTGAAGTGCTCTCTTATCCAGGTAGACTTGCCCGTGCCGCGCGGGCCGACCAAGAGGATGGAATCCTCAGGTTTCTTTAAGATTCTTGTAAACATTGTTATCAAATATACCGGATATTTCACATCATTATAGCACATGAACCAATAAAATCAATGACTAAATTGAGCGTCGAATAGGGAAGAGTGGTGCTTACGCCCAAATGTGAGCGAAAGCTCTCGCTTCAGAAGATGCTGAAGGCGGTCACAAAGGATAATCTCCACTCCGAGCAGGATTGGGGCGCCAGGAACGCCCGGTTCTGCCGCAGGATCCCGGAGACGACATTGGCGGAAGTCCTGGAGAAGCTCGGGGTCCTGCTGGAATAACGAACCCGGGGCAGGGAACTTTTCAGCTCCTCATTCGTACTTGTTTATGAGGGGTGCTGCCCATGGACCACGCCAAGATACGCATCAGCCCCGGCGAGCCGGGCCGGCTCATCGTGCGGCTGCCCTACACGCCTGAGCGCGTCGACAAGATCAGGACCATCCCAGGCCGACACTGGGATGCCGAAGCGAAGTCGTGGACGGTCCCGCGTAGAGCGCTGGACCGCTTGATGGAACTCTTCAAAGGGGAGACGGTCGACTTGGACCCCTCGCTGCGAGGCTCCGAGGCGCCGCAGCCCCGCATCCCCCTGGAGGCGAGGATCTCTCTACTGGACCGGCTCCGGCAGGCGGCCCAGCCCCGCCACTACAGTCCCCTGACGGAACGGGCTTACCTGGGCTGGACAGACCGATTCCTCTACTCCAGCGGCGTCACCCGGACCGAAGACCTGCAAGAGGCCCAGCTCGCTCGATTCTTGTCGGGCCTGGCCTCCGAGGGCCGCGTCAGCGCCTCGACTCAGAACCAGGCGCTCAACTCGCTCCTGTTCTTCTTCCAGCACGTCCTCGGCAAGGAGATCGGCCCCCTGCAGGGAGTGGTCCGGGCCAAGCGGCCTCTGAGGCTCCCCGTAGTCCTCGGCCGGGAAGAGGTGAAGGCTATCCTAGGCAGGATGAACGGCGCTCCCCGTCTCATGGCGACCTTGCTCTACGGAGCCGGGCTGCGTCTGCTCGAATGCTGCCGCCTGCGGGTCAAGGACATGGACTTCGCGCGGAACCAGATCGTGGTGCGAGCGGGCAAGGGAGATAAGGACCGTTATACCATGATGCCGACGTTTGCCCGCGACCTCCTTCAGAAGCATCTCGAGGCCGTGCACCGGCAGCATCAGGAAGATCTGAAGCTCGGCCTGGGGCGGGTGCTTCTCCCCGGCGGGCTGGACAGAAAGTATCCGAACGCAGGCAAGGAGTGGCCTTGGCAGTGGGTGTTCCCCGCGACAAGCCACTACATCGATAAGGACACAGGCGAGCGACGCAGGCATCACCTTCATGAATCCGTCTTGCAGAAGGCGTTCAGGAGCGCGTGCCTGGCGGCCCGCATCGCCAAACAAGCGAGCTGTCACTCCTTGAGGCACTCATTCGCCACGCACCTGCTGGAGGACGGCTACGATATCAGGACCGTGCAGGAGCTGCTGGGGCACAAGGATGTGAGCACGACGATGATCTATACGCATGTTCTGAACAGGGGTGGGAGGGGGGTGAGGAGTCCGGTGGATGCGCTGGGTTTGGGCGAGGACTTATCGTGCTATACGGACCAGCCCGGACGGCCTTTGTCGGCTGACGAGGGGAGCTCCCAAGATGAAAAATGATGAAATGTATGGGTAGATTTCGTGATATCATATCGTTCGCTAGTAGAGATATACGGTTCCACACACTCATACGTTAGGCGTATCGAGAAGAGAACTTGAACCGACTCAAGCGGATTGGCTACTGGACCGGCGCAGCCGTCTTCTCGCTCGGCTTGGCAACGCTGCTGGCCATCACCGGGGTAATCATTGCAGACTCTATGGGTGGTTATCGAAACCAGAAGCTTCTTGGAGCAGGGATTGGACTCTTCACATTCATTATCCTTTGGCCTGGCATTCTCACCGCCTGCCTGATGATTGCGGACGGCATTGTCACTTCAGGAGTAACCAAACAACTTGCTATCAATACGGCAGTGTGGGCGTCGGTTCCGCCCCTGTTTATTGCCGGGCTTTTGAAAGCGGGGATCAGTTGGATTATGGTCGGCCATGAGATGCTTGAAGGCGGGCCGCTCGGAGGCACTATTGGAATTGCACTCTTCTTGGCTCCATCATTACTCTGCGCATATTTGGGTCGAAGACTTGAATGGCCTGTAAAGAGGAACGCCTAACCTTCGCTACAGCCGCCCCGCGTTTCCTTCGTCACGCGGGACTAACGGCGGCTGAGCGCGCACGTTAGCTGGATTATCTATGACCAAAGAAACTCGAGACACGATCATTGTCGTAGTATGCGTTGTCGTCCTTCTGTTCTTACTCCGGGGTTTCTTCCGCGCTACGTTCTATCGAATTCCTCAGAATGGCATGTTCCCGGGACATCCTGCTGGCTCCTACCTGTTTGCTTGGCCCCATTCGTATCCCTCACCACGGTCCGTCAAGCGGGGCGACATCGTGGTCTTCTGGAGGACAGAGAACGGGGCTCGCTACATCTTCATCTGGCGTGTAATTGGTCTTCCAGGGGAGTCGGTAAAGACATCGGGGAAGGATGTTTCAATTAATGGCAAGTTACTCGCACATGAATTCGTCCGAGCTCAGGGTGACAGCGACATATTCCGGGAGAGGCTTGACGACAACACGTCCATCGAGATAGCCTACAACCGATCGCCGCAATCCATTCCTCCCGATGCGGACGTGCAGATTCCTGAAAGTCAGTTTTTCGTGATGGGAGACAACAGATTCAGCGCTCGCGACAGTCGGATGTTCGGGCCAATTCGCTTTGAAGACATCATCGGTAAAGAGGTCATAGCGCTCACGGGACAACGATGATAGACCAGCTAACCTTCGCTAGAGTTGCCCCCTGTGGTGCGGACGACGTTCGCGCCCCCATAGCAACTCAGCGCGCACGTTAGGCCGCAAGACAACTTGGACGATTTCTTATCACCGCTGATGCAGAGAAAACGCCGACCCCCACGGTGGGTGAGATTTCTTGGAGCATTGCTATTCTTTGGTGGTTGCTCTATCGGAGGTAGCGTGACTCTAGCGGAAGGCTCAGGTGAAATGTCGCCGCAGGAGGAGGCCCAGCTATTGACAACTGTATAAGTAATACCCTACAATATCCGGCAGAGGTTCACCATGAGAACTGCCGGAAGCCCCAAATCGCTTGAGAAACGTCGCCGGGACGCCATCTCCCTCTTCGAGAACGGGATGTCCCAGGTCGGGATAGCCAAGAAACTGCGAGTCAACGACCGCACAGTCCGCCTGTGGGTGTCGACCTTCCGGAAGCAGGGCCAGAAAGGCCTGGCCGCCAAGCCGGTTCCCGGACGGCCGGCCAAGCTCAAGTCGACGGAACGCAAGGAACTGGTGCGGTTGCTGGACCGGGGTGCGCTGGCCAGCGGCTACGCCACGGAGTTGTGGACCTGTCCGCGCGTCGCACGAGTCATCGAGAAGCGCTTCGGAGTCCGCTATCATGTCGATCATGTGTGGCGCCTATTGAGAGCCCTTGGGTTCACGCCACAGAAGCCTGAACGCGTCGCCCGTGAGCGCGATGAAGCCGCCATCCGCCGCTGGGTCAGGCAGGACTGGCCGCTCGTTAAAAAAAAGCCCGCAGCCTGAACGCCCGCCTCGTGTTTGTCGACGAGACCGGCTTCCTGATGGCACCCCTCGTCCGGAGGACCTGGGCGCGAAAAGGACATACGCCGATCCTGCGCCAGGCAACACGCTCTCATAAGAAGGTCTCGGTCGTGGGGGCACTGGTCGTTCCGGCCCGCCGTCAGCGCGTCCGTTTCTATTTTTCCCTCCACCGGAACGCCAACATCAACGCCTCCAAACTCGTCCACTTTCTGGGGAACCTTTCCCGCCAGGTGCGCGGCCGAGTCATCATAGTCTGGGATCGCCTCAATACCCATCGGGCACGCTCGGTCCAGGCTTGGCTGCACCGTCACCCAAGAATCGATACGACCTTCCTGCCGCCCTATGCCCCGGAACTCAATCCCATCGAACTGGCCTGGGGACATCTTAAAACCAACCCCATGGCCAATTGGGCGCCGCTCTCGCTCAACGAATTGGCGGGAAGAACTGGATACCACGCCGCCAGGCTGCGGTCCAAAAGGAGCGTTTTACGCGGTTTCCTGGGCGCCACCCCGCTTTTTTCATGCCCTCCATAGGCCTATACTTATACAGGAATCAATAAATAAGCTGCCGCGCCTTCCGAAGCCGCCGAAGCACCTCTTCTTTGCCCAGGATCTCCAGCATGCAGAAGAGCGTCGGGCCCTCGGTCCGGCCCGACACGGCGACGCGCACGGGGTGGAACACCTTGCCCGGCTTCAGGCCCTTCCCCTCGCAGAACCGCCGGGTCGCGGCCTCGATGGGCTGCGCCGAGAAAGGCTCGACCCCCGCGTAGACAGCCTCCATCTCCGCCAAGACCGCGCCCGCGCCCTCCTGCTTGAGCACCTTGTTAACGGCCGCGTCCTGATAGGCCACGTCCTTGAAGAAGATATCCACGCGGGCCGGGACGTCCGCGAGCAGCTTGAATTTCTCCTGTTCGAGCGCGACGACCGTGAGCATGCGCTCCCGAGTCGCGCCTCCCATCCCGGCCTTGGCCAGGAATGGCAGGGCCGCGTCGAGCAGCCTCTCTTTCGGCATTGCGCGAAGATACTCCCCGTTCATCCAGGTGAGCTTGACCGGGTCGAAGACCGCCGGGTTCTTCTGGCATCCGGCGAGGTCGAACTTATCCACGAGCTCCTGGGGCCCGAAGAGCTGCTGGGAATCCGTGGTGGACCAGCCCAGGAGCGCTAGGTAGTTCCGGAGAGCCTCGGGCAGGTAGCCCTGGTCGCGGTACTCCCCCACGGCGGTCGCTCCGTGCCGCTTGGACAGCTTATGCCCGTCCGGGCCGAGGATCATGGACAGGTGGGCGAACGCTGGAAGCCCGTACCCCAGCGCCTGGTAGATCCGGGTCTGGTACGGCGTGTTCGGCAGATGCTCGTCCGCGCGGATGACGTGCGATATCTCCATGGCGTGGTCGTCCACCACGCAGGCGAAGTTGTAGGTCGGCCCGCCCGTGGTCTTTTGGATCACGATGTCCTGGAGCAGCGTGTTGTCGAAAGCCACATGCCCGCGGATGATGTCGTCGAACTCCGTGTTCCCCTCGTGCGGCATGCGCAGGCGCAGGGAGGGTTTGCGGCCTTCGGCCTCGAAGCGGCTCCGCTCATCGGGGCTCAGGTCCCGGCAGCGGCCGTTGTAGCGCAGGGGCTTCTTCTCCTCCGCGGCCTTGCGCCGCATCGCGTCGAGCTCCTCCTTGGTGCAGTAGCAGGGATACGCCTTGCCCTCGCTCACCAACCGCGCGGCGGCTTCCTTGTAGCGATCCCAGCGCTGCATCTGGAAGTACGGGCCGTGACTCCCCCGAGCCGCGGAAGGGCCCTTGGGGTCGGGGCCCTCCTGCCACTCCAATCCGAGCCAATCCATGGAATCCAGGATGGCGGACACGGACTCGGGCGTCGAGCGGGCCTCGTCCGTGTCCTCGATGCGCAGGATGAAGACCCCCTTGTGCTTTTGAGCGAAGAGCCAGTTGAACAGAGCCGTCCTGGCGCCGCCGATGTGGAGGAAGCCCGTCGGCGAAGGCGCGAAGCGTACACGTACGTTGTTCATTCTGCCCTCAACAGTTCTTGAGCGTGTTTGAGACTCGTGTCCGTCACCTTCGGTCCGCCCAGCATGCGGGCCAGGGCTTGCACCCGGGAACGGCCCGAGAGCCGCTCCACGCGCGTATAGGTGCGGCCTCCGGAGACCCGCTTGCTCACCTCGTAATGGTTCTTCGCCCGGCAGGCCACCTGCGCCATATGCGTGACGCAGAAGACTTGGCGCGACCGGCTGACGGCCTCGAGCTTCGTCCCCACCGCGGCGGCCACGACCGCTCCGACCCCGGCATCCACCTCGTCGAAGACCAGCAGGGGCACGTGGTCCTCGCGAGCCAAGACGGTCTTCAGGGCCAGCATCACTCGCGAAAGCTCCCCGCCGGAGGCGATCCCGCGCAGAGGCTTGAGCGGCTCCCCGGGATTCGGGGCGATGAGGAACTCGACCCGGTCGCTCCCGAGCGGGGTCAGGTCATCCTCCTCCATCTCCGCGGACACCGTCAGGCGCGCGGATCCCATGCCCAGGTCCTTGAGCTCGGCCACGACCTTGGCGGAGAGCTTCTTCGCTGCCTTCATGCGCGCCGCATGCAGCTCCTCGCTCCTCCGGCGGAGCTCTTCCTCCGCCCGCTCGAGCTGCCCGGCGAGCTCCGTGCGCCTCTGCTCATGGTTCTCCAAGGCGGCGAGCTCGGAGCGGATGCGGTCGCGGTGCGCGAGGACCTCGGCGATGCCGGACCCGTACTTCCTCTTGAGCCTCTCGATGCGGTCCTGGCGGCCGATGAGCTCGTCGAGCCGCTGCGGACTCACGCCGGCCTCCTCCTGGTACCGCGACAGGCCCGCGGCGACCTCGCCGACGCCTTCTCTCAGGCGCGAAAGCGCCTCGAGGGGTTCGCCCATGGCGGGGTCCAGCCGCGACATCTCCTCCAGGGCGCGCTCGGCCTTCCCCAGGGACTCCTCGGCGGAGCCCTCCGCCTCGTAGAGGATGGAATGAGCCTCTTGCGCGAGCGAGAGCAGCCGCTCGGCGTGCTTGAGCCTCGGGAGCTCGGCTTCGAGTTCCGCGTCCTCGCCGGGCCGAGGGTCGACCGATTCGATCTCCTTGAGCTGGAAGGCGTACAGATCCAGGCGCCGCTCGCGCTCTTCCTCGCTCAGGGCCAGGGACTCGAGCAGGGACTTGAATTCCTTCCAACGCCGCCACGCATCGCCCACGGCCTCGCGCTCCCGGCCGAGCCCGCCGTAGCCGTCGAGGAGCTCCAGCTGGACGGCCGGTTTGAGCAAGGTCTGGTGTTCGTGCTGGCCGTGGAAATCGGCAAGCCCTTCAGTGACCTCCCCGAGCCTCGCGAGGGTGACGGGCTTGCCGTCCACGAAAGCGCGGGATTTACCCGACGCGTCGAGCTCTCGGCGGATGGTCGATCCCCCCCCTTCCGACACGAAGACGCCCTCGACCTCGAGCTTCTGACAGCCGCTGCGCACCCAATCCGTGCTCCCGCGCTCTCCCATGAGGAAGCCCAGGGCCTCGATGAGGATGGACTTGCCCGCGCCGGTCTCCCCGGTGAACGCGCAGAGTCCCGGCTCGAATGGGATCTCCGCGGACTCGATGACCGCGAAATTCCGGACCCGGAGCGCGCGCAGCATCCTAGCGCGCCCCCCACTTAAGCTTGTTCCGGAGCAGGTCGAAGTGCGAGCGCGCGGGAGGGAGCAGGAGCATGAACGGCTTCTCGTGCCTGCGGACAAGCACGGCATCTCCGGGCCGCAGCGGGCTCTCGATCTGCCCGTCCAAGGCGACGTGCGCGTCCGGACGGTCGTGAGGGTTCTTCCGCACCAGCGTGACTGAAAAAGGATTCGAAGAGGAGGTCACGAGCGGCCTCTGCGTGACCGCGTGGGGGCAGATGGGGACCAGGAGGAACGCGTCTAAGCCCGGGACCATGACCGGCCCTCCCGCGGCCAAAGCGTAGGCGGTGGAGCCGGTGGCCGTGGAGACGATGATGCCGTCCCCGAAGAAGTCAGCCACGTAGTGTCCGGCGGACTGTACGCGCAGCGTGACCGCGCGGGTGGTCCCGCTGCAGCGGATGACGCAGTCGTTGAGCGCGGTGTGCGGGCCGAAGATCCTGCGCCCTCCCCGGACGGCCTCCACGGAGAGCATCCAGCGCGGCTCGACCTTGAAGCGTCCGGCCAGGATGCGGCGGAGATCGCGCTTGAAGCCCGCGAGGTCCACGGCGCTCAGGAAGCCCAGCCCGCCCGCGTTGATCCCCAGCAGCGGGATGCTCCGCTTGAGCCTGCCGTTCGCCAGGACCCGCGCGGCCCGGAGCATGGTCCCGTCGCCGCCCAAGGCGACGGCGATGTCGCAGGAGGCCAGACGGCTCGATATGCCCCCCCGACCCGCGGGAACGGCCCGGACCCCCTCGCGCGCGAGCGAGGAACGGACCTCCTTGAGCGCCTCCAAGGCCTGGGCCTTGTGCTCGTTATGGAAAATCCCGACCGAACGTATATCGTTCCCTCTGGCTCTCGATATGAAAGTCTTCGCCATCGCTCCTCACCGTGACCGCGCCATCCCAACGAGTCGAGAACGTACGGCTGGGAAGGCACCTTCTGGGACGGGTCTCCGTCGACGCGGCCATTATACAATATTCCCCTTTTTCAGCCGTCCGGACCCTCGCCCACCCCTCCCCCACGCTCAGGAGGAAGCCTCCGTGCCGCAACTCCAGCCCGCCTTCGGCGGGCCAGGTCCGCTCCAGGCGGCTGATCCCCAGATCCCGCAGAGCGGCCTTGAGAACGGACGGCGGGACCCCGGCGCCCTTGAGCACGCTCCTTCCGTCCGGAAACGTGACGATGACGGAGCTTCGCTTCGGGTCGCTGAGGAAGACCACGCGCGTTCGAGCGCTGCGGGCGAGGATCGCGACGAGAGCGAACGCCCCCGCGCAGCCCAGGCACGCGGCCGAGACCCGCCATCGCGGGAGCGCAAGGATTCCGAGCGCGGCCAGGTAGTATGCGGCGATCCACTGCGGCGCCATGGGAGCGATATCCACCGCCGCACCGGGCAGCACGGCGAAGAACGCGCACAAGCGGATGAAGACGCCGGCTCCGGCGGCCGCGATCCATGCCAGGACCGGCTGGACGGCGGGCAGACACGACGACAGCCACGCCAAGGATCCGGCGGCCATGATAGGCCACGAAGCCGGCACGGCCAGCGCGTTCGCCGCCAGGCCCGCCACGGATCCCCTCCCGAAGTAGTGCGCGAACGCCGGCCACAGCATGAGTTGGACCACGAAGCTGACGGTCAATGCGCTCAGCGGGATGCGGACCAGGGGGGACCATGCCCCCGGCACTTTCCAACGCGGGAGCGCCACCAGTATCCCCAGCATGGCTAGCGTGGTGAGCACGAACCCGGCAGTGAAGAGACACCGGGGTTCTGCGGCGAGCATGAGCAGGACGGAGAGCACCAGCCCTTGAAAGGCGCCGGACTCCCGTTCTGAAAGGTGCGCGGCGAAGAGCGTCATGAACATCACATAGGCCCGGACATACGGCGGCTCCGGCCCCACGACGAGGAGGTAGAGCGCGCCGGCGAAGCCGGCCGCCATCCACCGGTGCAGCGGCTTCAAGCGTCCGCACAGCCATAGCGCCGCAGCCAGGATGAACGCCACCTTGGCGCCCGAGGGGGCCACCAGATGCATGGTGCCGGAATCCTGGATCGCTCTGTTCAAGCCCCTGGAGAGCCTCCCCTTGAACCCCACGAGCAGGCCCTCGAGCACCCCGGCCGTGTCCTTGTCGAACCCCTCCTCGAAATAGGCGTGGATCGAACGGTGCACCGAATCCCCCCAAGCCCAGGGGAGCCATCTCCAGGGGACGCGCTCGCTGAGGACTTCGGCCTTGTAGGCGTGCAGGACCAGGGCGGCGCCGCGCTCCTCCAGGAAAGCCCCCTCATCGAAGCCGCCCGGGTTCCGGGGCCAAAGCGGCCTCCTCAGCTTCCCGCGCAGGAGGACGACCTGCCCCGGCCTCGGACGCTCCTTCCGGGCGAGGTAGACCATGAGCAAGGTCTCCGGATGCTGGATGCCCTCGGTGCGGAAAGCCCGCATCCAATACCGGTCCCCCGCCTGTTTGGGGCTGAAGCCCGAGACCACCCGCGCCTGCACGCGCACCGGCTTGTAGAGGAAGCCGGCCATGTGGACCGGGACGGGAATGGCGAAGAAGCCCCGGGCTTTGAGGGCGCTCAGGGTCAAGATGAGCCCCACGGCCAGGAGCGCGAGCGGACGTTTGAAATAGGAGAGGGGCATGCACCTACTAGTACGACCAGCCGGCCGAAAAGTTCCCCGAAACGAGTAAAATGGATAAGCGATGAAGCGGTCTGACTTCCTCCAGCGGGCCCTCGGGCTGCTCTCCGCCTATGCCCTGGCCGGCTGCTCCACGGCTGAGAAGTTGGGCCGCGAGGCGCTCAAGATCACTCCAAAAGGTCGAAAGTACCTCAACGCCTTCGACCGCTACTCCAAGCTCGCGCACGTGTTCATGAAATTCCACGACAAGGGGAACCTGGACGACGGCGACGTCTTGGACATCCTGTACGCCTCCGGGGTCCTGAAGACCCCGCCGCCCAAGTCCAAGAGCAAGGCTCCCCGGAAAGCAGAGCACAAGCCCTTTCCGGTCCCGACCTATTCCGGCGCCTGGCGCTGGCCTCTGGAAGCCGGCGTGGTCTCCTCGGAGTTCGGCCCCCGCTGGGGCGGCACGCACCAAGGCATCGACATCGCCGCGGACAAGGGGACCCCCATATTCGCGGCCGCGCCGGGCGAGGTGGTCTATTCCGGAAGCGGCCTGAGGGGGTACGGGAACGTGGTCATCCTACGCCACGACCAGGACACCACATCCATCTACGCGCACAACTCCAAGAACTTCGCGCAGAAAGGCCTGAACGTGGCCCAGGGCACGCGCATCGCGGCCTTGGGGTCCACGGGGCATTCCACCGGGCCGCATCTGCACTTCGAGATCCGCAAGGGGAACAACCCTGTCCCGCCGCGCACCCTGCTTCCCAAGAGCAGATTCTAGCGCGCGGCACACGCGTCCAACGTCTTCCAGAGGGACACGGTGCCGTACCGCTCCGCGGTACGGAGCGCGCTGGTCCTGAGCGGATATTGAAAATGCTTCAGCGAATGGACTAAGCCTCTGCGCTGAACTCCCTGCGGCTCTTCAGAGCCCACGAAAGAGTCCTTTCATCCATATAGTCCACGTGGCCGCCCAGCGGAACACCTAGGGCGATGCGGGTCACGCGGACAGGCAGGTCCTTCAGGACCGCCGCCAGGTAAAGAGCGGTGGCGTCGCCTTCCGTATCAGGGTCTGTGGCCAAAATGACCTCAGCCTTCCCGCCTAAAGCACGCACCCTATCCACAAGCTCCTTCGTCCGGATACCCTCCGGACCGATCCCATGGATGGGGGAGAGCCGGCCATGGAGCACATGATAGAGCCCCGTGAAGCTGTGGGAACGCTCGATGGCCTCCACATGCGCCGGCTGCTCCACCACGCAGATTGAATCCCGCTCCCTGGACGGGTCCGAGCAGATGCGGCAGCATTCCTCCTCCGTGTAGTTGAGGCAGACCCGGCAGAGCCGGACCCTGCTTCGAGCATCGCGGAGGGCATCCGCCAGCGCGTCGGTCTCGGAAAGAGGAGCTCGGAGCAGATAGGAGGCTAGCCGCTCCGCCTGCTTGGGCCCTACGCCGGGCAAGCGCCTGAGGCACTGGATCAGGCGGGAGAAGCTCTTCATTCGGCCCTATCAGGACTTCTTCTTGACCTGCTTGATGCGGCCGCCGAACACGCCGAGGACTTTCTTGACCGCGGGGTCCTCGAAGTGTTCGTCCGAAGAGTCCAGCCAACCCTCGTCCCCCTGGCCCTTCTTCGGCTTGTCCTTATGCGCTCCCTTCTCCGGGTCCACGTCGAAACCCAGACGCACCTTGCCGCCGGTGGCCCGGCTCAAGGCTTCCTCGAGTTCCGCCTGGTTGGACTTGGCCCTTTCGACGTCGAACGCCTGGGACAGGAGGAGCTTGTAGCGTCCCGTCTCGTCCCGCGTCATCCTGCAGTTCTGGAGGCTGGGGGCCAGGCTCGGCTTGCTCTCAATGAAGGCTTGAAGCACGGTGGGCCAGACTTCCTCGATGGACTTGGCCCCGGGCCGCGGCGCGTCTGGAACGGCGTGAGGCGCAGGAACAGAAGGAACCGCTGAAGAAGGAGGATTCAGGGTCGGCTTCGGAGCCGGCGTGGAAACACCCGGGTTGCCAGCCAGCCGCTTCTCCAGGGCCTCGAGCCGGCCCACCCACTGCTTGAGGTCATAGGCCGACTCGAGCATGCCGTAGATCCCCAGCTCGAAGGCCATCTGCCCCGAGTCGGAGCCGCGCATATCGGAAAGGGTGGAGTTCACGCGCCTGACCAGGAACGAAAAGACCTCCGGCGCGTGCCGCGAGGCAAGCTCCTTCCACCCCCCATCCAGCCCGACGTCGAGTCCGAGGCGGTGCAGGAAGAGGTCGTGCAGCCTCTCGCGCAGGTCCCTCAGAATCTGCGCGGCGTCGAAGCCCTCGGCCGAGGCCTTGCCGAGCCATTCCGAAAGGGACTTGCCGTCCTTCTCCAGGATCGCCCCCACGATGCCGAGCAGGAACTCGGCGGGCAGGGTGCCGAGCAGCGCCTCGGCCTTCTCCGCGGTCACCGCGCCGCCGCTGAAGGCCGCGGCCTGGTCGAGAAGGCTCACAGCGTCGCGCAGAGCCCCGCCGGAAGCCCGGGCCAGGGCCTCCAGGGCGCTGTCTTCGACCTTGATCTTCTCCGCTTTGGCGAGCTTCGCCAGGTAGGATGTCGTGAGCTCGCGGGAGATGGGACGGAACCGGAAGCGCTGGCAGCGCGACACGATGGTGGCCGGGATCTTGGCCAGCTCCGTGGTGGCCAGTATGAAGACGACATGGGCCGGCGGCTCCTCGAGCGTCTTGAGCAGCGCGTTGAAGGAGCTGGTGGAGAGCATGTGAACTTCGTCGATGATGAAGATCTTGCGGCGGTCGCGGCTCGGCGCCAGGGCCGCGGTCTCGATGATCATCTCCCGGATCTTGTCCACCTGGGTGTGGCTCGCGGCGTCGAGCTCCAGCACATCGATGCTCGAGCCCGAGGATATCTCCCGGCAGGAGGGACACTCGCCGCAGGGCGTGGGCGTCGGGCCGTCCTTGCAGTTGAGGGCCTTGGCCAGGATGCGCGCGGTCGTGGTCTTACCCACTCCCCGCGGGCCGAAGAAAAGATACGCGTGCGCCTGCTGGCCGCCCTTGACGGCGTTCCTCAGCGTCGTGGACACCGCCTCCTGCCCCACGAGGTCCTCGAACGTCTGGGGACGGTGCTTGCGGGCAAGGCCGAGGCGTTCGCGATCGCTCATGTCTTAACGATATCACATTCCTCGAAAGCCAGGCAATGAAGCCCGGCCCAACTATGTTAGACTATCCGCCGTGACGCGCTGGCTGGCCGTCCTGCTGCAGTGCCTCTGCCTCGCCCTGCCGGCCGCCGCGGGGACGGACACCCTCGCGGAAGGCCGCCTGTGGATGGAGCGCTATTTCTGGGACGGGCTCCTGCAGGCCCGCACCCGCGCGGCCCGGGTCTCCGCGGACCCGGCGCTGCTGAAGGTCGTCGAACTCGTCGCTCACCAGGCCGCGCAGCAGGCCGTGAACCTCCAGCAGATCCAGCTCTACGCCAAGAGCCAGACCGACAACCTGCGCTACGCATTCACACAGCAGGACCCCAAGCCGAGCCTGCTCATCATCCAGAACAACATGCACACCCTGGCCCGGGGAGCCGAGCAGGTGCGCAACAATCTCTACTACTTGACCACCCGAGTACGCCTATGTTCCTCTCAAGCTCTTCCGGACCCCAAGCTGACCCAGACCGCGACGCTCCTCATCGCCCAGATCCAGAACATACAGCTGGCCCTGAACGCCCTGTACCTTGATTCGGTCTCAGTGCAGAACGCGGTGCGCTCGGAGACCTGGGCAGTCAATGAATTCTTCCGCTTCAGCAGCGAACACCTGCTTCGCTCCGTGGTTCAGGTGCAGGATTCCGTGTTCACGGTGTACAATGCATCTTATGAATTATATATACTTTCCAAATAGAAAATCTATTATTGTGGCCTTTATGGCCACAGCATCAACTGCATATGGCCAGATTGACCGCACGGTTGTCAATAAAGGCGATTCCGTTGAAATCGTCGCCATAGACAGTTCTCCTATCAAAGTTCCCCAAGTCCCGGTCTTGCCGGCTGGATTAAGCGTCCATGAGGTCGTCCAACGCTACATAGAGAGTTTCCGACAACCGGAAAAAGACGCCCTGGTGGAGCGTCTGGGCGTCACAAAACCCAGGGATATCCGGGACCTCCAGGCCCTGCTCAATCTCTATGACCGTGAGGACCCCTATCCCAGGCAGCAGATCGAACGCAGCCTGCGCCTGCTCAGCCCCTCGGATATCGCTCTGGCTCCCCTCTTCCGCTCCCTCATCAAGGATCCGGACCCCAAATTCCAGCTTTTCGGAGTGGCTGGCGCGTATGAACTGCGCGACGCCGCGATGCTCCAGGACATGGAAACCCTGGCCTCCAAGCGGTTCGAGAAGCCGCGGCCGACCCTTGCCATGAACCCCGCCGATTCCGCGGCCTGGCATACCCGCTTCGAGTGCCTCCGGCTCCTCGCGGCTTGGGACAGCGAACGGCCGCCCGGGGACGACCCCAAGTTCCTGTCCCTGCTGAGCAAGCAGTCCCGCCAGGCCCCGCCGGTGGCCGGACTCCTGGCCGAGTACTACTGGCCCCTGGCGCTGAAGGACATCCTGGATTGGTCCGAGTCCAAGGATCCCTCGGACCAGGAACGCTCCCGTTTCGCGTGGGAGGCGGATGTCCCGCCCGCATCCCTGCGGGAGACCTCCGGGACGCTGCGTGCGGTCCTCTTCGACCGGCGCAAGCGCATGGAAACGCGGCATCAGGCCGCCTTGCGGCTGGGCCTATCGGCCGATGAAGCCGGGGTCGAAAGGCTTCTGGAGGATCACGAAAAGGAGAAAGACGAGAAGGCCCGTCTTTTGATCAAGACCGCCCTCTTCGCCTCGCGGAGCCCGCGCATCGCGCCGCTCCTGAAGGAATACGCAAGGACCGACCCCGCGGCGAGCAACCGGGCGGGGGCCTTGCTGCAGCTCGGTGAAATGCTGCCCCGGGCCGAGTTCCGCGCCCTCCTGGAAGAGGTCTTGAACAACGACAAGGACGAGGAGAACCGCGCCTGGGCGCGACAGGAACTCTCTCGTTGATATGGGGCTGTTCATCCTCTCCGCTCTCTGCGTCCTGCTCCTGGCGGCGCTCATCTGGGCCTTGAGCCGCCTCTACGAGCTGCGGCTGCGCGAGCAGTCGAGGGGGCAGGGCCGTGGGGAGGGCCGCCCACTGCCTCAAGAGCGCTTCGACGAGCTCCTCAGCATGCTCCTGGCCCTGCACGACTACGGGATCACCCGCACCGGGAACGTCTCTCATGAGGAATTCTGTTCGCTCGTCGTGGAGAAGGCCTGCCGCCTGATGAACTCGACCCGGGGCACCGTGATGCTCTACGACGAGAGGGCGAACGTCCTCTCCGTGGTGGCGGCCCGCAGCCCCTCCCCGGAACCCAAGCCGGCGCTCCGGCTCAAGCCCGGCCAGGGAGTGGCTGGGCGGGCCTTCGCCAGCGGCAAGCCCATCTTCGTGCCCGAGCCCGCGCGGGACCCGCGCTACGTCCATGGCCCCACGGACACGGAGGAGCCGTTCCTCTCCATCCCCATGATGCTGAAGTCCAAGCCGATCGGGGTGTTGAACATCCACGACACGGGCGGGACCCTGGCTCCGGACGACCTCAAGCTGAAATTCCTCTCCCTGCTCGGAGGCGAAGCGGCCCTGGCCCTGCACCACCAGAAGATGTACGACGACCTGCAGGTATTCTATTTCGAGATGGTCCAGATGCTGGCCCACGCCATCGACGCCAAGGACTCCTACGCGCAGGACCATTCGGAGGCCTCCCGCAAGCTCTCCCGGGCCCTGGCCGAGGAGCTCGGCCTGCCCGAGCAGATGGTGCGCTACGTCGAAGTGGCCATGATGCTGCACGGCATCGGCAAGATCGGCATCGACCAGGCCATCCTCTCGAAGCCGGGCAAGCTCAGCCCGGAGGAGTTCGAGCAGATCAAGAAGCACACGGCCATCGGCCACCGCATCCTCAAACCGGTCAAATTCCTCGGCCCGGTGGCGCAGATGGTGCTCTACCACCAGGAGTGGTTCAACGGGAAAGGCTATCCGGAAGGGTTGCGCGCAGACGAGATCCCCCTCGGTTCGCGCATCGTGGCCGTCGTCAATGCCTGGGAAGCCATGCTCTCGGACCGTCCCTACCGCAAGGCGCTGAGCCGCGAGACGGCCATGGCGGAACTGCGCAAGATGGCCGGGACCCAATTCGACCCGAAGGTGATCGAGGCGTTCCTGCGGATCGAGGAGCGGCAAGCGGCCGGCTGATGCTCTACATCGTCCCCACCCCGGTCGGGAATCTCGAGGACGCATCCGCACGCTGCCTCCGAGTCCTGCGCGAGGCCAAGGCCGTCTACTGCGAGGACACGCGGCGCACGCTCAAGCTCCTATCGCATCACGGCATCCATACCCCGGTGCTGCGATATCGGGACCGGGATCCGCGTCTAGTCGACGCCATCCTCGAGAGGCTCCGGCGCGGGGAAGACCTGGCCCTGGCCTCGGACTCGGGCACGCCGGTCATCTCCGACCCGGGTCTGGACCTCGTCTCCAAGGCGCGGGAGGAAGGCGTCCCGGTCTGCTCCATCCCGGGCCCCTGCGCGGCCGTGTCGGCCCTGGCGGGGTCGGGCCTGCCCGGCGGCTCCTTCGTGTTCCTGGGCTTCCTGCCGCGCTCGAGGTCCAAGCAGGTGAAAGAGATCTCGGCGGCCGCGGCTCTCGGCATGAGCCTGGTCGTGTACGAATCCCCCTTCCGCGTCCTGGACCTGCTCGAGGTCGCCGAGGAGGTCCTGGGCCCCGACTCCCGCGTCGCCGTCTGCCGAGAGCTCTCGAAGGTCCACGAGGAATGGCTGACCGGCACGGTGGCGTCCGTGCGCAAGACCCTGCGGGAGCGCAACGAGCTCCTGGGCGAGTTCGTGCTCGTGTTCCACCCGATGAGCCCGCCGTGACCCGCGTTCTTACGCCCGACCATTGCGACCTCTCTGAACTCGCGATGGACGCGCGGGAAGGCCGCATCATCGCCTTCCCGACCGATACCGTCTACGGTCTCGGGACCACGGCCCTGGACCCCAAGGCTTGGTCTAGACTTTTCGACATCAAGGCCCGCCCGCGGAGCAAGTCATTGCCGGTGTTGCTTCACCGGCTTCAGGAAATCAACCGGTGGGCGGTATGGACGCCCCTGGCCCGCACGTTCGCCCTTCGCTGTTGGCCCGGCCCCCTGACCATGGTGCTCCGCCCGAAGAAGGAAGGCGAACGCCTTCCCTCGTCCGAAGACGGCAAGGTCGCCTTCCGCGTCCCGAAGTGCCCGTTGCTCCTCGATCTCATCAAGGCTTCGGGAGTCCCCTGGGCCACTACCAGTGCGAACCTCTCAGGGCAACCCGCCGCCGTGGACGGCGCCGCCGTCGTCCGGCGGTTTTCCGGCAAGATCGACTCGATCTTGGACGCGGGGAAAATCAAAGGACCCTTTGCAGGCAAAGAGTCCACCGTGGTGGACGTGTCGGGGGAACGGGAAATCATTCTCCGAGAAGGGGCCATACCCGCGATCCGGCTCCGGTAGGACTCCCCTAGCGGCCGACTGTGGTCGCCCACAGTTCCGGCAGAGGATGAACGGACCTTGGGCAGCCCAAGCTCCGAGTCCACCCGCTCGGCGAGAATCGAAGGATGCCTACTGCTGTACGAACCCGCTGCCGGTCAAAGCGCCCGACCCGGAAATGTCGATGCGCTGGCCCTGGATGTAGCCAGCGACCCGGATGCTCCCCCCCACGGTCCCGGTCCCCACGAACTGGCCGTTGCGGTAAAGGTTCACGGTCTCGTTGATCTGCACGAACTGGGACACGTAGCTTCCCATGTTCTTCCAGATGCGCAGGGTCCGGGAGAACGTCATGCTGCCGGTCTGCACCCCGGCCCCGGTCACGTTGGTGACGCCGGAGACCGTCACGTCGATATACGGCAGGCCGTTGTTGAACATCCACCCGCGGTACTCCAGCCTCAGGTTCCCGTAGAGGTTGACCCGCTGCTGGGCTTTGAACTGCTCGGACTGGAACAGGACGGCGCTGTCGAACGCGCCCGCATTCGACGAGACGACCGACTCCGGAGGCTGTGCCAAACAGAAGGACGACGCGAGAAGGGACGCCAAGAGTGTTTTCATAGGGGTATTGTAGGCCCGGGAGGCAGGACGAATATATGGGTCTTGAGACCTAATCCCGCGCGCGGACAGCGCAACCCTGGTGGTGGGCATCCCGGCGGCGGGCACCGCCCCGACCCCGGGCACCACCGCCCCGGCCCCTGGGACCGCCCAGGGCCGTGGGACCGTCCCGAACCTCGGCCCTATCCCAGGCCGAAGCCCTCGCTGAGCCTTGATGAGCAGAACGAATCCGTGGCCATCAAGGTCGGCAAGGAGCGGGCCTCGATCACCCTCAAGGACCAGGCGAACGCGAAAGCCATGCTCGACGCCATGACCGTGCAGGCGGTCGAGCTGGATGTGCGGCGCGTGAAATCCATCGAAACGGTCCAGAAGCCGGGAGACCAGAAGATGCAGCTCGCGTGCTGGCAGAACACGGCCAACGGCGAATACGGCTGCGGGATGAAGGACCCCGCGATCGGGTGGCCCATCATCGGCGGCGAGGAGTACTCGCTCCCGAACTCGGAGAAGATGCCTTTCCGGATCAAGAGCCGGAGGGACAAGGACGGCAAGGCATTCTTCGAGGTCATCGTCGCGCGGCCGGCTCCGAAGGAGTAGACCCCAGAAGACAGGGAGACGCGAGAAGGAGCCCCGCTCGGACCAGGGGGCTCCTTCTCGCGTTTCCCCATATTTGATACAGTCTGCCGTGCTGTCCGGGCGCCTTCCGTACGCGCGCCTGCGTTCGGTACAATAATTTTGAGAATGCGAGTCCTATTCGTCTGCACGGGCAACAGCTGCCGCAGCGTGATGGCGGAGTACCTCTTCAACCATCTCGCCAAGGGGCGCGGCTTGACGGGCTGGGAGGCCCGCTCCTGCGGAGTCGCGGCGGAGCGCCACTTCCCCATCCCCCCGGGCGTGCACAAGGCCCTGTCCCTGCGGGGCATCGGACGCGTGGAGCATGTGCCCCAACTCGTCACACGGGAGCTCCTGGACTGGGCGGACGCCGTCCTTCCCGTCACCCGGGGTCATCTGGAGCTTCTCTTGGATCAGTACCCGGAGTCCACCTCGAAGACCCGCCTTTTCAGCGAGATGGCGGGCTGGGCCCCGCGCGACATCGACGACCCCATCGGCCAGCCGGACGCCGTGTACCTGGCCTGCGCCGACATCCTGGAAGCCGGAACAAGGAGCATCCTGGAGCGCCATGGAACTCAGAAACCTCAGACAGAACGACCCTGAAGTCTTCGAAGCGGTCTTCGGCGAGACCAAGCGCCAGGCCGAGAACCTCGAGCTCATCGCGTCCGAGAACTACGTGTCCCCGGCCGTCCTAGAGGCCCAGGGCTCGGTCCTGACGAACAAGTACGCGGAGGGCTATCCCGGCAAGCGCTACTACGGCGGCTGCAAGTTCGTGGACGTCGCCGAGTCTTTGGCGATCGAGCGCGCCAAGAAGCTCTTCAACGCCGAGCACGCCAACGTGCAGCCCCATTCCGGCACCCAGGCGAACATCGCCATGTACCTCTCCGTGCTGACGCCGGGCGACACCGTCATGGGACTGAACCTGGCCCACGGCGGCCATCTCTCCCACGGCCACCCGCTGAACTTCTCCGGGAAGTACTTCAAGATCGTCCCGGTGAACGTGACCCGAGAGACCGAGACCATCGATTACGAAGAGGCCGAGAAGCTCGTGCAGGAGCACAAGCCCAAGATGCTCTTCATCGGCGCCTCCAACTACTCCCGCGTCATCGATTGGGAGCGGTTCAAGCGCATGGCGAGCTCGGTCGGCGCGTTCTTCTCAGCCGACATCGCCCACTACGCCGGTCTCGTGGCGGTCGGGCTCTATCCCTCGCCGGTCCCGTGCGCGGACTTCGTGACCACGACCACGCACAAGACCCTGCGCGGCCCTCGCGGCGGCATGATCCTCTGCAAAGAGGCGCACAGGGCTGCGGTCAACCGGATGACCTTCCCCGGCACCCAGGGCGGGCCGCTCTGCCACATCGTCGCCGCCAAGGCCGTCTGCTTCGGCGAGGCGCTCAAGCCCGAGTTCAAGCAATACCAGCAGAGTGTCCTCGCCAACGCCCGGAGGCTGGCCTCGTCTTTGGCCGGACTGGGCTTCAGGATCGTCGCGGGAGGGACCGACTGCCACCTCTTCTCCCTCGACCTCAGGCCAAAAAAGGTCACGGGAAAAGACGCGGAGGAGGCCCTGGACAAGGCCGGCATCACGGTGAACAAGAACGCCATCCCTTACGACCCGGAGAAGCCCATGGTGGCCAGCGGCGTCCGCATCGGGACCCCCGCGGTCACCACGCGCGGCATGGGGTTGGGCGAGATGGACACGATCGCCGAGCTCATCGATCACGCGATCGCCCGCAGGGCGGACGACTCCGCCCTTTCCGCGGTGCGCGCGGAGGTGAGGCGGCTCACGGACAAGTTCCCGATATACAAAGAGATACTCCAAGCATGCTAGCCAAAATCCTCGTCGCGGACGACAACGACGAACTCAGGCACCAACTCCGGGAATACCTGGAGTCGAAGCACCATCACGTGCTCGAGGCCACGGACGGGGCGCAGGCCTTCGCCATCGCCGAGGCCGAGATGCCGCACCTCATCATCATGGACATCGTGATGCCGGGGCTCTACGGCTCCACCGCCACCAAGCACATCCAGGATTACTGGCGCACCTCGAAGATACCCATCATCATCATCAGCGGCTCGGTCGAGCAATCCGTCCTGGGGGACCTGCTCCTGCGCCCCAACGTCCGCTATCTCAAGAAGCCCGTGGAACTCGCCGTCCTGGAGGCGACCATCCACGAGCTCCTGCCGGAAGGAGGATACACGCCTTGACCCGGAAAACACCTCAAGCCAGGTTCGCCGTGATCGGCGGATCCGGCCTCTACGACATGAAGGGCCTGCAGGACGTCTCGCGGGTCCGCGTCAAGACGCCTTTCGGCCCCCCGTCCGACGCCGTCGTCCTCGGGACGCTCGCCGGCGTGCGCTGCGCCTTCCTGCCGCGCCACGGCCGCGGCCACGTCCTCACCCCGACCGAACTCAACGGACGCGCCAACATCTACGCGCTCAAATCCCTGGGCGTCGACTGCATCCTGGGCTTCGGCGCCGTCGGGTCCCTGCGCGAAGAACTCGCTCCCAGGCACTTCGTGTTCCCGGACCAGCTCGTCGATGAGACGAAGCGGCGGGTCTCCACCTTCTTCGGCGACGGAGTGGTCGCGCACGTGGCCTTCGCCCATCCCTTCTGCGGCGCCGTCCAGGCGGTCCTTTACGACGAGGCGCTCAGACTCGGGCTGACCGCGCACCGCGGCGGGACATACTGCTGCATGGAGGGCCCCGCGTTCTCGACCCGGGCGGAGTCCGAGATGCACCGCAAGCTCGGGTACTCCATCATCGGCATGACCGTCATCCCGGAGGCCAAGCTGGCCCGGGAAGCCGAGATCTGCTACGCGCCCATCGCCATGATCACGGACTACGACTGCTGGAAGGAGGAGGACGAAGTCTCGACCTCCAAGGTCGTCGAGCACCTGATGGCCAACGTGGAAAACGCCCAGAAGCTCGTCCTGGCGGCCCTTCCCAAACTCGCGGCTGCCCGGCGGGAGTGCCAATGCCGGACGGCCCTCCGAAACGCGGTATTCACGCAGAAGGGGGCCTTGAACAAGCGGACCGCGAGGAAGCTCGCGCTCCTGCTCGGATAGGGGGATCCCATGACCCGGAAGCAGCTGCGACAACTCGTCGAGATAGCCAAACGGGCCCGCCGCGGGGCCTACAGCCCGTACTCCCGCTACTCCATCGGAGCCGCCGTATTGACCGAGTCCGGCCGGATGTTCTCCGGAGCGAACGTGGAGAACGCGTCGTACGGCCTGAGCATCTGCGCCGAACGCGTGGCGATCTTCAACGCGGTGACCCGCGGCGAGAAGAGCCTGAAGGCGATCTGCGTCGTGGGCAAAAAAGCCCGCCCCTGCGGAGCCTGCCGCCAAGTCATGCTCGAGTTCAGCGCCAAGGACACCCAGCTCATCTGCGTGGATGTCGGGACGGATGGCAAGCGGGACCTGGTGACGCTCACGCCCATGTACAAGGTCCTGCCCATGCCGTTCGACCCCTTGGACGCGGGCCTGCTGCCGCCGAATCCACAGAATCTGCTCAAACGCCGCGCCCGCTCGACCCATCGGAGCAAGGGCCGGCGAAGCCCCCTGCGCAAGAGGAGTACGACCGCGCTCCGGGGACCGCGCTTCCAGAAGCGCAGGAAGGGAGGATAGAATGGACACGCACGCCGTCGAAAAGATCCTGCAGTGGGTCCGCAGCACGGACCTGGCCGAGATTTCCTATCGCCGCGGAGAGGACGCCGTAGCGCTCCGCGTCGAGGAGGCAGGAGCCGCTCCCGCGGCCCCGGTCTACCCGATGATCCCGGTCACGTCGCCCGAGGTCGGGATATTCCACTTCAACATGCTGGGCAAGCCCCGCCGGGTGGAGAAGGGGGCCGAGATACAGAAGGACCACCCCCTGGGGATCGTGGACACGGGGGCCTCGGAGCATCCGATCAAGGCGCCGGCCTCCGGGCGCGTGGTCTCCATCCTGGTCGAGGAGGGGAAGGCCGTCCAGTACGGTCAGCCCCTCTTCTTCATCGAGCCCTAAAGGGAAGCGCCGAGGACGCCGCGCGTGTCGAAGTTCTACTGCCAGGGATGCCGCGAACCGGCGAAAGCCACGACCGTCACTTGCCATAAGTGCGGGGGCCGGATCGTCAAGGAATGCCCGGCGTGCGGCTTCATCCTCTCCTCGGCCAAGAAGTACTGCGACGCGTGCGGACAGGCGCAGAGCTTCGACGACAAGGCGGTCACGGCTCCGCCCGCCCCCTCCAAACCGCCCCCTCCGCGAGCGGAGCACGGCCGCGCTCCGGGGACCCTTCCGGAAGCGCAGCCCCCCAAGCGGGAAGAGGCGCCGCCCTCGGGCCCCATAACGGAGCGGAAGGAATCCTCCCGGTTCCAGAAGCCCCAAGAACTGCCTCCCCTGCCCCGGGAGGAGGACAAGCCGGACCGCCAGCGCCGGGAGGAGGCCGCGCCTAAGCTCGATATCAAGGCCCCGCCGGACCTCGCGGCGCCCTCTGCGGGAGAGGCGGAACATCGCCCTCCGAGGGCCGCGGCTCCTGAGCCGCAGCAGCCCCGCTCCGGCCTCGAGGATTACATCCCGAAGACCATGGTCCGCCGCATCGAGGACCCGGATGCCCCCAAGAAGCCTGCTGCGCAGGAGCCCAAGGAGCCCCCTCGCAAGGAACGGGAAAGACCGCCGGAAAAGCCGCCGGAAAAGCCTCCGGAGAAGCCTCCGGAAGAGAAGCACGTGAGCCCGAAAGAGAAATTCATGCGCGACCTCCTCGAGCACGAGAAGGCGGAGAAGCACAAGGCGCGCGAGGCCGCGCGCGCCAAGGAGCGGAGCCGCGACGCGGTGCACGTCCCCGCGCACAGGACTGTCCTGACCAAGATCTCCCAGTCGCCCCGCGCCATGGCGTCCACCGTCCTCGGCGTCATCCTCCTCGTCCTGGGGGCCGCGCTCTACGCATACTACTGGACCTCCCGCAGGGCCCCCGAGCGGATGCTCGTTACGGTAGCCGGGACCTACCTCTACGCGCTCAAGGAGCGCAACATAGGCGCGGCGTACGCCATGCTGGCCTCCCAGTCGCGCATGACCTGTTCGCTCGATGACTTCAGCAGGGGCCAGGACCCCGCGGTCTGGTCCTTCGACGACATCGCCATCGACGAGCTCGCGAAGGGCTGGGCGAGGGTGCGCTACAAGCTCCTGGTCTCCGCCATGCCGGTCGAGGAAGACTGGCTCGACTTCGTCCTGGAGGACAAGCAGTGGCGCCGAGCCTACACTTGGCATCTCGTGGCGCCCATCGAGGCGGACCTGGCCGCCGGAAACGCGAACCGGGCCCGCGCCCGCGCCGAGACGGGTCTCAACATCGACCCGCGCGACCCGCAGATGCGCGGCTACCTGTGCGAGGCCGCCTATCTCCTGATGGACACCTCGACGGCGGAGCGCGAATGCAGGCAGACCCTCGAGGATATGAAGCGCGACCCGTCCCGCCTCGATGAAACGGACATCTTCCGTTTCAATTCCATCCTGGCGGACCTCTACCGCAACCAGCTCGAACGCTATGCGGAGGCGGTCCGCCAGTACGAGATACTGCTGGCCTTCCCTCGCCTCGCCGAGCGCGACCGCTGCGACATCGGGATCGCGCTGGCGGACACGCGCTACCTGGCCGGCGACTACCCGAAGGCTCTCTCGGATTACGAGGAGGCCGCGCAGTTCTGCGCCCAGACCGAGGACGCGGCCCATATCCAGAGGTCCCGGCGGGTCCTCAGCGGCAAGGCCGGCCAGGACGCGGTCGCTGCCGCGCAGACGCACCACCTGGCCGATCCCGAGACCGGCCAAGAGACCACCCTTCTGCAGTGGCGCAAGAAGACCCGGGAGGAGCTCGCCAAGAAGCTCCACAAGACCCCGTCCGCGAACTACGATGCCGAGGAGGCCTGGACCGCGGAGCATGCCGGAGGTTCGGTCTATAAGGTTTCGGTCCGCAATCTAGGCACGGAGGTGCTCACCGCGCAGGTGGACCTCTGGAGCCATTCCATAGAGGTGAAGATCCATGTTCAGTAAGGTCCTCATCGCGAACAGAGGCGAGATCGCCGTACGCATCATCCGGGCCTGCAGGGAGCTCGGCATCCCCACCGTCGCCGTCTACTCCGAGGCCGACCGCGAATGCCGGCACCTGAGCCTCGCGGACGAGGCCGTCTGCATCGGCCCGGGCCCGGCCAAGGAGAGCTATCTCCGGGCGGATCGCATCCTCGCCGCGGCCAAGGCCACGAAGGCGGAGGCCATCCATCCGGGATACGGATTCCTCTCCGAGAACCCCGGCTTCAGCCAAGCCTGCGCCGACGCCGGACTGATCTTCATCGGCCCTCCGCCCAAGGCCATCCAGGCCCTCGGGAACAAGATCGCGGCGCGCGAGATCGCGGCCAAGAACGGCGTCCCCATCGTCCCGGGGATCACCCTCAAAGGCAGGAAGAGCGTGGCCAAGGAAGCGGCGGCTCTCGGGCTGCCGGTCATGATCAAGGCCGCCGCGGGCGGCGGCGGAAAGGGCCTGCGGGTGGTGCGCGACGAGTCCGCCCTGGCGGGAGAGATCGAACGCGCGTCGACCGAGGCCAAGGCCGCTTTCGGAGACGGTACCGTCTACATCGAGAAATACATCGAACGCCCGCGGCACGTGGAGATACAGATCCTGGCCGACCGGAACGGCAACGTCGTCGCCGCTCCCGAGCGCGACTGCACGGTGCAGCGCCGGCACCAGAAGCTGGTAGAGGAATCCCCCTCGCCGGCCGTCAGTCCCGAGCTCCGGCAGCGGATGCAGGATGCCGCCATCCGGATCGCCAAGGGCAGCGGCTATTCGAGCATCGGGACCGTCGAATTCCTGCTCGATCCGAAAGGACAGTTCTACTTCATGGAGGTCAACACGCGCCTGCAGGTGGAGCACCCCATCACCGAGGCAGTGACCGGAGTGGACCTCGTGAACGAGCAGATCCGCCTGGCCGCCGGGGAGGACCTCGACATCACCCAGGACCGCATCTCCGAGATACGCTGCCACGCTCTCGAACACCGCATCAATGCCGAGGACCCGGACCGGGGCTTCGCCCCCTGCCCGGGCCGGATCGAGGTGTTCCGCACGCCCGCCGGACCCGGAGTGCGCGTGGACACGCACATCTACACGTTCTACACGATCCCGTCGTATTACGACAGCCTGCTCGCCAAGCTCGTGGTATGGGCGCCGACGCGCAAGGAAGCCATCGCCCGCTCTCTGCGCGCCCTGTGGGAGCTGCGGTTCTCGGGAGAGGGGCTGGCCTCGACCGCGCAGTTCCATGAGAGGCTGCTCCAGGATCCTCGGTTCATCAGCGGGGACATCGACACCCACTTCGTGGATGATCTTCTGGGCGAGGGAAAAGCCGATGCCTGAGCTCCAGGACACGGTCCGCCAGCTCCTGCTCGAGAGCGCGCATACGACCGAGCGCACGGCCGAGCAGTCCGGCATGATCGCCCGCATGGCGGCGACGCTCCTGGAGGCCTACAAGCGGGGGAACAAGATACTCACGTTCGGCAACGGGGGCTCGGCCTGCGATGCGCAGAACTTCGCGGATGAGCTCGTGGGCCGCTACGAGCGCAACCGGCCGCCCCTGCCGGCCCTGGCGCTGACCACGAACACCTCGGACCTGACCTCCATCGCCAACGACTTCGGCTACGACGAGGTCTTCGCCAGGCAGCTGCAGGCCCACGCCAAGCCCGGGGACGTGGCCGTAGCCATCTCCACGAGCGGGAACTCCCCCAACGTGCTCAAGGCCGCCCAAGCCGCGCGCTCCTTGGGCCTGAGCGTGCTCGGATTGACGGGAGAGTCCGGGGGCAAGCTCAAGCCCCTGTGCAGCCTATGCCTCTGCGTCCCCTCCCGCTCCGTGGCCCGCATCCAGGAGGCCCACATCGCGGTGATCCAGATACTCTGCGGCATCATCGAGGACGCTCTGTTCCCGGACGCGCCGAAGGCGCACTGAGGTGGATACACACAAGAAGGCGGGGCCCGTAGACGAAATCATGCGCCTGCGCCGGCGCTGGAAGCGCTTGCGCAAGCGGGTGGTATTCACGAATGGCGTCTTCGACATCCTGCATCCCGGCCATGTCCATCTCCTAGAGAAGGCGCGAGGCCTCGGGCACGCGCTCATCGTGGGCGTCAACACGGACGCCTCCGCGCGCAGGCTTGGCAAGGGCCCGGACAGGCCCGTGAACACGCTCAAGGACCGCATGCGCGTGCTGGCGGCCCTCGCGTGCGTGGACGCCGTGGCCGCCTTCGGGGAAGACACGCCGGAGAAACTGCTCTCCAGACTCCGTCCCGACGTGCTGGTCAAGGGGGCCGACTACCGGCCGGACCAGGTGGCGGGGCGCCGATACGCGGGACGCGTGGTCCTCATCTCCTTCAAGAAAGGCCACTCGACCACAGGGCTTCTCAAGCGGTTGAGAGCGCCGTGAAGCCGGACAGGCAGGTCCTGCTCCTGCTCAACGGCGAGCTGGCCCTCCCCCGCCTGGTCCGCCGCCTGGCCGCGCGGGCTTCCGCGGTGGTGTGCACGGACGGAGGCTGCCGCCACGCGGCCCGGCTCGGCGTGACCCCTACCGTCATCGTCGGCGACATGGACTCTCTCCCCAAGCGCCTGCCCCGGTGGAAAGGGACGGCCTACCTCTGCGATTTCGACGAGGACTGCTCGGACCTCGAGAAAGCGTTCCGGCTCGTGCTGCGCATGGGCGCGGACTGGGTCTGGGTGGCGGGGGCCCTGGGAGGAAGGCTGGACCACACGCTCGTGAACCTCGCCCTCTTCGAGAAGCAGGCTGCCGCGGGTCTGCGCCTGGCCCTGGTCCATGACGGGCTCGCCCTGCTCGCGGGAGAAGGGGATATCCGGCTGGCTTGCCGTTCCTCGGAGACGCTCTCCCTGCTGGCTTCCGGGGACGGCTGCGTGGTCTCCACCCGCGGGCTGCGCTACCGCCTCAAGAGCCGCGCGCTCGCGCCCGGAAGCCTGGGCCTGAGCAACCGCGCCGTCTCCAAGGACGTCCGCATCCGGGTGCACCGCGGGCGTCTCTGGGTCATCCGGCCCGATGTTATCTAGAGCCCCAGCTGCCGGCTCAGCTGCTCGATCTCCCTGCCCCCGCTGCGCTCGAAGTCCCTCTTGAACCGGGAGACCCTCTTGCGCACCTCGACGGGGTCCAGCGACCGGAGTATCTCCACGCCGGCCCTCCGGCCTCTGTCCGTGCCCCCCTTGCCTGACCCGGATAAGGCGACCTTGAAGGCGCAGACCAGCACCGCTTCCTTATCCGCATCCTCCAGCAGGCGCTTCTTGGCCGCGGCGGCCTGCTCCTCCGTCACCTCCGTCTGGTATAACCCGCTCCGGATGAGCGTGTCGGCGGCAGCGAAGAGCCCGGGGTCCAGGGGCCCCCTGAGCCAGAGGAACGCCTTCTCATAGAGCGTGAGCGACTTCGGACGCTGATAGATCCGCTCCACCAGAGGCGCCATCTCCTTCCCGGCAGAATCCATCGCCCGGCAGGTGAAGAGCGCCGCGTTGGCGTAGGCGTACCGGGCCTGGGTGGCCAGGATGTCCTTGAGGATGGGCTTGTGCTCGGGCTTTCCGAGCGTCCCCTTGTCGAAGAGCCTCCGGACGATGCTCTCCTTCTTCTTGTCCGGAAGCTTGTCGAAGCCGTCATAGGAGGCCGGTGCGGCGTGGATCGGGGAGAGGAGCAGGCACAACAGCAGGGCGGTCATTCCGAGGTCAGACCCGCGTGCCGCAGGGCCCGGGACACGATGACCTGGTCAGGCTCCCGGAGCTTGAAGAGCTTCTCCGGCCGCTGGGACACGCGTTCTTGCCAGACGCTGTACTGCGCGCGCTGGACGACCCTCAACGCCAGGATGGCCTCGCGCCGCACCTCGACCTCCTGATCGAAGAGGGCCTCGGCCAGGGCCGGAGCCGCCGCCTCGGCCGCCAGGTTCTTGATCGAGCGCGCGGCGGCGAGGCGCACCTCCGGCTCGTAGTCGCGCAGGGCCGCGGTCAAACAGGAGACGGCGGCCGTGCTCTTGCGCGCGCAGGCCTGAACGATCTCCTTGCGCAGCCCCGGGTCCATCTCCGCGCGCAGATGCCCCGTCAGCAGGGTGATCGGCTGGGCGCCGTCCGCCGCGCCGAGTTCCTCGATGGAGCCCCGCCGCACCGCGGCGTCCATGTCCTCGAGGGACCGGCGCAGGCGACGCAGGTCCTCCTCTTTGAGCTTCGCCGGGGGCGCGGGAGGCTTGACCTGCGGAGGCGGAGCCGCGTCCTTGGCGACCTGCTGCACGCTGGGGGCGTCCATGAAGTCCTCGGCGCAGGTGGGGCAGCCCGGGAAGGTCACCTCGTTGGAGCAGCGCTCATACCGCATCATGTAGTTGTTGAAGTAGCGCGGCATGACCTTGGCGCTGTCCTCGACCCGGATCATCATGATGCTGTAGGAGGGGCCCATGTCCGCGCACCCCCCCTTCGCGCCCTTCCCGAGCACGAGGATGAAGTCCTTCATGCCGTAGCGCGGGGGTCCTCCGGGCAGGGAGATATCCAGGTCTTCGATCCGCGCAAGGTCCGTCACGTAGCGGCTGTGCCCCGTGAAGTAGCGCTCCTGAGACGTCCGGACCGAGTTTAAAGTGACCTCGGCCTGCGTCAGGCGGGCCCGCTCGACGATCCTGAAGTATTTCGGGGCTCCGACGGCGACGAGGATCGAGACGATCACGACCACCACGAGGACCTCGATCAGCGTGAAGCCGGTCGGTTCGCCCTTGGCGGATGGCATTCCGCCCCCATTGTAGCCGTTATAGGGCTGAAGATGGAACCGTCATGCCCCTCGCTTGATGCCGAGCAGCCCCCAGACGCACAACCCCGCGGCCAACGCGGCGACCGCCGCGGTCCACAGCAAACGCATCCGGGCCTGTTCCCGCTCCATCGGGAGCCTGGCCGTAAGCGCCTTAAAGTCCGCTTCTTCCTGCAGGAGAAGGCTTTCCGTCGATTCCAAGAAGCTGCGGATATAGAATAGGTGCGGGGTCGTATGCGATGGGATCAGCAAGGGATTCTGACCGCCGAGCCCGTGCTGCCCGCATAATCGGATATATGCAAATCGTCCATTGAGTGGTTGAAAATCAACCATCTGTGATATATACTGTATCCATGTACGCCCGCCATCTGACGCATGGCCTCCTTGAGGCCCTTTCAGACAGCCCTGTCGTGTTCCTGAACGGGGCTCGACAGACCGGCAAGAGCACGCTTGCCCAGCAGCTTGCGGCAGGTCCGCACCCCGCCCGCTACGTTACTTTGGATGACATCGGGGTCCTGTCAGCCGCCAAGAGCGACCCCCAGGGCTTTCTGGCCGGCTTCGACGGGCCCGTGATTTTGGACGAGGTTCAAAGAGCCCCCGAGCTTTTTCTTCCGCTCAAGGCCGAAGTGGACCGCGACCGGCGGGCGGGACGATTCCTCCTGACCGGCTCGGCCAGCGCCTTGGTCCTGCCGCGGCTTTCGGAATCGCTGACCGGTCGCATGGAGATCCTCACGCTCTGGCCGCTTTCCCAGGGAGAGCTCGACGGCGTGAAAGAAGGGTTCATCGACGCCCTATTCACTCCGGGCGTGTCCGTACAGCCGGTCGAACCGATCGCCCGAGAGGAACTCTGGCAGCGGGTCGCGCGGGGCGGGTATCCGGAGCCTTTGAGCCGCCCTCGACCGGAGCGGCGCCGGGCCTGGGTCAGCTCCTATCTCACGGCGATCCTGGAGAGGGATGTCCGGGACCTCGCCAATATCGAGGGCCTCACCCAACTGCCGCGCCTCATGAACCTTCTCGCGATCCGTACCGCCAGCCTCATGAACTTCGCGGAGATCTCGAGGGCCATGGGATTCCCGCAGACCACCCTGAAGCGCTACCTCGCCTTGCTCGAAGCCACCTTCCTGGCGCGCCGCTTGCCGCCCTGGAGTGGGAACCTGAGCAAGCGGCTGGTGAAGGCGCCGAAGCTGTACCTGAACGATACGGGCTTGGCGGCCGACCTCCTGGGGATCGAGGCCGCCCGCATCGGCACGGACGGGGCGTTGTCCGGCCCTCTGCTGGAGACCTTCGCCATGGCGGAGCTGGAGAAGCAGCTGGGGTGGAGCAGGACCCGCCCCAGGATGTACCACTTCCGGACGCAGACCGGCCTCGAGGTCGACATCGTGCTGGAGGACGGCCAGGGCCGCTGCGTCGGCATCGAGATCAAGGCTGGCTCCGTGGCTGCGGGGGACTTCAAGGGGCTCAAGGCGTTGGAGGAGACCCTGGGGAAGCGGTTCATTCGAGGCATCGTCCTCCATGCCGGGCGCGAGACGGTCCCCTTCGCCAAGAACATGCATGCGCTGCCCGTCAGCGCGCTGTGGCTCCTGCGCGGGAAGCGCTGACGGCCAGTGCCCTCCGGCTGATAGGAAAATGGTTTCGCAGAAACGACATGGAGCGGGGCTTGGCGGGCCCTTGGGGGATGATACAATACGTAGCGGGGGCCGCGGGGTGCGGGAGTGCGGCTGATGGGATCAGAGGCTGCGCGTGAGGGAGCAACGGCGGGTCGAGGGGAACATAAAGGCCGTTTTCTGAAAGCCCCCTGTCAAGCCGGACATCCGCTCGACCATAGACATCCCCGCCAGGCCTCTCCTCTTGAGCTCGACTCAAACTTTTCTTCGTCCTCGACCTTGCGTCCTCCCGAATTTCAATGTCGGGGATCATACGAGGGAGATATCCTTATTGATCCGGAGATTCCAACGCCGCACAAACGCCCCCTCTGCCGGTCCATCCGGGTCCAACTTGGAGTAGCCTTTCCCAATCCGCTCCAGACACCCTGCTATAAAGGCTTTCTCATCCGGATACTTCTTCTCAAACAAATATCCCAGGCGCTTGAACACAGTCTTGTTCCCAAACGTCTCCATGTACTGCAGCAGCTTGGGGAGATCCTTGGACTTGGAAGCCATGTATGCATTCAAGACGGCAACAGCCTGCAGAAAACCGCCTCCCAGGCTAGGATCGTCGAAAAGGTCCACGATAGTGCGGCTGGGATCAGAGACGGCCGTCTTCACCTGCTGCTTCCACACCGTCGTGGTGCCGAAGATGCGCTTAGGTGAAACGCGCTTTAGGCGAAACCTGTTAGCGAGGACTTCCTTCTCCTTGCCGCGAAACGCGCGAGTGGTCACCACCACCTCCTCTCGAAAGATTTGTTCAGTGAGGCCCCAATACTCACAGGCGCTCCACCCCCCGATATAGCATGGCTCAAATAGGATGGTCGCGACCAGCCAAGGGTCCTCCGTCCAACGTTCCGATGACTGCGCTTCCAAAGGCAGCGGCAGGTAGATCCCCCGCTTGATCCGAACCACCCAACCTTGGGCTTCCCAACGAGACAGAAGCTTCCTTGCCGCCAATGGCAGGATGCCGAGGATCTTGGGCACGCTTTCGATTCGAACCTGAACCTACTGGTCCAGCCCTCCTCACGGAGGGCTTCCTCTTTGTTCCGGAATCAGCCCGGTGCGCCAGAACTTCATATAATTTCTCAGCCAGCAAAGACGGTACCTACTATAGACAAATTGATCCCGAGGTCGCCGGCCAGGCGAAGCCAAGAACCGATCGAGACGCGGCATGGGAGGAAACATAGCTGAAACGAAACAGCTGGAGATGGGAGCGGAGCCGGACCCGTTCTGCGTCGAGAAGAACCTCCGCTCATGGGCGTCGAGCCGCATCATCTTCCGAGGCCGCGACTACTACCGCCGCAAGCGCGTGCTCGAGCTGGAAAGCTTCGAGGGAGGCCGGATCGCGGCCCGGGTGGAGGGCACGGCCTGCGAGCCCTACCGCGTGGAGATCCAGTTCGACCAATCCGGCATTCCGACCTCTCGGTGCACCTGCCCCTTTAAGTTCGAGCCCTTATGCAAGCATGCGGTCGCGGCGCTCATCGCCTGGCAGCAGGAGGAGACCGGCTCGGAGCCGAATTTGGGAGAGCTTCCGGGCGACTTCCCGGGCTGGGACGATGAGGACCCCGGCCGTTACTTGGAAGAACTGGCGAAGGTGGCGCGCGAGGAGCGGCGGCTCAGATGCGGCGAGCAGAGTCTTCGCATCCTCAGCCGGCCGGCCGGCCCGCTTGGCGTCTATGAGGTCGCTTCGGGGACCATGGACCGCAAGGGCGTCCGCTACAGGGTCGTGGTGCGCGACGCGGATTGGCGGCATGCGTCGTGCGACTGCGTGGACTACCTGACCAACGAACTGGGGACCTGCAAGCACATCGAGCGGGTCAGACGCGCCCTGGGAGCCGCGGCCAAGCGGCGACTTGAGGCCGCCCAAGGCCGGGCCGGCCGGATATCCTTCTACCTGGCGAGCCGGCCGTCCCACGAGACGGTTCCCCATCCGCTGGAGGAGATTCGGGTCCATGTCCCCGAGCGTCTCCGGGCCAAAGTGCCGTTCAAGCTGTTCCAGGCAGTGGACAGGGAGGGCTACCTGTCGAACGGCAAGGACCCCTTGCGCCAAAAAGCGGATTTCGAAGGGCTGCTGGCCGGCCTGCGCGGCCGAGAGCGCTTGCCGCTCGACGTGGACCCAAGCGTGCGCGAGTTGATCGAGCGGGAGGCCGAGACCTTCCAGTGGGAACGCCGGATCGAGGCCGTGGCCAAGGACCCCGGCAAGCATCCGGCCTGGAGGGAGTCCGTGGGCGCCATGGCCGTGAAGCTCCACCCCTACCAGGTGGAGGGCATCCTGTTCGCGGCCAAGAAGCGCAGGGCGTTCATCGGCGACGACATGGGCCTGGGCAAGACCGTGGAGGCCATCGGGGCGGCCCTGCTGCTCAAGGCCCTGGGACAGGTCCGTCGGACCCTGATCATCTGCCCGGCCTCGCTCAAGCAGCAGTGGAAGCGCGAGATCGAGAAGGTGTGCGAGGCCCAGGCCGCGATCATCGCCGGCCCGGCCCGCGAACGGACGCGCCTCTACGGCGACGTGAGGGAGTTCTTCATCATCCTCAACTACGAGCTGCTTTATCGCGACCTCAAGCAGATCGCGGGCTTGAAGCCCGACCTCGTCATCCTGGACGAGGCCCAGCGCATCAAGAACTGGGAGACCAAGATTGCCCAGCACATCCGCAAACTGGAGAGCCCCTTCCGGCTCGTGCTCACCGGCACCCCCCTGGAGAACAGGCTGGCGGAGCTCCACTCCATATCCGAGTATCTCAACCCCAAGGCCCTGGGAGCCTCCTGGAAGCTGATGCCGACCTACGCGCGTCTCGACGCCGACGACCGCGTCGTGGGCTATCAGAGGCTTGATCACCTCCGCGAGCGCCTGGGAAGGTTCTTCATCCGCCGCACCCGGACAGAGGTCCTCTCGCAGTTGCCGGAGCGCACCGACAACAGCTACTGGACGCCCATCACGGCCGACCAGGCCGATGTCCAGGACCACCTGGCCAAGCAGGTCGTGCGGCTGATGAACAAGTGGGCTAGGTTCAAGCGCCTGACCAAGGAGGACATGCAGCGGCTGTTCATGCTCCTGACCTGCATGCGCATGGTGTGCAACGCCTACGGCCAATACGACTGGAAACCCATCGGACTCGAGGTTCTGACCGCCCGGCGGCTTACGAGCGGCTTGAAGGAGAAGATCGGTTCTCCGAAATTGGAGGAGTTCCGCAAGGTCATGGCGGACCTGCTGGACATCCCGGGCCAGAAGGTAGTGGTGTTCAGCCAGTGGGAGCGGATGCTCCGGCTGGCCGAACTCTATATCCGCGACCTCCTGCAAGAATGCGGCGCCAGGTCCGTCATCTTCTGCGGCGCGCTCTCGCTCAAGAAGCGCGGAGCCGAGGTCCAGCGCTTCCTGAAGGACCCGGTCGCGCGCGTCTTCTTCTCCACGGACGCGGGCGGGGTGGGCCTGAACCTCCAGGAAGGCTCCAACTGCGTGGTCAACCTCGAGATCCCGTGGAACCCCTCGGTGCTCGAGCAGCGGATCGGCCGGGTGCACCGCATGGGCCAGAAGAAATCGGTCCAGGTGGTGAACCTGATATCCTCCGAGTGCATCGAGGAAAGGATATTCAACCTCGTGGCACAGAAAAAGGCGCTTTTCGAGGGCGTCTTCGACGGCCGCACCGTGGACATCCGCTTCGACTCCACGCAGACCGCATCCTTCATGGAGAAGATGAAGGCCATCTTCCCGATCTCGGAGTCCCTGAAAGAGGAGCCGCCAGAGGACTCGGAAGAAGCCTTGGACGCCCAGGCCGAGGCCGCGTCCGACGCGGTGCCAGCGGTCGAGGCGGCGGCCGAGCCTGGACAGTCGGCGTTGCCGCTGGGTGAAGCGCCGGCGGCCCTGCCCGCTCCCGCCGGGCAGGCCCAGCCTGCGCAGATCGTCAGCCTGGACTTGGCGAAGGCCTTGGCCGCCTTGGCGAAGGCCGCGGGCGCTCCCGAGCCTCCCGCTCAGGCCGGGCTGGTGCGCATCAGCCAGGAAGGAAACGACTACCGCCTTTCGGTCCCCAAGCCCGCCGTGGAACTCCTCAAGGGGTTTCGGCCCGTGTTGGAGGCATTGCTGAAGTTGAGCGTTTGACCGGTACGGCAGCGAGCCCTTTATGGAGAACCAAGACAGTTCCGGAGCGGAGTCAAATGCCCTCCAGACCGAACTAGACCGCCTCCGCCAAGAGAACGCAGAACTCCGCCAACGCCTCGGCATGGTCGCCGAGCCCCAGCCGCCATACGCAACTGAAACGCCCGAACTGCCCCTCGTAACCCCGCCCCCGCCCCAGATCACCAACGCCTCCCCCGTGCAGGACAAGATCAAGCTCTTCCGCTCCCTCTTCCGCGGCCGCGAGGACGTCTACGCCGAGCGCTGGGTCAGCGACCGGACCGGAAAGAAAGGCTACTCCCCGGCCTATGAGGATCGTTGGAACCAGGACAAGAGCAAACCCCGAAAGTACCTGCCCCTGACCGACAAGGTCGTCCACGAGCACCTCTCCGGCGAGAAGACCATCGGCGCTTTCCCGCTTCTCAAGGACAACACCTGCTGGTTTCTGGCATGCGACTTCGACAAGGAAGGCTGGAAGCTCGACGCCGTCGCCTACCTGGAAGTCTGCAAGCGATACGGTGTTCCGGCCTACCTGGAGCGCTCCCGGTCGGGCAACGGCGGCCACGTGTGGCTTTTCTTCTCCGGCCCGGTGTCGGCCGTCTCCGCCCGGCAACTTGGCATGCGCCTGCTGCGGGAGACCATGGACGTCCGCGGCGACCTGGACCTTGGCAGCTACGACCGGTTCTTCCCGAACCAGGATTTCCTGCCCAGGGGCGGCTTCGGCAACCTCATCGCCCTGCCGCTCCAGAAGAAGTGCCGCATCCTCGGCAATAGCGAGTTCCTGGACACCTCGACCACGGAGCTGAAGCCTTGGCCTGACCAGTGGGCCTTCCTGAGCGATGTCCAGAAGGTAGCCCTTGACCGCCTGGAGGCCCTGCTGGAGGTCGTTCCGCCGGTCCAGATCGGCCCAGGCAAAACGGAATCGTCCCCAGCCGCTGTGCGGGCCAAGTATCCGGCCCCGGAGCGCATCCGCGCTGAGCTTTGGTCATCCGTCAGCATAGAGAAATCAGGCATACCGCCCTGGCTGCTCTCCAAACTCAAGCATCTGGCCTCCATGCACAATCCCGAGTTCTACAAGATGCAGGGGCTCAGGCGCTCCACCCACATGCTTACGCGGTTCATCAAGTGCTACCGGGAGGATTTCAGCCACATCCACCTTCCAAGGGGAACCTTCGAAGAGGTGCGCGAGCTGGTGCGGCAGGCAGGAAGCGAACTGGTCCATGTGGACAGGCGGCAGATCCCTCAGAAGCTCTCCCTTGGATTCACCGGAACGTTGAGGCTGGAACAGAAGAAGGCGGTCGATGCGGCTCTCTCGCATGACACGGGCCTCCTGGTCGCGCCTCCAGGGGCCGGCAAGACGGTCATGGGCTGCTGCGCAATCGCCGAGCGCAACCTCCCGACCCTGGTGCTGGCCCACCGCCAACACCTCCTAGAGCAATGGCGCAAGCAGCTTATATCCTTCCTGGGACTGACTTCCGCACAGATCGGCCAGCTCGACGGCCAGCGTGACCGCCAGACCGGAATCGTGGACTTGGCCATGATTCAAAGCCTCGCCCGCCGCGATGACCTGGCTGATTTTTTCTCCCGATACGGCTTCATTGTCGCGGACGAATGCCACCACCTACCGGCCGCAACCTTCGAGGCCTGCATCCGGGAGGCTCCTGTCCGGTATATCCTAGGGCTGACCGCGACCCCGTACCGAAGGGACCGCCTGGAGGACATCCTCCACATGCAATGCGGGCCCGTCCGCCACCGGATGGCTGAGAACGCCGGCGGCCCCCTCGGCAGGCTGGCCATCCGCGAGACGGATTTCACATCTCCTTATGGAGACGGCGACAAGATCCAGGAGCTCTTCCGCGAACTGGTCCAAGACGAGCGGAGGAACTCGCTCATCGAGGCCGACATCGTTTCGGCCCTGAAGGCGGGAAGGCGCTGCCTGGTCCTGAGTCACTGGAAGGAGCACTGCCGCCGCATCGCCGAGGGGCTGGAGCGGCAAGGCAAAAACGTCTTCATGCTGGTCGGGGGCCAGGGCAAGAAGGAACGGGCGGCCATCGTCAAGGCCATTCAGGACACCCCGCCGGAGCAGGACCTCGCACTCGTAGCCACAGGGCAATACCTGGGCGAGGGTTTCGACTGCCCCAAGATAGATACGCTCTTCATGACCTTCCCGGTCGCGTTCAGGGGCAAACTGGTCCAATACGTGGGGCGCATCCTGCGGGAATACCCGGGCAAGCAGGACTCCATCGTCTACGAGTACGTGGACGCCCAGGCCCCGTGCCTGAAGAAGATGCACGCCAAGCGGCTCAAGGCTTACAAATCCATCGGCTTCGAGCCAGATGGTCTCAGGCTTAAGGGATTTGAAGAAAACGGGGAGGGCCATTCCAAATGACGGGGAAACCGGACAGCAAGTCCGAAATACTGATTTATCAGTCTGAAGACGGAAAGGGGCGGATTGAAGTCCGCCTGGAAGAGAACACCGTGTGGCTGTCCCAGGCGCTCATGGCGGAGCTATTTCTAACGACGCCGCAAAACATCACCATCCATATCGGGGAGATTTACAAAGACGGTGAGCTTTCGGAAACGGCAACTTGTAAGGAAGACTTACAAGTTCGCCAGGAGGGCGGGCGCGCCGTCCGCCGCCGGATCAAGTTCTACAATCTCGACATGATCCTGGCCGTCGGCTACCGGGTGCGGTCCCCCCGAGGCGTGCAGTTCCGCCAGTGGGCGACCGAGCGCCTTCGGGAATACCTCATAAAAGGATTCACTCTGGACGACGACCGCCTCAAGGGCCGAAACAGGCTGGCCGACTACTTCGACGAACTGCTTGCCCGCATCCGCGAGATACGAGCCAGCGAGGCTCGCGTCTACCAGCGCGTCAGGGAGATATTCGCGCTTGCCACCGACTATGTCGAGGGCCAGCAGGAGACGCAGATATTCTTCGCCACGATGCAGAACAAGATGCACTACGCGGCAGCCGGCATGACCGCGGCTGAGATCGTCCGGCGGCGGGCGGATGCCGGCAAAGCCAATATGGGGCTGACCTCCTGGAGCGGCAGCCGAGTGCTCAAGCGCGACGTAACCACCGCCAAGAACTATCTGGCGGAGAAGGAGATCGATACCCTCAATCGCATCGTGGTCATGTTCCTGGACCAAGCCGAGTTCCGCGCCCAGCGCCGCCAGGACATCAAGATGCGCGATTGGACCGCGTTCCTGGACCAATTCCTCCGGCAGACCGAGCTGCCCATATTGCCCGACGCGGGCAAGGTGGCCCATGGGGAGGCGCTGGCCTGGGCGAACGAACAATACGAGGCCTTCACCGAACGGCGGCGGCTGGAGGCGGAAACTGCGGCCGAGTCCGTGTATCTGGAGAACCTCCGGGAATCGGCCAAGATATTGGATGCCGAGCGCAAAAAGCATGCCGACGCGGGCAGGAAGCGCGGCAAGAAGAGGACGTAAGAGTGGCCAAGAAAGCCGGGAAGCGGACCTTCTCCGACCGCGTCGCCGAGTACGTGGATTCTCCCATGATGCGTCAACGCGTCAGGATAGGCCGGACAGCCTGCGCCACGATCCGCGGCCGCTACGGCGTTTACAAGACCCGCATCACCCTGACGCCGGCAAGGCGGTGCAAAGAGGCCTCCTGCACCTGTCCATCGGAGTACTGGCCTTGCAAGCACGCCGCGGCCCTTGCCGAAACGTTCCTGAGAAAGCCCGAATCCTTCCTGGACGCGGTCAAGCTCGTCGATAGCCTTGGGAAGAAGGGTCAAAAGGAGCTGATTCGCCTCATGCGCGGCATGATTGCGGCTGCTCCGGCCGCCCTGCAGGCGCTCGGGGTTGAGGGATTTGAAGAACCGACCGAAGAGGACTATTACGAATGACCTTCTACTGTGACGAGCTGTGACGGCCCGCTATGACAACCATTCAAGGTTGTCCGAGGCGGACCCCGCCCGCATGAGGAATCGACGGCAAGGCCCTGCCGGGCGGCATCCCAGGCGAATCAAGCTGGACAATGCCTTCAGGCCGTTGCCTGTTGATGAGGGCGACGAGTTGTTCCCGAACGGCATCTTTGAGTTCAACGTGACGAAGATGCTGGCCTTCATCGAGGCGAATCCGGACAAGTTCCCAATTGAAGAGGCGGAGGTCGAGCGTCTGCGCTCCCTTTCGCCCGAGACGCTGGACGAGAAGACGATCCGAGAGGCCGATCTCTCGAAGCCCGTCATTCTGGCCGAGATCAGTCCTGGGCGCTTCAACGTCATAGACGGAAATCACCGCGTTGAGAGCGCCGGCCGCCGCGGCCTGAGGACAATACCTGCCCGGCGCATCGGCCCCGAGCAGCATCAGGTGTTTTTGACCTCCGCACGAGCGTACGAAGCCTACGTCCAATATCGGAACTCGAAGCTCGCCGACATCGAATGAAGCCGCCAAGAAGACCCCAGAGCTTACCGATGCTTCGGCCGGAACGGCCATCACAGGTGACCGACGCCTACTGGGTCTGCGCGGAGCGGAAGACCGGCGGCTATCCCGAGCCCACCGAGAGAAACGGGAAGTGGCTGATATTCGTGCCGCTGGCGCGGGTGGACGCGGTTTGGGAACGCATACGGTTGGCCACGGAAGAAGGCCGCCTCGGCGATAGCGCGAAGGTGGCCACGGCCCGGGCGAACCCCAACGCCGTCGACCAGGACAAGAAGGTCATCTGCGTCTACACCTATGACTGGCGGGACAAGGAAGACGTCATGCGCATCCGGGCCGAGCTCCGGACGCTCGGGATCGCCTGGAAGATTCCGTACAAAGCCGATGCCGACACCGACGCCGGACGCTACCGGGTGGCGGGGCACACGCGCATCAGCAAGTATTACGAATAGTCGATGACACCTGAAGAGGCGCTCAAAAGCCGCTGGGGCTACGACTCCTTCAAGCCCCTCCAGCGGGAGGCCGTTGAAGCGGCGCTTTCCGGGCGCGACAGCCTGGTCGTGCTGCCCACTGGCGGCGGAAAGAGCATCTGTTATCAGCTTCCAGCCGCCATGGGTCGCGGACTCGTCTTGATCGTCTCTCCGCTCATCGCTCTAATGGACGACCAGGTCGCGGCGGCGCGGGAGGCGGGCTTGGCGGCCGACGCCCTGCACTCGAATCTGGAGTCCGACCATCGCGGGGAGGCCTACCGGCGGCTGGCCGCGGGCAAGACCGAGTTGCTCTACGTCAGCCCGGAGCGTATCCTCGTGGGTGACCTGCTCGAGGATGTCGCCGGCCGTCTGATCCTCGTCGCGGTAGACGAGGCGCATTGCGTGTCGCATTGGGGCCACGAGTTTCGGCCCGAGTACCGCCGTCTGGCCGAAGTCCTGGAGCGTTTCCCGAAGGCTGCGCGAATGGCCCTTACCGCCACGGCCACGCCCGCGGTCCAGGAGGACATCTGCAGCCAACTCGCGCTGCGCGACACGGCGCGGTTCATCGGCCATCCCGACCGCCCCAACCTGATCTACCGGGCCTTTCCGCGCCGCGACCAGTCCGGCCAGGTACTTGAGGTCGTGCGCCGGCACCCGGGCGAAGGCGGCATCGTCTACGCCCAGACTCGCAAGGACGTAGAGCGCCTGGCTGCGGGGCTTGCGGCCTCCGGGATTTCCTGCGCGCCGTATCATGCGGGGTTACCCGCGGACCACAGGCGGCGCGTCCAAGACGACTTCGTCAACGAGCGGCTGGATGTGGTCGTCGCCACCATAGCCTTCGGCATGGGCATCGATCGCTCGAACGTCCGTTACGTCGTTCATGCCAACACGCCGCGCTCGGTCGAGCACTACCAGCAGGAGTCGGGGCGGGCGGGACGTGACGGCTTGCCGGCGGACTGCGTCCTGCTGTTCGCGGCCTCGGACCTTGCCACCCACAGGGGACTGGCGCTCAAGGACGGGCACCTCGCGCCCGAGCGCCAGCGCGCCATAGAGCGGCAGTTGCGGGAGATCGGCCGCTATGCGGTCGCGCCTGTATGCCGCCACCGCCTCCTGGCCGAGCATTTCGGAGCGCCGTATCCGCCCGACGGAGATGCTCGTAATGGGGAAGCCTGCGCGGCCTGCGACGTATGCCTCGGCGAAACGAAGAGCCTGTCGGAAGACGAGGCCCTTCTAACGGCCAAGAAGGTCTTGAGCGGGGCTTGGCGCGCGGGCGGACGGTTCGGGACCGGCTACGTCGTCAACCTGCTCCTGGGCCGCGGCGACGACCGCATGCGGCGCAACGGCCACGACAGCCTGCAGGTCTTCGGCCTCCTCAAGGAAGCCGGAGAGGCGGCCGTACGCTCCTGGGTTGACCAGCTCATCGTGCAGGGTTTCCTGGAGGTGACCGAAGAACGGGAGTACCCGCTTCTGCGCATCACCGAGGCGGGAAAGGCCCTGTGCCGCGATGAGGGCACAGTCCGGCTGGGCGTGCCCGCTCCTCCGGTTAAGCGCGGCAAGAAGAAGTCCAAAGCCTTGAGGAAGAGCCTCGCCTCCGATTTGCCTCCTGATGAAGCCCTGTTCGAGCACCTGCGTCAATTGCGACGATTGATCGCGGAAAGGCTCGGCGTCCCGCCCTATGTGGTCTTCCATGACAGCACCCTCGTGGAGATGGCCGCCCTCAAGCCCAGGACCCTGGATGCCATGCGCGGCGTGAAGGGAGTCGGCGACCGGAAGCTCGAACGTTATGGTGCTGCCTTCCTCGATGTCATTTCCGGCAAACCGCCGGAATCGGCCGTGTCTGTTTGCTGAGGCCACCCCTTGATTTAGTTATATTTTGGGTGTAGACTATGCATTGGGGTGGCATATGATGCACCCGAAAGATAACTTAAAGACCATTGGCCCTCAGGCCGCCCGCTTGGTGACCACCTTGCAGGAGCGCCGCCACCTGGCGTTCACCCTGTCCGAGGTCATGGAGATCACCGGGCTCAAGGCAGCGTCGGCCAGCAGCTTCATCCGCGCCCTGGTCAATCGCGGGGTCGCGGCCAGGCTGCGGCCGGGCCTGTTTCAGTTGGTGCCCTTCGAACTCGGCCGAGAGAAGGAGTACCTCGGCAACCCCTACATGGTGGCCCGGGAGCTGCTGGCCGGCCGGGATTACTATGTCTCCCACGCCTCAGCCATGGACATCCATCGCATGACCACCCAGCCTCAGCTCGTGGTCTACGTCGTCTCTCCCATGGCCAGGCGCAAACGCGCGATCTTCGGCACGGAGTTCCGCTTCATCCGCTGCCCCCGGACGCGCTTCTTCGGTTTCTCCGAGCAGTGGGTGGACAAGCAGGAAAAGGTCCTGGTCAGCGACCTTGAGCGCACGGTCCTTGATGGACTCAAGGCCCCGGAATACTGCGGCGGCGTTAGCGAGGTGGCCAAGGGCTTCTGGATGCGGCGCTCGGACATGAACGTCCGCAAGCTGGTGGACTACGCCCTGCGCCTGGATATCACCGCGGTCATCGGCAGGCTGGGCTATCTCATGGACCTGCTGGAGATCGGGGCTGAAAGCGACAGAGCCGCCTTGCAGGAACGCCTGGGCAAGGCCTACGTGCTCCTGGACCCCACGCTGCTGGCCGAGGGGAGATTTCTTGCCAAGTGGCGGCTGAGGCTCAACATCGCCGCCGAGGAGCTTCACGCAGTACTTCAAACATGATACCCCAAAGAGACCTATCCCTTCTCTCAAACCGGCTCGCCAAGTCCGGCGATCGGCGTATCCCCGAGGCAGTGCTCGAACGTGATTATTGCCTGGCCTGGTTTCTGGCAGCGCTCTCGCAGGAGAAGCTTGGCGACCGCCTGGCCTTTAAGGACGGTACCGCCATCAAGCGCTGCTACGTCGGGGACTACCGCTTCTCGGAAGACCTGGACTTCACCCTCACGGAGGAGACTCCTTTCCCGGACATCCGGCAGGGTCTTGAGCCTGTCTTCACCCGGGTCCGCGAAGCGTCGGGGATCGTATTCCGGTTCTCGCGGGAGGACCGCCAGTCCCATTCCAACAGCCACACCTTCTACCTCGGCTACGAAGGCCCTCTGCCGGCCACTGCCGCTGGCAAGGAGGTGAAGGTGGACATCACGATCCGGGAGAAGCTCATCTTCACGGTGGAGCGCCACCCCGTGCTGAAAGGATACGCGGAATACGCCGATCTTCCGGAGAACACCGCGCTGCGCGTCTACTCCCTGGACGAGATTGCGGTCGAGAAGGCGGTCGCGGTGATGGACCGGGCCAGGAACGAGCCCCGGGATCTCTACGACATCTGGCACTTGGCGGACAAAGCCCATGTCGACCTCAGCCACTTGAAAGGTCCCGTCGAGGAAAAGCTGGGCTTCCGCGGGAAGAAGCTCGAGGACGTGCGCGGCGAACTCGTCGCCAAGGAGGCCCGCCTCAAGAAACTCTGGCAGACCCGCCTGGCCGCCCAGATGGCGAGCCTGCCGGAGTTCGACGAGGTCTACCGCGCGGTTCGGCGGTCCTTCCGCATGGCCGGCCTGTCCTGATCCGGCGAGAGGAGCATCATCTCGGGCGCTGAAACCGTGGATGCGCCCGCTCGCAGGCCTTTCTTAACAACTCCGCGCTGACGTGGGTGTAGCGCTGCGAGGTCATAATTGAGCGATGCCCAAGATAGGACTGGATCACGCGGATGTCCGCCCCGCCTTCGAGCATCTGGGTCGCGGCCGAATGGCGGATCTGGTGGGGGGTGCACCGATCCGGCGATTCCTGCTCGGAGGGCCAGCCGCCTGAGGTCCAACCAGAAGGCTCTCCGGTTCATAGGCCTGCCCCTTGAGGTCAGGAAGATCGGAACCGGATACCCTGGGAATCGCTTCTCTCTGGCTTCCAGGTAGCGATGGAGCGCTTCTTCGGCGCTGGGATTGATTGGGAGCACCCTTTCCCGGCTGATAGGAAAATGGTTTCGCAGAAACGACATAGAGCGGGGCTTGGCGGGCCCTTGGGGGATGATACAATACGTAGCGGGGGCCGTGGGGTGCGGGAGTG
>JBAZKS010000039.1:0-51456 GCA_041650695.1 Elusimicrobiota bacterium
GGCCTCGATGATCGACAAGCCGGGCGGCGACCCCTCGCCGCCGTTCGACATATCCAAGCTCGGAGCGAAGATCGCCGGCGCGCAGGGCGGAGGCGGGGACAAGAAGGACGACAAGAAGAAGGGCGACAAGTCCGACAAGAAGGATTCCTCGCCCCTGGACACCACTCCCCCGCCGCCCTCGGATGATGATTCGGGCGGAGACGGGACAAGCGGCGGGGCCCCGGAAGGCGGGACCGTCACCGACGACGCCGGGGGAACCGTGGGCGATACGCTCGGAAGTCTTGAGAACACCGGAGATATCGGCACCATCACTCAGATCGCCGACGCCACCGTGAACACGCAGGCCCAGGACGCGGGAGGCATCATGGACGGGATCGCCCAATGGGACCAGCTGAACAACAACCTCTCCGGCGGCACCGGCTACTACAGCTATTCGGGCGGCGTCTATTCGTGCACCGGCTCGGGCTCCTGCAGTTCGGGAGGCACCGGGAACTTCTCTTACAGCATGAGCATCTGCTTCCTCACCAAGACCTATTCAAGCGGAAGCGTCTCTATATCGGGCGGCGTCTTCGGCCCCGACAATGCGTCGACCTTCTCCGGCTCATTCCCCACATCCGGGCTGGCCGTCATCGCGGTGACCGGCGGGACGCCCGGATCCTCCTTCAGCGGCACGAACGTGAGCATCATGAACTCGGGCGGGGTGCAGGGCGCCAATCTGAAGTTGGACCTGCACTACACCCGAGGAACCGACACGGCCGTAGGCTCCGCCACCACGCCGTTCGTTCCGGGAGGCTACTGACCGGGGCATGGCGCGCAGGCGCGCGGACGCCAAGTCCGACTCGCGGCCGTGGGGGGAGTGGCGCATCCTCCTGGAAGCGCCGTCTTATAAGGTCAAGCGCATCGCGGTCAAGCCAGGGCACAGGCTGAGCTACCAGACCCACGCCCGCCGGCAGGAGCATTGGACCGTGGTCCAGGGCGAGGCCCTGGTGACCCTGGACGGCAAAGACCTGCGCCTGACGGCCGGGCAATGCGCGGCCATCCCAAAAGGCGCCGCCCATCGCGCGCGCAACCCGGGAGAGCGGGACCTCGTGATCATCGAGGTCCAGACAGGCGAGTACTTCGGCGAAGACGACATCGTCCGGCTCGAGGACGACTACGGCCGGACGGATTAAGGAGACGGGATGAGCGCGACGACCCACGCGGCGCACGACTGGGAGGAGTTCTACGGGCGGGAGATATCCAAGAAGCTCCTCTTTTTCTCGAGCGAAGGCCGCGTCTTCGACTGTCTCTTCTCGCAGCAGTTCGACCGGCCGCTCCTGGACGGGCTGATCCGCCTGGCCGACCACATGCGCGCCATCACCAAGACGCGCGAAGGAGACGACTTCCTGCGCGGGCTCCTGGCGAACAAGCGGGCCATGCTCTACTTCTCACAACCGTCGACCCGCACCTTCCTTTCGTTCATGAGCGCCTGCCATATACTGGGGATCCGGGTCCTGGAGATCCGGGACCTGAAGACCTCCTCCCAGATCAAAGGGGAGTCCCTCGACGACACCATCCGGACCTTCGCCAGCTACGTGGACCTCATCATCATGCGGCACCATCTCGCCGGTCTGGCCGAGCGGGCCGCCTGGGTGCTCAACACCTCCCCACGGCCGGTCCCGGTCATCAACGCGGGCTCAGGGGCCGACCAGCACCCCACGCAGTCTTTGCTCGACATCTACACGCTCAACCGCTACCTCCAGGACGGCCTCGACGGCAAGCACGTCGTCATGGTCGGAGACCTCAAGCGCGGCCGGACGGTCCGCTCGCTCTCCTATCTCATGAAGAATTACAAGGGCGTCCGGCTGAGCTTCGTGGCGCCGGAAGCCTTCCGCATGGGGAGCGACATCCTGGACTTCCTCAAGCGCCACCACATCCCCTACCGCGAGACGGAGGACTTCCAGGGGGCGCTCCGGGACGCGGACGCGGTCTACATGACCCGGATCCAGGACGAGCACGACGTGGACGGGGAGTCCAAGGGCGTGGACACCTCCCGCTTCCACCTGCGCCGCGAGCATCTGCCCCTGCTCAAGAAAGACGCCATCATCATGCACCCCTTGCCCAGGCGGGAGGAAATCGCCGAGGACGTGGACCCGGACCCTCGCGCCGTGTATTGGCGGCAGGAGCGCAACGGGATGTGGATGCGCACCGCCCTCATCGCCTACATCTTCGGCCTGGAGGAGGCCGTGATGGGGCGGCGCGGACGCTGATGCCTCGACGCCTCCTTCACGCGCTCGCGCTTTGCACGCTCTGCTCCGCGCCGGCCCTGGCCGTGCGCCCCATCCGCCCGCCCGCGCCCGAGTTCCCCGAAGGCAACGCCTGGGTCAACTCGGTCGCCCTGAGCCTCCCCAAACTCCGGGGCCGGCGGGTCGTGCTCGTGTCCTTCATGGACCTAAGCACCCCCAATTCGGTGCGCACCCTGCCGGTGCTCAAGCGCTGGTGGGACCTTTATGCGCTCGAGGGCCTGATGGTCGTCGGGGTGCATACCCCGGATTACAGCTTCGAGCGCGACCCCCTGGAGGTCCGCCAGTCCATCAAGCGCTTCGACATCAAGTTCCCGATCACCATCGACACCCGGCGCACGCTGTGGAAAGCCTACTCCAACGAGGGGTGGCCGGCCCATTATCTCATCGACCACAAAGGCCGTATCGTGCACGACCGCGTGGGCGAGGGCGGCTACACGGAGTTCGAGGAGGAGATCCTGCTGGCTTTGAACCGCCTCAACGGCTACCGTCCGCCCAAAGGGGCCCGCCCTCAAGCGGATCCGCTCAAGACGAACTGCCTGCTGCCCACCCCGGGCCGCTACATGGGCACGGCCCGAGGCAAGGCTCCGAAGAAGATCGACCCGACCCTGGACCTGCCCGTCGGCATCAGCCGCAACGGGGAGGTCTCGTTCTTCGGGGCGTGGTCGAACGAGCCGGAATCCCTGCGCTACACCGGGACGAAGGCGGACATGAAGTCTCCCGTGCGCGTCATCTACACGGCCGCCGAGGCGCTGGCCGTCCTGGGCAGCTCGGGCCCCCGCCCGGTGCGGGTCTACGTCCAGCAGAACGGCGCCTGGCTCCACGCGGGCAACGCCAACGTGGACATCAAATGGGACGACGACGACCAGAGCTACCTCCTCGTCGACAAGCCGCGGCTCTACTACCTGACGAAGAACAAGGCGGACGATCTCAACACCCTCGCGCTCATGCCGCTGGACACGGGCCTCGACGTCTATGCGTTGGACTTCTCGGACTTCTGCCAGACCGATTATGAGCACCGCTAGAGAGCCCCACGCTCCGCCGGGGCTCTCTGCGGCCTTCAGCCGGGAGCGGATGGTGCGGTACTTCTTCTTCGCCACGTTCCTCTTCCTCCTTTGGCAGCTCCTAAGGCTGCTCTCCCCATTCTACTTCTCCATCCTCGGATCGGGAGTACTCGCCATCGTGTTCTATCCCATGCATCACCGGGTCCTGACGAAGCTGCGGCACACGGACCTCGCCGCCGGCGCGACGACGGTGGGCGTGCTGCTCATCGTGGTCCTGCCGGTCCTCACGATGGGCTGGGTCACGGCCAAAGAGGCCACCAAGATCTACCCGGTCGTGGAGAACTGGATCGAGGGGAGCGAAACCGCGCTTCCCGCCGAAGCGATAGAGCTCTGGGCGCGCGTGCGCACGCAAGCGGAGCGGCTCCATCTGAACCCCAGGGACATGCTGCTCCGCGTCATCGACGAACTCTCGTCCGGGATCGCGTCCGTCGGCGCGGCCGCGATCAAGAACACCATCTTCGTCTTCTTCAACGTCCTCGTTCTGGCGTTCACGCTGTTCTTCTTCCTCCGCGACGGCCCCCACATCATCCGGCGCGGGGTCGAGCTCGTCCCCATGGCGGCCCCGAACAAGGAGGCCATCCTGCAGCGGATCCAGCTCACCCTGCTCGCCTGGGTCCGAGGAGAGCTCTTCGTCGCCATCATCCAAGGGACCCTGGCCTCCTTGGGATATTCCCTGATAGGCGTCCCGTTCCCCATCCTTCTCGGCACCCTGTCCATGTTCCTCTCGCCCTTCCCGATCATCGGCCCCGCCACGATATGGATCCCCGTCTCCATCAGCCTCGCCTTGAGCGGCGCGCTCGCGAAAGCGGGGATGGTGTTCCTGTGGGGACTCCTGTGCGTCAGTCTCGTGGACAAGTTCCTCCGTCCCATACTCATCGGCACCCACGCGAAACTCCCAGGCCTGCTCCTCTTCTTCGGCATGCTCGGGGGGCTCAAGGTCTACGGCTTCGTGGGCCTGCTCGTCGGCCCCATAGTCATCGCCCTGGTCATGGCCTTCATCGATATCTACAAGCGGGAATACCTGTCCCCGGCAGCCGACCCCGAGGCCTGACGATGCCCCTCCTGCTGCTCCTGATCGCCCTGACGTGCGCCTGCGTGCCCAAAACCTGGCTGCCGCCGATCCGCGACCCGGAGCTGGTCGACCTCCGGGAGGTGGACCCGCGCATCGCGGTGGACATCCGGTACGCGACCCCGAACAACTTCACCGGCCAGGTCCTCTACCCGGCCAACCGCTGCCTCCTCCAGAAGCCGGTCGCCATGAGTCTCTCTCGCATCGCCTCTGAACTCGCCAAGGAGCGCGTGAGGCTGAAGGTCTGGGACTGCTACAGGCCGCTCTCCGTCCAGCGAAAGCTCTGGTCCATACTCCCGAACCCGCGCTACGTGGCCGACCCGGCCGTGGGCTCCAAGCACAACCGCGGCGCTTCCGTGGACGCGACCCTGACGGACCTCAACGGCCGCGAGCTCCTCATGCCAAGCGCGTACGACGACTTCTCGGAGCGGGCTAACCGGGATTACACGGACGCCCCGGCCGAAGCGCTCCGCAACCGCAAGCGCCTCGAGGACGCGATGGCGCGGGAAGGCTTCAAGGGTCTCGCCACGGAATGGTGGCACTTCGACGCGGCCCCCTGGCAGGAATATCCTCTCATGGACCTGCCGCTGGAGAGCGGCCAAAAGGCCGAGCCCCCCGCCGCTCCGATCCAACAGCCTCCTGCCAAGCAGGATGCCGCCCCACCTCCGCAGTACGAAATCCAGCCCTCCTCCGTTCCAGCGGCGGCGCCTCCGGCCCTGCCCGCTGGGACCACGGAACAGGCTCCCGCAGCGCCGGCGAACGCCCCATGAGGCGCATCCGGGACATACGGGTCGATCCGCTGGACATCCCTCTGCGCGAGCCTTTCGCCATAGCCAAGGGAGCCCAGTCCACGGCCAAGAACGTGCTGGTGACGGCCGTGCTGAGCGACGGGACCCGCGGCTTCGGGGAATGCGCTCCGTTCCCCGCCTTCAACGGCGAGACGCAGGCCGGAACGCTGGGCAGGCTGCGCCGAGCCCGCGCCAAGCTCCTGGGCCGGGACGCTGACCGTCTTCGGCCGCTGGCCGAGGCGATCGACGGCTCCGGCTGCGCCCGGGCGGGCCTGGAGATGGCGCTTTTGGACGCGTGGTGCCGGGCGCGGCGCATGCCTTTGAGGCTCTTCTTCGGCGGGGCCCAGCAGCGCGTAGAGACCGACGTCACCATCCCCGTGGTCGGTCCCGCGCAAGCGGCGGTCGCGGCCGCCCGCATCCGACGCATGGGAGTCCGCACGCTCAAGATCAAGGTCGGAACGGATGTCTCGGAGGACGCCGGGCGGGTAAGCGCGGCCATGCGCGCGGCCCCACGGATGCGTTTGATCCTGGACGGCAACTGCGGCTTCACTCCGAAAAAGGCCCTGCGGCTCCTCTCCGGTCTGCGCCGGCGCGGGATCCGCGTGGACCTCTTCGAGCAGCCGGTGGCCGAGGACGACCTCGACGGTCTGCGCTCGGTCGGACGACATGGCCGCGTAAAAGTCGCGGCTGACGAATCCGCGCCCTCCCTCTCCGCGCTCCGGAGGCTGATCCGCGCGCGCGCCGCGCAGGTGGTCAATCTCAAGCTCATGAAATGCGGCGTGTTCGAATCCCTGGAGATGGCGCGGGCGGCTCGGGCTTCGGGCCTTGGGCTCATGATCGGCGGCATGCTGGAATCGCGCCTGGCCATGACCTGCTCCGCGCATCTGGCCGCGGGCGTGGGGGGCTTCGATTTCATCGATCTCGACACCCCGCTTTTCCTCGCCCGGGATCCCATGCGCGGTCTGCGCCTGCGGCCTGGCGGGGTCTACGATCTGAGCCGAGTGTCCTCCGGGATTGGGGTCAAGCCGGCTTAATTTTGTAGACTCCCGGCATGTTCCTTTTATCAGCCCTTCTCTTCCCCGCACTCGCCCTGGCCGAGTCCCCGGACACGAGCCCGGTGCTCGACCATATCCATAAGACTTTCAACACACCCGCTTCCTATCGCATGAGCATCACGGACCTCAAGCCCTCACCCCTTCCCGGCCTCTTGTCCGGGACCTTCGAGGTGAGCGACGGACAGCAATCCCAGATCCAGCCCATCCACATCTCGACGGACGGCCGCCGCTACATCCTCTCCGACGTCTATCCCCTGGTGCTTGACGAGACGTCCGGGCTCCTGACCTCCGCTCCCAAGCCTGGGCAGCCGACCCCGCCCACCGTCCAGGTGTCCACGGGCGGGGCCTACGTCCTTTTCGGCCCGTTCGAGGACGCCTCGGTGGATCCGGACAAGCTCGCGCTCTCCAAGATAGACCTCTCTAAATCCGTCATCTGGGGCAAGGCCGACGCGCCGCTGACCCTAATCGAATTCTCCGAAATCCAATGTCCCTTCTGCAGCCGAGCGCAGGATATCATCCACGAGGAGCTCCTAGGAGCGTACAAGGGGAAGCTCCGCGTGGTCTTCAAGCACTACCCCCTGCGCAACATCCATCCCTGGGCCTATGACGCGGCCATCGCCATCGCGTGCGTCGGGAAGATAAAGCCCGCGGCCCATCAGGGGGTCATCGAGGGATTCTTCAAAGAAGTGAGGTCCATCACCCCGCAGAACCTGCGGGAAAAAGCCCTCGGCTTCGCCAAGGCCGGCGGCGTCGACGTGAAGCGCTTCCAAGAATGCTTCGACAAGAAGGGCTCCAAGGACCTGGTCGACGCCGACATGAAGGAAGGGGACGCCGTCGGAGTCAACGCCACGCCGACCCTCTTCGTCAACGGCCGCCGGGTGAGGAACTACCAGCCCGAGGAGCTGCGCAGGCTCTTCGACGAGCTGCTGCCTCAGAAGTCGAAGCCGAGCCCCAAGCCGCAGTAATACTCTTTGCGCCGGAAGAACTGCCCGAACGCGGAATGCCCCGCTGAATGGAATATGTGCGCGCGCATGGCCCGCACCACCCTAGGCACCCCGATGCGCAGCCCCAGCTCGGTCCTGGAAGCGAGCCTCCAGTACGCCCGGCCATGCCACAGGAAGTCCTGGGCGAGATAGCCCCAGCACTCGTGGTCCTTGATCCAGTGCAGGTCCGGAGACCTGAGTTCGAAGCCCGACTGGACCGCCCCCCCCTGACCCGTCGGCCTCCCGTGCATTAAGCCGGTCCCGCCGCCGTACACGCGCACGCTCGGATTGAGATCATAGGAGAGCGTGGCGCGCATTCCCTCCACGCTGTAGCGGACGCCCGCCTCGCCCGTGCGGCGGAAGTAGTCGTCGCCGAGATGCGCGCTCTCATGGAACAACATGACGTTCCCGGAGAACGCGCCTTTGCGGAACTCCAACGGGACGTTGGCGAAGAAATCGATGGCGTGGAACTCGTTGATCCCGCCCGTGATCAGGAACCTCGAGTATCCCAACCCTTCCAAGCTCCACTGGAACACCCACCCCGGAAGATCTTCTTCCGGCTCCCAGCGCAGAAGGCCCCAGGTATTGCCCAGCGCCACGTCCGCCATGTTGCTCCCGCGGAGACGATAGTAGCGCAGGACGCTCTGCGCCTGGCGCGGATCGGCGAGGAGCTGCCTGAACACCTCGTCCGACCGGGGGAAAAGGGTCCTGACCGAAGCTTCGGCGCGCAAGCCGAACGCCGACAGCGCGAGGACGAGCCAGAAGGCCTTCACGGTCTTCCTCCGTCCAGGAGCCTCGCGGCGACCTTAAGGTCGTTGGTCGGAAGCTCGCAGGAGAAATCCACGCAGATGTACGCGGTCGGCTTGCCGCCGATGGGGACCATTCCGCGGAGGGCCGGAAGATGCTTGGCGAGGCGCTGTTGGACGGGTCCTGGCGGGGCCGCGATGAGCACGCGGCCCGGGATGAACCGGCCGTTCACCAGTCTGAGCATCTCGAGCGTGCCGGGGTCGTCCAGGGAGCCCGCGATCACGATCTGTTTGGGCTTGGACGCGGCCGCTTCCGCGGCGGCCATAAGCGGCAGCACTGCCGACGGTTCTTGTTCCATGCGCTTGGAATGCTCGGCAAGGATGCCTTGGGCTGCTTGTCGCAGGTCGGGCCGGTCATAGATCTGCGCCAAGCGGAGGAGATTCGAGCAGACGACCGCGGGGTCATCCGACGCTCTCGGAGAGAGGCTCAGAGCGCGGTCCAGAAGGTCCGGGTCGAAGGAGGCCTCATAGAGGTCCAGAAGCCCCTGGGCGAAGAAGGCGTCCTTTCCCCCCCTCACCTTCCGGGCGGCCTTGAGATACTCGGGGTCTTCCAGGACCTGGAATCCCTTGGCCAGGGCGCTCATGACGAGTCCGCTCCTGGACACGCCGAGCGGGCGGGCGGGGCGGACGCGCTCCAGGAGCCGCTTGCGCGCCGTGCGCAGAAGCCGGTTGACCTCCGCGGACGTCCTGCCGAAATGAGCGGCCGTTTCCTCGACGCTGTGCGCCGTCCGTACGCGGCCCGGGGTCTCAGGGACAGCGTAGCGGAACAGGAAGACCTCCGCGGCGGAACTCCCGAGAGCCTTCTCGACCCCCTTCCGGTCCCACAAGTCCGCGCCCTTCCCGTCCCGCAGGATGAAGTCCAAGGTCTGCCGAGCCGCTTCGGCGAACTCGGGCCTCTTGGAGGCCTGATAGACCTCCAGGAGCTCGATGGCGAACCGGGCGTTCTCGTCCAAGCGCTTCTTCCCTGAACTCGAGATGCGCCCCCCCGCCACGGGGTCGTACGAGGGACCGGAGAGGATGGCTTCGAGCTCGGAGACCGCGGCGTCCACCGCCCCCGCGCGCAGAAGGTATGCGACGGCTCCCGCGGGAAGGGGAGACGGCGCGGCTTTGAGCTCCTGGAGGAGCTTATCCGGGCCGCCGGCGACGGCCAACGCCAACGCGAACAGTCCCGTCAACGCTTCTCTTCGACCTTCTTCCCCAGGAAGTCCTCGATGACCCTCTTGAGCGTGTTGTAGTCGGCCCCCGCCACGATCCGGCCGTTCACCACGAAGCTCGGAGTGCTGTTCACCCCGACCTCGGCGGCTTCCTTGACGTCGCGTCTGACCGTGGGCAGGGACTCTTCCTTGTCGTAGCACGCCATGAGCTTCTTGTCGTCGATGCCGGCCTTCTTCGCCAGCTCCTGGAGCTTCTCCTCGAACTTGTCAGCGCGGATCTCCCGCTGGGCATCGAAGAGGGCGTCGTGCAGGCTCCAGAATTTCTCGTTCCCCTGCTTCCTCGCGCACTCGACCGCGACGGCGGCCGGCTGGGCCCAGGGATGGATCTCGGCCAGCGGGAAGGACTTATAGACCCATCGGACCTTGTCCGGGAAATCCTTGAGGACGCGGTCCCTCATGATCTCGAAGCCCCGCTGGCAGTAGGGGCACTGGAAATCGGTGAACTGCGCCACCGTGACCGGAGCGTCCGCCTTGCCGCGCACTCCCGCGTCCTTGAGCTCCATCTTCTTGAGCCTTTCCTCGTACGGGTGCACGCGCACGTCCTTGAACTTCCCGAGCATGTAGTAGCGTCCGTCCTCGGAGATGTAGAGGCTCTCGGAATGCTCCATGGTGCCGTAGCGCAAAGAGAGCTTGGCCATGCGGAAGCCGGGGACGTCGCAGGACGCGGGCTCGCTGATATCCACATCGGCGACGGACGGGAAATCGTACGCTGCGCGGAGGTGGTCGATGAGGTCTTTTTTCTCCGGCGGGGCGGTCCAGCCGGAAAGGATCGCCACGACAGCCATGAGGAAAACGGCGTTTCTCGTCGTCATGGGCCTAGACTACCAAATAAACGACGAGTTCAGGAAATAAGCTATAATCGTGTTCCGCTGTTTTCGTTCACACGCGCTCGTAGCTCAATGGATAGAGCGCCAGCCTGCGGAGCTGGAAATACAGGTTCGATTCCTGTCGAGCGCAATCTTCTTTGCGTGTTTTCCAGCAGAATCCTTCACGAATAGCTGACGCGGGAATGGTCGCGGAGGGCTGAAAACGCCCCTCATAGCGCCAGCCTTCATTCGGTCTGCCATCGGAGGATGACATGAGCGGACTGATGATACAGACCCTACGGCCCGAGGCTTTAACCTGGGAGCAGGCTTTCCGGCTGTTCTCCCTGCGCTGCAAGTCCCAGAATCTGAGCCCTCGCACCCAGGAGCTATACGCTGAGAAGCTGGGGGCCTTCGAGCGTTGGGTGGGTAAGGTGCCGTTGTTCGAGGTTTCCCCCTCTCATCTGAGGGCCCACTTGGAGGAGCGGAAAACCCGAGGGAACAGCGACCAGACCGTGGATGGGGCCTTTCGAGTCCTGCGGACGTTCTTCCGCTTCCTGCACCGGGACGGGTTGATTCTCATAGACCCGATGGAGAAGGTGGAGCGGCCCAGGAGGGAAAGGCGTTTCGTGAAGCCGATATCCGAGGAGCAGTTGAGGGCCTTGCTGGCGAGCCTGGGGACCGGGGACGCGCTCGCGGTCCGGGACCATGCGCTGATCCTGTTCCTCGCGGATACGGGGGTGCGGCTCTCCGAGGCGCTCGGGATGAAAGCCGGGGACGTGGACTGGTCCTCCGGGAGCGCGGTGGTGTTCGGCAAGGGGCGCAAGGAGCGCCGGGTAGCGTTCGGGCAGACGGCCAGAAGGGCCCTTATGTCCTGGCTGAAGGTGCGAGGTCCCTTTGAGGGGGCGGATGGGTTGTGGGTGAACCGCTTTGGAGAGCGGTTGACCCGGCATGCGTTCGAGCAGAGGTTCAAGCGGCATACGCGGGCTGCGGGGATCGAGGGTCGGCGGGTGTCGGCGCATGCGTTGAGGCATTTTTTCGCATTGCAGTTCCTGAGGAACGGCGGGGATGTGATGTCGTTGCAGAAGCTGTTGGGGCATTCGTCGCTGGCGATGGTGAGGAACTACGTGAACATGACGGACGATGATGCGTTGGCCAAGCACCGGAGCGCGAGTCCGCTGGATAGGATGGGGCCCTTGCCGGGGGAACGGCGGGCCGTGAAGCTGAGTTAGGGACCCCGTGTCGGGGACAAAATTAGTTATCCTAGCCGGAGACAACGGAGGCAACCATGAGAAATTTGGGCCACATCCTATTCGTATTAACGGTTGGCTTGATTATCGCGGGAGTCATCTACTCGCGAAGGAAACGTTTGAACTGGGAGTCCCACTCCTCCCTCGTCACATCGGTGCTAATAGCATATTCCGCTGTGACCTTTGGCCTGGCCATCTGGCTATACACGATGGCGGACGCCTCGGAGGCCAAGCTCACACTGCAACAGACACTCCTTGATTCCCTGGCTATCGATCTCCGGAGGGGCAAAGATGCCTGCCTGGGCCACATGGACATTTCGAAAAAGTTGTTGCCCGGGCAGGGGAGGGTGATTGGGCTTGTCCCACAAATCCAGCTTGAAGAGCTGCTAAGAAGTGATATCCCCATGTCCGCCAAGACCAGATACAGTGCGGCGCTCATGGTAGAACAGGCGACTCTTGCGAATGCGTTACTTCTACCCACGAATCCCACACGATTTTCCCGCAAGACGCAGGGGGAGCTTCATGTCATGTGCGTTCTCCTGAACAACAATCGCGAAACCTTCGAAAAACGGCTTGCGGACTCTCTTGCTGGCACTGACCTTCAATATCGCCCCGCGGATCCGGCCAATGAGCTTGGGAAATACCCCTGGGACGACTAGACCGACGGGTCCGCTATTGGCGAGTCCGATTTCTTTTCGCTGAAGTGCGTGCCGCCCTGGGTGGCGTAGACGCCTTTTTATAGAGCGCCAATGCCCTCCTGGGTTTAACTCTCTAGTCCGGCAAGTTATCCTCGTCGAGGACGCGCGCGCTGTGTTCCGTTTTGTGTTCCGGGGTAAGCCTCGTTATATTCGTCTTTTCGGCTTTCTGGGGCTCACCTCACCGAGCACCACTGTTTCCCAGCGAGCACGTCCTCGCCGGTGGCGAGGTAATGCCGGAAGGCGGCTGTGATCTGCTTGGGAGACGGCGTGCAAGTCGCACCAGTGGGGACCCAATTCTTCCCCGCAGCGACGCTAGGCCGGCAATTGGCCGACATCGCAATGGAATAGGTGCTATTGCCAAGCGGCTCCTTGGTGACAGAGAACTGGTATTCCTCGTCGAATGAGTCGCGCTTCAGCGGGTTGAACGTTTCCATGACGGCGGAGTGGACCATCTGGAGCTTATAGGTCGAGTGGCGTTCGAGCCACACCTGCGCCCGGTCCCAGAGGTCCGGGCAGGTCTGGGGGGTGCATAGCACCGGGCTGACATCCGATGCTTTCTTATCGAGCTCCGCGAGTTGTTCCTTGCTCACGCGGCACGTCGCGCATCCAGAGAACACCAGGAGAGCCATGGGTAGAACGACCTTGTGCATGCTGCCTCACGGGGCCGCAGAATCATTGATCGCGGCCTATCGCGCTGGGGATTCCCCGGGTGTGCGAAACCGGGAGTTCAGGGATTCTACCACTTCGGCCCCCAAGTGAGCCGGGAACGGCCCAGCCCCGCGGTCACCGTTTCCCGCCCGTTAAAAACCATGTTGCCGCCCCTGAATCGTCCGAAATTTCCCCCTGATTAAAAATTGGGGGCTCCGTCGAGGGGGCTCACCCCCCACGCTTGAACGCCTCGCGGATGTTGGCCGCCAGCCTGGGGTAGATGCGCGCGGCGGTCGCCCGCAGGGTAGGCGACCATGACCCACCCTGCCACGGCGGAGCCCCGGCGTTCTTGGGCCGCTTGAACACGCCCGTCCGCATCAGCCTCATGCGCTGGCGGATGGTCGTGCGCGTCCTGGTGAACTTGGTCCCGAACTCCAGATATTTGAAGTAGCGGCAGGCCACGCTGCCCCATATCCCGAGCGTCCTACTGCCCAAGGACCGGGCCCTGTTGGCGATGCGGATGGACTTCTCCGCCGTGGTCGTCCGGTTCGTGAAGGCGTGGGTCTCTTTCGCGTCCAGGACGCAGTCGGCCATAGTCTTGTTGATCCCTTCTCGTGCGGCCCTCTGCATCCGCTTAATGAGTTCATCGCCGTGCCAATCCAATGACATTTTGAATTACCTCCTCCTTTCCGATGTTCATCCTATCCGTCCTTGGGACGCGCGCGGCCCTACCCGGCATGCTGGCCCGGTTGCGAGTCCCCCCTGGAATGGGTGCGCGCCTTTCTCCAAGGGGTGCGAGGCTTTGGGTCTGCCCCCAAGACGCCCTGCGCATGCCCTGGAGCACGCCCGGCCCCTCCCGCGGGCCAAATCCGCGACCCGCGCCAGGAACGTCCGGCCGCAGGCAGCGCAGACCCCACCCACCATCCGCGGGCGGTTCATACCTCGGGTTCCGGTCTATGTTTCCATTTCATAGTTATATTCGCGTGCGCATTATACGGGGCCAGGTCACCATCGCGGGGTGTGGCCGATCGTGTTCACTGCAGCGCCTCCACCGCCGCCCGGAAGGGCAGGCCCCGAACATCCATCATGAACCGCAGGGCGTCCATCTTTGCCCCGCAGACAAAGCAGTAGCCCCATCCCCCCTTGACCCACATGGACGGATGCTGGTCCTCATGAAACGGGCAGAGGATGTAGCCCTTGCGCGGTTCCACGAGCTTCTCCAGCGGGAAGCCACGGGCCCGCTCGATCTGCCAGTCCTCCAGCCGCCCCTCCCGGTCCGGCCGGCGCAAGGCGGCCAGTTCGCGGCCGAGCCTGTCCCTCTTCGCCTCCAGGGCCCTGATGCCGTCCAGGATCAGGAGCCGGTCGGCGCCGGGTGCGTCATTGTCCACCGCGGCCTGGTAGTCCGCATAGCGGGAACGGATGTCCTCCTCCATGGCCGCAAGCCGCGCCTCCAGGAACCGCTCGCGCGCGCCCGCGACCTCCGCTTGGTCCACCCCGGCCACGGCTTCCCGGACCGCCTGCTGGACGCGGGGGAAGTCGCGGCGCCGCAGGCCCTCGAGCTCCATGCGGCGGTCGTCCAGCTCCTCCAGGATCTCCGCGTCCTGCGCGTCTAGGCCGAGCCGGTCAACGAGCACGGACAGCCATCCCGCGTGCCGGTGGGCCCGCATCCAGAGCGCCTCGAGGAAGTCCTGGGGCTGGGTCATGGGCTCAGAAGGGAATCGAGTCCCCCCCGTCCCCGCCGTCCGCCACAGGTCCGCCGGCAATGATGATAGGCTCCTCCCCGGGCTCGTAAGCCTGCTCGAACAGGAGGCCGCGCTTCTCCAGGATGACCCGCCTCTCCATGACCCCGGTCCGCCGATGGTTGCAGACCTTGAGCGTGGCCCGGTTGTTGAACTCGTCAGTCTCCCGGTCCTTCCTGCGCATGATGACCCAGGTCGAGTCAGCCTCCTGGGGGACGAACGAGCTGTCCCGGATGTCGAAGGCGCCGAGCTCGCGCTGCTCTCCCTTCTCGGTCAGCGCCTTGGTGGCGTGGCAGAGGAGGAACAGCACGAGGTTGTGCCGGACGGCCGTGCGCTTGAGCCCGCGGACCACCTGGCCGATATCCACGGAGATGTTCCGGCCGCCCTTCGCCAGGTCCACGAGGTAGTGGAGATGGTCGATGAACACGGCCCGGACGTTGTCCTTGAGCTTGGACTCCAGGATGCGGTCATCGAGCCATGTGGCGTTGTGGGGCCGCAGGAGCTTGGGGAGATAGAACTCGCAGGAGTCCGGCATCTGCTTGAGGAACTGCGGCATGGGGACCTCGAAGGAGATCCAGAGGGAATTGATCCCCTGCTCCGCGAACTTCACGGTCAGCGTCTGAGCCAGAAGCGTCTTGCCGTGCTTCGTCGGCCCGGAGAGCGCCACGAGCTCCCCGCCCTCGAAGCCGTCCACTAGGTCGTCCAGCCCGGGGATGCCGGCCCGGAAGCGGACCTCGCTGCGCTGCCGGTTCTTCAGTATGGCCCGCATCTCGGTCGAGGATACGACCGCATCCTCCCCGTTGTAGCGGACCAGGTTCTCCTCGAGCTTGGCCTGGACTTCGATGGGCGATTGGTCAGTCGTAGAGGGTGTCATTGACTCCTCCGGAGTTCCTGGATACTTCATCGTCCCAGCGGCCCTGATTGAGCCAGGTGGTTGGATGCGGGATGAACTGCCCGCCGTCCTTCATCCACTGGTCGCAGCGCCTCTGAGTTTCCACGGCGCGCATGATCCTGGCGCACAAGGAAACGTCCGGTCTGAGACGCTTCCAGACGCGAAGGGCGGCTTGCCTGCCCACGCGCCGGGGGTAGGCGGTCCAGAACTCCGCGAACCCTTCCGGCAGCGGAGAGGGGGCGGGCCCGGGCTGTTGGGGAGAGGTCTTGCCGTTCGAGTTGGAAGGCTCCACCACTCCGGCGTTGGCCGGGTTTCTTTTTTCTTTCTTATAGGAATACCCTGGGACTGTAGTCCCCTCTTTTGTGCATCCTAGTCCCATGGGACTGGAGTCCCCCTGGGACTGTAGTCCCAGGGCTAAAGACCTAATCCCGTCCTTGCTTATGCCGAGTTCCCCATCCCCCCCGGGTCGGAGTATCCCGCGCTGCAGAAGGTCCGCGCCCTGCCGGGCAACGCCTCGCCTATCGGCCCGCAGGTCCTTGCCGATCCGGCGCCAGGAGTAGGGCGCAAAAAAGGCCCCGCCCCGACCGTATGAGTTCCGCGCCACCCAGAGGATGATGCGGAACTGGACTCCCGTCAGGTCCAGGCGCAGAAGGGGCTCCAGGAGCTCATGGAATATCCGCGTATGCGCGTCTCTCTTCATGCCGCCCCCTGGAAGAGTTGCTCCTGCCCGGGCGGCTCCTGCTCGCGGATCTTGTGCCAGTGGCGGGCGGCGAGGGCGATCTTGACCCCGGAGCGGTTCTCCGTCCGCTCTCCGTGGGTGTTGAACTCCTCCACCGTGGCCGCCCATGTCTGCCCGGCCTCGGTGTCCTCAAAGATGATGTGCGTAACAAGCAGCCGGATAGCGCCGAACACGCGGGCGTCCAGCGTCCAAGAACCCATGATGCCGAAGAAGTGCCGGGAGCGCTGGACCTTGAATAGCGCCTCCGTGCCCTGGACGTGGCCGATCTGCCGGCCGTTGAAGACGATGGGCCGCACCGGGCCAGTGGGAGCCTTCGCCGTCATGCGCGCCCCCGGAGGATGGGCTCCACGAGGAGCCAGGCCGAGGCGACCCAGGGATTGCAGGCCGCTCGCCGGAATCGACCGAGCCACCGCGCCCGCTGCTCGGGATGCTCGAAGAGAAAGGCCGCGGCGGACGCGGCGCGTGAGAATAGCTCGGAGTCTGGTGCGGCGTTCCCGAGGAGCAAGCGCGCCTCCAGACTCCGGGCCGGGTTGAAAAATGAAACCTGACGGGCTATACTGTTGTCCATAGACGTTCCTTGAGCCGCCCCGATCCCCGGAAAGGAAGGGCGGCTCTTTTATTGGCGGGGTGCTATCCCCTGGACCTCCCCGCGTTCTTCGTTGCCTGGTCTGTCGCTGCCTGGGCGAAGGTCAGCGCCTCGATAGCGCCAGAGCGCATGGCTGCAGCCTGCGCCCTCATCAATTTGCGCGCGGACTCCATCGAGCTAAGGTCTACTCCTGGCGTGCTGAACGTCTGGTGGACGTGAATCTCAGTGCGCCCCTGCAGCTCCGACTGCGGGATGATGTGCCCGTCCTGCCCGGGGACGAACAGTTCAGGCCCCCTCTCTCCAACGATGTAGGGCTCGCCCCTGTTCACCGGGCCACCCTCAGCCATGCCGCTCATCATGAACGATCCAGCGGGAGCGCCGCCGAATCCGCCCATGATCCCCGTGACCAATTGGAGCTCCATCCACTTGACGATCATCGACGTTACGTCCGCTATGAAGGACTCTGCCATGTTCTTGAATGCGTCCTTCATCGACGTGCTGAAATTCTTTCCCTCCACGATCATCTTGGCGTAGGACTGACCCACGCCGTCGGCGAACTGCTGGAACGTCTGGCCTGCGATCTGCGCAAAGTCCTCGGCATCTGATTTCCCCACCCCGAAGAACGCTCGAATCTTAGCCTGCGAGGCCGCCACCGCCGCGTCTTCCTTGGCCCACTCCGCCCGGAGCTTCTCGTGCGCCTTCTGCATCTTCGCCGCGCCGTCGGCGGCGTTCTTCTTGTAGGCGTCGTTGAGTTTGTCGGCGGCGTCAGCGATCTTCTTCAGGGCCTTCTCCTGCGCCTTCAGCGCATCCGTGGCGGCCTCTACACCTTTTGACGACGAAATCCTCCGCGGCCTTCGCGCCCTGGCCCTGGGACCAGATGTCGGCCTCAAGCTGCTTGACCTGTTGACGCTGGCGGTCTATCTCCGCGGTGAGCTCCTTCGACCGCTTCGTGGCCGTCTCGATGCCTAGCGCCCATTGGCCCATCTGGATAACGTCGCCCGCGCCCAGGCGCATCCGTTCCTTGGTTGCGGCGATGTATGCCTGCTCATCGGCTAGTCGCGCCCTGTTGACGATCAGGGTCCTCTGGACCGCGGCCAAACTCTCGGCCTCGGTAGTGATGAGCTGTTGCCTCTGGATGCCGTTCAGCCGTTCGGTCTCATTCGCCAGGGCGCGCAGACGCAGGGGGAGCATCCCTACCACGGCCTCATAGATGCGGAGCTTTTCCACTAGGTCCGTGGTGGTGTTGAAGGACTCCTGCTGTTTCTTCTGGAGTTCGGCCAACGATTCCCGGGACTTCTCCTGCCCCTCGTAGACCTTGTAGGCGACGGCGGCCAAGGCACCGAGGGCGAACATCCACGGCATAGCCGCGGACGCTGCCAGGCCGAACGCGGATGTGGCCTCACGGACCGAAATGCCGAGCAGCGTCACCATCGACCGGGTCTGCCCGCTCACCCCGGCCAGGTGCAGGAGCTGGCCGCCGAAGACGTCTACGCCAACGCGCTCGAACGCCTTCCCCAGCCGCCCCTGGTGCTCGACCATCTTCTGGGTCTCTTCCGTCCACTGGGCGGCCTTGCCCTTGGCGGACATGAGCCCGTCGAGATATTTCTTATCGTCCGTGGACAGGACTAGGACGGCTTCGCCGAGGTTGTCGTTTGCCATGGGTCAGCTCCCGAACTTGCGGGCGCGGGCCTTGGCGAGATTCTCCACCTCATCCTGTCTGAAGTAGCGCCAGCCCGAACTGGAGCGGAAGGCATGGAGAATCCCCTGCCTGCTGTAGTTCACCACCGTATCGACGGACACGCCTAGAACTCGCGCCGCGGCTCCCGTCGTAAGGCCCATGTTGCCTCCTAAACTGCGTCGGTCGGACTTCATGGAGACAGGATAATCCCCGGAATTGCTCAGAATAAGCCGGTCTTGTTATTCTGAGCAATCCCCGACGGTGGGAGACTGCATTTCTTGGGTTGGAATCTCTTGACTACCGCCTGCGGAAGGAACGCTTGCGGCTGGCGAGAACGAACGCTTGCACGCGCTGGGGAGAAATCCTGTGGCTCGGCCTCAACCGCCGGGACACTTCTTTGTATCTCCAGGCGTCGGACTCGTTGGGATATTGCCCCACGACGTTCTTGTATTCAGCGAGCACCCGGCCGCGCAGCATTGCCGTGCATGCGCGCTCCCCCTTTGGAGCGCCGCGCTTGTCCGCGCGGGGACGCATAGGCCATTGCTCCAGGTAGCGCAGGAGGGTCATGATCTTGCCCTCTTGCAGCTGGGGGATGCTCACCACACGGGGGACGCACAAGACCTGATGCCCCAAGATTGGGTGCTGGACCGTGAGCACAGAGCGCAGCTCCTCAATCCAGAGCGGGGCGGACTCCACGAAGCGGAACTGCTTCTTGATGCCGATACCGTAGACCTTGCGCCCCCGGCTGGCGTCAACGCTCCAGGCTTTCCGCTGGCGCGTCCGGATCTTCTGAAACTCCTCCACCACACGCGCCAGTCGCTTGAAATCCCACACGACCCGGACCCCTCGCTGCGTCTTCTTGAAGCGCAGGACGCCCGCATACTGCGGCACCTTGGAGGCGGTCTTGCGCTTCATCTCCCCCCCACCATCACAGCCCTGTCCAAATCTTCCTGCCGGAAGCGGTATTCCCGTCCGGCCTTCCCGAACTTCACGCGCCCCTGGCGGCACCACTTATTGAGGACGCGCCGGGTGATGCCGACGTAATCCGCGGCTTTGTCGGAGTCCCACCAATCGTTCGGGCCGTTCATGGTCTACCTCGAAAAACGGAGAGCCGCCCCCGCGAGAGGACGGCTCAAATCGTAGGCGCTCGCGGACGCCTCGCCCGTCTACTCCGTCAGCCTTTGCACCGCTGCAGATACGCCTCTATGTCCTCGCGGCGGTAGCGCTTCGCTCGCCCGATCTTGTAGGACTTGAGCTCGCCCCGCGCCTCAAGCCGCGCAATCGTGCGCGGGTTCACTTCCAGCACAACCGCCAACTCCTTGACCGTGTAGAACTCCCTCTCGAGCGCCATGCTGCTAGTGTAGCATCCGCCGGCGCTCCCGACAACGCCGCTCCCGTCGCTCCGCTTCTTCTTTGCCATTTGTCCATTCCTCCAGAATCACTCCCGATAGCCGAACGTCAGCCCTTCCGCTTTCTCACAGGCAACGGCTCGTATCCGTCGCGCCGGATCCAGCTCCGCAACGAGGTAAACGTCTGAACGTCCGCCCCTCGGACGAAGGCGCATGGCATCGCGTTGCCACGCGGAGTCTTCATGCCCTGGCTGGAGATGGACAGCGCCCCGGGTATCCGCACCTTGAGGAATCCCGGCTCTATCACCTCGGCCTGAATCTTGAAGCCGTCAAGCGTCAACGTTCCTTTCTTCGCCATGCTGTCCCCCCTCACTCCCGGTAGTAAGCGAGGATTGGGACGGCCCCCGCTTTCTCCAATTTCCTTTCCTCAGTTATGCGGGCATGAACGGTCGCTTTATCGGGTATGGACAGGACGACGATCTCATAGGCCCCGTTCCGCTTTACCAGGATGGGTTGGTCCCAATCCAGGCCGAAGCCGTTGTTGGTGAGTATGCGATTAGGGACCTGACCCCCGCGGCGAAGTCCAAGCTCCTTTGCGTAGACCTCGGCTCCCTCGATGGCGTAGACCGTCGCCCCCTTGGGTTCGAGGTAGGGCAGATTCCAGCAAGTAGTCATGCTGAACAGCGGCCTTATCTTGGCCCGGCTTTTCGTCGTCACGTTCTTCATGCCTTATTCCTCCGTTTCCGTCGTCTTGAGTGATGCGAGGATAGCGCCGGCGCATCCGGTCTCGGCATCTGCCCGCCTCGATGCCTCATGGCGGTCCAGTTCCTCCTCGGGGGTCCTGCCCCCAAGATTGCGCGTCATGGTCAGCCATGCACGAAAGATGGGGTCCTGCAGGGCCTTCTCCATCGGTCCCCGGTTAATGCGGCCATCCTCGCCACAGAAGTGTTCCCAATCGCACTCATAGCCGATGATGGTCTCATTTGTCGTGAACACCTTCCGGTCCCTTGGCGCGCACCCGCCCTGATCTCTCCAGGGGTGTTCTACGTCTATGACTCGCTTCGCGCTCATGGCGCGGACGTTGACCCTCAAGAACCCTTGCGCGTCCTGTTGGGCCGTGATGATGAAGTCTCCCACTCGCATCCGGGTCCAGCCTTTCAGCCTCTCCATGTCCCACGCCTCCCCTTGATCTACGCGGCCAGGATGGCCGCTTCGATGTCCTGCTCTGCGAACGACAAGTAAGCCACCGTCGAATTGATGGACGCATGCCCGAGCGCGCGCTGGGTCTTCACCAGGTCGTGCCCGAGGAGCTCATAGACCCGGCTGGCGAAGGTCTTGCGCATGGCATGGGTCCCGAGCTTCCCGGTGATCCCCGCCCGCGCGTAGCCGGCGCCGAGGATGCGCCACGCCTGGCAGCGGCTGATCGGCTGGCGGTCCCCCTTGCGGCTCACGAACAGCGGCGCCTCGGGGTCCAGCTGCCCGGCCTCGCGGAGCTCGGAGATCCACTCGCCCACGGCCGCGCGGGCCTCGACATGCAGCACCACCGAGCGCCCCGCGGTCTGGCCCTTCATGCTGCCGCGCCGGACGTAGACCCGCTCGGCCACGTTGCCCGAGGCGTCCAGCATGTCCCCCACCAGGATGGAGAGGAGCTCGCTGACGCGGAAGCCGGACTTGACGCCGAGGATGAACATGGCGCGGTCCCGGGTCTCGAACGTCCCGGAGATGGCACCGGCGACCTTCTTCACTTCCGCGTCCGTCAGGGGTCTCGCTCCTTTCATCTTCTTGTCCTCCCTCCCCAATAGTATAGCTGACTTGTTGGGACCTGTCAAGACCTAAGAGGACTTAGATAGACTCAATGCGACAAAAGGGGAGAACGTTGCATTGGGAAATGCGTTTAAATGCGTCTTTTGGAGGTTCTAGACCATGTTCTTGCCCATTCTCAGGCGTGCCCCCCGTTGGCGCGTTTGCCTTGGGTAGTGGGACCTGATTCCATGGCTGGGGCAGAAATGTTGCTTGAGAGAATTTGAGGCGTAGGTCTTGACGACCGCGATTGTTCAGTTATCCTATACGGCTTGCTGAGTCGTCATCGGGTTATGTTATACTAGCCCTTGGGCAAGTTCCCGGGCAGTTTTGGACAGAGGCTGGCAAGAATGGCATTGAACTTCAAGAAGTTGACCGCGACCATCCACTACATCTGTGATGAGGCGGAGAAGGTCGGTTTCGATTTGGATTCCATCAAGCTCAATAAGGGCTTGTGGTATTCAGATGCCTATGCCTATGTGGCCCTAGGGCATTCCATTACCGGCGAAACCTATGTCCGCAGGAAGCATGGGCCCGCCGCCAAGCACCAGCTGGTCGCACTCAAGGCTCTGCAGGACGAGGGCAGGGTGGTCCCCGGGAAGAAGACTCGTCGGGGCAAGTGGAGCCGGTGTTTTGATTCCGTCGGAGATGTGGACAAATCTAAGTTCAGTGGCACTGAGTTGCAGATTATCGATGGGGTGATGAAGAAGCTCAGCGACCAGGATTCTTTTGAGCTTAGCGAGAAGACTCATGGGGCAATCTGGCGCTGTATCGAAAACGGTGAGGAGATCCCCCTCTACACAATTTTCGCGGAATCCCTGGGGACCATCACGGAAGACCACATGAAGATGGCCTCCGCAGACTTGTGCCAGCCCTAACCATCTCCCAGACCGACAACGTATCGAAAGAAGTGGATGCTGCTGTGGCCAAGTATCCTTTCGCTGAAGATGTCTATGAGGCTGTCAAGTTCAGAATCGCCCGGGAACCGGGGGTCGGCACCGTCATGCCCGGAACCACCCCAAGGCGACAACTAGTTTGGGTCATGTCCAATCCAATCGCCAAGTCTCCGGGATTGCTCGTTCGCTATTATCAGAAGAAAGAAAAGACCTGCGAGATCACCATTGATTGGATAAAGTTCTTCCCCTTTGACCCCGCCGTCCACACCGGCGCGTCCCCGGGGGAATATATTATCCTGGGGGCATAAAACCTACCGCAGGAAGAACACGCCCGCTTCGCATCCAGTCGGGGCAGGTCCGTTGCATCATCAAAGGTGGGCGGGTGTGTCGGGCATGGGATCGCCCGCAGACCCCTGGTGTTGACCCTCAGGGGATGATCTTTGGACAGGCCGATAGCGCCATACTTACTGTGAAGGCGCGCAGGCTGCGGACTCAGTTCTCGTCGAGAACACGCGCTCGTAGCTCAATGGATAGAGCGCCAGCCTGCGGAGCTGGAAATACAGGTTCGATTCCTGTCGAGCGCATGCCTTATTCTCACTGGACTGCGCTCTGTCCTGCGCAGACCGCCGGTTGGATCATCGCGGGGCGAGCGCATTCCTCATTCTTAAGTATTATTCCTTCCCCGGCAGCCCCACGGTCTGGACCAGGATGACCTTCTGGGTCCGCGGCAGCCCCATGGCCTTGGCGAGTTCCTCTCTATCCAAAGCCCCCCGCACCACCGTGGCCAAGCCCTCGGACGCGCAGAACAGGTACACGTTCTGGGCGACGAATCCCGTGTCCGTGGCCGCGTAGAACGCCTTGTCCGCGTCCGAAGCGCCCTTCATCTTCTCGTAGTCCGCCACGTAGATCAGGTTCATTGGCGCGTCGGCCACGAAGGGCTGCCGCCCGGTCTCCCCGCGCAGGTCCTTGTCCTTGATCTGGGCCATGGAGTTCGTCAGGGCGTCGTAACGGTACAACCCGTCCTGCAAGGCCACGTACACGTCGATCTCCTGCCAGTTCCTGGCCGTGGGCGCGGTCCTTCCCCCGGTATCGGCCCGGTTCACCCCGACCGCGGCCCACAGCAGGTCCGAGAGCTGCTGCCGGGTGAGCGGCTTCTGGCTGAAGCTCCGCTTGGTGCGCCGGGCTTTCAGGACCTGCATGAGAGGCTTGCCTCCCTGCATGTCCGGGGACGGCAGATGCACGAGCTTGAGCTCCCCGGCGAAGACCGACGCGCACAACGCCAGAATCATCGTTTTGGCCATGGTGACTCTATTCTAGCGAGCTGAGAAGGGCTTGACAAAGGCGATATCGCACAGCATAATATGTATAAGCATATTCATATGACTCGGACGACCATACTCGCCCAGGACGCCCTCATGCTGGAGATCCGCTCCATGGCTCAACGGCTCGGAGTCTCCGTCTCCGAGGTCATCCGGCGGGCCCTCGAGGACTTCGTTCGGACCCACGCCGAGGGCGCGAGCCCCTCTTTCATCGGCGCGGGCAAGAGCGGCGGAGGATTCCGGGTCTCCGAGCGCGACGAGGATCTCTTGTTCCAGGACAAGCCTCCCAAGCGCCGCTGATGGCCGTCCTCTCCGACACAGGGTTCCTCTTCGCGCTCCTGGACAAGGACGACCCCCATCACAAGGACTCTGTGGACCTGCTCAAGCGCCGCAGCGAGGTCTTCCTGGTCCCCTTCGCCGTCCTGCCCGAAGTCTGCTATCTGGCGCAGAAATATCTCGGGCCCCAGGCCGAACTCTCGTTCCTGGAGGGGCTCCTCAAGGGCGAGATGGCCGTCGAATGGTCCGCTCCCTCCGATCTGCGCCGCGCGGCCGAGATCCTGCGCGCGCGGCCGGAGTTCGGCATGGTGGATGCCGCAGTCATGGCCCTGGCCGAACGCCTCAAGGTCGTCCGCATCGCCACATTCGACCGCCGTCATTTCGGCACGTTCACTCCCCTCCACGGCAGGCCCTTCGAACTCTTGCCTTGACGTACCGCCCCGCCGGGGTTACACTCTCCAATCGGTGACCATCCAGCAGACCTTCAAGACGGAGACCGTCGAGTACAAGGTCCGCGACGTCCCGTTCACCGGCAGTCTGGCCTATGACCGTTCCAGGCCCGGCCGGAGGCCGGGCGTCCTCTTGGCCCACGGCTCCAAGGGCCTCGATGACCTCCCGCGCAAACGGGCCCTCCAGCTGGCCCGGATGGGGTATATCTCCTTCACCCTCGACCTGGTCGGCGCGGACCTCCTGAAAGACCCCGTGCTCCTAAAGGAGCGGGCCGAGGCTGGCTTGAAGGCGCTCCGGACCAACCGCCTCGTGGAAAGCGGCCGCATAGCGGCCGTCGGCTACGGCTCCGGCGGAGCGGCCGCTCTCATGCTGGCGCATTCGGGAGTGGAACTCCGCGCGGCGGCCGTCTTCCACACCCTCCTGCCGGATCCCCGTCCCCTGACCGGATCCAAGTCGGCGGCCAAGGTTCTCGTACTCCACGGCGTCGAGGACCGCGTGGTGCCGCCGGAGAGCGTCCTCTCGCTCCAGAAGGAGCTTCGCGCGACCGGCTCGGACTGGCAGCTGGTCTTCTACGGGAACGCCGGGCACGGCTTCTCGGAGACGGGTTCGACCGACTACCACGAGGAGACGGACAAGCGCTCTTGGGCGGCCATGAGCGCCTTCTTCGAGGACGTGCTCAGATGAAGCGCATGGCCAGCAGGGCCAGCTCGAAGAGCAGCACCATGGGGACGGCCAGGGCGAGCTGCGAGAACACGTCCGGCCCAGGGGTCATGACCGCGGCCGCCGCCACCGCCGCCAGATAGACGTACTCGCGCCTGCCCGCGAGCCACGCCCGGCTGACGAGCCCGGCCTTGCTCAATACGATCAGGATCAGAGGGATCTGGAACACCGCGCCGAAGGCGAGCGAAAGGCAGGCCAGGAAGTCCACGTAGGTCCCCACGGACAGCATGGGCCGCACCCCCGGCGGGCCGAAGCCCACGAGCACGCGCACCGCCACCGGGGTCACCAGGAAGGCCGCGATCGCGGCTCCGCCCAGGAACAGGATATAGGACGCGGGCAGGAGCAGCCGCACGGCCCGGCGCAGCTCCCCGCCCATGGCGCACGCGGTGAACTCCCAGGCCTCGTAGAGGAGGACCGGCAGAGACAGGAACAAGCCCCCCAGAGCCGCGACCTTGAGCCTGGAGAAGAAAGCCTCCGTCGGCGCGAGGAAGACGAGGCCCCCCACGGAATCCGCGATGCGGGACAGAACGGGAGCGGAAGCCCCCCAGGCGGCGATGGAGGCCGCGAGGAACGCGGCGAGGCTCACGAGGATGCGGGTGCGGAGCTCGTCCAAGTGCTCCGCCAAGGGCATCTCCCGGTCTTCGGTCAATGCCCTCGACCCCGCATCATCTCCAGAGCGTGCGGCAGGATGCCGGCGACGGCGTCGAACGACTCGACAGCGCCTTTCGGGCTGCCCGGCAGGTTCAGGATGAGCGTCCTCTTGCGGAGACCGCAGACCCCTCGAGACAGGGAAGCCAACGGGGTCTTGGCCTCTCCCTCCCGCCGCATGCGCTCGGAGAGCCCCGACGCCTGCCGTTCGATGACCGCGAGCGTAGCCTCGGGCGTCACATCCCTGGGACCGAAGCCGGTCCCGCCGGTCGTGAACACCAGGTCCAGGGCGTCAGGCCCCTGGGACCACCGCCGCAGGACGCGGGAGATGCCTCCCTTCTCATCCGGGACCACGGCGGAGCGGCAGACCCGCCACCCCAGCGCGGAGGCTCGGGCGGCCAGCGCCGGTCCGCTCAGGTCCTTCCGCTCTCCCCGGTGGCCCGCGTCGCTCACCGTGAGCACGCCGACCCGCGCGCTCATCGGATATAGGACCCCGACCGTCCGCCGTGCTTCTCTTCGAGATAGACCGGGCCGATCGTCATGGCGCGGTCCTCGGACTTGGCCATATCGTAGAGCGTCAGGCACGCGACGCAGGCCGCGGCCAGGGCCTCCATCTCCACCCCGGTCTTCCCCGAGGTCCGGACCTCGGCCTCCACGTCCACCCGCCCCTCGCCGAAGCCGAAGCGGATCTCGACGCATTCGAGCGCGAGCGGGTGGCACAGCGGGATGAGCGAGTCGACCCGCTTGGCCGCGAGGATGCCCGCGATCCGGGCCGCGGCCAGGGCATCGCCCTTCTTCAGGCCTCCGGAGCGGAGCAGCCGCAGGGCCTTGTCGGAGAGACGCAGGCTTCCGGCGGCCACGGCCCTGCGCTGGGTGACCGGCTTGGCGCCGACGTCCACCATCCGCGCCTCGCCTTTCGGGTTCAGGTGCCTAGTCGGGCTTCTTCTCTGCCCCATCGTCCGCGTTCTCCCGCAGGCCGTTCTTGAACGCGTTCACCGTCCGGCCTACGGAACGTCCGAGCTCCGGGAGCCGCTTGGCCCCGAAGAGGAGGAGCGCCGCGACGAGTATGAGCAGGATCTCACCGATACCGAGGTTTGGGAGCATGCTCCGATTATACGAAGTATTCTAACGCACGGGGACGTACACGTACACCTTCCGGCGGTCCCGGGAGGTCTTCAGACAGCGCTCCCGGAAAGCCTCGCACCCGTCGCTGCAGATCATCCCGGGACTGGTCACGATGCCGATGTGGCCGTGCCGGCGGTTGTAGCCGCACAGGCCCCGACCGAACACCACGAGGCTCCCGACCGGCATGGCCGCGCCGCGCTCCGGAGTGGAGATCCGGCGCAGCCGCAGCTGCTCATCGAGCAGCCGCGGGCTCCTTTCCGCCCAGCGGGCGAAATCCGCCGCGCTCTCCGTCGGGATCCCAAGCTCCGCCCATTTTCCGGCGCTGATGATCCCGGCGATCTGCAGGTGCCAGGAGCTGTAGGCGTAGCACAGCCTCCGGAAGCCGCCGGCATTGTACTGGTGGGCGATCACGGCCATGCGCCGAGCCATGCGGGTGTCATAATGCTTAGCCGGCGCGCCGCGGAGCCGCACCACGAAAGGATGCAGCAGCGGGATGTGGAGCAGGGGCCTCGGCTTCGGCGGCGTGGGCCGCGGGCTGAACGCGACCACGGAGGAGATCCCCGGGACCCCGGCCCCGGAGCCCGCCCAGGGGTCCAAGGGCCCGCTTGGGAGCATGGACCTCGTCCGGGACACGCCGCTCTGCACGCCGAGCGCGTCGCGGGGGGATTCGGAGGCGACGGGGGAAACGAAAAACGACAACGCCAGGACCGCGGTCATGGACAGGTCGAGGAATCCCCCCATGCGGTGCAGTAGCTCACCCGGTTGTTGGCCCCGCAGGTGATGCGGACCTCCAGCGGGAGCCCGCTCGGGGTCGTGAATGAGCAGGTATCGGACGCCGCGCCGTTGCAGGGGTTCCCGGCCCAGATAGCGCTCTTCTGGGCCATGCAGGCCTCGACATAGTACTTGGCCTTGTCCCCGGCTTGCGTGCGCGCGATCAGGCCGTGCGTCCCGAAGATGATCTGCAGCACCCCGGCCGCCAGGATGATCAGGAGCACCGACATCACCAGGACCTGGACCAGCGCGACTCCGGAATCTTTCCTCATGGCGCGAATTGGACGCTGTACGTCGAATCCGTGGTGAATTCCACGGGCGGGCTGTTGGGCGTGGCGAACTGCCTCATCTGGAAGCTCACGCGCACCTGATTGCCCTCCGAGACCCCGCTGCCGGAGGTCCGGGTGAAGTATCCTTCCGCGACCGGCGCATTGGCGACGAACCCCACGATGGAGGATGCCAGCAGGTCCGGAGCGACCCCGCCCACGGTGGTCCCGCAGTTGGCGTCGGTGATGCCCCACGTGGAGGCCCATGCCGCCCCATCCGGCCCGCGATAGTAGAAAAGGCAGGACACGGGGTTCTGCGTCGTGTTGCAGCCCCCCGCTGACCCCTCCTGGAGACAGAAATGGAACCAATGCCGGTCCGCGACGACGTTGTCCATCGCCAGCTTGACCGGCGTGCTGCCGTCCGGTCCCACGTCCGGCGATACGTTCGTCCATCCGCGAAGATGCTTGCCGGAGCTGTTGGGGAGGGGCAGCTGGAGCCGCGTCGCCTGGGCCAGCTCGCTCTGTATGGCCCGCATCGCCACGGCGGAGTTCGCCTTCAGGCGGGTATCGGTCAACAGGCCCGTCCCCTGCTTGAACGCGGTCGAATAGATGACGGCCATGCCCGCGACCACCATGGCGAAGATGGCGACGGCCACGAGGAGCTCGACGAGCGTGAACCCGGCTTGACCTTGTCTCATTGCGACCAATTGACGGTGAACCGGACCTCCTTGCGGCAGGCCGACAGACCGGTCCTATCCACGCAGCCCGGCGGGTCGTTCGTCACCGCATAGCCGAGCGTCATGCTGATAGGGGCATCCCGGAGCTTCGCCGGCAGCATCAGCGTGAGATCGTGGGTGCAGGTCGGGTCCAAAGCCCAGCATTGTCCCGCTCCCCCGCACCCGCCGCAGGCGTCCTCGGGGATGGCCCAAGGCCTGCCCGGATCGCGCGCGTAGTTCGGCCCGGCCGCGGCGAAGGTCTCGTCTCCGGTGACATAGGCCTTGAGCTTCTCCATGGCCTTGCGGGTGTAGAACAGCGCCTGCTCGCGCCGGCCCGTCTTGACCGAGGCCCCTTTCGACGTCAGCGCCAGGGAGAATACCGAGGTCACCACGATGGCGATCAGCAGCACCGCGACGAGCGTCTCGACCAGCGTGAACCCCTTGCAGTTCCTCGGTCTCATAAGGGCACAACCCCGCGGAAGCCTCGCCGAAACAGGCTCCTACCTGAAGTGTAACAGCCGTCGGCGGCGGAGTCAATACGTTCATGGTTTCCCCAGGAACGCCGAGACATTGCGCCGGACTATGGCCATGATGAGCCCCTGAGGATTGACGCCGGGCGCGCCGCACAGCAGGCTCGCATCCGCCACATGGATCCCGGGATGCCCGCGCAGCCGGCCGAAGGAATCCGACGGGCAGGACTTCCGGTCCTCGCCCATGGGGCAGGACGAGAAGAGATGCGCGGTCATGATGCTCGTCGAGGGATAGAGCCGCTCGGCCCCGGCCGCGAGCAGCATGTCCGAGAGCTTCCTGCGGCCGGCTTCCAGTCCCTCGAGCTCTTCGATCCCGGCCTGGTAGCGCACCAGCGGATCCCGGAAGCCCGGGATGGGGCGCACGCTCCCCTGTCCTGATCCGGGCACCATGGCGTAATACACGGCGGCGTGCCGCCAGGACCGGAGCACGGCGCGCAGGTCGTCCGGGCGCTCCGCCATATGGAGAGCCAGGTGCGCGGCGGTGCTGACCGAGCAGCCGAAGCTCAGGCCACCTGGACCGCGGACCTGAAGCGCCGGCATCTCCGTCCCCGCGGGGTTCACGGGCTCCTTGAAAACGGCGAGGATCTTGACCGTGGGGTGCAGCAGGAAGCTCTCCCCCGCGGGCCGGCCCAACCCGCTCCGCCGCAGGAGCGCCGGGGTCTGCACCGCTCCGCAAGCCAGAAACACGGTCCGGGCCTCGATCCTGGGACCGTTGCTCGACTCCAGCGCCCAGTTCCTCCCCCAGGAAGACAGCCGCTCGACCCGCGTCCCGGTCAAGACGCGCCCCCCCGCCTGGGTGAAGCGCGGGATGTACGTCCTCGTCATGGACTGGCGTTCCCCGCCGGGTCGGATCAGATGCCGGGCTTCGGATACCGTCAACCCCAGGGCACGGCCTCCTTCCGCCAGCTTCTTGGACGCGGCCGGCGCGGGCCCCGAGGAAGCGCGCGCTCCCAGGTCCGCCTCGCATGCCTCGAAGTGGGGGAGGAGCTCCTCCAGGGAGAACGCCTTCACGTCGAAGCGAGCGGCCCAATCGGCGAGCAGCCCGGCATCCGGCCGGCGATGGAGCGCGCTGTTCACTTCGCTCCCCCCGCCCAGGCAGCATCCTTCCACATACGCGATGCTGGGCCTGCCCAGGGCCGCGGTGACGCCGCCGCTCCTGTATTTTCTGCGCAACTCGGCGGCGGAGAACGGAGCGCAGTCCTCCGGAGAGTGGGCCTCCCCCTCCTCCACAAGAAGCACGTCTTTCCCGGCCTCGGCCAGCAGGCAAGCGGTCAACGCGCCGCCGGGCCCCGAGCCGACGACAACGACCTCCGGGCTCAGGGTCTCAGCCATCCGGCAAACCCTCGTGCTTGCGCGCGAAGAGAGCGTACGCGGAGAGCCCGCCATAGAATCGGATGAAGTCCCGCTTGAACGCGAGGCCCGAGCGCCTCCAGGATTCCATCTGGACGCGGCGGTCCCGCTGCGCCTGCCTATGGAACAGCCGTCCGGACCTGACCAGACCCTCGAGGTCGAAGACCAGGGTCAGGGCCCTCATGGGAAGCCTCAGCACGTCGGGCATGCCGGCCAGCTCCAGGGCGACGAATCGAGCCGCGTCCTCGTAAGGAGGGGCGAGGGCGGGGTCGTCCGGTATCGCGGCCTCCGCGCAGGATGTGCGGACCAGGGCGAGGACGGTCGAGTCCAGCCAGCTCAAGGAATCACCTCGCGGCCGCGAAGAGCAGGGAAGCGACCAGGACTCCGACGGCGTAGCTGGTCCGGTCCTTCAATGCGAAGACCACGGGGTCGTCCTCGACCTCGCCGCGCTGGACCAGGAACCAGACGCGGCCGATCCAGTAGAGGAGCAGCGGACAGATGAGCCAAAGCAGGGCCGGCCGCGTGTAGAGCAGCGCGACCTGTCGGGTGTTGATGTACAAGGCGAATACCAGCACCGAAAGCGCGCCGCAGGCGGTGCCCAATGCCAGGAGCACCCCCTCGTCCCCCGCCCGGTAGCCGCGGTGAGCCCCGCGCGCCGTCAAGAGCTCCGCGTATCGCTTGAGCACGGCCAGACCCAGGAAGAAGAACATGCAGAACGCGGAGAGCCACGGCGAATATGGGATGTCGGTCACCGCATGCCCGGCGATCACGCGGAGGGTGTAGAACGCGGCCAGGCAGAAAACATCCACCAGCGTCGTGTCCCTGAGACGGAGGGTGTAGGCGGTCGTCAGACCCAGATACAGGGCGAGCACTCCCCAGAAGCGGAACGGCAGGCCCCAGCCCGCCGCGAGGCTGGCCAGGAGCAGCCCTGCGGCCAGAGGCGGGCCGTAGGACAGCGGGAGCCTCCCGGAAGCGAAGGGCCGCTCGCGCTTGGCGGGGTGCGCGCGGTCCGGGCACAGGTCGAAGAGGTCGTTCATCACGTAGACGGCGGAGGCGCAGAACCCCAGCGCGAGGAACGCGCGGGACGCGCTCGCGAACGTCTCGGCCTCGGCCAAGCGATGGGAGGTCACGAGCGGCACGAAGACGAGCAGGTTCTTCACCCACTGGTGCGGCCGCGCCTCCTTCAGCATCTCGCGGAGCTTTCCCATAGACGGCGGCTCGAACGACCTATGCTAATACATTTTTCTTGTATCATTACAGCACGGCCTCCGGAGTTTTCCACAGCACTTCCGCTGCGGAAGTAATGCGGATAAGTCCGCTGGGCCGACCCATGAGGACGCTCGTCACCGGCGGTTCCGGATACTTCGGCTCCGTGCTCGTGAGGGAGCTCATCGGCCGGGGGGTGAAGCCCCGCGTCCTCGACCTCGTCGAGGACGCGGGCCGCCTCCCCGAGGCCGAGTTCATGCAGGGCGACATCCGGGATCCGGCCGCCATGCGCGCCGCGGTCGACGGCATGGAGGTGGTCTATCACTGCGCGGCCCAGGTGCCGCTGGCGTGGGACCCCGGCGGCAGGGACGGGACCGAGAACCTGCTCCAAGCCGCCCGAGACGCGAAGGTCAAGAAAGTCGTCTATCTGTCCTCGAGCGCCGTGTACGGAACGCCTGAGAAGAACCCGGTGACGGAGGAGACCCCCCCCGCCCCCAGGGAGGGCTACGGCCGCTCCAAGCTGGCCGCGGAAGAGCTCTGCCGGCGCTGCGCCGGGGATGTCTCCATCATCCGGCCGCGCACCATCCTGGGGTCCGGCAGGCTGGGGATATTCCAGATCCTGTTCGAATGGGTCTATCAAGGAAGCAATATCCCCGTCCTGGGCAGGGGAGACAATGTGTATCAGTTCGTGCATGCCGACGACTTGGCCGATGCCTGCATCCTGGCCGCCGCCAAGCCGGGGCCTTCGGTGTTCAACTGCGGAGCGGAGCGCTACGGCACCCTGCGGGAGACCTTGGAGGCCCTGTGCGCTCATGCCAAGACCGGGTCCAGGGTGCGCGGCGTGCCTGCGGCCCTTGGGCGGATCAGCATGAAGCTGTCCGGGGCTCTGCGGCCCTACCACTCTCTTATGTATGGGAGGTCCCTCTATTTCGACCTCTGCAAGATCAAGAAGGAGCTGGGCTGGAGCAGCCGGCACTCCAACGAAGAGATGATGATCGAGTCCTATGAGTGGTACAAGGCCCACCGGGAGGAAGTGCTCAAGGCGGAAGGGAAGAGCCCGCACCGCTCGGCGGTGGATCAAGGGCTGCTGGCGTTGGCAAGACGCCTGTTCTAGTTGTCTCCTTCCTCATAAAAATCCTACGATATATGCATCGGTGCGGTACCCAAGCGGTCTAAGGGGCGGGTCTGCAAAACCCGTATTCATGGGTTCGAATCCCATCCGCACCTAGCCCTTTTTTCGGGCCTTTGCGAGCCATCTGACAAATTTGGTATAGTATTTCTCCGACGAGGACGCCGAATCTCGCGGAGGCCGGGCCGAAGTCATATCGATGCCCACTCTGAAGCAAAGGGACCGCGCGGTGACTCAGGACAAGGTCACCGTGCGGCTTTTTTTGTAACGACAACGGGGGTAAGGAGCCATGCCTGTGTTCATCGGACGCGATAGGGAAGTGAGGCGCTGCTACGGTTTCGACGAGATCGCCCTGGTGCCCGGCGACATGACCGTCGATCCGGAGGATGTCGACACCACCCTGAAATTGGGCAACATCTCATTGGAGATCCCGTTCCTGGCCTCGGCCATGGACGGGGTCGTGGACGTGAACTTCGCCGCGGCCATCGGCAAGCAGGGCGGGCTGGGGGTCCTGAATCTGGACGGGATCAACACTCGGTACGAGAACCCTCAGGACGTCCTGGCCAAGATCGCCTCCGCTTCCCCGGAGCAGGCCACGGAACTCGTCCAAAACCTCTACCGCGAGCCGACCAAGGACCATCTCATCGCCCAGCGGGTGCAGGAGATCAAGAGGTCGGCCGTCCCCTGCGCGGTTAGCACCATCCCGCAGAACGCGGAAAAGTACGGCCCCATCGCGCAGGAAGCCGGCTGCGACATCTTCCTGGTCCAGTCCACGGTCACCACGGTCCGGCACAAATCCACCCGGTACAAGCCGTTCGACATCGCCGCGTTCTGCAAGAAGATGCGCGTCCCGGTGGTGGTGGGCAACGTGGTGGGCTACGACGTCTCCGTCGAGCTCATGGAGGCCGGGATCAGCGGCCTGCTCGTGGGCGTGGGCCCGGGCGCTGCCTGCACCACCCGCGGCGTACTCGGCCTGGGCGTGCCGCAGGTGACCGCGACGATCGACTGCGCGTCGGCCCGCGACTTCTACTACAAGAAGACCGGCCGCTACATCCCCATCATCACGGACGGCGGCATGAGCACGGGCGGGGACATCTGCAAGGCCATCGCCTGCGGTTCGGACGGAGTCATGGTCGGCTCCGCCTTCGCCCGCACCAAGGAAGCCCCGGGCCGGGGATTCCACTGGGGCATGGCCACCCCGCACGCGAACCTGCCGCGCGGCACGCGCATCCGGGTGGGCGTCACCGGGACCCTCGAGGAGATCCTCTACGGCCCCTCCCGCCTGGACGACGGCTCGCAGAACCTGGTGGGAGCCTTGAAGACCTGCATGGGCGCGCTGGGCGCCGTGAGCATCAAGGAGATGCACCTGGCCGAGATCATCCTGGCCCCGTCCATCCGGACGGAAGGGAAGATATTCCAGAAGGCGCAGCAGATCGGGATGGGGAAATTCTGATGCTCCGGCCGTCCATCGTCGTCCTGGACTTCGGCTCGCAGTACACGCAGCTCATCGCGCGCCGTCTGCGGGAGCTCGAGGTCTACGCGGAGATACTGCCCCACACCGCGTCCCTGCGGGAGATACGCGAACACAACCCGAGCGGCCTCATCCTTTCGGGGGGGCCCTCCAGCGTGCACACGGCGCGCTCCCCCAGGGTGGGCAAAGAGGTGCTCGAGAGCGGACTGCCGATGCTCGGCATCTGCTACGGCATGCAGCTACTGGTCCAGATGCACGGCGGACGCGTGGAGCCCGCGCACCGGCGCGAGTACGGCCATGCCCGCATCCGGGTCTGCAAGGACGACCCCCTGTTCGAAGGGCTGCCCCGCGAGATGAACGTGTGGATGAGCCACGGCGACGGAGCGCGCGACCTCGGAGCGAACGGCTTCAAGGTGCTCGCCCGCACCGAAGCGGCCCCTTACGCGGCCGTCGGGGACCCCCGCCGGCGCGTCTATGGGGTGCAGTTCCATCCGGAGGTGGCGCACACCCCGCAGGGGGCGCGCCTGCTGCGGAACTTCGCGCGCCTCATCTGCGGGATGAAGGCGCACTGGACCATGAAGGGCTTCCTCGAGGAGTCCGTGGACCAGATCCGGCGGACGGTCGGGGACGGGCACGTGGTCTGCGCCCTCTCCGGCGGAGTGGACTCGTCGGTCGCGGCCGCGCTCCTGCACAAGGCCATCGGCCGCAGGCTCCACTGCATCTTCGTGGACAACGGCCTGCTGCGCCAAGGCGACCGCGAGCGCATGCACGGGATATTCTCCCGCGGGCTGGGCCTGAACCTGCGCGTGGTGGACGCCTCCGCGACGTTCCTCAAGCGCCTGAAGAACGTGGCGGACCCGGAGCGCAAGCGTAAGATCATCGGCCGGACCTTCATCGAGGTCTTCACCCGCGAGGCGGACCGCCTCGGAGACATCGAGTTCCTCGCCCAAGGCACCCTCTACCCGGACGTCATCGAATCCGTCTCCGTCCATGGGCCCTCGGCGGTCATCAAGAGCCACCATAACGTGGGCGGGCTCCCGAAACGCATGCGGCTCAAGCTCGTCGAGCCCCTGCGGATGCTGTTCAAGGACGAGGTCCGGCGTCTCGGCCGGGTGATGGGCCTGCCCGAGCCGGTCCTGGGAGCCCATCCCTTCCCGGGCCCGGGCCTCGCCATCCGCCTGCTCGGATCCGTGACCCCCGAAGCCCTCGGTCTCCTGCGCAAGGCCGACGCCATCGTCCAGGAGGAGTTCCGAAAGTCGGGCTGGTACGACCGCGTGTGGCAGGCGTTCGCCGTGCTCCTGCCGGTCCGCAGCGTGGGCGTGATGGGGGACGCCCGGACCTACGAGAACGCGGTGGCCCTGCGCGTGGTGGAAAGCCGCGACGGCATGACCGCGGACTGGACACGGCTGCCCTACGACCTGCTGGCCCGCATCTCGAACCGCATCGTGAGCGAGGTCCGCGGCATCAACCGGGTGGTATACGACATCAACTCCAAGCCGCCATCCACGATCGAATGGGAGTGACCATGGCCCCGCAGACGCTCGACGCTTCCGACCTCGGCCTCAAGCTGCTCCGTCGGGGCAAGGTCCGGGACGTCTACGACCTCGGCGACACGCTCCTCTTGGTCGCCACGGACAGGATCTCCGCCTTCGACCACGTGCTCCAGCCCCCCATCCCGGAGAAGGGCCGGCTGCTCACGCAGCTCTCCGCGTTCTGGTTCGCCAAGACCCGGAGCCTGGTCCCGAACCACATGGTCTCGGCGGACCTCTCCGAGATCCTCCCGCGGATCGCGCCGGCGAGACTCGACGCCCGGACTTACGACGGCCGGGTGATGCTGGGGCGCAAAGCCGAGCGCATCGACGTGGAGTGCGTCGCCCGCGGCTACCTGGCCGGCTCCGGCTGGAAGGAATATCAGAAGAACGGGAAGGTCTGCGGGCATCGCCTGCCCAAGGGCCTCTTCGAAGCCGGCCGCCTGCCCGAACCCATCTTCACTCCAGCCGCCAAGGCCGACACGGGCCACGACCGCAACATCTCCCGCCGGGAGCTGGCCCGGACCGTGGGGGCCGAACTGGCCCGGGAGCTTGAAGACCTGACGCTCCGGCTCTATTCCGAAGCGGCCGCGCACATGGAGTCCCGCGGCCTCATCCTCGCGGACACGAAATTCGAGTTCGGCCGTATCGACGGGAAGCTCTGCGTGATCGACGAGATGCTCACGCCGGATTCCTCCCGGTTCTGGGACTTGGCCGCCTACAAGCCCGGGAGCTCCCCCGAGAGCTTCGACAAGCAGTTCGTCCGAGATTACCTCGAGCGCATCGGTTGGGACAAAAATCCCCCGGCGCCGACACTCCCCCCCGATGTCGTGGCCGGTACCACGGCCCGCTACCGGGAGGCTTTCGAGAGGGTGACCCGATGAACGCGCGGCGCAACGGAAAGACCTCGGTGATCGAGAACGACAAGCCCGGCGGCCCAGGGGCCGCCGTCCCCGTAGCGCGGACGTCCACCTCTCGCGAAGGGGGCGGCGGCGGCCACGTTGCCCGCGCCTCGGTCTATCGGGTCGAGATCGCCACGAAATTCGGGATGGTGGACGCCCCCGGCGCCGCCCTCATGGACCAGTTGCCGCTCCTCGGCATCCACGGGGTCCGCGAGATACGGGTATCATCCCTCTATGAGATCCGGGGCCCGATCTCGGCGAACCAGATCGGCCAGCTCTCGCGGGAACTCCTCTCGGACCCCATCACCCAGGAGTTCCGGACGGATTCCTCGACCCCCTCGCCGGCCTTCCTCGTGGGACCGCATTGGCGCGTGGAGGTATGGCTCAAGCCCACCGTGACCGACCCGGTCGGTGAAAGCGTGTGCAAGGCCATCCGGGACCTCGGACTCCCGTCCCCCGAGCGGGTGCGGACGGGCACCGCGTACCGGCTCCTCGGCCGGCTCCCCAAGAACCAGATGGACCGGCTCTTGGGCGGGCTGCTGTCGAACCCGGTCATCCATACCACGAACGTGACCCAGCTATGAGCACGGCGTCGAAACAAAGGGATCGGGTCTTGCCGGCCTCCCCGCAGTCTCCCGCGCGGGTCTGGGAGACCCCCTGGCTCACCGCCGGGCCGCAGGCCCTGTCCTCCATGAACAAGTCCCACGGCTGGTCCCTGGATGAGGCCGAGTTGCGCGCGATACAGGCCTATTTCAAGTCCCAGGGACGCGAGCCGACCCGGGCGGAGATCGAAACGGTCGCCCAAACCTGGTCCGAGCACTGCAAGCATAAGACGTTCACCAGCCCGGTGCTCTACCGGGACGGCAAGACGCGCAAGCTCTACAAGAACCTCCTCGCGGACACGGTGATGGCCGCCACCCGGACCCTCAATAAGCCCTGGTGCCTCTCCGTGTTCCGGGACAACGCCGGGGTCGTCGATTTCGACGGCAAGTGGGCCATCGCGTTCAAGGTCGAGACCCACAACCATCCCTGCGCGGTCGAACCGTACGGCGGGGCCGAGACGGGAGTCGGCGGGGTGATCCGGGACGTGCTGGGCGTCGGCCTGGGCGCCAAGCCCATACTGAACACGGACATCTTCTGCTTCTGCCCGCCGGACCGCGAGGACTCCCTTCCGAACGGCGTGCTGCATCCCCGACGGACCATGACCGGGGTCGTCTCAGGGGTGCGCGACTACGGGAACCGGCTCGGCATCCCGACCGCCGCCGGCGCCATCTGGTTCGACCCGGCCTACCGGTGCAATCCGCTGGTCTTCGTCGGCTCGCTGGGCCTCATGCCGCGGTCCGCGGTGGACAAGCGGATCCGCCCCGGAGACATCATACTGGCCATCGGGGGACGGACGGGGCGCGACGGCATCCACGGAGCGACCTTCTCTTCCGCCGAGCTCGACGGCGGCGCGGGCGCGTCCGTCGTCCAGATCGGCCACGCCATCATGGAGAAACGCGTCCTCGACGGCCTTCTGGCCGCCCGGGACAAGGGACTCTATCGCGCCGTGACCGACTGCGGCGCCGGCGGCTTCTCCTCCGCGGTGGGAGAACTGGCGGCGGACTCCGGGCCCCGCGGAGGCGCGTGCGTCCGGCTGGAGCGGTCGCTCCTCAAGGCCACGGACCTCGCGCCCTGGGAGATCTGGGTCTCGGAATCCCAGGAACGCATGGTCCTCGCCGTCCCGCCGAACAACCTAAAGACCCTGGTCGCGCGGTTCAACTCCGAAGGGGTCGAGTGCAGCGTGCTCGGGGAATTCACCGACACCGGCCGCCTCGTGGTCACCCACGACGGGCGTCCCCTAGTGGATATGGACCTGCGCTTCCTCCATAAGGGAGTCCCCGTACGCCAGCGCCTGGCGGTCTGGAAGGATCCGCCCAGAACAGCGCCGTCCAAGAGGACGGACCGCGCCAAGCACAAAGGGGAGCTGAGCAAGATCCTGACCTGGATGCTCGCCCACCCGAACGTTTGCAGCCGGGAGTGGGTGATCCGCCAATACGACCACGAAGTCCAGGGCGGCACCGTCATCAAGCCGCTGCAGGGGCTCTGTCACGACGGGCCCGGCGACGGCTGCGTGCTCTGGCCCGTCGCGGTCACCGGCAACTCGGAGAGCTACCGCGGCATCGCCGTGTCCCACGGCCTCAACCCGGAGTACGGGAAGATCGACCCGTACGCGATGGCCCTCTACTGCGTGGACGAGGCTCTGAGCAACCTCGCCTGCGTGGGGGCGGACGTGACCCGCGCCGCCCTTCTCGACAACTTCTGCTGGGGCAACCCCCAGGACCCGGAGGTCATGGGAAGCCTGGTCCGAGCCGCCCAAGGCTGCCATGACGCGGCCCTGGGATTCTCCGCCCCCTTCATCTCCGGGAAAGACAGCTTCTACAACGAATACACGGACAACCACGGCGCGCGCCATCAGATCCCCGGCACGCTGCTCGTCTCGGCGGTCGCCCCGGTCCCGGACATCCGCAAGTGCATGACCATGGACTTCAAGTCTTCGGGCAACCCCCTCTACCTGGTGGGCTGGACTTCGGAGGAGCTGGGAGGGTCCCTCTTCTCCCTCTGGCGCCGGAGACCCGCGGGCGCGGTCCCCCGGGTCGAGCTCCGCTCGGCCAAGGACACGCTCTGGGCCCTGTGCACGGCCGCGCAGAAAGGCCTCATGCTCACGGCGCACAACCTCGCGGAAGGCGGGCTCGCGGTGGCCGCGGCCGAGATGGCGTTCTCCGGGGAGGTGGGCGCGCACCTGGAGTGCGAGCGCGTGGTGCGGACCAAGGACGTGGCCGACGAAACCACCATCCTCTTCTCCGAGTCGCCGAGCAGATTCCTGCTGGAAGTCGACCCCGCAAAGGAGAAAGCCTTCCTGACCGCCATGAAAGGGGTCCCCGTCTCGCGCGTGGGCGCCACCATCGCGAACCCGGTGCTCCGCGTCATCGGCCTCGACGGAACGGCCGTCATGGAGGAGGGCCTGGCGTCTCTGAAGGCGGCCTGGCAGGGGACTCTTCCGCGTCTGCTGGAGGGGCGGACCCGGCAGAGCTCGGGGAGGGGCTCATGAAAGCGCCCGCGACCCTCATCCTGCGCACCGCGGGGACCAACTGCGACCTGGAGACCGCGGCGGCCTTCAAGATGGCTGGCGCGGCGCCCGCGCTCGCGCACGTCAACGAACTCCTCTCCGGCAAAATCCGGCTCTTCGATTACGCTATCCTGGCCATCCCGGGCGGATTCTCCTACGGGGACGACATATCGGCGGGACGGGTGCTGGCCAACGAGCTCCGCCGGCATTTCAAGGAGCTCCGCTCCTTCGTCCGCAGCGGCCGGCCGGTCATCGGGATATGCAACGGGTTCCAGGTGCTGGTCAAGGGCGGCGTGCTGCCCCAGACGCCGTCGGGCGAGCAGGTCGCCTCCCTGGCATTCAACGATTCGAACAGATTCGAGGCGCGCTGGGTCCGGCTGCGGATCAACCTCCAGAGCCAGTCGCTCTTCACCCGCGGGCTTCCCGAGATCATCGAGCTGCCGGTGGCCCACGGGGAAGGCAAGTTCGTAGTCAAGTCGCCGAAGATCCTGGAGATGCTCAAGAAGAGCCGTTCCATCCTCATGCAGTACGTGAACGAGGAGGGGAAATTCGCGGGATACCCCTACAACCCGAACGGCTCGCTGTTCAACATCGCGGCCATCACGAACCCGGAAGGCAACTGCCTGGGCATCATGCCGCATCCGGAGCGATACCTCACCCGCTACCATCACCCGAATTGGACGCGGCAGACCTTCTGCAAGGAAGGCATCGGTTTGGAGCTGTTCAGGAACGCGGTAAAGTACGTGAACTAGCACAGGCCGCTTCGCGGCCAGGCTGAACGCCATGTGTGGGATCGTCGGTGTTTTTGGTCGCCGGGACGCCGTCCATTCCGCCTACCTCGGGCTGTTCTCCCTGCAGCATCGGGGCCAGGAGGCGGCCGGATTCGTCGTGGCCGACGCCGGATGCCTGACCGGCCGGACCGCGCTGGGCCTGGTGGCGGACGGCTTCACCGAAGAGCTGCTTAGGCCCCTCAAAGGCAGGGCCGCCCTGGGGCACGTGCGCTACGCCACGGCGGGCGACGGGGACCTCAAGAACGCGCAGCCGCTCCTCTTCGACACGGTGCACGGCCAGGTGGCGATCGCGCACAACGGGACCCTGACCAACGCCCGGACCCTGCGCCGGGGCCTGGAGGAGGAAGGCGCCATCTTCCGCACCTCCACCGACAGCGAGGTCATCGTCCACCTCATCGCCCGGCACCCCGGGCCCCTGGAGGCGGCCGTGCTGGGTGCCTTGCATCGCATTGAAGGCGCCTATTCCCTCCTCGTGCTGACCCCCGGGACGCTCATCGCGGTGCGCGACCCCTTCGGCTTCCGCCCCCTGTGCATGGGCCGCCTGGGCAAAGCCACGGCCTTCGCGTCCGAGACCACCGCCTTGAACCAGATGCATGCGCGCTTCGAGCGGGAGCTCGAACCCGGAGAGATGGTCGTCCTTTCGGAAGGCTCCCGGCGGATCCTGAAGCCCTTCGCCAAACCCGCGGCGCAGGCGCCCTGCGTCTTCGAACTCATCTATTTCGCGCGGCCGGACTCCAGGGTCTTCGGCCGCAGCGTCCAAGCCGCCCGCCGCGCCCTCGGCCGCGAGCTGGCCAAGGAGATGTCCGGCATCCGGGCGGACGCGGTGGTCCCCATCCCGGACTCCGGCGTGCCGGCCGCCCTTGGGTTCGCCCAGGAGAGCGGCCTTGACCTCGAGCTCGGGTTCGTGCGCAGCCACTACATCGGCCGGACCTTCATCCAGCCCGCCCAGGTCCTGCGGGACAACGCCGTGACCCTGAAGCTCGCCCCGATCCGCGAGTCCCTGCGCGGCAAGCGGATCGTGCTCATCGACGACTCCATCGTCCGCGGCACGACCTCGCGCCGGATCTGCAAGATGCTGCGGCGCGTGGGGGTCAAGGAGATCCACCTGGCGGTCTCCAGCCCCCCCATCGTCTCGCCGTGCTACTACGGGATCGACACCCCCTCCAAGGCCGAGCTCATCGCCGCGAACAACTCCATCGAGCAGACGCGCCGGTTCCTCTGCGTGGACTCCCTCACGCACCTGAGCATCGAGGGGATGCTGCGGGCCGTCTCCCTCGGCAAAAAGGACGATTTCTGCACGGCCTGCTTCACCGGCCGCTATCCGACGCGGCTGGAGGACTTCAAGCCAGGAGAAAGCGCCCGCTCCCGGGACCTGAGGATGGCCGCGGTATGAACGTCCTCCTCATCGGCTCGGGCGGACGCGAGCACGCCCTGGCCTGGAAGCTCTCCGCAAGCCCCTCCTTGGGGAAGCTCTACGCGGCGCCGGGATCGAGCGCCATCGCGGAGTTCGCCGAGTGCCATCCCGTGGGCGCCCTGGACTTCCCCAAGCTCGCGGCCCTGTGCAAAAGCCTGGACATCGGCCTGGTCGTGGTCGGGCCCGAGGACCCGCTCGCGGCCGGCATCACAGACACCCTCGCGAGCGAGGGTGTCAGAGTCTTCGGGCCCGGGAAGTCCGCCGCGCGGCTGGAGTCCTCGAAGTCCTTTGCCAAGGACTTCCTGGAGCGGCACGGCATCCCAACGGCACGGCACGCGGTGTTCACGGACCTCGATCAGGCCGCGCGGGGACTCGACGGATTCCCCCTCCCCGTGGTGGTCAAAGCCGACGGCTTGGCAGCCGGCAAAGGCGTCATGGTGTGCCGGACCCACGAGGAAGCCGTGGAGGCTCTGGAGGCCTGTCTCTCGCGCGGCTCTTTCGGCGACGCCGGCAAACGGGTGGTCGTGGAGGAGTTCCTGGAAGGCTGGGAGACATCCTTCATGGGCTTGTGCGACGGGAGCATGTTCCTGGAGCTTCCGCCGAGCTCGGACCACAAGCGCCTCATGGATGGAGACGTCGGGCCCAACACCGGCGGCATGGGCGTCGTCTGCCCTTCTCCCCTGCTGGCCACGGAGGACCTCATCCGCATCCGGGCGGAAATCATCTCGCGCGTGCTCTCCGGTCTGCGCAAAGACGGGCTGGACTATCACGGACTCCTTTATTGCGGCCTCATGATGACGAAGGCCGGGCCCAAGGTCCTGGAGTTCAACGTCCGGTTCGGCGACCCGGAGACCCAGGCCGTGCTCCCTCTGACCGACTGCGACCTCCTGGACCTTATGCGGCGCGCCGTGGAGGGAAGGCTCGCCGGGGCCGCCCTTCCCTGGCGCGGAGCCAGCGTCTGCGTGGTCATGGCGTCCGAGGGCTACCCCTCCAAGCCCCTGACGGGCAGGGAGGTGTCCATCCCCGCGGAGACCGACAGCGCCGCCATGGTCTTCCACGCCGGAACGACCCGCGAGGACGGGCGCTGGCGCACGAAGGGGGGCCGCGTCCTCGCCGTCACCGGCGTGGGAGAAGACCTGGAGAGCGCGCGGCGCAAGGCCTACTCCATCGTGGGCAAGATACGGTTCGATGGGATGCAGTACAGAAGGGATATAGGAACGGCGCATCTGAACAGGGAGCCACAATGGCCGATAAGGTGACGATACTCATGGGCAGCGACTCGGACCTCCCGGTGATGCGTCAGGCCGCGGAGGAACTCGAGCGCTTCGGGGTCGGATACCGCATGACCGTGGCCTCGGCCCATCGGACCCCGGAGCACGTGCGGGACTGCGTCCGGCGGGCCGAGGAGGACGGCGTGACTGTCTTCATCTGCGGCGCCGGGGGCGCGGCGCATCTGGCCGGGGCCGTCGCCGCGCTCACGATCCGCCCGGTCATCGGCGTGCCCCTGGGCTCGAAGCTCTCCGGCTTCGACTCGCTCCTGTCGACCGCGCAGATGCCCAGGGGAGTGCCTGTCGCCGCCGTCGCGGTGGATGGGGCGGCCAACGCAGGCATCCTGGCCGTCCAGATCCTGGCCTTGTCGGAGCCGAAGCTGGCGGAAGCCCTCCGCAAGGACAAGCAATCCATGGCTCAAAAGGTCCTTCGGAAGGCCAAGAACCTGGCATGAAGCGCAGCCTTCTCATCCGGAACGGGCGGGTCGTAGACCCGCGCAACGGACTGGATGGGAAGCGCGATGTCCTCATCAAGAACGGCAGGATCTCGACTCGGATAGACAAATCCAACTGTATCGAGATCGATGCCTCGGGATTACTGGTACTGCCGGGGATAATCGACATGCACGTGCACCTGCGCGAGCCCGGGCAGGAGGATTCCGAGACCATCGCCACCGGAACCCGCGCGGCTTCTCGCGGCGGGGTGACGACCGTTGTCGCCATGCCGAACACGCGCCCCCCCGTGGACGGACCCGCGCTCCTGCGGCGTCTGCGCCTCAAAGCCGGGTCCGAGGCGAGCGTCAACATCCTGTTCTGCGGGGCGGTCACCGCGGGCCAGAAGGGCGAACACCTGACGGACATGCGCGCCCTCGCCTCGGCCGGGGCGGCGGCGTTCTCCGAGGATGGGCGGCCGGTGCTCGACCCCGGCATCATGCGGACCGCCCTGCGCGCCGCGGCGAAGCTCGGACGGCCGCTCTTAGACCATGCGGAGGATCCCCGCCTTTCGGCGGGAGGCGTGCTGCACGAGGGGCAAGCCGCCCGCCGCTTCCGCGTCAAGGGCATCCCCTCCTCATCGGAGACCCTCATGGTCCTGCGGGATCTGGTCCTCGCTGAGCGAAGCCTTGCCCCCCTGCACGTCTGCCATGTCAGCTGCGCCGGCACCGTCGAACTGATCCGGCAGGCCAAGAGGCGCGGACTGCCGGTGACGGCCGAGGCGACCCCGCACCATTTCACGCTTTCGGACCGCGATATCCCGGCCGGACGGAGCGCGGATTTTAAAATGAAACCGCCCTTGAGGAGCCCGGCGGACCGGCAAGCGGTGCGGGAGGGCCTGGCCGACGGGACCCTGGACGCCATCGCCACGGACCATGCCCCGCACCACCCGCGGCTCAAGGCCCGGGGACTCCGAGAAGCCCCCTTCGGCGTGATCGGGCTGGAGACCCTCGTCCCCCTGGCCCTGGCCCTGGTCCGGGAAGGCGTCATGCCCCTGCGCAGGCTCGTGGAACTCATGTCCGCGAACCCGGCCCGCATCCTCGGTGTCGAATCCAAGGGCCATCTGGGCCCGGGGGCGGACGCGGATGTGACGCTCATCGATCCCCGCGCCGCTTGGACCGTGAGCGGGGATTTCGAGTCAAAGAGCCGGAATTCCCCCTTCGTGGGCAGGCGCATGCAGGGGCGGGTCGTGATGACGATCGTGGGCGGGGAGATAGTCTACAACGGAAAGACATGAATAGGAATTACAGAATTCTCATAACACTGCTTGTGTGCTCGCTTGCGCTCGCACAGTCTTGCGGGGACGAAGCCCCTTCCGGAGGCTCGGACGAAAGCTACGCCGGCGACGGCGGGGGAGGAGGGGGCGGCGGCACCTCTTCGGGCGGAGAAGGCGGTCAGGTCCGCATCGAGGGAGACGGCACCGGCAGCCAAGAGACCATCGCGGACCGCTACGGCAAGGCCATGGACCTTATCAAACAGCGCGATTGGGACGGCGCCCGGGAGCAGCTGCTCGAAGCCCTCTACAGGAGCCCCGGCCCGGAGATCCAGAAGGATATCCGCGAGCACCTGAAGATCGTCGAGCGAGGTATCCTGTCCCAGCCCGCCCAGAACGTCAACTCGGTATTCCGGGACGCACCCAACCTCTACGACAAGAAGGTCTCCATCCGCGGGACTTTCGTCCCGGGAGGCGCGGTTGGCAAGACTATGTATTACTTCTTCGTGTCCACGGGCCAGAAGATACAGTGCCGCTACGGAGCCCTTTCTCTCGATGACAAGCGCACGATCCTGCTCCTGGACGAAGGGGCGCAGGTGATGGTGCGCGGAACCTTGAAGTCGCCTTGGGGCTCGAACCCGAACCCCTATCTGGAGGCGAACTACTTCCGCCTCGAGAAGGCGTCTGCGAAGCCGGCTCAGCCGCCGGCCGAGAAAAAAGAGGGGGAGCCGTGAGCCTGTATCGGTCCCTGGTGCGGCCGCTCCTGTTCCGCCTCGACCCGGAACAGGCGCATGAGCTCGCCATCGACGCCTTGGACGTGGCCCAGCAGCTGCCCCTCGCCAGCCGGAGCCTGCGCAGGGTCTTTTCCTTCGAGCATCCGGCGCTCCGGACCACCGTGGCGCACCTGAGCTTCCCCAACCCGGTCGGCCTCGCGGCGGGCTACGACAAGGACTGCATCCTCCGGGGCATCCTGCCGGCGCTAGGCTTCGGCTTCATCGAGCTCGGGACAGTCACCGCGCGTCCACAAAGCGGGAACCCAAGGCCGCGCCTGTTCCGCTTCCCGCAGGAACGGGCCGTCATCAACCGCATGGGATTCAACAACGAAGGGGCCGAGGCCGCCGCCCGGGAACTCGACCGCAGCCGAAAGTCCGGCGTCCCTGTGGGCATCAACATCGGCATCAACAAGGACGTCAAGCCCGAGGACTCCCCCGAGGCCTACGCCAAGGCCTTCTCCGTCCTCTACCCCCACGCGGACTACTTCGCGGTGAACGTCAGCTCCCCCAACACGGAGGGCCTCCGGCTCCTTCAGGAGAAGCTGCGCCTGGAGCGCATCCTCATGCGCCTGCAGGAGCTCAACTCCGGGAGCAAGCCCGTCTTCGTCAAGCTCGCCCCGGACCTGGAGCCGGACGCCCTGACGGAGCTCCTGCCGCTCTTGGAGAGATTCGCCTCCGGGGTCATCTGCACGAATACCACCCTGGACCCCGCGCTCAAGCAGAGCGTGGTGGGCGACGGGCCCGAGCTCCGGGGGGGCTTGAGCGGGGCGCCTCTTCGCGAACTCTCGACTGGCATGATCCGCCAGGTCTACCGCCTGACCCGCGGCCGCCTGCCCATCATCGGCGTGGGCGGGATATTCAGCGCGGAGGACGCCTACCAGAAGATACGGGCGGGAGCGAGCCTGGTGCAGGTCTATACCGGGCTCGTGTACCGGGGCCCGGGCTTGGCCGCGGAGGTGAACCGGGGCCTGGTCCGCATCCTGCGCGAGCAGGGGCTGGGGTCCATCTCCGAAGCGGTGGGCCGATCGCATTTCGATATAGAAAAACCGCGAACGGCAGTCATGACATGACGGAGGTGATCGTCGCATTGGACGTGGACAGCATCCACCAGGAGGAGTCTCTCCTCAAGGGGCTGGAGGGCACGATCGCGCACTTCAAGATCGGCCTGCGCCTGTTCACGGCCCACGGCAAGCGCGCGGTGGACCTCGTGCTCCGGCACGGGGGGAAGATCTTCCTGGACCTCAAACTCCACGACATCCCGCAGACCGTGGCGCACGCGGTGCACGAGGCGCAGAAGATGGGGGTCCACTCGCTGAGCCTGCACCTAGCCGGAGGAGCCGACATGCTCCAGGCGGCGGCGGCGGTCCACCCGCGGCCCAAGCTCTGGGGCGTCACGGTGCTCACCAGCCTGACCTCCTCGGACCTCCGCGTGCTCCACCCCCAGGCCGCGGTGCATCCCGTGGCCGCCAGGCTCTCGCGCATGGGGCTCAGCCACGGCGTGGACGGGCTCATCTGCTCCTGCCAGGACGTCCCCTATCTGCGCAAGGCCCTGAAGGACCAGACCGCGGACCCCTGTTTCATCACCCCGGGGATCCGGCCCGAGAATTCCGCAGCGAACGACCAAAAGCGCCACGTGACCCCGGCGGAGGCGGCCCGCCTGGGGGTGCGCTACGCGGTCATCGGCCGGCCGATCACCCATGCCGCGGACCCCCGGGCCGCGGCGCAGGACATCCTCCGGGACATGCGCGTCCAATGACCTCCTCCGAGATCCTCTCCCTGCTGGAGCGCTCCGGCGCCCTCCTGCGCGGACACTTCCGCCTCTCCTCCGGCCTGCACAGCGGCCAATACTTCCAGTGCGCCCGCCTGCTTTCGGACACCACCGTCGCGGAACGCCTCGGCCGCGCCATCGCCGAAGCGGTCCAGGGCCGCTTCGGCAAGCCCGAGACGGTCGTGGCCCCGGCGCTGGGCGGAGTCATCATCGGCCATGAGACCGCCCGGGCCCTGGGGGCCCGATCCATATTCGCCGAACGGGAGAACGGCCGCATGACCTTGAGGCGCGGCTTCGCCGTGCGCCCGGGGGAGCGGACCGTCGTCGTGGAGGACGTCTTCACCACGGGGAAGTCCACCGGAGAAGTCGTCGAAGTCCTGCGGGGTCTAGGCGCATCGGTCCTTGGGGCGGCCTCCATCGTGCTGCGGTCCAAGGTCCCGCCCCGGCTCGGCGTCGAGACTCTCAGCCTGGCCAGCCTCGAGGCCGAAAGCTTTGCCGAAGAATCCTGTCCGTTGTGCGCCAAGGGCGTCGCCATCGTCAAACCAGGGAGCAGACCATGTTGACCTACAAGAAATCTGGAGTGGACATCGACAAAGGGGACGCGCTCGTGGACTACATCAAGAAGCGGGCGCCCCGCATCGGAGGCTTCTCCGGGCTCCTCCCCCTGGGCGTCGACGACAACGGGCACCACTGCCTCGTGGCCACCACCGACGGCGTGGGGACCAAGCTCAAGGTCGCGTTCACCCTGGACCGGCACGAGACCGTGGGCATCGACCTGGTGGCCATGTGCGCCAACGACCTCATCACCTGCGGGGCCAGGCCCCTGGCCTTCCTGGACTACTACGCTACCGGCAGGCTGGACCTGGAGAAGTCCAAGCGGATCCTGGACGGGATCCTCAACGGCTGCCGGCAGGCCAACTCCGTCCTTCTCGGCGGCGAGACCGCGGAGATGCCGGGCTTCTACCCGCCCGGGGAGTACGACCTGGCCGGCTTCGCGGTCGGCGTCGTGGACAAGCGCAATGCCATCGACGGCTCGAAGATCCGCCCGGGCGACATCCTCGTGGGCCTGCCCTCCACCGGCCTGCACTCCAACGGATTCTCTTTGGTCCGCAAGGTGTTCAAGGGGCCGGAGCTCAAGCGCTGGGGACCCAAGCTCCTGATCCCCACCAGGATCTATGTGCGCGACATCCAGCGCTTGATGTGCGGCTTGAAGAAGAGGAATCAAACCGTGCTGGGCATGGCACACATCACCGGCGGAGGCATCCCGGAGAACGTCCCCCGCATCCTGCCCGCGAATTGCAGGGCCGTGTTCCACACGAGCGCCTGGAAGATCCCCGCCGTGTTCCGCGAGATCCAGAGGCGCGGCAGGGTCCCGGAGACGGAGATGTGGCGGACGTTCAACATGGGCCTCGGGATGGTGTTGGTGGTCCGGTCGAGCGCCCTGTCCTTGACCCTGAAGCTGCTGCCGCAGGCCAGGCCCGTCGGTGAGATCGTGCGCGGCCGCCGCGAAGCGGTGCTGTGCCATTGAGGAGAACCCCATGACCAAGATCGCCGTGTTCGCTTCCGGGGAAGGCACGAACCTGCAGGCCCTGATGGACGCATGCCGGAGCCGCCGCATCCCGGGCAAGATCGTGCTCGTGGTCTCGAACCACGCGGGCGCAGGAGCCTTGTCGCGCGCCGCCGCAGCCCGGATCCCGACGCAGACGCTGCGCCCCGCCGACTTCAACTCCCCGGACGCCTACGACGCCGCGCTGGCGGCCGCCTGCCGCGACGCGGACGCGGACCTGGTCTGCCTCGCCGGCTTCATGCTCAAGCTCGGCGGAACCATGCTGCGGGCCTATGGAGGCCGCATCCTGAACATCCATCCCGCGCTCCTCCCGTCCTTCGCAGGCAAGGGACTCTACGGCATGCGCGTACACGAAGCCGTGCTGCGCTCCGGGGCCCGGGTCTCCGGCTGCACCGTCCATCTCGTCGACGATCAATACGACCACGGCCCCATCGTGGTCCAGACGGCGGTCTCCGTCCTACCGGACGACACCCCCGAAACCCTGGCTTCGCGCGTCCTTTCGCAGGAGCACTGGCTCTATCCCGAGGCCGTGCGCCTGTTCGCCGAGGGCCGCGTCCGGATCGAGGACGGACGCGCCTGCATCCGCCCGTCCATCCAGGAAGAGTCCCCCCGCATCAAGCGGGCCGTGCTCTCTGTCTCGGACAAGACGGGCTTAGTCGAGTTCGCCAAGAAGCTCGAGGGGCTCGGGGTGGAGATCGTGTCCACCTCCGGGACCGCGAAAACGCTGCGCGAGGCCGCAATCGAGGTGCGGCCGCTGGACTCGCTCACGGGCTTCCCCGAGATCCTGAACGGCAGGGTCAAGACCCTCCACCCGAAGATCCACGGAGGCATCCTGCTCCGCCGCAGCGACCCCTCGCAGGCGCGGGAAGCGGCCGTCCACGGGCTCGAGCCCATCGACATGGTGGTCGTGAACCTCTATCCCTTCGAGCGGGTGGCGGCCAAGGCGACCTCGCCCTACAGCCGGGAGGTGCTCGAGAACATCGATATCGGCGGGGTCACGCTCATCCGGGCGGGAGCCAAGAACTTCGAGGACGTAGCCGTGGTGGTCTCCCCCTCCGACTACGAGGCCGTGCTCAAGGAGCTCGAGGCGAGCTCCGGGCAGCTCACCCTGGAGACGCGGCGGCGCCTGGCCCTGGCCGCGTTCCGCCACACCGCAGAGTACGACGCCATGATCTCGCGCGCCTGGGGCTCGGACGAGGGCCGGCCCTCAGGCCGCTTGAGCGCGCCGGAAGAGAAGTTCCCGGAGCGCCTGACCGTATCCCTGGACAAGGTCCAGGCGCTGCGCTACGGGGAGAACCCGCACCAGCGCGCCGCGCTCTACCGGCGCTCCGAGTTCCCGGACCCGTCCTTCGAGCAGCTCCAGGGCAAGGAGCTCTCCTACAACAACCTGCTCGACGCCTACGGCACGTGGGACGCGGTGAGCGAGTACGGACAGCCCGCCGCCGTCATCTTCAAGCACGTCACGCCCAGCGGGGTCGGGATCGGCAAGGACATCATGGAGGCATTCGAGCGCGCCTGGGCCTCGGACCCGATCAGCGCCTTCGGAGGCATCCTGGCGCTCAACGGCCGCTTCCCAACGGCGCTGGCCAAGGCTTTGGGCAAGCGCTTCTTCGAGGTCATCGTGGCGCCGGAGTACGAGCCCGAGGCTCTCGCGGTCCTGTCTAAGAAGCAGAACCTGCGCGTGCTGGCCATGAAGACGCCGCCCACTTCGGCCCTGTTCCTGCGCTCGCTCGGAAACGAGATCCTGGTCACGGAGCCGGACCGGCTGGCATTCGGAGCGGACCTTAAGGCCGTGACGAAACGCCGGCCCACCCATGAAGAAGAGGAAGGCCTGCGTTTCGCCTGGCTCGCGTGCAAGTACGTGCGCTCCAACGCCATCGTGCTGGCCAGCCGGAACGCCACGGTGGGCATCGGCGCGGGTCAGATGTCCCGCGTGGACTCCTGCCGGCTGGCAGGGGAGAAGTACGCGCAGTACAGGAAGGATAATCCGGCGCCGACCCCTCTGGTCCTGGCCTCGGACGCCTTCTTCCCGTTCCGCGACGGGCTCGATGAGGCCGCGAAGCTGGGTGCCTCAGCCATCATCCAGCCGGGAGGGTCGATCCGCGACGCGGAAGTCATCGCTGCCGCGGACGAGCACGGCCTGGCCATGGTGTTCACGGGGATGAGGCACTTCAAGCACTAGGCCGCGGGCTAGATTAAATAGACGAGCCAGTCGCCTGCGTTATATCGTGGGTTGCTTCCCCGAGAGGAAGCCTATCCACAAACGGAGGTTTGACTGGCTCTATGCGTGATTATAGCACGACGGTCGTAGGCC
>JBAZKS010000040.1:0-50764 GCA_041650695.1 Elusimicrobiota bacterium
CTGATGGGATCAGAGGCTGCGCGTGAGCGAGGGACGGCGGGTCGAGAGGAACATAAAGGCCGTTATCGTTACTACGGCGCCGCCCATCCCGTCCATGGGCTCCCCGCGCCGGTCATCGGCGGTCTCGAACGCTTCCTCCAGCGGCACGAACTTGTCCTGCTCGAGCTGCCGGCGCCTCACTACGTCCAGGGCGTTCCTTTTGACGGCCAGCAGGTAGAACCTCTCCTTGACCGCGTCGGCCAGGAGGTCAAGGTCGGAGTCGCTGACCGCGACTTCAGCGTCGGTCCGGTTGTCCGTTATGGCGAGGGCGAGCTTGGCTGCGTCTCGGCGGCGTTCCCTCAGGACCGCGGCTGTTCTGTTGAGCCGCTTGGCCTCATCGACCTTCCATCGCTTGGCCAGCCTTGCGAGGAACTTCGGCCCATGCTCGGGCCAGTGGTCGAGATTCCTGGCCTGGCGCGCCCGCTTCTCTTCCAGCAAGCCGGCGAGAAGCTCGTTGACGATCTTGGCGCGAGGCTTCTGGCAGAATCTTCGGGACAGCCGCGAAACGGTTTGCTCGACGAGTCTGATTTCCGACGCCATGAATGGTCTCCTTTTTGATCACCTTTGGCGTCCGATTCTTTCGGCCGGCTGCGGGCGGATTTGCGCCCCGATGGGGGCTGGCTTACGACTATGCTTCCGACTAGATGACCTCCTTAGCTCCCCCCTGCTGCCGGGCCAACGGGAACCTGACCCGGCTTGCGGGATCGCTCAAGTCCCCGCCTTCTTTCTCGAAGAGGATGCTGACAGGCCGGCCATGGGTGAAATGGACTTCGGCGATGACGCATTCCTGCAAGACCTCGCAGAGGCGCCTCAAGCGCCGCCATTGGCCGTCGAATTCTTGAGGGAGGAGGTGCTGAGGCGGTTCCTCATCTCGCCCGAAGATCTCGGTGAACTGGATGCGGCCATACCTCACCACGGCGCCCCGGGAAACCCGCGCTTCCTTCATCTTGGAGTAGGGAAACTGCTCCCGGATCATGTTGAAGAGCCTCATCCAGGCGGCTTCCGCGTCCGTCACCGGCCTACCGCTCTCAAGCAGACATCCGGCATGCCTTCTGTCCATTTTGTCCCCGGCGCTGTCCCTTCACTCACCTAGGCATGAATTTTTATGCCACGGGCGAACAGGCCAAATACGCAATATAGCGCCGAATTTCTGTTAAAATGCTCATCCAGAGCCTCCATTCTGGAAGACGTATTCCATAGTGGAATCTGCCGACGATGACAAAGCCGCTGAGTATTCCAATACGGAAGGTCCCCGCATGTCCAAGCTGAAGGTCCTCGTAGTCGAAGACGAAAGACTCGGCCAGAAGATCATGGCCAAGCATTTGACCGGCCACCTCGTTGAGTTCGCCGGAGACCTGGCCGCGGCCAAGCAGCGCCTGGACGCGGGCCGTTTCGACCTCTGCTTCATAGACCTGCATCTCGGCGAAGGCGACCGGCCTTCCGGCCTCGAGCTGATCCGCATGGCCGCGGAGAAGGGGGTCTATTCCGTGGTCATGTCCAGCCACGACACGGAGGAAATGGTCGTCCAGGCCTACGAGCTCGGGTGCAGGGATTTCTATGCCAAAGGGAACGAGCAGGCCAACATCGGTGCGGTGCTTTCCAAGTACCACCGGGACAAGGCCGGCTTCGATTCGGAGGATATCTTCGCCGGCCAGTTCGTCACGGAGGACCCCGCGACCAGAGCGAGCATACTCGAAGGCGTGAAGTACGCCGCCTCGGACCTGCCGATCATGATACTGGGCCCGTCAGGGACGGGAAAGACCTGCCTGGGAAAGATCATCCACGAGCATTCAGGGCGGGAAGGCGAGTTCGTGGCGATCAACTGCGCGGCCTATGCCGAGAATCTGCTGGAGGCCGAGCTCTTCGGCCACAAGGAGGGAGCCTTCACCGACGCCACGGGGAGCCGGAAAGGCAAGCTCGCCCAGGCGCACAAGGGGACTTTATTCCTGGATGAGATCGGGGCCATGAGCCTCGACATGCAGGCCAAGCTCCTGAAGGCCATCGAGGAGCGCACCTTCTATCCGGTCGGCTCGGACAAGGCTGAAACCTCCGAATTCCGCGTCATCAGCGCCACCCTGGAGGACTTGCAGCGCCTGATCGCGCAAGGCCGGCTTCGCTTCGACTTCTTCCAGCGCATCCATGGCCTCACGATCAAACTCAAGCCGTTGTCCGAAAGGAAGTGCGATATCCTGCCCCTGGTCCGATTCTTCACGCGCGGCGGCAAGCACCTCTCGATCTCCCAGGAAGCCAAGGCCTGCTTGCTCGGCCATCCCTGGCCGGGGAATGCGCGCGAGCTCAGAAAGGTGGTCGAGCTTCTGGCGGCCGGCGCCGAGGGCCGCGTGACCCCGGAAGAGGTCAGGCGCCATCTCGACCATTCGGCGACTGCGTGGCCGGCCGTGCCCTTCATCGGCGAGGGGCACTATCGCCATGCCCTGGAGATGGGACTGGGCAAGGCCCTGGACCGATTCGCCCGGGAGGTCATCCGGAGGAACCTAGCTGAGAACAACGGCAAGAAGACCAAGACGATGTCGGCCCTGAGGATCTCCGCGCGGCGGCTTTACGCGGCGCTCAAGGAGCAGGAGGCGTCCGATGGAATCCCGGCCTGAACTGAACAAACTGCTCCACGACGTGCAATCGAAATGCGCGAACATAAAGAGCGCCTGCCAGATCCTCAACGACTGCCCGGAGGAAGAGGCGCTGGATATGCTCGGTGACATGACCCAGGCGGCGCGGGATATCTTGAGGTGCCTGTTGGAGTTGAAGAAGAAGATCGCCGATGGGAAGGAAGGTCGGTAAGCCGCGGTACTGCTCACAGCGAAAAGCGCAACCGCAGCCGTGGCCGCAGATCCCTACGAGCCCCCGAGGCCTCCCCGGTCGCGCTGAGCGTACACCGTAGGCCGTTCTCGCACGCCCGCTTGACACCCTTGGAACGCATACAATAGAATCCTCGGGTTCTCCCTAGGCGACTTCACGAGGGCTCCCATGACCGACCCCAGCATACTCATCGCCGACGATGACGCCCTGATTCTCCGCTTCCTGGTCAGGGGTCTTCAGAACCTGGGGCCCGCCGTGTTCCCAGCCGCCACGCCAGCCGAGGCCCTGGACATCGCCAGAGCTCACAACCCCTGCCTGGCCATACTGGACATCGACTTCAAGCACGACATCAACGGATACGAGCTCTGCAGGAAGATCGCCGAGATCCCGGGGTGCAGGCCGGACGTGATGTTCATGTCCGGGATACGGACCGCGGACGCGGACAGGCTCAAGGCTTACGAGAGCGGGGCCATCGCCTTCCATGCCAAGCCGTTCTCGCCGGAGTGGCTCAGGCGGGAGGTCGAGTTCCTGCTGCGCGAGCCCCGCCCTTTGCTCCAGCTTGCAGGCCCGGACGGCGGGCCATGTCCCTCCAACCGCAAGGTGCTGGTCGTCGAGGATAGTGCCGAGAACGCGAAGGCGCTCTGCCTGCATCTGGAGGAGCAGCGGTTCACCCCCTACTGGGCGTCGAAGGGGGCGCATGCCGTGGCGATGGCCAGGAAGGTGCAGCCGGACGCCATCGTGCTCGACATCGGGCTGCCGGACATGAACGGGGCTGAGGTCTACCGCCTGCTCAGGCACCATCCCATGACCCGGCATGTCCCTGTGGTGGCTTGGACCGCATCGACCGATCCCCGCCTGGAAGTCGCCTTCCTCAAGGATGAGGGGGCGGACTACGTGGTCAAAGGCGTCCATGACATGGCCTCCGTGCCGGCGCGGATCGACCGGCTGCTGCGCAAGAGCGCGGAGGCATCCAAGCCCGATGGGATGCTCGAACGCGGACGCATCAAGGTGGACACGACGCAGCGCAAGGTGTGGGTCGGCGGACTCCCGATCGACGGGCAACTCGGGCCGAAGAGGTTCGATCTTCTCTGCATGCTGCTCCGCGACCAGGGCTCGGTGAACCGCGAGGCTCTGCGCGACGCTATCTGGGGCGAGGGCGAGGACCTGAAGATGGTCGATGTGACCATCTGTCGTCTACGCAAGGACCTGGGCGTCAAAGAGGGCGAGATCATCATCTCCGTCCCGGCCGGCTACCAGTTGGTCGGGTAATTCTCCGTCGGGAAACCTCCCTCCCGGCCCCCCTGCAACCAAGTGCAACCAAGTGTAACCGGTTGTAGTTGACTTTCCGTGAAATCCGTTTATACTTCTGAAAGTACTGAGCGCTCGCAGCAAGCGAACGACACCAATCGCCACAGCCGTAGGAGGTAGGCGACTTGGACGCGCCGAGGTCCGAGAGGGCAAGCAGTACAGGCTACCGTCAGGCGGCCATTGCAGTGTCCGCCGTCGACCGACGGCATCGTGGCGACACAGCCCTATCACCAGCTGAACGGCCGACCTCGCCCCTCCCCGCACGCGCGACCGCGCGAGGAATGCGCCACGCCCGAAAGCACTTGCGGCTTGAGTCTCATGTAGAATCACAGCCGCAAGGAACCGTGCTTCTATTCAACCTCCCTGAAGCTGTAAAGACACCAGGGGCCCGATTTGGCAGGAAGTCGAACACACAGGTCTTCCAATCGTTGATGGGGAGGACTCTGCGAGCATCCCTGGGAAAGAGGATTCCAAAATGCATAGGGCAATTGCCGTCATGCTATTGGTAGTCGCGTTCGTGGGCGTTCTTGGAAGTCAAATCAGCGTTGGCCAAGCGCAGGTCGATAGAATCGAGGAGGACCAACTTGTAGGTGAGAGCACAACATTAGATGTTGCGATAGGGGAGCTGAGGGAGAAGGAGGGCAAATCGGCGGAGGATTTGTTAAGGCTGGCGAGATTGTTTCTGCGCAAGGCGAAGTCGATCGCGAGCGATATGGAAGGAACAGATGAATTCGAGTATTCATTGGAAGCGTATCGACAGTGTTTGCGACAGGACAAGATGAATCCGGAAGTTCACTATGAGTTCTCTGACGTTTTGCTGGGAAATGCCCCCCGCCTGCATTGGAAGGAAGCCGAACAGATACTGCGGCAGGGGTTAGAACTTGCCCCCAGGAACCCGGCAAAATTCCATGTCAAATTGGGCCAATTGTATACAGAGATACTCTACGGAACCGACCTAAGCTCTCCGACCTTGCACAAGGGCATCCAAGAGTTTGAGAAAGCGCTCGAAACAGAAACAGATGTGGCCGCAAAAGCCGACATCTGGTACATGATTGCTCGATCATTGCAGGCGAAGTATCCCGCGTTGTCCAAAAGCGATCCGGATCTTGACAAAGCATTGCACTATTACACGAAGATTGTCGAGGAGTATCCAAGCCATCCCAGTACTAAGGAAGGACTCTACACGGCATTTGATCTCATGAGGAAGAACGGAGAGTCGGAGCAAATCGTCCGCTATTGGACAAAACATCGTGCGAAAATAAGAGAGAACCCAGAAAAGGACTATGCATATTGGATGGTTGTGAAGGCGTATGGACGGGCGCTGTTTGAGCTTGGGGAGTATCAACAGAGTCTGAGTCCACTGATTGGCCTGACCGAGAAGTATAGGGATGACTCAAGCCTCGGGGAGCTTTCGCTGATGATTGCGGAGTGCTATGCCCACCAAGGCGAGAGGTTGAAAGCTCAGCATTGGGCGAAGAGAGCTGCTAGACATCTGGATGCTGAGACTACAATGGAATCGAAGGAAGGTTTAAGGACTACTGGCAAGGGAGATCTTCATGAGCTAGGCAGATTACGAAAGCGGGTAAGTGCCATTTTGGCTGAGTGAGAATGGAAAGAAGAACGGCGAGATTGAGCCTGTGCTTCGCGGGCCTGGGATTACTTTTCGACAGCCCTGGCCATGCGTCAAGAGTCTGTGTCGACCCTGGACATAGCGCGTACGATCAGTCAAAAAGCGGGCCAGTGTTCACGGATTCAACCGGTGAGAAGATTTGGGCTATGCGAAAAGCCGATCCGACTGTTCTGGAGATGCCTCACTTTCGTTTTGAATACGTGAGAGATAGCAAGGTCGCTGGCAAGATACTTGAGGGGTGGGTCAAAGCCGGCAACGGGGGATTGCTGGAGTTTATTTCAAATTGGAAGATTGGGAGCTACTTAGCCTCATTAATGGCTGGAAGTGTAATGACAAAATCAAACCAAAATGAGGCGGTCACTTGGGAGAATCGCGGAGAAGTGGCAATCGGCAGTAATTGCGATATCTACGTAAGCGTTCATACCAACAGTAACGGGAGTACGACGTCCCATCCCATTACCTTTCACTATTCCAAGTCAACCTACAATGCGATATGGTATGAGCACTACGTTGCACCTAGCACTCATTCTGATCCTGTTGCGGTGTCTGCGGGTACCCCAATTTTGAATGTCGGGAACAATTACTTCAGAGTAACTCCCACCGCCGGAAGCATTCAACCCTATCCGGTGCGGTTCCAGATACTTGGTAGGGATGGCAGTGTCGTGACACAGAACCAATTGATCCCGAACTCAAATGTGTATCCCACTCCCAAAGCAATTGGGGATGCTGCGTCTGTGGAGACGGGCGAGTATGTCGTAGGTTGGGGGCAAGATGGAGAGTATGAGTTGAAGCTGAGGGGGCCTCACCAAGGTGATGACGACAAGAATCTGGCCCAGGCGATACTGGAGAAATTGAACCTGATGTATTCTGCGAATTCCCTCCCGAACAGTGGTGGGCTCCTTTCCGATACTCGCCTGAAGGATATTCGTTATGCTTCTGACCTGAGTCAAGACAAAGAAGCTGTCGCTGTAATTGTCGAATCTGGCTTTCATTCAAATCCCGATTTCGAAAAATGGCTTTACAACGACGGGGATGACTCCAATTACCATAAGGTCGCTCAGGCCATAGCCGACGGCATAGACGCCACCACCTTGACGGGCCAGAGCTTCGGAATTAACGAGCTGATAGGAAAATGGTTTCGCAGAAACGACATAGAGCGGGGCTTGGCGGGCCCTTGGGGGATGATACAATACGTAGCGGGGGCCGTGGGGTGCGGGAGTGCTGGCTGATGGGATCAGAGGCTGCGCGTGAGCGAGGGACGGCGGGTCGAGAGGAACATAAAGGCCGTTATCGTTACTACGGCAGGCGGAGTGCGGTCCGCCATGAAGAAGTCGCCGCCCGAGCTGAACGGCCCGTAAGCGCCAAGGACATCGTAGGTCTGGACGCGCCAGTAGTAGGTGGCTTCCGCCAGCAGCGCGACCCACTCCAAAGAGGAGACGGTCGAGGCGACGACTCCCGAGTCCCAGACCGGGGAGCCGAAGTCCCTGTCGATCCCTGCGACCTGGATGCGGAAGGCGGACTGCGCATCCTCAGGATCGGGGTCATGGAAGGCCCAAGCGAATGGGATGGTGCTCGAGTGGACCGCCGGATCGACGCGCCCGTCCACCAACAGCCCATCCGGAGCCGTGGGCGGATGATTGGGGGAATGCAGCGCATGCAGCCTGCCTTCGTCCGTCATCACCAGCACCATCCCGTTGCCCACCGAGGCTGCGGCAGCCACCCGGCCCTGGAGCTGGATCTGCTGGCGCAACCCGCCGGTGGAGGCATCCAGCACGTACAGGCTTCCGCCCTCGCTCCCTGCCAGGACGAGGTCCTCGACCAGGACCGGCCCCGCGTGCGCGCCGCCCTCTTCCATGAACTCCCAGAGGAGGCTGCCGTCCGCCAGGCTGAGGGCCGCCAGTCTGCCCTGGAGCGAGACCGCATAGACCGTCCCTGAGGCGACCGCCAGACCGTCGAACAACGGGGCTCCGCAGTCGAAGCTCCAGAGCGGGTCCCCCGTCCCGGCCTCGAAAGCCCTCAAGAAACCGTCCTGGCCGCCGATCAGGACGGACCCTCCGGCCACGGTGGGCGCTGAGCGTATCCGGCTGCCTACAGGGACCTGCCAGGCGAGTTCGCCCGTGGACCTGTCCAAGGCGACGAGATTGCCGTCCATGGTCCCCACGTAGATCCTGGCTTCGTCCGCGGCCGGGGACGAGAGGACGTAGCCGGGGATCGCGCGCTTCCAGACCAGCGCACCGGTCTGCGCGTCGACCGCATAGACGGCTCCTTCGTTCGACGCGAAGTACACCGTGCCGTCCCTTACGGCCGGCGAGGCGTGGATGTTGCTCCCGGTCTCGAACGACCAGACGAGCTCGCCGGTCGAGGCATCGAGGGCCGTGAGGCGGCCGTCCGTGGAGGCGAAGTAGACCTTGCTCCCGCTGGCCGCCGGGACTAGGTAGGAGGATCCCTCGGAGGCGAACCGCCATTTTTCAGCTCCTGTGGCCCGGTCGATGGCGCGGAGTTCGCCGTGGAGTCCTGCGGCGTAGATGGTCCCGTCTGCCAGGGCCGGGGAGGCGAAGGTCCAGCCTTCGTTGCCGATGGCGACTGTCCAGGCGGTTTCTAGAGGGAGGCGGAGGCGGGCGGAGGGGTTGTGGCCTGTGTGGAGGGGGTCGTGCTGGTAGGCCGGCCAGTCGGCGGTGTCTGCGCGCAGGGGGCTGGTCAGGGCCAACGCGAGGGCCGGCACGGCCAGGAGCCCCAGGCCGGCTCGGGTCTTGGCGCTTCCCTTGTACTTAGCGCATGGCCCGTGACGTTCGATTTCCACCCTGTACCTCGACTGATTCGAGAGGCACGCTGGCCTCACATTTGTCGTTCGAAGCTCCGTCATATGATGAACGGCCAACGCCCGAGTCGGTAGCGACCAGACCGCTTCGCATGTGCGGCTTGTTTCGTTTTGAAATCAACCCTGCTCTTGGCATCCTCACTGCTCCTTTGTTGAATCATCAACATGAAATTGAATCCGCCTCATAAGTTCCTCGCTGAATGGCTGGCAGAGAATCAGATGGAGATGGCGGAAGCGGACGGTCGAGTGCGGTGCCTCCAGCCCTCTCCGACAAACAAGTTGACTTTCGTGGGGAGATTCATCCCTTGATGGCTCCGCGCGGGTGGAGTTGCCTCGGTCACCACATGAGAATCCAGATGCAAGAACAATGAGTCGCTTGCCCGGCGCTATCCAACCAATTTCAATACGCTGGAAATGAATGTCTATCGTGCGCATCCCCTTAGGCCCCTTCAAACTCCTGTCGATAGTGAAGGTTACAACGTACTCATTTGGGAGAACACCAGGCATAATGAGCTGCAATTCCCCAGTAACTGGATGCATACTTGCGCCGGCATACTTCCATGCCCGGGATGACTGGACTGTTCCTGCAAAAGCGACATCGGACGCGGCAATCATTTTTGCCAAGTCAATTCTGTTGGAATGTTGGAGCGAACCATCCCGATACTCCGACTCCGCTTCGGTGTCTTTGGTCAGACGTTCACATCCTGCATGGAGTGTCCAGGCGAGCAGGACGAGGCAGGATGTGCATCGCCAGCACCTAGCGGACGTGGTACTTGACAAGATCCTCTGCCGTAAGCTCATAGAATTCCGCCCGTGGTTCAACGACATCCCATTCAGAGTCGAGAAGAAACGCTGTGCCATAGAAAGCTTGCCCCAATCTATAGACCCAAAGTGCGATATTTGGGTTTTGCGCGTACCCCATCCGGTATGCGTCTCCCCGCCGCCCAGACCTAATGCGATATCGGGTCCGTGCTCCCGCTCCCGCTTGCCATGCGTTGAGAGCCTCATCCCAATCTAGCTGACCATACTCGAGGGCATATCGCCATTCACCGAAAACCTGTCCAAATATCTCCGCCCTACTTGTCCCATCCTTTTCTCTTGTTTCTATGGGTGTCCGACGGAAATCCGTCAAATCAATCAAAGTGCCAATACGTGAATCCCACGGAACCCAACCCCCACCGGGGAGGTGGATCGACTCGCCAAGCTTGGCCGTAATGGTCTGTTGACGGTTGTCGATGATGCGCACGATTTCATCCACGACCGCTTGGTTGGCACTACACGACGAAGGTCCGCATATGTGCAGTTCCCCATTGACCACATTCGCGTCAACAGTGAGCGTGACGGAAAGAAGATTCTCGAACTCCTGGACCTGCGCTGGTGTCCCCTGGACTCTCAAAATTAATCCGGCTGATAGGAAAATGGTTTCGCAGAAACGACATAGAGCGGGGCTTGGCGGGCCCTTGGGGGATGATACAATACGTAGCGGGGGCCGTGGGGTGCGGGAGTGCTGGCTGATGGGATCAGAGGCTGCGCGTGAGCGAGGGACGGCGGGTCGAGAGGAACATAAAGGCCGTTATCGTTACTACGTTTGCCGTGCTTTTCCACGATAGCACTTCAACACGACCGCCCCGGCACCCGCGGATGCCGAGGTAGCATTCCCACAACCAGCGATTCTAAGGCCCCTGCGCCAGTATCGAACTGAACGGCGGGAACACCAGGTCCAGCGGAACCATCTCCTCCCCGCACGACGGACAAATCAAAGGGTCCACCTCATACACACGCCACAACTGAGTCCTCCAACTCCTCTCCCGCTTGAGCCTTCGTATCCGCTTCACCAAGGTCGACAACCGAAAACCCCTCTTCGCCCACATCCCCCGCACCTTGTTCGAATAGAACCCATAATAGTTCACCAGCTTCTGCCCCTTCGGAGGCACCTGCACCAGCAGACGCGCCAGGAACTCGGCCGAGTCCATGCACATCCTCATGCTCCGCCTCTTCCGGGTCTCGGGGTCCTTGGGGCCGCGGCCCACGTAGAACACCTTGGACCTCTCCGGGTCATAGAACACCACGCGAGACTCGGCCATGGCAGGCTTAAGCACATACTGGGCCAATCTCTTGGACACAGACAGATCATAGACCCAATCCTGCGTCTCCCCGTTCAGGTTGAACCCGTTCAGATACCGCTTCCAGAGATAGTCCGCCTCAGCCTGGTCGATGCACTTCGTATTTTTCAAAAGGAACAACACAGCCGTCTTCCAGATGCGGGCGAACTTCACGTAAGGGATATAAGGCACCTTGAACAGCCGTCCTGAAGGACTCAGACAATGCGTGGTCGCGATGATATGCACGTGAGGATTGAAGTTCAAAGTATCCCCGGAAGTCTGGACCACGGCGACCACCCCGGGGACACAGCCTGCCTCGGGGCAGCGCACCGCCATCTGACGCATGAGCATGCTGGCCGCGGTGGCCGAGAGCTTGTTCAAGAGCCAGCGCTTGCGGATGAAGTGCTTGCGCACCTCCTTGGGAACGGTCAGCACCCAATGCCTGTGGGGAAGGTCCAGCAGCACCTCGCTCGCGAGCCACTCGCTCCAGATAGTCATGCGCTTGCGGGAGCATGACGGGCACAGGCGGGTCTTGCATGAGAACGCGACTTTCAAGGAATGCCCGCAGGATGGACACTTGAAGTGCGCGAAGCCCTTGCTCGGGATCCCGCAGTCCAGGAAGCGCTCGGCAGCTTCCCTGTAGCGGAAAAGCCAAGGGCCCAAGGAGGACGCGAATGACTCCCACAGGTCCTGCACGCGGTCGAGCTCTTTCTCCACCACGGCGCGCAAACGGCACCTATGAGGCTCTCTCGGCTCGTAGACTCCCTTGCACAGACCCTCAGGACCCTTGAGAGGCTTCTCCCTCTTGAACCGGGCCAAGGACTCCACGGGGACCTTCCCAAGACAAAGCCTGCCCATACATACAAGTACGACCGACCCCCGAAAAGGTTCCCTGACCATTCGCCGGCCTGGACTTCCTTGAGAATTCCTGTTAAATACTGTCGCGTATGGAAGCTCTAAGGTTCCTCCAGGACCTGGCCGTGGTGCTCTGCACCGCGGCGGCCGTGCTCCTGCTCTTGCGCAAGCTCGGCTGGCCGCCGGTCCTGGGCTACCTGGCCGCAGGCCTGCTCATAGGCTCCCGCCTCGTCGCGGACCCCGCGAGCCTCAAGGCCATGGCCGAGATCGGCGTGGTCTTCCTCCTCTTCGCCCTGGGCGTCGAGTTCAACCTCAAGCGCCTGGCCGCGGTGGGGGCCAAAGCCCTGGTCTGCGCCGGGATCGAGGCCGTGGCCATGACCGCCGTGGGCTACGCGGCGGGACTCCTGCTCGGCATGCAGCCCGTTGGAGCCCTCCTCTTCGGCGGCATCATCTCTTTGGCCAGCACGGCCATCGTGGCCCGCAGCCTCCTGGAGGCCAAAGGCAAGGCGGCCTCCTGGGCCGAGCTGGCCAGCGCGGTGCTCATCGCGGAGGACATCCTGGCCATCTGCCTTCTGGCGTTCTTCTCCTCCGCCGGGCAGCCCGGAATCCCCGGGGTCGCCGTCCTGTTCGTCCAACTCGCCCGCTTCGCCATGCTGGTGACCCTCATCCTGTTCGTCGGGCTGCTCCTGCTCCCGCGAGTGGTCGCGATCGTGGAGCGCTCGGGCATGGACGAGGTCCGCACCCTCGCCATCATCGGGACCTGCTTCGGCGTCTCGTTTTTGACCGCGAAGCTGGGCTTCTCCTCCGCGCTCGGCGCCTTCCTGGCCGGGGCCATGATGTCCGAGACCGCGGCGGCCGCGAGGCTCAAGACCACCGTGGAGCCGTTCAAGGACGTGTTCGGCGCGGTCTTCTTCGTGGCCATCGGCATGCTCATCGACCCGAGCTGGCTGCTCGCCAACTGGCTGCCCGCCCTGGCGCTCCTGCTCCTCGTCGTGGCCGCGCGCCTGGCCTCGAACCTGTTCGCCTTCTGCGCGGTGGGCGAGCCCAAGGTCCCGTCCCTGCAGGCGGCGGTGGCGCGCCTGCCCATCGGCGAGTTCTCCTTCATCCTGGCGCAGTTGGGAGACGATCTGGGATTGTCCGAAGTCCCGCTCAACGCGGTGGCCATATTCCTCTGCCTGGGGACCACCTTGGTCTCAGGCTCGCTCTTCAACCAGTCTCTGGACCGGGCGGAAGACCTGGGCCGCCTCTTCCCGCGCTGGTTCGACAGGCTCTTGGAGGAGTACCGCTCCGGCCTGCGAAGGCTCTCGGTGCCGCGCCGGATGCGGCTGGTCCTGGAGCTCCTGCGCCCTTCGATCCTGCAGATCGTCGCGAACCTCATCGGTTTGAGCGGCCTCTTCGTCGGGGCCACAGCGCTTCAGCGCAGCTACAAGTTCGACGAGAAGCTGCCGGGAGCGGTCTGGATGGCCACCACCTTCATCTCGCTCCCCTTCCTCCTCGCCCTGTGGCGCAAGACGCAGGCCGTGACCCTCATCCTGCTCGAGGATCTGACGACCCGGGGAGCGGATACCCGGCCTCCGGCGGAGACGCATCCGCGGATGACCCGGTTCATCCTCCTGTTGGCCACGATCGGGGTCGCGTGGTGGTACATCAGCATCAGCTTGAGCCTGCTGCCGGCCTGGCCGTACACCCTGATCCCTCTCGGACTGATGCTCCTGGCCGGTCTGTTCATCTGGCGCGGCATGAACAGGCTCTACGCCAGGATCCAAGCGTCCTTGCGGGAGACTCTCAACACGGGCCAGGTGCAGCCCGAGACCTCGGCCACCCTGGTGTCCTATCTGGTCGAGGCCAAACCCTCGGAGCCGGTGCGCATCGCGGCCTACCGCGTGCGCCCGCATTCCAGGGCCGACGGCAGGACCATCGGGGAGCTCTCTCTGCGGGCGGACTCCGGAGCGACCGTCATCCAGATCAACCGCGCGGGCGAGCATATCCTCTCTCCGGGCTCGCACACCCGTCTGCACCACGGCGACGAGATCCTGCTGGTGGGCGACGACGGTCAGGTGACGACGGCCAGGAAACTGCTGGATTAGGCCTCTATATCGAAGAAGACTCCCCGCATCCTTATCGGTGCTTGCGAAGGCGGTCGAGCAGACAGGTGTACGCCTTGCGCAGCACATCCTCCGGCGGGAGGAATACGACCCGGATGTGCTTTGTGCCCGGCTTCTGGCCGAAGCCGCTGCCGTGCACCGCGACCACTCCGGTCCGCTCGATGAGGCCTTTGACGAAGTCCAAGTCCGTCCCCTGGATATCCAGCTTGGGGAAGGCGTAGAACGCGGCCTGGGGCTTCACGCACGAGATGCCCGGCGCGGAGTTGAGCATCTCGAAGGTGATGTCCCGCCTGCGGCGGAGCTTTTCCTTCGTCTTGGCGATGAAATCCCGCTGCCCATCCAAAGCCGGCGCGATGGCGTGCTGCATGGGGTGGTTCGCGCAAAGCCTGGCCCGGAGTATCCTATTGATGGCGCCGATGTAGTCCTTGAGAGCGGACCGCCTGCCGCTGACCACCCCCCAGCCCACGCGCCACCCGGGCGCCAGGAAGCCCTTGGAGAGCCCGTTGAACGTGACGACCGAGGCGTCCGGGTCCAGGGAGGCGATGGAGACATGCCGGCAGTCGTCGAGGATCATCTTGTCGTAGATCTCGTCCGAGAACACGACCAGGTCCCGCTCTTTGGCGAGAGCGAGCACGGCCCTCAAGGTCTTCTCGGAATAGACCGAGCCGGTCGGGTTGTTGGGGTTGATGAGCACGATGGCGCGCGTCTTGTCATCCACCTTGCGCCGCATGTCCTCCACATCCGGCTGCCACCCGTTGCCCTCATCCAGATAGTACGGGTTCAGCCGGGCCTCCAGCTTGGCGATGACCGCCTCGTAGAGAGGGTAGCCCGGGTAAGGCACGAGCACGTTCTCCCCCCGGTCCACGAGCGCGGTCAGACAGACCTCGATGGCCTCGCTCCCCCCGCTCGTCACGAACACGTCCAGGATGTTACGGATGCCGCCGCGTCCGGCTTCGGACTCGATGGCCCGCAGGGCGGAGGGGATGCCGGAGGAACCCGAGTAGCCGTTCTGATTGTCCCGCATCGCCTTGAGCACGGCCTCGATGAGATGGGGCGGGGTCTCGAAATCGAACTTGTTGGGGTCCCCGATGTTGAGATAGAGCATCTCCTTGCCGGTCTTCGCGACCTCCTGGGCCAGGACCACGATGTCGCGGACCGCGTAGGTGATGGCTTCGGTGCGGCGGGCTGCTCTGACGGCGGCGCTCTTGGTCTTCATATAACGGGGATTCTATTATTTCATCAACTCCAGGACCAATGTGCCTTCCCCGGGGTTGGAGTAGGCCGCCCTGAACTCGGGACCCGCCAGCTCCTCTTCGATCGCCCGAAAGCGCCGGTAGTACGCCTCGCCGGCCGTGGAGCCCATGTCGGGCAAGCGGCTCCATAGGACGTATCCGACCCGCCTGGACTTGAGCGCTCCGGAGAGCGGGCCCGCGCTCGCCGGCGGCAGGGACAGGAATGGGCGCCCCGCATAGAAGGCGTCCCTGCAGAACGCCAGGCTCGTGAACATGGCCTGGGGCTCCGTGTGGCCCCGTATCCACGCATAGGTGTCGCGGAACTCAGGGCTGCACCGCGCCGAGGCGCCTCTCATCAGGCCGACGCCCCGGCTCGGGAAGGGGATGAGGACGAGAACAGCCAGGACCAAGGCCCTGGCGCGATCCGACTCGACCGCCCGGCCCATGAGCAGCCAGAGCCCCCAGATGAGGAACGGAAGGAACGAGAGCAAGTACCTTTCGTACCAATAGGGCCAGAACGCGTGCATCAGGCCGGCGCAGAGCGCGTATGCGATGCCCGCGTCGTAGCCCTTGTCCTTGATGCGCACGACCCAGCCGGCCCCCGCTGCCGCCGCCAGGGATGCTCCGACCAGCCACGCCCCCGCTCCGAGAGAGGCGAGGCCCGCCCGAGCAGTGCGTCCGAAAGTGGCCAGTATCCCGGCCCCATCCAGCAGGGAGAAGATCCCCAGCTGCCTGGCATCCTCCAGACCCCGTCCGGAGACGTGCTGGCACCACGCCCACCACGCCAGGACAGGCAGGACCGCGAAGCCCGCGGAAAGGGCGCAGTCCCGATATCTCCGCTTCCATAGATACCATCCCCAGACCGCCGGGAACAGCGGGAAGGCCGCGGGTCGGACGGCCCAGGCGGCCGCGAGCCAAAGCCCGCTCCGCCAGCCGGGCAGGCCGCGTTCGGACTCGAGGACGAGGAGCAGACCCAGCAGAAGGGCCAGGAAAGGGACTTCCGGCATCACCATCCCCGCCCTGGAGAGCACCACGGGGTTGAGCGCGAAGCAGAACGCGGCGGCTGCGGCCGAGACCGGGCCCATGCGGCGGCGGAGCCACAGCCAGACCAGCGCGTCGCAGACCACAAGCCAGAGATAGGCCCAGAGCTGATAGCCCGCCGGGATGTCTCCCGAGGCCGCCGCGGCCGGCGTGAGCAGCAGCGGCATCCCGGGAGTCCTGTCCGTCATGGGCGGATCGCCCGGAGTGATGCCCAGCGTGTAGCGCCCCCGCAGGATGGAGCGGCTCAGCAGCACGTCCTGGACATCATCATGCTCATGGCCGAAGTAGCCTCCCGGCACGCAGAGGAGCTGGACCGTCGCGACGAGGATGAAAAGAAGGATAAGGCCGCGCACGAGAAGGATTATATAATAGCGGCGTGAACCGCACCGACGACGGGACGGGCCGGTACGGACTCCTGGCGTCCATCCTCTTTCCCCTCCTGTGCGCCGCCCCGTTCTTGGGCTCCGCCTTCCACGTCGATGAGCCCTGTTTCCTCGCCATCGCGAGACAGCTCCTGCGCGATCCCATGCATCCGCTCTCGTTCGATTACAATTGGTTCGGCGTCGCCGAGCCCATGAGCCGGCTGTCCCAGTACACCTCATTGCTTCCGTACCTCGAGGCCCTCGCGCTGCGCGCCGCCGGAGGCTCGGAATGGGCGATGCGCCTGCTGTTCCTGCCCTTCGACGCTCTCGCCGCAGGCTCGCTCTATCTGCTCGCCTCCAGGTTCCTGCGGCGCCCGCTCCTGCCCGTGCTGATCGTTCTCGCCAGCCCCGGCTACCTTCTCGGGATGCGCCTGCTCACGGCCGAGAAACTCGTCGCCGCATTCGGCTTCTGCGGCCTGTACGCGTTGTGCCGGGGCCTGCAGGACGACGACCGACGCTCCTACCGGGCCTCGGCGCCGCTCCTCGGGCTGGCGCTGCTGTCGAAACCCAGCGCCATCTTCCTGCTTGTCCCGACCCTGTGGTTCCAGCGGCGCCGGGGTGTCTCTCCAGGACGGATGGCGGGACATCTGGCCGCCGTCCTCGCCCTCCCCCTCCTGGCCTTGGCTGCGGACCTGGCGTGCGGGAATCCGAGGATCGGCCGCATGAGCGCACAGGCCGGCGTCGCTCTCTACAGCCTCCTTTCGGAACCCGCCCACGCGCTCCGCTCCCTGTTGGCGTTCGCGGGCGGGGGCGCCGCGGCGCCCGTACTCTGGCCCTTTTTCGCGGGAGGCAAGGGCCGTCCATGGCTGCCGGCCGCGGCTTTCTGCGCTCTCCTATTCCTGCCCGGCTTCGACCGCGGCCCGGTGCAGGGCCACGACCGCGTGCTCGGGTTCGTCTTCGCCGGCGGAGCCCTCCTGCTATTCTGGAGCCTCCTGCGGTCCCGCGAGCCCGGGACCACGGACCTGTGGCTGCCTTGGGCAGCCTCGGTCGCCCTTTTGCAGCTCGCCGTTTATTGGTCCGTGGTGGGGCGCTTTATGATGTTCCTCATCCCCCCGACCGTGTTCGGCATGTCCGCCCTCCTGGAGCGGAAGGGACGAGGGCGTCTGCTGCTTCCGGCGAGCCTGGCGCTTCTCCTCCCCCTGAGCGCCGCGCTCCTATGGGTGGACACGCGTCATGCAGACTCCCAGCGGGAGCTGGCGGCGCTCCTCGCGTCGAGGCCTTCCGGGCGCGGGCTGTGGTTCACGGGGCATTGGGGCCTCCAATACTACATGGAGTCCGCGGGCGCCAAGCCCTTGGACCGCGGGATCGGAGGCTGGGCGGAGGTGCAAAAAGGGGATCTGGTGGTCGTGCCGGCCGTCAACACGAACCAGATCCGTCCCGGCGGGAGCATCCTCGCGGACGTGCGCAAGCTACGCGTGGACTCCGCCGTCCCGCTGCGCGTGCTGAGCAATTTCGGAGGCCAGGGCGGGTTCTACTCGAACATATTCGGGTTCCTGCCCTACTCCGTCAGCACCGAACCCCTGGAGGTATTCACCCTGGTGAAGCCCCTGTGATGGCGGGACGACTCTGCGACAGTTGACTATTCTCGCCTATTCTCGCCTTGTGGCGCCGAGAAAAATCCGCTAAACTCGTATCCGTCGCCGTCTTTTTTGGAGGATGACCATGCGTTCTTCTCGGATTTTGCCGCTCATCGCCGCGATCCTCATCGCCGCCGGCGCCGTCCCCTCGCACGCGCTCTTCGGCTTCGGGGAGAAGTCCGCCGCTCCCGAGCCGGTCGGAGCCGTCCTGAGCTCCGTGCTGGGGAAAGTCGAGCACATGGCCAAGGACGCCGATAAGTGGAAGCCCGCCTCTTCCCAGCAGCTGGTCCAGCTCGGGGACCAGATCAAGACCGGACCGAAAGGCAAGGCGTTCGTCGTATTCCTCGACGGCACCAAGCTCCTCATCAGCGAGAAGTCCGAGTTCACGTTCAAGTCCCACAGCCCGAAGAAGGTCAGCGTGTACATGGGCGTGGGCATCCTCGAGGCCTGGGTCAAGAAAGTAGCGAAGAGACGCTTCGAGGTCCGGACGCCGTCCGCCGTCGCTTCGGTCCGCGGCACGGAGTGGCGGACCGAGGTCGCCCCCACCGGAGACACCAACTTCGATCTCTTCGGCGGGAGCCTTGACGTCAACGATAATTTCGGGAACTTCCAGCCCATCGACCCCGGCCAGCGCATCGTGGCGGACGACGCAAAAGGCATCGCGGAGTCCAAGCCGGAGCCCATCCCGCAGGCCGTGGTCATGGCCCCGGAGCCGGCCGTGAACGCGGCCGCGGCCAAGGAGCAGGCCGCGCAGGTGCAGGTCAAGGCCGAGCAAGCGGCCAAGAAGGCCGAGACCGCCAAGCAGGAGCTCAAACAAGCCCGGATCGCGGCCGTGCAGGCCAAGGCCGAGATCAAGGCGGTACAGGCCGAAGCCAAGGCGGCGGAGAAGGCCGCCGCGAAGGAAGCCACGCCCGAAGCCACGGCCAAAGCCGAGGAACTCAAGGCCCTGGTCGAACAGAAGGTGCAGGCCCAGGCCGAGGCGATCGAAGCCGTCCAGGCCGTGGAGCAGCAGGTCGAGCAGGCCCAAGTGGAAGCCGAGGCCGCCCAGACCCTGGTCGAGATGGCCCAGGATGTCCTGGCGATCGTGGTCGCGGCCGAGGAAGCCGCGCCCGTGCTGCCGCCTCCGCCCACGACGCCGGGCGTGCTGCCTCCGCCGCCTACGACGACGACGGTTCCGACGGCCACCGAGCCGACGGTCACCGAACCGACGACCACCGAGCCCGCTGAGGAGATCATCCTGGAGCCGGTGACCGAGCCGACGACCGAGCTCCCGCCGCCGAACCCGGTGACGGAGGTCGAGGTACTCGAAGAGGTATCTCCCTCCACCCCGTAAAGGCCCGGAACCCGATCCATGCCGACGAGCCCCATTCGACTGGGGCTCGTCGATTTTTCCATCCTGCTGCTCTACCTCGCGGCCGTCGTGCTGCTCGGCTTGCGCGCGGCCCGGCGCAGGCGCGAGGGGACTGAAGACTACATCCTGGCCAGCCGCACCCTGACTCTTCCGAGCTTCGTGGCCACCCTGGTCCCCAGCTTCTTCGGAGGCACGCTGGGCGTGGGCGAGTACGCCTACCGCTTCGGGGTCTCGAACTGGCTCGCGCAGGGCGTCCCCTACTACGCCTTCGCCCTGCTATACGCGGCCTTCCTCGCGCCCCGCATCCGCAAAGCGCCCGGCCTGACGCTCCCGGACCATCTGCACGCCGCGTTCGGAAAGCCGTGCGCGGTCCTGGCGGCCTTCCTCGTATTCCTCCTCGCCAGCCCGGCCGACGAACTGCTCATGCTGGGCACCCTGGCCCACTGGGCGAGCGGCCTGCCCCTCGCGCCCTGCCTGGCGGGCGTCGCGGCGGCGTGCGTGGGATTCCTCTTCACCGGAGGACTGCGCTCCGACGTGTGGGCCAACCGCCTGGAATTCCTCTTCATGTTCGGAGGCTTCAGCATCATCCTCCCGTTCGCCTATCTCGCCCTCGGCGGGGCGGGAGCGCTCGCGGCCAGGCTTCCGCCGAGCCACCTGGATTGGACCGGCGGCAATCCCCCCGCCTATCTCATCACATGGTTCTTCATCGCGCTCTGGACGTTCGTGGACCCCTCGTTCCACCAAAGGGTCTGCGCGGCGCGCGACGCCGCGACCGCCCGCGCCGGCATCTGCGTCAGCGTGGCGTTCTGGTGCTGCTTCGATTTCATGACCACGACCACGGGCCTGTACGCCCGCGCCCTGCTCCCCGGCCTGGAGCAGCCCTTGCAGGCCTTCCCGGCGCTCGCGCAGGACCTTTTGCCGCCCGCGATCAAAGGCCTGTTCCTGGCGGGGGTCGCGTCTTCGACCCTGGCGGCGCTGGGGACGACGAGCTTCCTGGCGGCAGTCAGCATCGGCCGGGATCTCGCCGGCCGTCTCCTTGGCGTGGGCGAAGCGCGGCATGAATACTGGATCCGCTGGGGGCTCCTGGCCACGTGCCTGCTCTCGTTCGGCATGGCCCTGGCCATGCCCTCCGTCGTGGACCTATGGTACACGGTGGGGTCCTGCGTGATCCCGGGGCTGCTCGTCCCCCTGCTGGCGGCATACTTCGAGCCGCTGCGCATCCCGCCCTGGGCCGCGTTCTCCGCGTCGCTGGCCGGATTCCTGGGCTCTCTCCTCGCGTGGGCGCGGGGAAGCGCTTTCCCGTTCTACCCTGGGCTGGCCTTGTCGATCCTGGCCTGGATCGCAGGGAAGCTGTCTACGGCTTCGTCTCGGCCTGAGGCTTAACGCTCTCGGCCTTCATGGCCGCGATCTGCGCCCTGGCGTCCTTGATGTCCTGCAGGAAGCTGCTCCTGGGATGCGTCTGCTCGAAAGCGCTGAAGGCGCGCTCCGCCTCCTCGGTCTTCCCGTCGAGGATGAGCGAGACCGCGGCCTCGAGCTCCTTGCGCTCCGCCATCCGCTCTGCCGCCCGCTTCTCGGACCAGCTCCCCTTCCAATAGGGCTTCGTCGGGTCCTCCTCCGCCTGGCTCGCCCCGCGGACGGCGGCCACGGACGTGGCCTTCATCTTGCGGTAGCGTCCCTCCACCACGGACTTCTGCAGGGCCAGCCTCCAATGCTTGAACCAAGTCTTGACGGAGCTGTCCTTGGCCGGCGCGGCAGCGCCGCTATGCTGCGCCGTGTCAGGAGAGGCTTGAGGCGCATGCGTGGCCGGCGCGGCAGCGCCGCTATGCTGCGCCGCGTCAAGGGATGCTTGAGGCGCATGCATCGCCGGGACGGTCGACGTCGCGACTTCCGCGACCGGCACGGGAACAGGCTCCTGGGCCCAGGACATCGTCGAGAACAGGAACGCCGATAGGATGATCATCATATTCAGTCCTCCATCAATTCACTGTTCCGCCGTCTTCATCAGCGCGTCGATCGCGCCCTTGAGCGAGGGGTCGATGGCCAGGGCCTTCTTCCCGTACTCCTCGGCCTGAGAGCGCTCCATGAGCTTGAGCGCGGTGCGCACCAGGTTCATCCACACCCCCGCGTCGTCCGGGTCCTTCTCCGCCGCCTTCTCGTAGCTGGAGCGCGCGTCCTCGTAGTAGTTCCGCATGTAGGCCAGGTTCCCGAGGTTGTTGAGCGTCCCCGCGTCCGAGCCGTCGATGGACAGGGCAAGGTCGAATTGGGCCTCGGCTTCCTCGGGTTCGCCGTGCTGGGCGTAGACCATGCCCAGGTGGTTGAGCGCCTGGATGTCTTCCGGCGCCTCGGCCAGCGTCTTCTTGAACGTCCCGGTCAGGAACGCGAAGCGGGCCTTGAGGGCGTCGGCGGACGAGCCGTCGAAACGCTTGGCGTAGTCTGCCGCATCGGGCTTGAGCGTCTCCTGGTCGCTCGGCGGCAAGGTCGCGGGCTCGAAGCCTTTCCACGCGCTGCGCAGGTCGATGACGCCCGCCTTGCCCTGCGCGCTCATCTCCTTGTACGCGGCCGCCGCCTTGCGCGACGCGGACTCGAAGGGCGATCCGAGCATGGTCGGCTCCAGGGGGATCCAGAGCGTCCCGCCGTACTCCACGAGGCTCTCGGGAGGCAGGCCGACCTCGATCGGGTCGCTCTCGCCCGTGTCGAACATGAGCGCGATGTGCCCCGGGTAGTCCAGGAGCGCCGAGCGCACCGCGGCCCCCTCCAGCATGGATGCCAGCATCGTGGCCAGGTCGTCGCATTCCCCGCTCTTGCGGCGCAGGGTCTCGCGCGGGAACTGCGTGTAGTCGACCGGAAAGGCCGGGTCCTCGGAGACGGTCTCGAACGGGTTGTTCGGGCTCGGGACGAAGCGCACCCCCATGGAACTCAGGCCTGCCCACAGCCGCATGGCGATGACCAGGCTCTTGTCGAGGTACTCCGTTCCCTCCGTGCCCTTGGGCGGGTCGCGCAGGATATCCCGCGCCAGGTCCAGGACCGGCGTGTCCTTGGGCGTCACGTAGTTGGCGATGCGCTGCGGGTCCTCCCAGGTGATGGCGTTGCGGGAATAGACCTTGAGCGGCAGGGCCACGGACACGTCCTTCTTCTCCCCCTTCTCGAAGTAGGTCAGGGTGATCTCCGCCTGGATCGGGGTGTCCTCGGTGACGTCCAGGATCTTGTTGTTGAGGGTGGCCACCAGGGGGACCTCTTCCTTGCCCAAGGGATCGAGCCTCTCGATCGTCCGCTCGGCCGCGAAGTCCGTGTAGTCCTTCAGACGGAACGACAGCTTGATCTTCTCGAAGGGCAGGTTCAGGTTGTTGACCACGACCGCCTTCCCCAGCGGGTGGTCTTTGTACCACTTGTAGTTCGACGAGAATATGTTGCCCAGGGTGACCGTCGATATCTCCACCGGAGCCTGGTTGAAGGCTCCGGGCACGAACACCTCCACGGGCCTGGACACGGGGCCCTGATCGCCGGTGGTCGCCTCCACGATCACGCGGTAGAAATAGGTCTTGTACGCCTCCATCTTGGGGTCCTTGAACTCGGGCTTGGGGGACTGGCCGACCTCCTCGTAGGCTCCCAGCGCGTCCGAGGAGCGCTGCACCCGGTAGCGCAGGACCCACGGGTCTTTGAGCGCGTCCCAGCTGAGCACGACCTCCCCTTCCGCCGCCTTCGTGGAGATCTCCAAGGGCGGCGCCAGCATCGGATGCAGGGAGAACGCGACGACGCGTCCGCGGTCCGCTATGAAGAGCTTGTCGTCGATGACGGCGAGCGCCGTGGGCTCGGAGAGGTTCCGTTCGCCCGTCCCGCCGGAGAAGAAGTTCGTCACCCATTTGCCGTCCCGGTCGAACACGGACACGCGCTTGAGGCCCCGGTCCAGGACGTACAGGTACGAACGGCCGTCATAGGCCATGGAGACCGGGTCCGCGAAATGACCGACCCCCTCCCCCTCGTCTCCCCACGACTTGATGTACCCCCCGGAAGGCTCGCACTTGAAGACCTTGCGCAGACCCCGGTCCAGGACGAAGACGAACCCTTCGGCATCGAAGGCCAGCGCCACGGGATCCCGGAACTCGTAGGGACCCAGGAGCGGGCCGAACCCGGAGATGAACGTCCCGTCCGGATTGAATATCTGGACGCGCCGGTTGCCCGCATCCGCCACGAAGACCATCCCCTTGTCGCTGATAGCCATCCCCTTGGGCTCCCTCACCCGGCCTTCCTTGCTCCTGCTCTCCAATAAACCGGTGGCTTCGGCGAAGTTCGCTTTGTGCGCCCCCTTCGGGTCGAAGACCTGGATGCGGTCGCCTTCCGTGTCGGCCGCGTAGACGCCCAGCGTCGGGCTCACGGCCAGGCCCTGCGAACCCTCCGTCGCGGAGGGGTCCTTGACTCCCTTGCGGCCGAAGACGAAGAGCTCCTTGTCATCGGGGCCGAACGCCGAGAAGTGGCCCGGCTTCGGGATGTAGGCGTAGAGCGTGTCCCCCTCGCTCGCCAGGGCGGACGCGTCGACCTTCAGCGTCCGGGTCGGCCCGCTCACCAGGAGCTTCGTGGCCAAGCCGGGGCTCGGCCGAGAGAGCTTCAGCTTGTTGGCCAATCGGATCCGCTTGATGCGCTTCGCGCCGCTGTCGACGACCAGTATCTCCCCCAGGGGTCCGACGGCGATGCCCTCCGCCTTCCGGAATTCGGTCGGCCCCTTCCCAGTCGTCCCGAACCCGCCCAGGACGAAGCCCTCCGGGTTGAGCTCATTGACCTTGCCGCGTCCCCGGTCGAGCATATAGATGAACCCGAACTCGTCGGCCGCCATATCCTCCCCATGGGAGGTGAAATCCTTCCGAAGCTGGGTCTGGGGGCCGAAGACCTGCACCCGCTCGTTGCCTGAATCCAAGACGAACATGTGGTCCGAGACGTCCACCAGGATGCGCGTAGGCGCGTCGAATTGGCCGTTCTCCTTGCCGGGCTTCCCGAAACCGAACAGGAAGATGCCCTCGCGCGTGAAGACCTGGATCCGGTCGTTGCCCGTGTCCGCCACGTAGACGCGGCCGTCCGCGCCCGCCGCGACGGATCGGGGGGCTTTCAACTGCCCCGGATCGGACCCCTTCGACCCGATGGTCCGCAGGAACTTGCCGTCCGCGTCGAAGGCCTGTATCCGATCGTTACCCGTGTCCGCGACCAACACCTCGCCGTCCGGACCGAGAGCCACTCCCCGGGGCCCCGAGAGCAGCCCCTTCTCGCTGATGACCTTGATGAGCTTGCCGTCCCGGCCCAGGATGTGCAGGGCGCTCTTCTTATCGTCCACCACGTAAATCCGATCCCGCGCGGCCGCCAGCGCCACGGGCCGTCCCTCCCCCTCCAGGGGCAGGGGGTCGAGGAATTGTATCTGGTCGAAAGGGTATGCCGGGGCCGCCAAGAGGCACGCTCCGAGTGTCCACGTTAACGCTCTCATCGGATCCTCTCCTTGATCAGTCTCTGCACCAACGCCGGATTGGCCTTCCCGGCGGACTTCTTCATCACGGCGCCTACGAGCGCGCCCGCCGCCTTCCCCTTGCCCCCCCTCAAGTCGGCCACGGCCGCAGGGTTCTCGGCCATGGCCTCGTCCACCCAGCGGCCCACCTCGGACTCATCCGTGACCTGCCTGAGGCCCGAGGCCGCGACGATCTCCGCCGGAGAGGCGCCGGACTCCCACATCCTGGCGAAGACCTCCTTGCCGAGCTTGCCGGAAAGCGTCCCATCCTCCAAAAGGTCCAGAAGCTCCGCCAGACGCGCGGCCGGGACCCGGGATCCCTCGACCGGCAGGCGCTCCTCCCGCAGCTTGGAAAGGAGCTCGGAGCCGATCCAGTTCGCCGCCGCCTTGGCGCTGGAGCGGCCCGCCGCCGCGACCACGGACTCGAAGTACCCGGCCAAGTCCCGATCGGCGGTCAGCACGCCGGCGTCGTACGGGGAGAGCCCATACTCCCGGATGAAGCGGGCGCGGCGCGGGGCCGGGAGCTCCGGCAGCCCTTTGCGGATCGCCTCCACCCAGGCTGGGTCCAGGACCAGGGGAGGCAGGTCGGGCTCCGGGAAGTAGCGATAGTCGTGCGCCTCCTCCTTGGTCCGCATGGGTTCGGTACGGCCGGAATCCGCGTCGAAGAGCCGCGTCTCGGGCTCCACGCGCCCTCCCCGAGCCAGGACCTCGGTCTGGCGCCGATGCTCGTACGCCAGGGCGTCTTTCACCGCGCGGAAGGAGTTCAGGTTCTTCACCTCGACCTTGGCGCCCAGGCCCTCGGCCCCCTCGGGGCGCACGGAGACGTTCGCGTCGCAGCGCAGTTCGCCCTTCTCCATGTCGCAGCGCGACACGCCGCAGTACTGGAGCACGGCCTTGAGCTCGCCCAGGTACGCGAACGCCTCCTCCGGAGAGGCCAGCTCCGGCTCGGAGACGATCTCGATGAGCGGGATGCCGGCGCGGTTGAAATCCACCAGCGAGCAGGGAAGCTCCTCGGAGCCGATCGCGTGCAGGAGCTTGCCCGCGTCCTCCTCGATGTGGACGCGGCGGACGCCGATCTCCCTGCCATCGGGCAAGCGCACGCTCCCGCGTCCGGCCAGCGGCTCCTCGTACTGCGAGATCTGGTAGTTCTTGGGCATGTCGGGGTAAAAATAATTCTTCCGCGCGAAGACCGAGACGCGGCGCGGCTCGGCGCCGACGGCCAACGCGGCCCGGACGGCGAGCTCGACCGCCCGCCGGTTGAGCACGGGGAGCACGCCGGGCTGGCCTGTGCATACCGGACAGACGCAGGTGTTCGGCTCCCGGCCGAAGGAGTCCGCCGGGCAGGGGCAGAAGAGCTTCGAAGCGGTGCCCAGGTGCACGTGCACCTCCAGGCCGACGGCTAGCCGCATGTCTTCTCCTCCAGGCGCGGGAAGGGCTTGGCGGCCTCGAAGCTCCGGGCCGCCCGCAGCAGAAGGCCCTCCCCGAACGGCCGGCACATGAGCTGGGCGCCGACCGGGAGTCCGGAACGCGTCACTCCACACGGGATGGATATCCCGCCGAGACCCGCGAGGTTGCAGGGGAGGGTGAACACGTCCGCCAAGTACATCTGCAGGGGGTCCGCCTTCTCCCCGAAACGGAAGGCGGGAGCGGGCGAGACGGGGGTCAGGATGAGGTCCACGCTGCGGAAGGCCTCGTCGAAATCCCGGCGGATGAACCGGCGCGCCCGTTGGGCCCGCAGGTAGTAGGCCTCGTAGTAGCCGGCCGACAGCGCGTAAGTCCCGAGCATGATGCGCCGCTTGACCTCCGGGCCGAACCCCTCCCCGCGGCTCGCCTCATAGAGAGAGAGCAGGTCCTTCTCCCCGGCCGCCCTGCGGCCGTAGCGCACGCCGTCGTAGCGGGCGAGGTTCGCGCTGGCCTCGGAGGGGGCGATGATGTAGTACGCGCTGACCGCGTATCGCGTGTGGGGCAGGGAGATGTCCGCCAGCTCCGCCCCGGCAGCGGCCAGGACCTCCGCCGCGCCGCGCACAGCGGCCGATACCTCGGGATCCAGGCCCTCCGGGAAGTACTCGCGGGGCAGGCCGATCCTGAGGCCGCGGCAGCCTCCCTGCGAGAGCCGCAGGAGGTCCTCATCGAGCCCGGGCGAGGACGTCGAGTCCCGCGGGTCGTGCCCGGAGATGACGGAGAGGCCCAGGGCCGCGTCGGAGACGGTGCGCGCCAGCGGTCCGACCTGGTCCAGGGAGGAGGCGAACGCCACCAGGCCGTACCGGGAGACCCGGCCATAGGTCGGCTTCAGGCCGACCACGCCGCAAAAGGCCGCGGGCTGACGCACGGACCCTCCCGTGTCGGAGCCCAATGCCAGCGGGACGAGCCCCGCGGCCACGGCCGCGGCGGATCCGCCGCTCGAGCCGCCAGGCACCCGCTCGACGTCCCAAGGATTGCGGGTGGGGAAGAACGCCGAATGCTCGGTGGAGGAGCCCATGGCGAACTCGTCCATATTGGTCTTGCCCACGATCACGGCGTCGGCGGCCTTGAGCCTCTCCACGACGGCCGCGTCATAGGGCGCGACGTAGCCCTCGAGGATCCTCGAACCGCAGGCCGTCGGAACGCCTCGCAGCAGGATGTTGTCCTTCAAGGCGACCGGCACGCCGGCCAAAGGTCCGAGCCGTTCCCCCCGAGCCGCCTTCCGGTCCACCTCCCGGGCCGCCTCCAAAGCTTCGGGTCCCATCGTGCGCACGAAGGCCCGCAGCCCGGGATCCCGGTCGCGGATGGCGTCCAGGCAGGCGGCGGCGACGCTCTCGGCACGGATCTCTCCGGCCCGCACGCGGCCCGCGATCTCGAAAGCCTGCAGAGGAGCGGTCATTTGATGAAAAGGACGTCCCCCTTCGTCTCCGGAGGCTCTTGGTCCGGCAGGGGCGGCTGAGGGGCTTGCTCCTTGGGTTTGGGCGCGGGCTCCACCTCCTCGTCGGGGGGCTCCAGCCCCTTGCCCGGAGTCCCGGTGATCTCCGTCTTCGGGGCGCTCTCCGGAGTCGAGAGGCTGGATTCGAGGCCGTCGATCTGCGCCTGTATCTTCTCCGCCTTGTCCGGGGAGACGAGCCCCTTGGCCTTGCGCAGGTCCTGGAGGGCCCCGTCGCGGTCCCCGTTCTCGCTGCGCGCCAGTCCGCGGTTGGCGTAGGCCAGCCCGTTCTTCGGGTTCAACGAAATGACGTGGTCGAGGTCGCGCAACGCGTCCTTGAAGTTCCCCGTCAGATAGTAGGCGTTGCTGCGGAAATAGAGGGCGTCCTCGAAATCCGGAAAACGTCCCAGGAACTGGGTGAGGTCCTCGATGGCCTTCGGGTACTGCTTGAGCTCGCGATGCGCCCGGCCTCGGTAGTAGTACGCCCATACGAAGTGCGGGGAGATCTGCAGGACCTTCGTGTAGTCCGCCGCGGCCTTGGAGTACTGCTTGAGCTTCTCCTGGACCGTCCCCCGAACGATGTAGGCCACCGCCGAGCGCGGGGAGAGCTTCACCGCGATGTTGAGGTTGGCCAAAGCGTCCTGCGCCCGCTGCTGGGTGCTCCGGACGCTCCCCATGCCGAAGAACGCCATGGCGCACTGAGGGTCCAGCTTCGCCGCGCGGGCGAAGTCCTTGGCCGCGGGCTCCAGCTGCTTGGCCACGAATCGCGCCAGCCCCCTGGCCGCGTAGGACTCCGCGTCGGTGGGACGCAGCCGTATGCCGAGCTGGGCGTCGCGCCGCGCTCCGGCCACTTCCCCGCTGGTCCAGAGCGCCATAGACCGGTACGCGGCCGCCGTCCCCCAGCCGGGCTGGACATCCATGGCTTGGCCCAGAAGGTCCACGGCCTCGTCGAAGCGGGCCTCCTCGTAGGCGATGACGCCGCGGCGCAGGATCTCGAGCGCCTGAGGCCCCGGCTTCTTGGCGAGCGCCGCCGGCGCGAGACACAGGCCGAGGGCCAGGACCGCGAGCACCTTCGGGACCCGGTAGCAGCCCCGCTCCACGGAAGGGGCGTTGGCGAGCAGGGGCTCGCCCCAAGCCTGGGGTCGAGCCTCGTCTTCGCGAAGGGGCGAGGGATCCGCCGGAGCAGGATCGCCGGCGGATTCCTCGAGCCCCTCGAGCTCCTTCATGTGCTCGAGCACCCGGCCCAGCTGGTCCTGGTAGAGCCGGACCTCCTCGGGGGAGAGGCGTATCCTGGCCAGGCGCGCGACGTGGTTGACTTCGTCCTCTCGGATCGTCATGGCTATGCGGGCGTCAGCGGAGCGTAGCGCAGCAGCAGCTTGCGCGTGCTCCCGTTGTCGAAGACCACGGTGACCTTCGTGGACTCCCCGGCGCCGGAACGCTCGATGATGCGCCCGGCGCCGAACATGGGATGCCGGACGCGCATCCCTTTCTTGATCTTCAGCAGCATCGGGACCTGCTGCGCCTCGCCCGCCGCCACCTCGCCCGTGACCGGATCGGCCTGGCGCCTCGGCTCAGGGCCGAGCCTCGCCTCCAGGATGAAGCGCGACGGCAGGTTCGCGTAGGCCCGGCCGAACAGGCGCCGCGTGGAGGCATGGGTCAGGAAGAGCCGCTTCTTCGCCCGGGTCATGGCCACGTGGCACAGACGCCTCTCCTCCTCCAGTTCGTCCTCCGAGCCGTTGCCGGCCGAGATCGGGAAAAGGCCCTCCTCCAGGCCGGTCACGAACACGGCCGGGAACTCGAGCCCCTTGGCCAGATGCGCGGTCATCAGGGTCACGGACTGCTCGTTCTCGTCATAGGTGTCGGCCGTCCCCTGCAGGGCCACGTCCTGGAGGAATCCCTCGAGGGTGGCCCCCTCCCGGCCGTCCTCGTACTCCTTCACGGCGTTCAAGAGCTCCTGCAGATTGCCCATGCGGCCCGCCGCTTCCCGGTCCGTCTCGGACAAGGATTCGAGCCACTCCCAGTAGCCGCTGTGCTTGTAGACCGACTCCAGTCCCTGGCCCGGCGGCAGCGACCGGATGTCGGCCCCCATGCGGTCCAGGGCCGCGGACAGAGCCCGCGCGCCCTTGGCCGCGCCCTGGGGGATGCCCGCCAGGAGCGCGTCCGAGGAGAGTATCTGCCGCAGCGAGGTCTCCCGCGACCGCGCCAAAAGCGCCTCCTCCGCGGTCTTGCCGATGCCGCGCGCGGGCACGTTGAGGATGCGAAGCAGCGAGACGGTGTCCGCGGGGTTGACGGCCGCGCGCGCGTAGGCCAGCACGTCCTTGATCTCCCTGCGCTCGTAGAACCGGACCGAGCCCACGACCCGGTAGGGGAGCTGGGCCACGCGCAGGGCGTCCTCGAACTGGCGGCTCTGGGCGTTGGTCCGGTAGAAGACCGCGATCTCCCGGAGCGAGAGCCCGTCCTCGAGCAGCCGGATGATGCGGCCCACGATCCACCGGGCCTCCTCGCGCTCGTCCATGAGCTCGCGGACCTCCACCGGCTCGCCCTGGGGGCTCTTGGTCCAGAGCGTCTTCTCCTGGCGGCGCTTGTTGTTCTTGATGACCGCGGACGCCGCGCCGAGGATCTCCGGGGTGGAACGGTAATTCTCCTCCAAGCGCACGACCTTCGTGTCCTGGAAGTCCGTCTCGAACTCCAGGATGTTGCGGATGTCCGCCCCGCGGAACGCGTAGATGGACTGGTCGGGGTCCCCGACGACGCAGAGGTTCCGGTGCTGGGCCGCCAGGGCCCGGGTGATGAGGTACTGGGCGTGGTTCGTGTCCTGGTATTCGTCGATGAGGATGTGCTCGAAATGCTTCTGATAGAAGTCCCGGACGGTCTCCTTCTGCCGCAGGAGCTCGGCGGTCTTGAGCAGGAGGTCTCCGAAGTCCACCCCTCCGGCCGCGTCGAGGCGGCGCTGGTAGGCCTCGTACACCTTGGCCACCGTCTCCCGGAACGGGTCGTGCTGGGCCATGGCGTGGATCGCGTAGGACTTCGCGTCCAGGAGGTCGTCCTTGGCCCGGGAGATGACGCTCACGAACAAGCCGGCCTTGGTCTTCTCCTCCTCGAGCCCCAGCTCCTTGATCACGTGGCCCACCACGCGCTTCTGGTCGTCCTGGTCGAAGATGGTGAAATGCGGCGTCAGGCCGATCTCGGCCGCGTGCTTGCGCAGCAGGCGCGCGGCGAAGGCGTGGAACGTGTGCACCCAGATGCGGACCGCGCGGCCCGGGACCAGGGCGTCGATGCGGCGCCGCATCTCCTCGGCCGCCTTGTTCGTGAACGTGACGGCCAGGATGCGGTCCGGAGCGACCCCGTCCGCGATGAGGGCGGCCACACGGTGGACGATGACGCGGGTCTTGCCCGTTCCCGCGCCGGCCAGGACCTGCAGAGGGCCTCCCCGGTAAAGGACGGCCTCCTTCTGCTGCGGGTTGAGGGACTCGAGGTCGATAGGCATACGTCTCCTTCGGACGGGCGCTCGCGCGCGTAAGAAGATTCTATGAAATTTACCGCGGCCTCAGAAGCGGCTCGTCGTAGCCTTCAGGGGGTCTGAAGCCCAGCAGGTGGCACAAGGTCGCGGCCACGTTGCCCAGGCCGGGAGCCGGGACGCCGGCGAGTTCCCATGCGTCGACCCCGGAGAAGTCCTTCACGATGAACGGGACCGGGTTGAGGGTATGCGCCACGAAGGGAGTCCTCTTGCCCTTGGACTCGGTCCACATCACATCCGCGTTCCCATGGTCCGCGGTGACGACCAGGACCCCTTTCGCCTTCTCGACCGCGGGCAGGAGCCTGCCCAAGACCAGATCCACGGTCTCCACCGCGATGCGGATGGCCGGCTCCACGCCCGTATGCCCGACCATGTCCCCGTTGGGGTAGTTCACGCGGATGAACTTGCGCTGTCCCGAGGCCACGGCCTCGAGCACGGCGTCGGTGATCTCTCCCGCCTTCATCCACGGCCTCTGGTCGAAAGGCAGCCGGTCCGAGGGGATCTCCACGTACTTCTCGAACTCCTCGTCGATGTACCCGGAGTTGTTCCCGTTCCAGAAATAGGTCACGTGCCCGAACTTCTGCGTCTCGGAGATGGCGTAGGAGCTCAGCTTGGCGGCGCAGAGGTACTGTCCGAGCGTCCGGTCGATGGCCGGGGGCTCCACGAGGTAGCTCCGCGGGATATGGGCGTCGCCGTCGTACTCCATCATGCCGGCGTAGAAGACCTCTGGAGCGCGCTCCCGTTCGAACTCCTTGAAGCCCTTCTCGTCGAAGGCGCGGGAGATCTCGATGGCCCGGTCTCCCCGGAAGTTGAAGAACACCACCGCGTCCCCGTCCTCGATCGTTCCCACGGGCTTGCCCCCCTCGGCCACAACGAAGGAGTCCATGTACTGGTCCGTGATCTTGGGGTCCTCGGCGTAGTAGGTCTTGATGGCTTCGCCCGCGCTGCCGAAGGCCCTCCCCTGTCCGAGGACATGAGCTTTCCAGCCCTTCTCCACCACCTTCCAGTTGGCGTTGTAGCGGTCCATGGTCGTGACCATGCGGCCCCCGCCCGAGGCGATGCGAAAATCCTTGCCGAGCCCGGCCAGACGCTTCTCCAAGGGCAGGATGTAGTCGAGCGCGCTCTTCTCCCCTACGTCCCGCCCATCCAGGAGGGCGTGCACCCGGACGCGCTTGACGCCGTCGGCCGCGCACCGGTCGAGCAGGGCGTTAAGATGCGTGATGTGGCTGTGCACGTTGCCGTCCGAGACCAGGCCGATGAAGTGGACCGCGCGTCCGGAGCGCCCCCGCTCGCGCACCTTGGCCCAGGACTGCCCCTCGAAGATCTTGCCCGAGGCGATGGCCTCGTTGACGAGCTTGGCCCCCTGCGAGAAGACCCTCCCGGCGCCCAGGGCGTTGTGCCCGACCTCGGAGTTTCCCATGTCGTCGTCGGTGGGAAGTCCGACGGCCTTGCCGTGGGCGCGGAGCTTGGTGAAGAGCTTTTCCTTGAAAAGGGCGTTGAGGACCGGCATGTAGGAGACGTGCAGCCCGTCCGACGCGTCGCCCTTGCCGATGCCCATGCCGTCCATGATGACGAGCAGCACCGGCCCGGGGAACGGCGTGTAGCCTGGGAGCTTCTGGAGTCTGAGTTCACTCATACTGGAGGATGATATCATAGAGGATGCTAGAATAGTTCCGACCCCTTCTGTCGTGAGGGGCTTTAAAGGAGAGCGTTCACGCGCAACACCCTCGTCGCCCTCTTGGCCTCGTCCATCCTGTCCTGTCCCTCCGCGTGCTTCCCACAGGGCCCGAAGGCTCCGACGCGCTCCCGGCAGGGGTGCCGGCCCCCGCCTGGGAAGACCCTCTGCCTCGTTGAGACCACCTTGCTCGAAAAGGGCGTCAACCACCAGGCGACGCATAACGCTCAAGGGCAGAAGGCGTTGCAGAACCGCCACGGGATCTTCGTGAGCTACAACCCCCAGGAGGAGGCCGACGCGGATCCGGAGACGACCTCGACATGGGTCCTGGCCCGCAGCCAAGACGGCGGGAAAACGTTCCGGCGGATATTCTCGACCTCCATGCACCGCATCATGCCCCCTTCCATCCAGAGCGATGAGGCCGGCAACGTCTACGCCATCCACGGGACCGGTACGGAATGGCTGGGCGGACTCTTCGACAAGCATCCCAAAGACGCCTGGTTCTACAAGTTCGAGGCTGCCAAGGGCTTTAAGGGCCCGAAAATCCTCAAGATCCCGAACGCGTCCACGGGCAAGAGCGACTTCATCTACGACGGCAAAGTGAAACGCTTCTATTACATGACGTTCAACGACACGTTCCCGCCCATCCAATCGATCCCCGCCTTCTTCGTGCTCACCCGCGATGGGAGCATCGAATACCAGACCCCGATCGGACAGAACCTGGACCCCATCGAAGAGAAATACGCGAAGATCATGTACCCCCATCTGCGGTCTGACGGGAAGCGCGTGATCGCGGCATGGTCCACGGAATACGACCCCCCCGGAGCGGATGCCTCCGGCGACACGAAACGGACCAACCTATACCGGAACATCAGCTTCATGTGGTCTGGGAACGCCGGACGCTCCTGGAAGAACCTCGCCGGCTCGCCCATCACGTTGCCGCTCCGGGCCGATGACGCCGGCCCCGCGACGCTCGTCACGTCGCCGGACGAGCTCGGGGACCACAATTGGCTCGGCGGCATCGCCTACGCGAACGGAAAGCTCTTCCTTGCCCACCAAGTCTGGGGCGTCGCGCATCCGGGCGTTCACGCGCACTTGTCCGTCTTCGATCTCGAAAAGAAAGTCCGATCCGTCGATGCGCGCGGCTGGGCCGGAAGCGCGCTGGATCCGGACGGCACCGGAAAGTTCATCGTCGGCCCCGCTTCGCCGGATGGCCCGATCTACTACGCTGCGGGCGGTGCGTTCGAGGGCAAGCCCGTGCTCGTCATCCTCCGGAGCGGGGACCACGGGAGGTCCTGGACCGACTACGCGGTAGGCGGCTACGCCGCCGGCGATCCCGCGATCGTCTCCAACGTGGTGGTCTCTCCGTCGGTCACCCCCGACGGACACATCATCGGGATCTATACCCGCTGCGCCCCCCGTCCGGAACTCGGAGGTCGCTGCGAGAGCCATATGAACGGGAAATACACTCTCGACAGCAGCGTGTACTTCTTCAGGGTGAAGGCCGAGTGAAGACAGGGCGCTACGGCTTCGGATGCCGGAACCGGTCCGCCATCCGTGTGAAGAACAGCTCGAAGATGCTCGGCGGCTCCGCCAGCCTCTCCGGCGCGCGGCCCCTCTCCCCGGCGTAGACCGAGAGCCCCGCGCCCGCCACCGCCGGCACGATCCCGGTGATGGGAGCCCCGGCCAATTGTCCCAGGGCCCCGATACGGCCCGCGAGCTCGTCCGCGGCGAAGTGCATCCTCGCGTCGTCGCGGGAGACGTTCACGCGCACGACCGGGTTGTCCCGGTCGAAGAGCCTGTCGTCCTCCGGGGTGGAGGGAAGGCGATGCCCCACCAGGGTGATGCGCGTCCCTTCCCGGAGGCCCGCCTGCAGGCCCGCAAGGTCTCCGGTGCTCACGTTGACGAAGCTGCAGCCGTAGTGCGTCAGGACCTGCACCTGCTCCTCCTGCAGGGTCCCGGCGTGCTCCGCCATCCGCACGTCCTCGTCGCCGATGTGCATGACCAGCGGGGAGCCGTGCCCGAAGAAGTAGACCCTGCGGGGGCCCTCGACGCTGCTCAGCATGCAGAAGAAGTCCTCGCGGGTCTCGAGCGGGTGGATCTGGATGTTGTCCGCCGGGACTCCCTGGCGGAGCAGGCCGGCGCGCAGGAGCTCGGTCTGCTTCTTCCAGCGCTCCAGGAAGTGCTCGTCGTGGGTATCGTAGAAGACGAGGTGCTGCTGCCTGCCGGCCGCGGGATCGGGCTGCATGGCCAAGGGAAGGTCCGGGTCCACGGGGTCCCGCTGGGAGGCGGCGTCGAGCACCTGCCCGACCAGGCCGGTGAACGCCTTGTCCGAGGACAGGTCCTTCTTGGGACCCGCCTGGACCGTCACCGACGTGACCTGGAACCTCTTGAGGAACGCGGCCACCTGGTCGTCGGTGACGGGGACCAGGGACTGGGCTGCGGCGGGCAAAGACAGGCTCGACAGGACTGCGGCGGCCAATAGGCTCTTCATGGCACCCACCCCCACTTTCAGGGTGCCCCCGGAACAGCCGGGCCGGAAGGGCCGTGAAGGGTCGTCCGCGCTGGGCCCTAGGACCTGCCAAAACGACAGGACTGTCAAGGACCTGTTAAGACCGTCCCCCTCCCGCGAAAAAGCTCTTCTATAAGCAGGCGGATCCTCTGAACAACATCCTGGGTAGACCCCTTGCCGCGATCGCGGCATGCTTATAGCAAGTGAGGAGGTGACGTATGGATACCAAGCTGTGGCGGATGCCGGCCGTAGCCTGCCTGCTGGCAGTCGCGGCCGGGTTCTGTACGGCGGCGGAGGATGAGTCGCTCAAGGCGCCGGATATGGGACGCTCGGGGCCGGTGATGCGCGACAAGCAGCTCTACCTGTGCATCAATGCGCGCAAGGAGTACGCGATGAACGGAGCGGCGGAGGCGTGCATGGCCTCGGCGGGGGGAGCGCAGGCCGAGGGCTGCGTGCTGCCTCCGGATGAGGGCAACGAGCAGAGGGCGCTGCAGTGCCTGCGCGATTTCGGCTACCTGAAGAAAACCCCCTCGCGTTGCACGGGCAAACGGCCGCTCTGCCCGACGGACACCTCGCCGGTGTGCAAGGCCGGCAAGTGGACCTGCCAGAGCGCCTGCATGAGCGAGCCTCCCAGGTGCAAGTCCGGCTCAGCCGTGTGCCAGGCCGGCACGTGGAAATGCGCGGGCGAATCCGGCTGCCAGGGCTCCAAGCCGGCCTGCCCCAACGGGCAGATCGTCTGCGATACCCGGTGCGGCAACGGCTGGTGCAGCTACGCATGGTCCTGTCAGCCCGGGCTTCAGCAAGACTGCAGCGGGACCCAGCCGGCATGCCTTTTCGGCACGCCCCAGTGTCAATCCGGCGCATGGAGATGCAAGGGTCCCGGGTCTCCCCTTGCCCCGGCGAGATGATAGAATACGTCCGTGCCGGACAAGAAACGCGGCTCGGACGAGGAAAAGGCGATCTGCCGGGCGTTCGTCCACGCGTACGACAAGCGCTTCGGAAACCCGGTGAAGAAGGTGCGGCGCGGCAAGCCCCCGGAGCCGGACTTCGTCTGCGACAACGGACTCGGCATCGAGGTCACCACCGTCTATGAGAGCCAGGAGATGGCGCGGTGGCAGAACGCGCCGGGCCAGCCCGCCATCTCGCCCTTGACCGCCAACCCGATCCGGTCCATGCAGTCCGAGCTCCTGCGCCTCATCGAGCAGAAGTCAGGGAAGACCTACGAGGGCTGCTCCCAGCTTTTGCTCGTGCTGTGGGCCAAGGCCATGTTCTCGAGCCACGAGGTCCTCGAGCAAGTGCAGAAATCGCTGCGCCTCAAGAGCGCCGGTCCCTTCAAAAGCGTGTGGGCGGGCTGCTCCAAGGACAACGGCTACGTGTTCTTCAGCCTCTGGGGCCTGCGTCCCACGCGGATCGAATACCCATAGGAAATAGCGCCGTAACATCCGGGACCCACACTCCTAGTACCCATTGCCGAGGTGGGTGTGAGACACTGGATATTGCCGCTCGTCCTGCTCCTGCCGTCTTTCTGCTCCAGTCAAGACCTGTCCGTCCCCGAGCGCATGCTCCTCTTGCGCCTGGAACTGGCCGCCGCCAAACTCGAGTCCAGGGACTTCTTGGGAGCGGTCTTCGCAGCGGACCAAGCCATCGCGCTCGAGCCCAGGAGCGCCAGGGCCTACGTGCTCAAAGCCACGGCCCTGAACCGGCTGCAGCGCTTCGAGGAGGCGGAGACCACGGCTTGGAAAGCGCAGGCCCTCTGGGACAGCCACCTCGCCAACGAGAACATCGCCTGGGCGCAGCTCAACCTGGGCCGCTATACCGACGCGGTCCGGAGCGCGGACCGGGCCATCACGATGCGCGACACCGACGCCAAAGCCTACGCCATCCGCGCCTACGCGTTCGAGGCGCTCGAGGAGAGACCCGCGATGCTCGCTGACCTGCGCCGCGCGGCCGAACTGGACCCCGTCCATTTCGCGGACATCCTTGCGCGGGCGCTCCGGGGCGAGAGGATATTCGCCTTCTCCCGGGAGCCGGATAAAAAGCCGAGGTCCAGCCGGACCTCCCTCGCCGTCCTCTCCGGATCATCGACGCTGGTGGTGTCGGTCTGCGTCCTGGCGTTGTGGCGGAACCGGCGCAGGCCCCTGCCGGGCAAGATATCCTTCCCCCAGATGTGCTGGACGTGAAGGTACCTTGACATCTCTCGTCCTCCACTCTATACTCGGATTGTACCCATGTTGAGCCTCTTGGCCGCCTTGATGTTCGCGGCTCCGGTCTGGGCGGACGAGTTCGACCAGCCTCCGCCCCAAGAACCGGGAGTGATCCGCCCGCGCCATCGCACGCGTCCGGACTTCCGTGCGACCGAGCCCAGGAACGGCCCGCATCGGTCCCAGCAGCCGCGGCTCTCTCCCGGCGGGCAGGCGCTCTTCGACCAGATGCGCCGGGAGATCAAGTCCGGCAAGCAGGTGGACTTCAAATCCTATTTCGCCCAGATCATGGAGGCGGAAGCGCGCAACTCGAGGAAGTGGATCGACCTGCTCGCGCGATCCGCCCATCGCTCCTCCGGAGGCGACCTGGTCGGGTACACGCTCACGCTCTGGGAGCAGTACACCCTCCGCTACACCGACGACCCCTCCGGATACTCCGGCCTGGGCAAGGCCAGCTTCCAGGCGGGCCAGTACGGCCCGTCCGTGGCCCAGCTCACGCGCGCCATCGCCTTGGGCGAGGCGTCCCCGGACAACTTCTACCAGAGGGGCTTGTCCGCCGAGCGGCTGGGGGATTTCGAGCTCGCGCACCAGGACGCCGGGACCGCCCTGAACCTGAAGCCCGGCGACCCGGCCATGCTCTCGCTCTACAAGCTTACCGACGGCCGCATCTCCAAGCTGTACGTGGACCTCGCCACGGGCGACACGCGCAAGGCACCGGAGCCCGGCGCGGGCCAGGAGGCGGCCGACGGCGCTGTGTCGGCCCGGGGACACGGCCGCGCCGCGAAGACTCCGGAGACTCCGGCCGAGGACCCGGTCCGGCAATCCGCTGGCCTCACCGAAGCCGCCCAGAGGTACCTGCGCGTGGGAGACGTGAACTCCGCGCTGGTCGCGGCGCGGCAGGCGGCCGGCCTCAACCCCCAGAACGCGCAGGCCCTCGGACTCATGGCCACCGCGTTCGAGCGCACCGGCGACCATGAGTCCGCCATCCAGGCGGCGGGCCAAGCGCTTTTGGTCCAGCCCGGCAACGCCTCCGCGCTCAACACGCGCGCCTGGGCCCAGAGCGGGCTCAAGCGCTTCTCCGACGCTCTGGATGACTCCGGCCGCGTCCTGGACATCGACCCGGCGGACCCGTTCGGCTTCCTGAACAAGGCGCGCGCCCTGGGCGGGCTGGGCAGGCGGGACGAGATGCTGGACGCCCTCAACCGCACCGCCTCGCTCGACCCCCGCTTCGCGGGCCTGCGCGAACAGGCCCTGCAGCTCGCTCCGTCGGCGGACACGGAGCTCCTCTTCGCCGGGCTCCTGGATGGACGGCAGGCGGCACCGGCGCCGGCCTCGTCGGCTCCCAAGGGCTCGCGCCGGTTCCTCATCCTGACCACCCTGGTGCTCGTGGGCGGCTTCCTCATCGCTTTGGGCCTGCTGACCGCGGGCGGCACCGGTCTCACCGAACGCCTCACCTCGGCTTTCCGCCGCCGCGAGACCCGGCCGAGGGCCTCCCTCCCGGAAGGGAACGCGCTGGCCGGCTACCAACTGGGCCGCGTGCTGGCCTCGGGAGGCATGGGCGAGGTCTTCGAAGCCAAGGACACCCGGCTCGACCGCCGCGTCGCCGTCAAGAAGCTCCGCGCCGAGATCCGCGACAACGGCAAGGAGCGCGGGCGCTTCCTGCGCGAGGCCAAGACCGTGGCCGTGCTCCAGCATCCCAACATCGTCCAGATCCACGCGGTGGTGGAGGACGGACAGGACATCTACCTGGTGTTCGAGTTCGTCGAGGGCAAGACGCTCGAGAAGGTCTTGACCGAGCGCTCTCCCATGCCGCTCTCGCAGGCCCTCTTCGTCATGAAGGACGTGTGCGCGGGCTTGGACCACGCCCACGCCCAAGGGGTCATCCACCGGGACCTCAAGCCGTCCAACATCATGCTCGACTCCAAGGGCGTGGCCAAGGTCATGGACTTCGGCGTGGCACACCACGCCCGGGCGGCCATGGCGCGCGCCACTTCCACTAGGACGGTCTGGGGGACGCCTCCGTACATGGCCCCCGAGGCCGAGGAAGGCGAGATCGGCCGCGAGTCCGACATCTACGCCCTGGGCGTATGTCTCTACGAGATGCTGACCGGGGACGTCCCCTTCAAGGGCGCCGCGGGCGCCATGTTCGCCGCGAAATCCAAGGCGGATTTCGCCCCCGCCTCCTCGCTCCGGGCCGGCCTGCCGGCCGGGGTGGATGCGCTCATCGCCTCGGCTCTCGACCCCGACCCGCGCAAGCGCAAGCCCAAGAGCGCCAAGCGCTTCTTCGACGAGCTTCAGGCAGCGGCCGGAAAGCCGGCATAGTCCTCAGCCCTGCAGGAACGCCGACCTCAGCAGGGCCACGGATTCCAGATGGTCGGTATGCGGGAAAAGGTCGATGCCCTCGACTTTCTGCAGGTCGAAGGAGGACGAGAGCTTCCGGATGTCCTCGGCCATGGCCTTGGGGTTGCAGGACACGTAAAGGATCCAGCCCGGGCTCAGCGTCTTGAGAGCCTCCACGACCGCCGGATGCAGCCCTGAACGGGGAGGGTCCGCGACCACCACGTCCACATCCACGCCCTGGGCGGCGAACGCGGGCAGGAGCTCTTCCGCCTTGGCCGCCTGGAACTCGACGTTGCGCATCCCGAGCTCGGAGGCGTTTGCGCGCGCGTCCGCCACCGCGGACTCCGCCACCTCCACGCCGAACACGTTCTCGCAGAGGTCCGCGAGGCAGAAGCTGATGCTGCCGACGCCGCAGTAGAGGTCGAGCAGGCGCTTGGGCCGGAGCTGCGCGAGCCATTCCCGCAGCATCCCGTAGAGCAGCTCGGCCCCGCGCGTGTTCGTCTGGAAGAAGGCGTGGGGCGAGATGCGCACGCGCTTGCCCAGTATCTCCTCATGGAGACAGCCCTCTCCGTGGAGGATCTCGATGGAGTCCGAGAAGGCCACGTCCGCCTTGCCCGAGTACACGCCCCGGAGCACGGTCGAAGCGGGGTAGGAGGAGCGGACGGCCTCAACGAATCCGCGCGCCGGCAGCTGCCCTGGCGCCGTGATCAGGTGCACGGTCCGTTCGCCCGTGTTCTTCCCCTCCCGGACCAGCAAGTGCCTCAGGAACCCGACCTGCTTGTGCAGGTTGTAGGGCTCGAGCTTCTCCTTCCTGGCCCATGCGTGCACGGACTCGAGCAAGGCCGGGACTTCCGGCGACATCAGGAAGCACTCCGCCAGGTTCAGGACCTTATCCCAGCGGTTGCGGCGCTTGAGGCCCAGCAGGAGGGGATCGCCTCCGGCCGGAGGGACCGGATATACGTCCTGGAAGGAGAACTCCATCTTGTTCCGGTAGAACCACTGCTCGGGCGAAGGGCGGACGTTGACCGCCGCGGCCCACCCGGCCCTCTCCATGAGCCCGCGCAGGGACTCGGCCTTGGCCGCGAGCTGCGCCTCGTAGGGGACGTCCTGGAGGCGGCATCCGCCGCACTCGCCGAAGTGCCTGCAGCGCGGCTTCACCTTCGACGTCTCAGGAAGAGAATTTGAAGAGGCAGATATCTCCATCTTGAACCCTGTAATCCTTGCCTTCGGACCGGATGAGTCCCCTCTCGCGCAGGACCGCTTCCGAGCCGTGGCGGTCGAGCTCCCCGAAGGAATACACGTCCGCGCGGATGAAGCCTTTCTCGATGTCGGAATGGATGACGCCCGCGGCCTGCGGAGCGCGCGTGCCTTCGCGGATAGTCCAGGCCCTGAGCTCGTCGGACACCTTCGTGAAATAGGAGGCCAAGCCGAGTCTGCGGTAGGCGGCCCGGATCACGCGCTCCAAGCCGCCCTCCCGGAGCCCGAGCTCGGCGAGGAAGGCGCCGCGCTCCGAAGGCGCGAGCTGGGAGAGTTCCGCCTCGATCTTGGCGCACAGCAGAAGGGGTTCGCCCCCGCGGGAGCGCACCGCCTCCTCGAAGGCCCGCAGGGACGGCCCCCGCGGCTTCTCGTCCGTGTTCCCCACGTAGAGCACGGACTTGCTCGTCAGAAGGGAGAGGTCTTTCGGGCACTCGCCCGCCGGCTTGCCCTGCCAGAGGGCATCCCGGAGCTTCTCAAGGGTCTGCAGCCGGGAGCGGGCGTCCTTTTCGCCGGTCTTGGCCCGGGGAGCAAGCTTCTCGACCTGCTTATCCACGCCGGCCGCGTCCGCGAGGACGAGCTCGGTCTCCACCACCTCCATGTCCCGGGCCGGGTCTACGCCCCCCATGGTGTGGGCCACGTCGGGGTCCTCGAAGAGCCTGACCAGATGCAGGACCGCGTCCACCTCGCGGATGTGGGAGAGGAACTGGTTGCCGAGCCCCTCTCCCTTGGAGGCTCCGCGGACCAGGCCGGCGATGTCCACGAACCGGACCGCCGCGGGGGTCGTCTTCTTAGGCTTGAAGATGCCGCTCAACCGCTCGAGCCTGTCGTCCGGCACCGAGACCACGCCCACGTTGGGCTCGATCGTGGTGAAGGGGTAGTTCGAGGAGGCGGCGTGCCCGCAGGTGAGGGCGTTGAAGAGCGTGGATTTACCGACGTTGGGAAGGCCGACGATCCCGATATCCATGTCCCGGCGCCGGCATCATCATACCAAAAATAGGGCCGGGACCAGACTATGGGGTCTTTGCAGCCACCGCCGCCATCAGGTTCTTGGCCTCGCAGACCTCGATATAGGCCTCGGAAGCGTTCTTCCCCGCCTTGACCAGGGCCACCATGGAATTGGAAGCCGCGCCCAGGTTCCCCGACGCGTCCCCCGAGTGGCCCATGGCCGACGTCATCTTGTCCCTGGTATTGTTGAGTTCCTGGCACTGCACGTAGGTCAGGTTCTCTTCCTTGATCTTCTTATCCTCGGCGCGGATGCTCCGGTAGCCCTCCAGCCCCGCCTTTTGCAGGTCCGCCACTCCCATGGTCGCCCCGACCATGAGCCCCGAAGGCAGAGCGTTGACGACCGATGCGAACGCCCCGCGGATGTCCGAACTCAGGGATCGGAAGGAGGCGGCTTTGTTCTTGTCCGTCTTCGCGATGACCTTGGCGATCCGCTCGTACTCCTCGGCCACGATGGGAGTGAAGGTCTCAGAGAGTTCGCGCACGTGCTGGGCGTTGGTCAAGGCCTGGTCCGCGCGGTCTTGGGCCGCCAGCGCATCGCGGGGAGGCATGTCCACGCGCCGCGAGATCTCCTCCGTGGTAGCCCACATCCACTGGCCGTCCTTCAGCACGACCTGCCCCTGGCCGTACCAGTCGTAGCCGTAGTAGCCTTGGTAGCCGTAGTAGTCGTAGTAGTTGTAGTACGGCGTGTAGTTGGTCCGCAGCTCCTTCGCGTAGTACATGACCTGGCAATCGTTGAGCAGGTTCCCCATCACGTCCACCGACTGTTCGATGCCCTGGCTCGCGGACGCCAGCCGGGGCAGTTGTTCGCCCACCACCAGTTCGGAGGTGTCCTGGACCGCTTGCAGCGCCTCGCCCGAGTAATTCCTCTTGGCCGTCGCGAGCGTATTCTTGAGCGAGTTCAGGATGCCGTATGCGGAATCCACCTTGGTCTTGAGGCTCGGCAGACGCTCCATCTCCAACCGGGATGTCCTGAAGACCACGTTCCCGTAGTAGCTGCCGGCCAGGCTCTTCAGCGCGGCGACCTCCTGATCCACCTCGGCGCGGGTCTTCTTCTCCGGGGCCGGATCCGCTTCCGGACCTCCGCCCGCGCCTCCCGCGATCCCTCCCCCCCCTCCGGCCCCGCCCACGTTCATCATGCCGCTCGCGCCGGCCAGCTTGCCGGAGCCGCTTTCCGGCATGGAGCCCGACGCGCCTCCCGGACCGGAAGACCCTCCGCCGAACGACGCGTTCCCGACAGAGCCGCCTCCCGCCGCAGCCGAAGCAGCGGCCGGCCGCCCGGTGCTCGGGCGAGCCGCGAGCTGGCCGCGGCCTCCTCCTGAAGAGCCTCCCTTCACGGCCATGGTCCCGGCGGTCTCGCGGGAGGCCGTCCGTCCGGCGGACGTCTGGATCGTCCTGCCCCCGGCTTGCACGGTCGGCTTCCCGGCCGGGGCGTTCGCCCCCGCGACGCCCGTACCCGCCTGCGGGGCTCCTCCCTGGATAGGCCCGCCCTCCCCCCCGGCCGCCCAGTTCGTGTTGTCCAACGCATCGATCCGGCCTATCCCTCCGGCCTGAGCCTCCTCTCCCGGACCGCGGCCCGTGTTCTCGACCAAGGCGGTGCTGTCCACGTCCTGGCCAGCCGCCGCGTCCACGGTCTTGTGCAGAGCGTCGAATCCAGCCCTGCTGACCGGCTTGGCCGATGGAGCCGCGAGCGAAGCCTGCGTGCCCGAGGAGTTCGCGGGTTTGAGCCCCTCGTTCTTGACCTGCAGCCTGCGTACCCCGATGTTCGACTCGCCGGTCGCGAGGCCCTCAGCCCCAGTGGTCTTCTCCCAGGCCACCTTGTCCCCGGGCTTGAGCAGAAGCTGCTCATCGGCAGTCTCCTTCCGCTCTTTGGTCGGGGAGGACAAGACCCCCCAGACCGTGAGCCCTCCGAGCACGATGACCATGGACCCGCCCATGAGCATCTTGGGGTCGCTCAGAGCACGCTCCATCCAGCCCCCATATCTGGAAATATTGGGAGACATAGGCGAACACTCCCTGCAAGGCCCCAAGAGTGGCGGCCTGCTTCTTATCCTCTAGCATAACAGGGTAAAAAGGAACATGCCAGTGGTATTTGCCTAATATTTACCTTCGGGGACGCGACCGGGGAGTGGATAAAATACCCGGCGACGGGTGGCGCGTAGGGGATTTGAACCCCTGATCTCTGCCTTGAGAGGGCGACCCGGGGGAGTCCGGGCCCGTCGTCGGAAACCGTGGTTTTGGGCCGTTCTCCGTCGAGACATCGGCTTGCATGGGGTTACATCCGTTGGCATGGATTACAGTCCATTTTCATGCCGAGTTGGCATAGATCTGGCATAGATTCCGCGCCAGGGATCGACTCACCACCTTGCGCCGAGCGAGATCCTCTGAACGTTGCCGAGTGTCCCGAACGGGGTGAAGGTGTAATCCGCGCGGCAGTTCCCCATCTTTAGGCCCACGCCGCCGCCAAGGCCGTTCAAGGGGCCGCCGCCGCTCGTCCCTTGGGCCATGCCAGAGGCGTAGCCAGCCCTTAGCGACAGCGCGGGCATGATGGAATATTCTGTCCCGAAGCCGACGCTGGTCCTCTTGTCGTGCACCTCCTGCCTGACGTCCAGGGCGAGTTGGAGCATGCCCCCCAGCCTGTAAGCGGTCCCGACCGACATGGTGAGCGGGAGCGGGTCCCTTTGGGACAAGTAGCGCATGCCCTGGCCCACGTTGAGAACAGAGAAGCCGAAGGACATGGGCCGGCTCGTCATCTGGTGCTGCACCCCGAAGTCCATGGCCACGCTCGACGCCGAGTAACTCCCGATCCTGCTCTGTAGGAATTTTATGTTGGCTCCCAAGCTGGCGCTTTGGCCGGATAGCCGCCTGCTGTAGCCGATGGTGTACGCCGTGTCCGAGGCGTCGAAGTTGCCCGTGGCCTGCCTGCCCACGTCCCTGCCCTCCTGCACTCCCGTGGCCAGCCTGGTGAACCCGGCCCCGAACGTTCCGAACTTGGTGGGGTGGGCGTAGCCTATGAAGTCGAACTTGGTGCCAGCCAGCCACTCGGTGTGCGTGGCCCCGAGTTCTTTCTTCCCAAGCTTGGCCAGGCCCCCGGGGTTGTAGTAGAGCGCGTTCACGTCATCCGCCAGGGCCGTATAGGCCTCTCCCATGGCCGCGGGCCTGGCGCCTGTGCCGATCTTGAGGAAGGCGGCGCCGGAATTCAGACTTGCGCTCGACGCGCTGGCCGGGAGCAGGCAGAGAGCGAGGAGAAGTGGCTTGTTCATCGCACCACCGCCAGTTTTCCTACTTTGCGTATGTGCTGTCCTGCTTTCTCGGCGTCCACCGCGTAGAGATAGACCCCGCTGGCGATCCTCCCGTCCCAGGTGTACTCATATGCGTACTGGCCGTTGACCAGACCGGGAGCGCCGTGCAGCGTGGTCTGATGCACCGGCTGCCCCGCTATGTCGTAGATGCGTATCGTGACCTGATCCGCGATCCCGACTTCGACGTGGATCGTGGGCTTGGCCCCTCCTACGGCAGGGTTGGGGAAGGCGAATACTTCCCTGAGGACGAAGGCGGAATCAGCCGCAGCCGCTGTCGTGATGCCCTGTCCGAGTACCTGATAGATGGAGAAATGGGTGGTCTGGGCGCTGACCGTGCGGTTCTCCCTGTCCACGACCGAAGCCAACGCCTCCCATTCTTCCTTGACCGGGTTCCAGTAGTGGACTGCGAGACTGTCGGGAGACCCCGCCTTGGACTCATCATAGGGCAGGACAATGGTCACTGCCGCGCTGAACTGGGTCCCATCCGGGCCGTACTCTACCGGTTCGGACACGGGGGCCAAGAGCTTCTTGCTCAATGCCTCCTCGCGCTTGAATCCGTTCCCCTCGGGCAGGGAGATGCTGACCTCGATGTCGTCTGATAGGGCTTGCGCAGGGATCATCACAGCCGTCCGGTCCATGCGCTGCACCGCCCCGCCCTTGGCCTTCTCTACCGTCGCGCGGGCGTAGAGCCCTTCTCCAGCGGTCTCAGAAACGGATTCGACAGAGCTGGTCCCATATCTCCTGCCGGAAGCCTCACCAGAGGCGATGAGTAGGGTTTCGGGAGGCAGGCCGAAGCCTTGTATGCGCTCGTTGTTTCTGTCAGCTACGAGCAACCGGCCGGCCTGGTCCAGCGCCAGTCCGATGGGCTTGTTGAACACGATATCCGCGGGCAGCGGCTTGCTGTCCTTGATCTCGCCGTGCTTGCCGAAGTCCAGGACCGTCTCGCCCTTGAAGTCGAACCGCAGGATTCTGTCCAAGCTGCGGTCAGATACGAATATACAGGTTCCGTCCTGGGAAACGGCCATGCCCTCAGGCCGCTTGAAGAGCTTCTGGTCGCGGCAGAACCCGCGATTGCGCTCGCACAGGCGGGCGGATATGCCCTTCTTCGACCGACGCGCGATACCCGAAGGGTCGATCTCCAAGGTCAGCGTGCCGGCCGGGTCGAAGACCAGTGCCCTCCGTCCTTTCGCGTCAGCCACGTAGATGTTTCCAGAGGCGTCCACGTCGATCCCGAACGGTGCGGTCTCGTCATTGTCCTCGTCGTCGGGGTCCAGCTCTTGGTCAGTCTCAGGTAGGTCGAACGCCCGCTGGAAGGAGCCGTCAGGGCTGAACACCTGGATGCGGCGGTTGCCCGTGTCAGAGACGTAGATCTTCCCATCCTGCCCCACGGCCACGCCTGAGGGCTGTCTGAACTGGCCGTTACCCTTGCCCGGGTGGAAGGACTTATTCTGGGCTTTGTTCGTCCGGATATCGCCTATCTCGAGCAGCAGGGCCCCTGTCGGGGAAAGCTCGACGACCCGATGGTGCCGCGTGTCAGCAATGAACATATTGCCGGCCGAGTCCACGTCCACCGCCTTGGGCTTGTCGAAGTAGGGCTCAACCTGCTTCGTGTTGCCGAAGGAAGCCACGGGCAATCCCTGCGCGTCGAAGACGAGGATCTTATCCGCGTTCGTGTCAGCCACGTAGATTTTCCCAGCCGATGAGGCTACTGCCTGCGGGTGATGCAGGCTCTTCTGACTCCCCAGGACCAGGGTTCTAGATGGCTCGCCCACGAAGACCTGGGCCGAGGCGGTTGCGGTATTCCCGACAGCATCCGTAGCCGTGAGCGTTATGCTCTGATAGCCCTGCAGGCCGGCGGTATCCCAGACCCCGACGACTTCGCCGGATGCGGCCCCCGAGCTGATGAGGGTCGAACCACGCTCAAGCCGCCAAGAGACCAGATTCGTGTCAGAGACTGTCCCACGGACCGAGATGACGCCTTCCACCGCCTTGCACGCGCCTGCTGCAGAAGCACAGGGCGAGAGCAGGGCCACCTGCGGGGATTGTGTGTCTCCTCCCACCGAGATCCGCCATGCCTGCTCATGGGAGTTCCCAAGCCTGTCCGCTGCCCGGACCGTAAGGACATGCAGACCGGAGGCCAGGAGCGTGCTCGCTTGCGCCGTGGCATCTCCCGGATCGAAGACGAAAGCCATGGTAGCACCGTGCAAGACGTACTGCCCGAAACCGAGTCCCGAACCCGGATCCGACAGGGCCAGCGTGATGGTCACATTTGGACTCGTGACCAAGTACCCGTCCTGAGTCGCTGCAAGCGGCGGATTTCCGGTGATGGAAATGGTCGGCGCGGTGTCGTCCAGCGCCAGCTGCCGCGTGCGCAGGGGTTCGAGATTTCCCAGCCTGTCCTGACTCCGGTACTCGACCACATGGCTCCCATCCGCTCCGGTGAGGCTCAATGAGAGCGGCTCGCTCATGAGATCCCCTGAATCGACCCTGTATCGCGTCCACTCGAGGCCTGAGCCCGCGTCCGAGGGCATGAGCGTTATGACCGTGGCTGAGGTGATGAAATCGCCGACAGCAGGCGTGGAAAGGGCCAGCGCGGTCTCTGGAGCGGTCGCGTCGAGCGCGATCGCAACACTATGGACTTGCTCCTCGTTGCCTGAGGCGTCCGTGCTCAAGTACTTGAAGGTGTGGGTCCCATCCGCCACCTGCATGGGGCCGAGCGTGACGGGTATTGAATAAACGCCGAGTGCGGCCGAGTCCAAGGCGAATTCGGTCTTTGCCACCAGGCCCGCGCCGTCGCCCGCTACGAACTTGTCATCGTGCGGCGAGAGCGTCAACACGGTCGCCGAGGAAACATACGTCCGGTCCGAGACGTACTTGGGCTCCCCTATGCCCAGGACCGTCACGGGCGGCAGGATATCCGTCCGGATGAACGCGCCGTATAACGAGGTGTGGAGTATCTCGCCGGTCAACTCAAGGCGGTCCGGTAGAACAAGGACCCGGGATAAGCCATAGATCGGCGCGGAAGTCCACTCGGACTCGAACTCGTCGAACCGATAGATCGAGACTTCCTGATAATCACCGGTGAAAGGCTGGATGACGAAGTGGATGACGGCCGGCGTTGAGAAGCCCACGTCCCCAGAGACCGTTCCGATGTCGTAGTAGTAGGTGGTCAGGACCGCGAGTCCCTGCGTGAGCGCGGCCCAATAAGCCCCCGGGACCGCGGTGGGGGTGATGGTCGTGACCGTGAGGGCCGTCTCAGGCGAGAGCACCCATACCACCGCATCCGTGCTTCCCGCCAGGGCCAAGGTCGCCGCGCTCGCAAGAGCCGGCTCTGACCAGTTGCCGGCCGTGTCCATGGTCCAGAGGGCGAAATGGTAGGTGGCGCCGGATGTCAGGCCTGTGAGCCGCCTTGACTTCGGCAGCTGGGGATACTGATCGACAACAGGCTCCACGACCTGCGCCAGCATGAGTTCGGGCGATGAGTTGGATGAGGAGTACCATATCCTCATCTCGCCGGAGGCTATCGGATCAGAGCCCGCATCGTCCCCCGGGGTCATCCAAGCGAGAGTGAGTGAATCAGTGGAGGGCTCTACGACGTTCAGGCCGACGGCAGCCGGGGCGATGCGGTCCAGAACCACCTGCTTCTCCACCATCTCCCCGCTGTTCTCTACATTGTCAACGCTGTAGAACCGCAAGTTGTACGACTCGTCCGGCAGGGCCTGGAGCGTGGTCGTGGAAGAGAAGTCCCCGCCGTTGATGCTGACGAACGCCGCCTTGACGCCGGAGGCCGCTCCATTGGGAGCCGGGTCCTGGAAAACGAGCCCCAAGTCCGCCCTGGCATACAACGTCCCGCCCAGGGTCCGCGATCCGCCCTGCACGATGAGCCCGCTCTCTGGAGCGATAGCGTCCACCGCCAGATCGGAGGTGTTGACCGGCTCGACGTTCCCGGCCTTGTCCATGCTGAAGTACCTGAAGGAACGGAGCCCGTCCTCCAGCAGATGGAGCGGGCCTTCATAAGGGCTGAAAGGACCGTCAGCGAGCGCGTGCCGCGTGGCAGCCACGCCCGATCCCATGTTGTCGAACGTCTCCAGCAGGTCGTCTTCGGCGGAGAGGATGAGCTCCGTCCTCGTGGAGATGAACACGCGGCCGGCTTGGAACTTCGGTGTCCCCAAGGCGAGCGTGGTGCGCGGCGGAAGGGTGTCGTGCTTGACCTCGAAGCTCCCGCTCGCGGCATAGCTCCAGTTCCCGGCGAAGTCTGTGGCAGAGACCTGGAGTTCCCATATGCCATCGTCGAGAAGCATGGCGTCGACCGACTGCAGGGTCGAGACATCAAGGCTGTAGAGCCAGCCGTCGGCCTTCCCCGTGTCGCTGGTCCGGACCAGGACGGCTGTCACCGCGGGCGCCGGGTCCAGGCGGTCCGTTGCGGAGAACTCGATGGGGATCTGGTCGAGTCCCGCCAAGAACACGGCTCCGGCGGCGGGAGTCGATATCGCGACCACGGGCGGGGTCGTATCCACGCGGATGGCGAAGGTGAAGCTCGTGGCGTTGCCGAGCAGGTCCTTGGCAGTCATCTCCACGAAGTTGAGCGGCTGCGTCGAGGACATGGATTCGACCAGGGAGAGGTTCCTCGCGGTCATGGTCTGCGTGGATCTCGTGCCGGGCTCTCCGGTCAGACTCTGGTCCGCGCCAGGGACCAGCGCGTATGTCTTGCCTCCGTCCGTGGAAACGCGGACCCAGGACGCCTCGATGGGCTTGCGGGCATCCAGCTCGATCTGGGCTGCGCTTAGAACGGTGCTCTGCACCCTGACCTCGTCGATGTCCCCGTTGAAAGGCATGTAGCAGCTGGGGCCTGTATACGGCCTGTTGCCGATGACGAAAGTCGAGCCGGAGGGAGTGTTGACCGCCCCGTTGTAGCAGGACCCTTTCAGCGACCCGTCCACATAGATCCTCGTGATGGAGCCGTCGTAGGTCGCGGCGACGTGATGCCACTGGCCGTCCTGCACGTTGACGTTGCTGACCACGTTGCAGTCGTTCCCGTAATAGCCCAGCCGCACCAAGACCTGGCTCTGGTTGTTCTCCGTCCAGATGTCCACGGCGCGAAGCTGGTTGGATGCCTGATAGCCGTAGCCGAACGCGGTATGAAGGCCCCTGAATGTCGTCCTGACCCAGCCCTCCATGCTCACGGGCGAGGAGCCTGTCGGGAAATTGCTCGTGGGCGCTATGACCCGGGGCGCCATGACCGGCCTCTGGCATACATCGAGCGTCTGCGGCTCGAAGGGGGGCTGG
>JBAZKS010000041.1:0-42983 GCA_041650695.1 Elusimicrobiota bacterium
CCCGCCGTACCTCTCTCCTCCGCTCCTGCTGACCCCCTCGCATACCGCCTCACCCCTATTCTATCATCCCCAGAGATCCCCACAGGCCTGCGACACGCTGTTTGCGCGGAAGCAGCCTCCTATGAGCTGCTTAAGCTGCGGGGTGAGTGTCTTGCTGGAGAAACACGCAAGCAGTTTCAAAGCGCGCTCGGGATACTTTTCACAAAGGCCACAGAGGCGGATTGCTCCGCTCATTTTAGAACTAGTTACAAAGTTGACTTGATGACAGTGCTATCACCTCAGAACAATCCATTAGTGATGATCAAGGACTTAGAAAATGCTTGGGGTGAGTTCCTCGAGGACACTCCAACCCAGATCTATATCGATCCGAAGACTATTGCTTTGCCAAATCCAAAGGATTTGGCGGTGACGATTCTGCACGAATGCAGTCACTACGCAAAGTACAACTTCAACAAGGATAAGCAGTTCGCGCGTGAGGAATATTGGCCCTATCTTGCTACCGATGAGGGGTATGACATGACGTACTACTGTTTCGGGAGTAAAGAGGCACAAAAGCCTCAGGATTGGGGATGGAAGAGCGAATGAGACGACGACCCGCATGCTGTTTTCTACTCGGCCTTATGACACTGGTTGGTGCATGCATGGCGCGAGGGCCACTAGTTGAAGTTGTCTTGTTATCGCCTGCAAACCAGTATGAGTTGGGCTCACCAATGCCAATTAAGGTCACGATTCGGAACCTCTCGAAATACAACCTATGGATTCCAAGAAGAATAGATGATCAGCAATTCCTCCAATTTGACGTCTATTTTATTGGAAAGCAAGTTCGCTACATAGGACCACAATTGGAAATGCGCCTTAGAACACGAGATTTTGTCCTGCTACATCCTGGTACTGTGTACGAATCAACAGTTGACTTGGCCTTCTTTGACGACAAACACAGGGTAACGCGACGTTTCGAGTGTATCGAACCTGGCATCTACAGGATATCTGCTTCCTACGGTGCGGGATTGAATCACTACAAAGAAGGCGGAATTCGCATTAGTCTAACAGATTCCTTTTTCCGCAAAACAAGATATTGGGTAGGAGTGGTGACAGCTTCACCCATTGAGGTCATTCTAGTGAGCGGGAATCACAAAACAGGCATCAAGAAACTGCAATAGATAGGAGATGTGCCACCAATGTGGTGCTCTTGATCGGATTGTCGTACGGAGGAAGCGTGAGCGGAGTGAAGTGGCAGGCGGAAGGGACTGCTCAATGAGGCCAAACTTCTTCAACATCATGCATGACACCAGCGTGCCTCTCGTACACGTCGAGGTGCAGGGTGGAAAGCGAACGTCAGGGACCATGCGGTAGGGACTCAAGGCGCACCAATACCCGGGCCGGCCTGGGGCCCCTGGCCGTGCCGGGCTTGGCGCTCGCCTTGACCATAGCCGCGACCAACGCACTCCACGCCGGCGATGCCGACTGGCCGGCGTACCAGCACGACCCCCTCCACTCAGGCTACAACTCCGCCGCCCGTCTCCGCCTCCCTCTAGAAACCGCCTGGACAACACCCATCGGCAACGAAGGCTGGACCTCCGCCTCCCCGGCCCTGGCGGACGGGACGATCTATGCGTCAGGGCTCCACGGCGAACTCCGCGCCATCGACCGGGCCACAGGTGCCGAAAAATGGCGGTTCGCTTCCGAAGGATCCTCCTACCTAGTCCCGGCGGTCAGCGGAAACAAGGTCTACTTCGCCTCCACAGACGGCCGCCTCACGGCCCTCGACGCCTCGATCGGCGAGCTCGTCTGGTCGTTCGAGACCGGGAGCAACATCCACACCTCGCCCGCTATCCGGGACGGCACGGTGTACTTCGCGTCGAACGAGGGAGCCGTCTATGCGGTCGACGCGCAGACCGGTGCGCTGGTCTGGAGGCGCGCGAACCCCGGCTACGTGCTCTCGTCTCCTGCGGTGGACGAAGCCAGGGTCTACATTGGGACCATGGAGGGCGATCTCGTGGCCCTCGACAGGTCCACGGGCGAGCCTGCCTGGCGGGTCTCCCTCGGCACCCGGATACGCTCAGCGCCCACCGTGGCCGGAGGGTCCGTCCTGGTCGGCGGCCAGGATGGGTTCTTGAGGGCTTTTGAGTCCGGGACCGGGAACCCGCTCTGGAGCTTCGACTGCGGCGCCCCGCTGTTCGACGGTCTGGCGGTCGCCTCAGGGGCCGTAGTAACGATAACAGCTCATATGTTGCGCTCGGCCCGCCGTACCTCTCTCCTCCGCTCCTGCTGACCCCCTCGCATACCGCCTCACCCCTATTCTATCATCCCCAGAGATCCCCACAGGCCTGCGACACGCTGTTTGCGCGGAAGCAGCCTCCTATGAGCCATGATAACAGATTGACGACTTCCCGAGTCTTTGCCAAAGGCATTCTCCCAGACTCTTGAGCTGTTCATAGCCCAACAATATTCGTCCGAGTCGAAGTGTGCCTTTTCATTCCGGCATTTTACGTGACTTCATGTAGCGGTGGTAAATTCCGAGCCATTCGTCTAAAGGGATAACTTTGGTGTCGCCCTGAGCCCCGATCCATTTGCAGGATGCCACCTCGGCTCTTACAAGGAGATGATCGGGTGTATCTGTTTCGGTGAGCCAAGGAATATCCATAGACTGAACGCGTCCATATACGGTTGCCGCCCATAATGTCTTGCTGTCTGGGCCGAACGCGATGGACCACACACCAAGGTGATGTAGTCCCTCGCCGAGTTGTTCGCCGGTCTTTGCATCCCAGAGTCTGATGGAATGGTCTCCGGTCGCCGTAGCCACGGTATTCCCGTCCGGGCTAAAGGCCACGGATTGCACTCCAATCGGATTTGTGCTGGGTTCTCCATGGAACATGATATTCCCGACAGGTCTTCCTGTTCTTGCGTCCCAAAGTCGTGCAGTGCGATCCTCGCTCCCTGTAAGGACCGTCCTCCCGTCTGGACTAAATGTAGCAGCCCCTATGGGGCCATCATGCTGCATGACGCTACCGATGGGCCTGCCCGTTCGGGCATCCCAGAGCCGCGCAGTGTGATCATGACTTGCCGTGAGGACCATCCTCGCGTCCGGACTGAAGACACTTCGCCGTATGAATGTATTGGTATCCGTGAAGCCTGTGTGTTGAATGACTCCACCAATAGGCACGTCGGCCACCAAATCCCACAGTTGTGCGGTGTTGCGGCGCGTGGTTGTTAGTCCAATCCTGTAGTCTGGGCTAATTGCCCTCAATAGGTCTTCGGGCAGTCCCTCGCGTTGATGTGGAGTAATTCCCTTGTGTGGAGTGGTCTTTAGGAGTTTCCCCGTACTTGTGTCCCAAAGGCGCGTGGTATTGTTGCCGTCGCTTGTGAGCATCGTGCTACCATCCGGGCTAAAGGCAGTGGCCGTAATATATGATTCATGCTGCATCAAATTACCAGTGGGCTTACCCGTTATGGTATCCCAGAGCTGAGCGATACCGTTGTCATACATCGTCAGCACATTCTTTGCATTAGGGCTGAAGGTTGCGGGCACTTGGTGCCGAATTGTTCCTGAGAAGTCATGTTCAACGGACCTTGTTAGTCGCGCTTCCGCCCTAGCGTCCCACAGCCGGATAACCCGGCCTCCCGTGAGTGCAGTCTGGCCGTCCGGACTAAATGCAACGGCTGGCACTTCTTCCTGATGTTGCATGATTGTGACTGGCGCGCCGGTTTCGGTATCCCAAAGACGTGCGGAATGATCTTGACTCCCTGTGAGAATAGATTTGCTATTTGGGCTGAAAGTGGTTGCCAGAATCTTCTCCTGATGCCGCATTACTGACCGAAAAACAGTAAGGATTTGTTTGCCGGAGTTGAATTCCCAAAGATTTGCGGTGTCGAGATCACTGACTGATAGTAGGGTTCTGCAGTCTGGGCTTATTGCAGAGATTCTGTGAGTGAACTCTTCTGGGAAGGAATCCACAAGCTTTTGTGTCCTCGTATCCCAAATGCGTCTACTGCCACGCGGATTGACAGAGATTATTTTGTTGCTGTCGGGACTAAAGGAAACACCCCCAAAAAGATTATCATGCCACATTGGCTTCCCGATGGCAGTCCCCGTGTTCGGATCCCAAAGTCGTACTGAAACAGAACTTGCGGTAAGTGCGAATTCTCCGTTTGGAGAAAAGATGGCCGCCAACGAAGTCGACCAATTCGGGTTGATGTCGTCATGTCGAATGGTCTGGATTAGCTTGCCAGTCCGTGTATCCCAAATCTTTGCGACTCTATCGGGGCTTCCCGTGAGCACGGTTTGCCCTGTGGGACTGAAGGCGATGGACTCAATACGTTGCTTGTGCGCCATGACCTCGCCGATTGGTTTGCTGGTCTTGATATCCCACAGCCGTGCACCAGACCCACCCACTGCAAGTATTGTTCTATTGTCAGGACTCATCGCGACGATGCGCGCGCCTTCACCTTGGTGTATGACTTCTCTCGGGATGGATAGATGACGGAGGCAGTAGAGCGCATTCGCTCGGGCGATGAAAGATGGATGGATGAAATGGGAGTAGGAATAGTAGATGGCCGCACTCGAATAGTCCCCCAGCTCAACATGTGTCCTCCCGAGGCGGGCGAAGGCGGACGCCTGCCCACGAGTCGCGGTGGCACGTTCCTCAACAAGGCGCCAAATGGCTGCCGTCAGCAAAAGGAAAGCCGAACAGATGACCGCGAATAGCACTAAGTTCCTCTGCAGGAGCCTCTTTATTCGATAGCTCCGGTAGTGCGCCAGAGGGCTGACGGGACGTTTTGATCGGCGTGCCTCCAAATCCTCCTTCACGTCTGAGACGGCGTTGTAGCGAGAGTCTTCTCTTGCGGAAGTGCACTTGGACACGATTGCTGACAGGTCTTCATCCACAGTACCACAGGTCACCTGTCTCGCCTCGACAATGGGTTGTGCAGCGATTATGTCGCGATACGTTTGGAGACGGTCTTTCAGAGATGCCTTTGTCCGAAGTCGCTCTTCGCTCTCGCCATATGGAACTTTTCCTGTGAGAACGGCCCACATGGTGACACCAAGACCGTAGATATCCCAGCGGACGTCGGGGTGTACATCAGCCGCTTCATCCGAGGTTACCGCCTGCTCGGGGGCCATGTAGAATATCGTGCCCAGGGCTCCCGTGGATTCCGTGACAATTCTGGACTGCCCGAAGTCCGCTACCCGAACACGGCCTTCTTCATCCAAAAGCACATTTGCGGGCTTCAAGTCGCAGTGAATGAGGCCCTTCCCATGGACATAGGAGAGGGCCTCACAGATCTCTTCCATCCACTTGGCCACTTTTCTCGCTGGCGCAGATTGCTTTCCCTCCCCGACGAACTGGTCGAGTGAACCGCCTTCCATCAGGTCCATCGCAAAATAGGCTGGTTCCCCTGTCAAATCTGCATCTAGCAGCGACACGATATGCGGATGCTTATCTAGCCTGATAAGCCGCTCCACTTCGCGCTGGAGAAACAACCAGTTGACACCACTTCGCTGAGTGAAGACCTTGACCGCCACCTGCTTGCGAGTACGAATCTGCCAGGCACGCCAGACCTGTGCAAAGGCCCCGCTGCCCAGGCGTGAGACCAGAATATAGCCGGCGATTTTCGGGGCATCTGGGTGTTGCTGAGTCCCTGCGGGTATGGAAATCTCTACGGCCTTGGCAAGAGATTCCGGCGATTGGGCAATAGTCTCCCGGGAGACGTCGGGGACGGCAGGGTTCTTAGGTTTGTCTTCAGCCACCAACAACAGTCCTCAGATGGCATGGTAGGCTATGGGGGAGGGAGAGTCAAGCTGCCAAGAAAATGGACTCGCGGTGACCCTACTTCTCCGTCAACTCTATTACTCCGTCCCAACTTCTTGGGGGGTTGCGGCGATGCTTTTCAGCCAAGTGTGCCAAGTAGCGCGCTGCCTTATCTGAGACGGGCCTTCCGTGGAGGGCAAAAATCGCTTTATCCCAATGGCCCGCCTTGAAGGCCTCCAATGCCTGGGTAAATGCATCGACTCGCCCCGAATCGCCAGGCGCTGCGTTTAACTCATAGAGATCAAGTGCGACCGTCATTCCCGCGGGTCTGAAGGCACCAAGCGGCGTGGCGACCACACCGCTTCCCGGCCGGATCGCCTGAACCACCGGTAGGGTTGCCAGTATCGGAGCCTCGACAATCTTTGTGATGCCCTCCACCCGGGACGCTTGGTTGATGACGGCACCTACGATGCCATAGGCAAAGAGCTGCTCCGATCCAATAGTGCCAGCGACCACCGTGCCGGAATGTATGCCTATCCCGCAACGCATGCCTGGGTCAACCTCAGTAAGTCTCTTGGCCATGGCGAGGGCCGCGCGGCAAGCGCGCAGGGCATGGTCTGGGTCAGGGCATGGGACGTTCCAGCACGCCAGGATACCGTCCCCCATGTATTGCAGGACCACGCCCTCTTCCTTCATGATCTCTCCGGTCATGGCTGTCATGACCTTGCGCAGGCGCCGCTGGAACTGAAGGATCTCCTCATTCCCCCCCTCTGCCAGCTTAGAGAAGCCTCGGATGTCGAAGAACATCACAGTGCTTTCCGCTATCTTGGGTTCAAGCTCCTTGAAGTCCTTCTCCGTCAGGATTCGCTCCACAACTCGCCGCGAGAAGAACCTCTCGAGGCGAGTCTCCCATTCCTCCAACCGCTGGACGGAAAGACTGCGCCCCACCATATCAGCCACGAGCCCTACATATCGCGTGTTGTCCAGATTAGTGGAGGCCGCGGCGGAACTCGAACCGCCGCTGCCGGCCACATAGAACAGGACCGACTGACCGCCAGGAATATCCGTTGCCGCACAGATCGCCCAATCGGTCCCCTCACAGACAGTGGCCTGCAGATTGTCCTCGCTTCTGCGCCACGAATGAAAAACCGCCGAAGGTTTCGTCTTGAGTGCCTGTGCCATCAGCCTGGCGCTTGGCCTTATCGTCGTATCGTCCCTGTCTGCATCCTTGCCCAGAATCGCAAGACTCGCACCTTGCCCAGTCACAACAGCCGCCCAATGCGCACCTGTTGCTAGCCTCAGCACTCCGGCGATGTGGCCGTAGAAATCATTAGCATTCTTGCTGCGCAGTATCTCTGGAAGAGCCAGGAGGTCCTTGAGCCTCATACGGTCGTTGACCGCATAGACCTGCTCTTGAACCATGACGCTCTCTTCTTGCGGTGTCAGTTCCGCAGGAGTGCCGACAGACTCAGCCCCCTTCACCACAAATCGAAAACACGTAGAACCCACGACAAAGCTCTCTCCAGAGTCAAGCACAAATTCATCTTTCGCAGCGCCCGCATAGAAGACGGGATTTAAAGCCTGCGGCAGTTTCTTAACCCGCAGCCGACAGCCTTCCAACCGCAATTCGACGTGCCTACGGCTCAGGAAAGGCTCGCCATCCACCCGCAGATTACCCTCGCGGCCGATGATGACACCGGCATCCTCGGGCAGATTGATATACCCAGCATTCGATACGTTCTTAAACTCCAAAGAAGCAATCACGATCCGCTCACCTATTGATCCGTCCTTGAACCCCTGCTGTATGAGCGCTGGGAATTACTTCGACAAACTTGCCATCACTTAATAGCAACGGCGCTCCGCTCCGATCGTGTCTCATCAGCCAACCCATTGCTTCGTCCTACCGCGCCGACCTGGGACTCCTTATGGGGCGCAACCCCGACATCGCGGCCTCGATCAAGGCTGTAGCCAAGCAGTGGTTCGACAATATCGTTTAAGCCGTTTCATCGCTGAATTTTCTGCGCATTTTTACGATAGCGCTCGAAGAGTTTGAGGAAGTCGTCGGGGGGGATGTTTTCAATATCGCCGGAACCGGTGATCCTGCGGCCGGTGGCTACCTGAAGAAGAGCGAGCTTCGGATTGATGTCTTCCTTAAGCCAGGTGACATCCCAAAGCCTGGCGGTTTTGCCAGAGCTCCCCGTTAGCACGGCCTTTCCGCCCGGACTGAAGGCAACAGCCCTCACCGCGTCCTGATGCCACATGACCATGCCGATGGGCTCGCCCGTGGCAGCATCCCAAAGCCTGGCGGTTTTGTCCCAGCTCCCCGTTAGCACGGCCTTGCCGTCCGGACTGAAGGCAACGGCCGACACCGTGCCCTCATGCCGCATCACCTTGCCGATGGGCACGCCTGTGGCAGCTTTCCAAAATCTGGCGGTTCGGTCATAGCTCCCCGTTATCACGGCCTTGCCGTCCGGGCTGAAGGCAACAGCAGTTACCACACCCTGATGCTTCATGACATTGCCGATGGGCTCGTCCGTGGCGGCATCCCAAAGCCTAGCGGTATTATCAGTGCTCCCCGTTAACACGGCCCTACCATCCCGGCTGAAGGCAACAGCCCTCACCTGGTCCTGATGCCACATGGCCTTGCCGATGGGCTCGCCCGTGGCAGCATCCCAAAGCCTGGCGGTCTTGTCAAAGCTCCCCGTGAGCACAGCCTTGCCATCCGGACTGAAGGCAACAGCACTCACCCCGCCCTGATGCTGCATGACCTGGCCGATGAGTTCGCCTGTGGCAGCATCCCAAAGCCTGGTAGGTGTGTACCAGCCCCCCGTTAGCACGGCCTTTCCGTCCGGACTGAAGGCAACAGCCCTCACCGCGTCCTGATGCCACATGACCTTGCCGATGGGCTCACTTGTGGCAGCATCCCAAAGCCTGGCGGTTTTGTCAAAGCTCCCCGTTAGCACGGCCTTGCCATCCGGACTGAAGGCGACAGCAAACACCAAGCCCCGATGCTGCATGACCTTGCCCATGGGCTCGCCCGTGGCAGCATCCCAAAACCTGGCGGTTTGGTCATGGCTCCCCGTTAGCACGGCCTTGCCGTCCGGGCTGAAGGCTACAGCAAACACCCCGCCCTGATGCTGCATGACCTTGCCGATAGGCTTGCCCGTGACAGCATCCCAAAACCTGGCGGTTTTGTCAGAGCTCCCCGTGAGCACGGCCTTGCCGTCCGGGCTGAAGGCTACAGCAAACACCCCGCCCTGATGCTGCATGACCTTGCCGATAGGCTCGCCCGTGGCAGCATCCCAAAGCCTGGCGGTCTTGTCAAAGCTCCCCGTGAGCACAGCCTTGCCATCCGGACTGAAGGCAACAGCCCTCACCGCGTCCAGATGCCGTAGTAACGATAACAGCTCATATGTTGCGCTCGGCCCGCCGTACCTCTCTCCCCCGCTCCTGCTGACCCCCTCGCATACCGCCTCACCCCTATTCTATCATCCCCAGAGATCCCCACAGGCCTGCGACACGCTGTTTGCGCGGAAGCAGCCTCCTATGAGCCGGTCGGAATCTAGTTGGAGCGGCTCAGATCAACGCGGCCAGGAACTTGTCCGCTGAAACGACCCGGACGCCCTTGTCGAGCACGTCAACCCCGGCCTTCTTGATCACCTGGTAGCTGTAGGGGATCGAGAGCTTCTCCCGGAAGTAGCGCAGGTTGGGGGATACCTCCTGCTCCTGGGACTTGACCTCGACCGCGAACCAGGGCTTCCCATCGGAGGTGATGAGAAAGTCCACCTCTCTCTTGGTGTCATCCCGCAGGAAGTGAATGCCTGCTTTGTAGCCCTCACGATCCTGCAGCCAGTGCACCAATTTCAGGAGATGCGAAGCGATGAGGTTCTCGAAACGCGCCGCGTCATCCTCGATTTCGGACCAGTCCCACAGGTAGAGTTTGGGAATCTTCTTGAGCGCCCGGAAAGCGGGTCGCGAGTAGGGGTGGATACGGAAGTGATAGTAGAACGACTCCAGGACGTCCAGCCAGTGCGAGACGGCGCGGTGGCTCACTTCCAGATCCTCTCGGATCGCGTTGATCGAAAGCAGCGCCCCGACCTTGCCGGGAAGCATGTCGCTCAGTATCTTCATGCGGCCGAGGTCGCGGATGACCTCCACGTCCTGGATATCCTCGCGGAAGAGGCGCTCGTTGCGCTCCTGGTGCCAGCGTCGCAGCGTACGATCGTCCTGGGACAGGAAGGGTTCCGGGAACCCCCCGAATCTATCCAGGACGTTCAGATCATTCCCGGCGGGGACGGTTTCCAGCGGCAGTCCCTTGAGGGGATGGAGCTTCGCTTTGCGTTTGAGCAGTTCGGCCAGGGTGAAGGGGTGCAGCCGGTAGAGGTGGTAGCGGCCTTGAAGCGAGTCGCCGCCCTTGCGGTAAACGTCCAGGCGCGCGCTTCCAGTGACCAGAAACCGGTACTTGTCTTTCTGAGTGTCGTATTGGCCTTTGAGAAATCCCTTCCAGCCTTTGAACTTGTGTATTTCGTCCAGAATGATCAATCGCGCCCCGGCTGGCCACTTCGCGGACATGAGCTGCCGGCGATGCTGCCGGTCGTCCCAGTTGAAGTAGGCGGTTTCCTTGAAATGCCCTCCGATGATATCCCTGGCCAAAGTCGTCTTGCCGATCTGGCGCGGACCAGCCACGAAGACCATCTTCTTGGAGAGGTCCGCCAGGGTGTCGGCGCTGATGTAGCGATCTTTCAACATGGCCGATAGGATACAAAAAGTTTTGCGTCAACGCAAAAAATACCATGGTGAATTTTGCGTTGACGCAAAAGAACGGACAGCGGCCGTAGTACCGATAACGGCCATTATGGTGCTCTCGGCCAGACGTCACTCTCCCACCCGCATTTGCTGACTCATTCGCATACGGCCCCGCACCTATTTTATCATCCCCAGGTGGTTTCAGCCCCATCAGCCGGGAAGCATTCTATGAGCCTGACTCCTACAGCCCCCGCAGGAAGTCGGGCCGCATGCCGGTCTCGCCTCTGAGGCAGGCGTCGATCTCGGCTAGAAGCCTTTCCTTATCCTTAGGCAGGGTGCCTTCCAACGGAAGATAGTTGGAGGCGTGGTTCGAGCGGAACACGGTCCCATGGCAGTCCAGGTTCTCGACCACCACGCGCAGCTCCTGCAGGATCGCATGCGGGTCCGGGAGCTTGAACTGCTTCTTCTGCATGAGCGTGGCCAAGGGAGTCCCGCGCACGACCATCACGGTCAGGCAGGAGAAGAAGCGCGGGTTCATGCGTGAGGCGATCCGGCCGGTGGCTTGCGCGTGCTTGCGGCTCCCTTCCGGCCCGGCAATCCCCAGCAGGGCGATGACCGAGGCCTTGATCCCGGCAGCCTGGGCCCGGACCACGGCCTGCACCATCTCCTCGGCCGTAGCCCCCTTGCACACCCGGCTCAGGACCTCATCATCGCCTGACTCGAGCCCCAGGTACACGATGCCCAGGCCCCTGGCTTTGAGCCCGGCGAGCTGCTCGTCGGTCTTGGACAGGATGTCCCGAGCATTGGCGTAGATCCCCACCCGGTGCAGCCTGGGGAAGGCCTGGCCCAGCCGCTCTAGGATGGAGTCCAGGTGCGGCGCGGACAGGCTCATGGCGTCCCCGTCCCCCAGGAACACGCGCCGGGCGTCAGGCCAGAGGGAGGCGGCCTCGCCTATCTCCGCGAACACGGTCTTGAGGTCCCGCACCCGGAAGCGCACGCCCCGGTAGGCTGCGCAGAAGGAGCAGGCGTTGTGCGAGCATCCGTCCGTGGCTTTGAGAAGGACGCTCTCCGCTTCGCTCGGCGGGCGGATAACGAGTTCCTCTATCATCAGCGCCAGAATATCAAATGGGGGCAGTTGCGGCAATTACGTTGCTATACCTTCAAGTAACAAAAATACCGACCAGGAGCGAAACCATGACCACCAAGACCGCGGCACCCAAGAAGAACCATTCCGCTTTCATCACGAGCTTCATGGCGGACGTCGTCAAGAAGAACCCGGGTGAGAAGGAATTCCACCAGGCCGTTCAGGAGGTCGTGGAGACCTTGGCCCCGGTGCTCGAGCGGCATCCGGAGTACCGCAAGGCCAAGATCATGGAGCGCCTGGTGGAGCCGGAGCGCGTGATCATGTTCCGCGTGCCGTGGCTCGACGACAAGGGAGACGTGCACGTCAACCGCGGCATGCGCGTCCAGTTCAACAGCGCCATCGGGCCTTATAAAGGAGGCCTGCGCTTCCACTCCAGCGTCTATCTCGGCATCCTCAAGTTCCTGGGCTTCGAGCAGATCTTCAAGAACGCCTTGACCACCCTGCCCATGGGCGGCGGCAAGGGCGGCTCGGACTTCGACGTGCGCGGCAAGTCCGACGCGGAGGTCATGCGCTTCTGCCAGTCCTTCATGACCGAGCTCTTCCGGCACATCGGCCCGGACACGGACGTCCCGGCCGGGGACCTGGGAGTGGGCGGCCGCGAGATCGGCTACCTCTTCGGCCAGTACAAGCGGCTGAGCAACGCCTTCCAGGGCGTGCTGACCGGCAAGGGGCTCGCGTTCGGCGGCTCGCTGGTCCGCACCGAGGCCACGGGCTACGGCCTGATCTACTTCGCGCAGGAGATGCTGGCGGCCAAGGGCGAGGGGTTCAAGGGCAAGACCTGCGTCATCTCCGGCGCGGGCAACGTGGGCCTGCATGCCATCGAGAAGATCAATCATCTCGGCGGCAAGGTCATCGCCATGACGGACTATGACGGGACCGTCGTGGACAAGGACGGCATCGACCCCGAGAAGCTGGCCTGGACCAAGGAGCTGGTGTTCGTCAAGCGGCAGATGCTGACGGAGTACACGAAGAAGTACCCCAAGGCGCAGTTCCTCCCGGGGAAGAAGTCCTGGTCCGTGCCCTGCGACTGCGCCTTCCCGACCGCGTGCGAGAACGAGCTGGGGGCCGAGGACGCCAAGACCCTGCTCTCCAACGGGTGCAAGCTCGTGGCCGAGGGCGCGAACATGCCCTGCACGCCGGAGGCCGTGACCGCGTTCCAGCGCGCGGGCGTTCCGTTCGCGCCGGGCAAGGCGGCCAACGCCGGCGGCGTGGCCACCTCCGGGCTGGAGATGTCGCAGAACAGCCAGCGTCTGAGCTGGTCGCGCGAAGAGGTGGACCGCTACCTGCAGCGCATCATGCAGAGCATCCACACCTCCTGCGTCGGGGCGGCCAAGGAGTACGACGTCGCCTCCGACTACGTCGCGGGAGCGAACATCGCCGGGTTCCGCAAGGTGGCGGACGCGATGCTGGCCCAGGGCGTGGTCTAGGCCGCGGATGCGGCCTGGTCCTGAGCGGTTATGGGAAGTGCTCCAGCGAATGGACTAGGCCCCGAAGGATCGTGAGCGATCGGGATAAGCCCTCCCCCGAGCTCTTCGGGGACGAGGAGATCCAGTTCGGCGGGTTCGACAAGCTCATGCCGAACCGGGTCCGCGAGATCCTCCTCGTGGCCGCCCCCTACGACTCGTTCCTCCTCGCCGACGACGACCGCCTGACGGAGCTCGTCTTCAGCGAGTACCTGGACCTCAACCTGCGCTACGCCCCGCGCGTCACCCGGGTCTCGACGGCGGAAGCCGCCCTGGGCAGGCTCAAGCGGGGGAAGCGTTTCGACCTGGTCATCACCATGGCCCAGGTGGGGAACATCGAGATCGCGGCCTTCGCCCGGGAGGTCAAGGCCCTTTCGCCGAAGCTCCCGGTGGTCCTGCTCGCCTTCAGCTCGCTGGAGTTCGCGCAGATGAGCGACGAGGACCGCTCCGCGTTCGATCATATCTTCCTGTGGCTGGGCGACCCGCGCATCATCATGGCCATGGTGAAGTTGATCGAGGACCGCCTCAACATCGACCACGACATCCGGGCGGCCGGGGTGCAGGCCGTGCTCCTGGTCGAGGATTCGGTGCGTTTCTACTCCTCGTATCTTCCCACCATCTACTCGGAGATCATGAAGCAGACGCACCTGCTCATGGAGGAAGGCATCAACCTGACGCACAAGATGCTCCGCATGCGGGCGCGGCCGAAGATCCTGCTGGCCTCCTCGCAGGAGGAGGCCTGGTCCCTCTATGGAAGATACCGGGCCAACCTGCTCGGGGTCATCACGGACGTGGAGTTCCCCCGGGAGGGCCGGCTCGATCCCGAGGCCGGCATGGCCCTGACCGCCGCGGTCAAAGCGGACATCTCCGACATGCCGGTCTTGGTCCAGTCTTCGGAGTCCAAACACCGCGTTCTTGCCGAAAAGGTCGGAGCTTCTTTCCTGGAGAAGGGCTCCCCGAGCCTGCTTAAGGAACTGCAGGGCTTCATCCTGACCTATTTCGGGTTCGGCGATTTCGTGTTCCGGCTGCCGAGCGGGAAAGAGTCCGGCCGGGCCTCGGACCTGCACTCCATGATCGGCCTGCTCAAGTCGGTCCCGGCCGCGTCCATCGAGTTCCACGCGAGCCGCAACCATTTCTCCAAGTGGCTCATGGCGCGCACCGAGTTCGAGCTCGCCCACCGCCTGCGTCCGCGCACGCTCGCCGAGTTCGGCGACGCGGAGGGCCTGCGCCGCTATCTCGTCGAGTACCTCCACCAGGCCATCCACCGGACACAGCAGGGCACCATCACGCAGTTCGACAGCCGGTACTTCGAGAAGGACACGCCTTTCGTCAAGCTCGGCAGCGGCTCCATAGGCGGCAAGGGGCGGGGCTTGGCCTTCATGAACTTCGCGCTGAACCGCAAGTCCGTGAGCGAGCGTTTCGAGGGCGTGCGTCTGCGCGTGCCGAACACCACGGTCATCGGCACGGACGTGTTCGATCTCTTCATGGAGCAGAACCGTCTCTACGACCGGGTGAAGGAAGAGCTCGACGACGACGCGCTGAGCCGGGCCTTCGTGGAGGCCAGGCTGCCGGAATATGTGCTCAAGGACCTGGAGACCCTGCTCTCCAAGGTCCAGGAGCCGCTGGCGGTGCGCTCGTCTTCTCTTCTCGAGGACGCGCGCTCCATGCCTTTCGCCGGGGTCTATCGGACCTATATGATCCCCAACAATCTTCCGAACGCGGAGGCGCGTTTGGACCAGCTCGGGCGCGCCATCAAGCTGGTCTACGCCTCGACCTTCTCCCTGGAGGCCCGGGCTTACCTGCGCTGCTCGGCCCGCTTGCCGGACGAAGAGAAGATGGCGGTGGTCATCCAGAGCGTGGTGGGCCGGCCGCACGGGGGGGGGAGCCGCTTCTATCCGGACGTCTCCGGGGTCGTGCAGTCCTACAACTACTATCCGGTGCCGCCCATGAAGCCTGAGGAGGGGGTCGCTCACGTGGCCCTGGGCCTGGGCAAGACCATCATGGACGGCTACCGCTCCATCCGCTTCTCTCCGGAACATCCGGAGAGCCTGCACCAGTTCGGCACGATCAAGGACTACCTGCGGGGCTCGCAGCAGGAGTTCCTGGCCGTGAACACGGCGAACGTGGTGGAGGATTTCGGCTGGGAGACCGACGCCAACCTCATGCGCCTGGGCCTGGAAGCGGCCGAGCTCGACGGGACGCTCGAAGCCGTGGGCTCGACCTACTCCTCGGAGGACGAGGCGGTGTACGACGGGGTCCACAGGCGCGGGGCCAGGCTCGTGACCTTCGCTCCCATCCTGAAGACCGGTCTGTTCCCCCTGCCGGAGATCCTGCGCTTCCTCTGCGAGCTGGGTCACGACGCCATGGGCTCCCACGTGGAGATCGAGTTCGCCGTGACTCTGGACCGCTCCATGGACAGACCGGTGGAGTTCAATGTCCTGCAGATGCGGTCCATGATGAGCCGTCCCATGCATGAAAGGGTCTCCCTGGAGGGCCTGGAGCCGTCCCGGGTGCTCTGCGAAAGTCCCAAGGCCCTCGGCAACGGGAGGATCCCCGACATCGCGGACATCGTCTATATCCGTCCCCGGGGTTTCGACCCGGCCAAGACCGTCGAGGCCGCGGAACGCATCGGAGAGCTCAACGACCGGTTCCGACGGGAAGGCCGGCTCTGCCTGCTCATCGGTCCCGGCCGGTGGGGCTCCGCCGACCGCTGGCTGGGCATCCCGGTCAAGTGGCATCAGATCTCCATGTCGCGCGCCATCGTGGAGACGACTACCGAGGACTTCGCGGTGGATCCCTCCTTCGGCACGCACTTCTTCCATAACGTCACCTCCCTGGGCATCGGCTACTTCACCGTGGACCCGCGCAGGGGCGAGGGCCGCATCGATTGGGACTGGCTGGAGTCCCTCCCTGCGGCCTTCGAGGCCGGCTCCCTGCGCCATGTGCGCCTCCCCGCCCCGCTGGACATCCGGGTGGACGGGGCCAGCGGACAAGGCGTCATCCTCAAGCCCTGAAAAATAGAGGGAACTTTTTCGCGTTCCAGTCGTACTTGTATATAGGAGGACTGGAACATGACCCTGCTTGTCTTTTTTTGGCTCCCTTTGGCCCTGAACGCGCAGGAACACCGCATCCACCTGAAGGCCCCGGACTCTCTCCTCGCTCTGGCCGCGCTGGCCGAGGCTTCGGAAGCCGCTGCGGGCTCGCCATCCCTGGAGGACGCCAGCGCGGCCGCAGCCGCTCCGGTGGACGGGTCTGGGTGGGCAGGCCCTATCCCAGCGCTGGCCGCCTCCCTCCCGGACCCGCCTGCGGTGCAGGAGGGCGAGGAAGTCCCTCCTGAGGAAGGAGGAGCGGAGCCGCCGGCTCCTCCGGCGGAGGACGGGGACGCGGAAGGCGGAGACTTCTGCGCCGGCGCTGGAGCCGCGGTCTTCGGGCTCCTTTTCGCCCTCATCGGCTTCCTGCTTGGCGGGCCCATCGGGGCCATGGCGGGCTTCCTCATCGGCGCGGCGTTGGGAGCGGTCCTGTTCGGAGGCTGACGCCCTCGACGGAGCGCCATCAACAACCTAGGCCCTCGGGCCCAATTTATCCTAGGCCATCAGACCTATTGCTATCTGGGACTATGGGGCAATATGATGCCCTTATGCGGACCGGGTGGATCCGCAAATGTCTGGGTGGAGGGGGTAACATGGTGAGGGGGTGGATGTCGGTTCTGTGCGCGTTGGCTCTTCTTTCGCAGTCCAGCATGGTGTTCGCCGTAGAGAAGATCGACTTCGACCAGGGTTTGGACGTCAAGGCGACTCTTCAGGCCGCCCGCTCCGACGGTTCGAGCGAGCTTCCCAAGGTGGAGCCCCAGGGCATCCCGGCTTCCAAGGCCATGGGCAAGGGCTCGGCAGCCTGGACCATCATGGTCTTCGTCAACGGGAAGAACAACCTGTCGAGCTACGGCGTCAAGGACTTCAATGAGATGGAGGCCGTGGGTTCGTCCAAGCAGGTGAACGTGGTGGTCGAGCTCGGGCAATCCAGCGGCCCCACGAAGCGCTATCTCGTGGCCAAGGACGACAAGCCGGGCGAGATCACGTCCGTGCCGGTGCAGGATCTCGGCAAGGTGGATATGGGAGATTGGAGGCATTTGGCCGAGTTCGGCAGCTGGGCCAAGGCCAACTATCCCGCGCAGCAGTACATGCTCGTCGTGTGGAACCACGGGAGCGGCTGGGACAAGAACAAGGATCCTCAGTTCGGCACGCGCGGCATCTCCTACGACGACGAGACCGGCAACCACATCACCACGCAGCAGCTGGCGATGGCGTTGTCCGCCATGGGCGGGGTGGATGTGTACGCGTCCGACGCCTGCCTCATGCAGATGGCGGAGGTGACTTACGAGCTCAGGGACCACGCCGGAGTCATCATCGGTTCCGAGGAGACCGAGCCCGGGGACGGCTACAACTACACGACCTTCCTGGGGCCGATCATCCAGAATCCTTATATGAGCGCCGAGCAGGTGGCCCAGGCCGAGGTCGCGTCCTACCAGCAGCACTACCAGGGGATCGGGGAGGCGACGACGCAGTCGGCCCTCAAGGCGGAGACGCTGGAGGCCCTGGCGGGGCTCATCAACACCTGGACCGCGAACGTCATGCGCGCGAACGAGAAGGACGTGGTCAAGAACGCGCGCAAGAAGGTCCAGTCCTACGCGGTGAGCGACAACATCGACTTGGTGCAGTTCGTGGAGCTGGTCGGCGCTTCCACGAAGGACTCCTCGGTCAAGGGCTCGGGCGAGAACCTCGCGCGCTTCGTGCGGGAGCAGATGATGGTGGCGAACGGGAACACCGGCTCCTACACCAGCTCGAACGGCATCGCCGTCTACCTGCCGAAGTACTCCGTGAGCTCGGCCTACGCGGACCTGGCTTGGGCCAAGGACTGCAATTGGGACGACTTCGCCAAGTGGTTCGTCAACGTCTACAAGGAAGGCGGCGACGACAGCGCCGGCGGGGGGGACGACTGGTATAAGAAGACCTAGGGTCTTCGACGTTATCGTGCCGCACCCATCCCCTCCGGGGGATGGGTGCGGTTCTTTATCTAGTAGAATCCTCTCGCCATGAGGGACTTCACCGGCGCCTGCCCATGGTGCGGGCTCGATATCGATGTCTGGAGCGAGAACCCGCGTCTGCCTTGGAGCCGGCGCTGCTCCTGCGGCGCCATCGCCTTGGGAGCCCCGGAGGGGGAGCAGAACTGGGTCATCGACGCCATGGCCCTCTACTACGCGATCTCCCCGGGACGGGAAGGGGCTGCGCTCTACGGCGACCTCGCCTGGCTGGCCGAGTTCTACATCAAGACCGAAGAGGGGGGGCGGAGCTTCGACGCCTCGGCGAAGAAGGACGTCTTCTGGCGCTGGTTCAAGCGGGAGCTGCCGTGGGAGCGGCCGACCGGCCCCATGACGAACGAGGAGCGTCTAGCGTGGCTCGAATCGCAGGGGGAGGCGTTCCGCGGCAGGAGGGCGTTCCGGGAGGCGCGGGAGGCGTTCGAAGAGGCCATCGTGCTGGCCAGAGGGCTCGGCTGGGAGGATAAGGCGGGGAAGCTTGAGAAACGCCTGAAACAGTTATAATCTAAGGGGATACTATGACCGAAGACGAGACCATCGAACGGGGGCCGCGCGTGGGCGTTCCGGGCGGCGCCCGGGCGCTGCGGCCGCAGACCGACGCCGGCACGCCTCTGTCGCCGGCGGAACAGGCCAAGTTGGACTCCGTGCTCGGCGACCTCAAGGGGATCAAGGAGAGGACGGGCCCGAAGGACGTCGTCCTCGTCGTAGAGGACGACCCCCAGCATCGCCTCTTCCTGCACTACGCTCTCGAGCACCTCGGGATGCGCATGGCGGAGACGGGAGACGGCGCCGAGGCGTTCCGGCTCATGGCCCAGCACTCGGTGAGACTGCTCGTCCTCGACCTCCGCCTGCCCGGCCTCGACGGCTTCGAGGTGATCCGCGGGGTCCGGCAGTACCTGAAGCTCACGGCGCTCCCCATCCTCGTCATCTCCGGGCTGACGGACGTCAAGAGCGAGGTGACCGCCCTCAACCTCGGGGCCGACGCGTTCCTGCGCAAACCGTTCAAGGCGGAGCAGATCGAGGCCGCCTTGCGCGCCCTCTTGAGACGCGTCGCTTGAGGGCGCGGTTCTCCGCCGTCCTGTTCGACCTGGACGGCACCCTGCTCGACACGCTTGACGATATCGCGGACGCGGTGAACGCCGTGCTCTTGCGGTTCGGCCGGGTCCCGCACCCGGCCGAGGCCTACAAGCGCTTCGTGGGCGACGGCATGGCGGAGCTGGTCGAGAGGGCGTTCCCTCCGGAGTGCCTGGAGCGGGAAACGTCCGCGAGGCTCATCGAAGCCGTCCGGTCGGAGTACGCGCTCCATCTGGACAAGAAGACCCGGCCCTATCCCGGCGTCCCGGAGATGCTCGACAGTCTGCGTTCCCGCGGCCTCGCTTTGGCCGTGCTCTCGAATAAGCAGCAGGAGTTCACGGAGCGCAGCGTGCGCAGGCTCCTCCCGGATTGGGATTTCCGGGCGGTGCGCGGGGCCTCGCCCGACCGTCCGCTCAAGCCGGATCCGGGTCCTGCGCTGGAGGTCGCCCGGGGGCTCGGGGTCCCCGCGGCGCGGGTCTTGTACCTTGGGGATACGAGCACGGACATGCGGACCGCGGTGGCCGCGGGCATGTTCCCGGTCGGAGCCTTGTGGGGGTTCAGGGACGCCCGGGAACTGCTCGACGCGGGGGCGAAAGAGCTGGTGCGGGAACCGTCGGAACTGCTGAAACTGCTCTAGAACGGCGTCTTCTCGGCGCTTCGTGCGCCGTACTTCGCCCTCACGCCAACAGCGGCGTGAGGGCGAAGTTTTCCAAAACGGCTCTTTCTTTTTCTAAGGAAATCCTCCATGAAGCAAAAGCGGTCGTAAAAAGTCAGATGTCTGCTACCGGGCCGCCCTTCCCAGCTCCTTGTCGATGAGCACGATCTCGATGCGCCGGTTCTTGGCCCGCCCCGCTTCCGTGTCGTTCGGAGCGACCGGCCGGTATTCCCCGTAGCCGGCCGCGATGAGCAGGGCCCCGTCCACCTTGGCCTTCTCCTGCAGGAACCGCGCGACCATGGTCGCACGGGCGGCGGAGAGCTCCCAGTTGCTCGCGTAGCGTTCCTTCAGGGTGCCTCGGATGGGGACGTCGTCGGTGTGTCCCTCGATGCGGATCTGCTTGTCCGAGATGTGGGATAGGATGCCTCCCACGCGCTCGAGGACCTTGCGGCCGCTGTCCTTGATGTCGGCCTTGCCCGAATCGAAGAAGATCGTGTCCGCCACGTTGACCGAGAGCTTGCCCTGCATCTGGGTGATCTGGACCTGCCCTTTCGAGACCTCCTGCTTGAGTTCTCCCATCAGGCTCTCGTAGGTCGCCTTGGTCTGGGCCAGCTCCCGGTCCTGCTTCGCCTTGAGCTCCTCGGCCGTCTTGCTCAGCTCGGCGACCCGGGCTTCCAGGGTGCGCTTGTCCTCGGAGAGCTTCGCCACGGTCTTGGAAAGCTCGTTCTGGGTGGAGCCCAGGGATTTTGAGAGGGAGGCGTTCGCCTCCTGGAGCTGTTCGCGCTCGGTCGCGAGCTGCGCGGCCTTGACCGTGGTCTGGTCGAGCTGGGCCGTGAACTCCGTGACCTTCGACTCCAGGTTGGCGGCCTTGCCCTGGGTCTGGGTCAGCTCCAGCCTGGCCGCGGTCAGGTCGGACTGCAGGCGGGCGTTGAGCTTGGAGAGCTCGTCCTGCTTGGCCCCGAGGGACTTTGAGAGGTCCGCGTTGGCCTGCTGCAGGGAATCCCGCTCCTTCGAGAGGGAGTCCGCCCGCTCGTCGAGCCGGGTCAGGCTCGCCTGGAGTTCCGTAGCGCGCTGCTCGGCCGCCGCGAGCTTCGTGCTGAGCTCCTGGGCGTCGGATTGGAGCTTTGTGAACTTGCGCGAGCTCACGCAACCGGAAGCGGCCAGAAGGCATGACAGGACGACGATGGAGTTCTTCATAATGCTTGGATACTAGCAAACTGTTGTAGAATGAATCCTCTTTGACCCCATCGAGGTGAACCATGTTCGAAACCGCGGAAGTCGGCAACGAAGTCTCGAAGGCTGATTTCAAGAAAGAGGTCCCGAAGCTGCGCGTGGACCTTCTCGAGGCCCAGAACACCCTGGCCAAGTCGGATTTCTCCCTGATGCTGCTCATCGGCGGGGTCGAGGGCGCGGGCAAGACCGAGTTCGCCAACCGGCTCCTGGAGTGGCTCGACGCGCGCGGCATCGAGACCCATGCCTGGGCCGAACCCACGGACGAGGAGCGCGAGCGCCCTCCCTTCTGGCGGTTCTGGCGCGTCCTTCCGGGCAAGGGCAAGGCCGCGTTCCTGCTCAACTCCTGGTACACGAGTCCCATCATCAACCGCGTGTACAAGAAGAACGACGAAGCCGAGTTCGACCGGCAGCTCGATCGGGTGGCGGCGTTCGAGCGCATGCTCGCCCAGGAGAACGTGCTCCTGGTCAAGCTCTGGTTCCACCTCTCCAAGAAGGAGCAGAAGAAGCGCCTGAAGGACTTGGAAGCCGATCCGGACAACCGGTGGCGCGTGACCCCGCGGGACTGGAAGTTCCACAAGCGCTACGACCGTTTCCGCAAGGTGAGCGAGCGGGCCATCATGAAGACGAACACGAGCGAGGCCCCCTGGATCATCCTGGAAGCCACGGATCGGCGCTATCGCGACCTGGCCGGGGTGCGCTGCATCCTGAACGCCATCCGCAAAAAGGCGAAGGAGGCCGCGGCCCAGCCCAAGGCTGAGAAGACCCCGGACCTTCCCAAGCCCAAGCCCAAGAACGTGCTGCGCAGCATGGACCTGACCAAGAAGCTCGACGACAAGAACTACGACAAGCAGCTCGAGAAGCTCCAGGGACGCCTCGCGCTGCTCGCCCGGCGGCTCCGGGAGGAGTCGAAGCGCTCGCTCCTGCTGGTCTTCGAGGGGTCGGACGCGGCCGGCAAGGGCGGGTGCATCCGCCGCATCACGCAGGCTTTGGACGCCCGCAACTACCAGCTGCGCTCGGTCGCGGCCCCCACGGACGAAGAGCGGGCCCGTCCGTACCTGTGGCGCTTCTGGCGCGGCCTGCCGCGCATCGGGCGCGTCACGATCTACGACCGTTCCTGGTACGGCCGCGTGCTCGTCGAACGCGTGGAGGGCTTCGCCAAGCCCGAGGCGTGGGGCCGGGCTTTCGGGGAGATCAACGCCTTCGAAGACGAGCTCACCGAGTTCGGGACAATCGTGATGAAGTTCTGGGTCACCATCTCCCCGGAGGAGCAGCTCAAGCGGTTCAAGGACCGCCAGGAGAAGGCCTACAAGCAGTACAAGATCACCGAGGAGGACTGGCGCAACCGGGCGAAGTGGAACGCCTACGAGGCCGCGGCGTGCGACATGATCGAGCGCACGAACACGGAGCGGGCTCCCTGGGTCCTGGTGGAGGGAGAGGACAAGAACTGGGCCCGGGTCAAGGTCCTCCGGGCCGTGGTGGACGCCCTGGAGCGGGAGCTGAGCTAGTTGCCTTCCTACGTCTTCGGACCGGTCCCGTCGCGCCGGTTGGGCAGGTCCTTGGGCGTGGACTTGATCCCGTACAAGACCTGCCCTTACGACTGCGTCTACTGCCAGCTCGGCCGCACCACGCGGCTGACCCTGGAGCGCAAGGAGTGGGTGCCTGTCGTGGACCTGCTTGCGCAGGTCCGCGCAGGCCTGCGGGCCAAGCCGGACCACGTGACCTTGGGCGGGTCGGGCGAGCCGACCCTCCATTCGGGGATCGGGAGGATCATCGCCGGGATCAAGGCCTTCACGAAGGTCCCGGTGGCGGTGCTCACCAACGGCGGACTCCTTTGGAAGCGGGAGGTGCGCAAGGACCTGCTCCGGGCCGACCTGGTCCTCCCCTCGCTCGACGCTGGAGACAGCCGCATGTTCCGCAAGGTCAACCGGGCCCATGCGGCAGTCTCTTTCAGGAAGATGGTGGACGGGTTGGTCGCGTTCCGCAAGGAGTTCCGGGGACAATACTGGCTGGAGCTCCTGCTTCTGGGCGGGGAGAGCGCGGCGCCGGAGCATGCGGAGAAGCTGGCCGCCATCGTCCGGCGCATCCGGCCGGACCGGGTGCAGCTCAACACCGTGACCCGGCCTCCGGCGGACGCGGACGCGCGGGCCGCGTCCAGGCGGGAGCTCGAGAGGCTGCTCCCCCTGTTCGGGCCGCGCGCGGAGATCATCGCGGAGTTCAAGGGGACGCGGCAGGAGCACGAGGCAGGCGCGGGGAAGAGCCAGGTGCTGGAGATGCTCAGGAGGCATCCGGGGACCGTGAAAGACCTGGCCTGCGGCCTAGGCATATCCGTGCCGCAGGCCAGGGCCCACGTGGAGGCCTTGCTCAAGGAAGGGCTTCTGCGCAGGCGCCTCGTCCACGGGACGGCCTTCTACCAGCCGTAACCCTTTGGATATTGCACGATCCCGCCTGTTCCCTTATCCTTATTGAAGGATGTCCGTCCGGTATTGGATCCTGGAAGACGACCGGGTCAAAGGCCCCTTCGCTCCTGAGGAGCTGCGGGCTTTGCCCCATTTCGACGAGGACAGCCTGGTCTATCCCGAGACGGAGGAGGGCGACTGGGCGCAAGCCGCGTCGGTGCCCAGGCTGGCGCTCCTCTTCCGGCCCCAGGCGAGAGGATTCCTTCCGCCGGAACCCACCTTGCGCGACCTTTCGGTGCTCGGCGGCCTGCTGGAGAAGACCGAACGCCTAGAGGACCGTCTGCGCGGCGTGCAGAGCGAACTCAGCCGTAGGGACGAGGAGCTGACCGGGCTCAAGGCGCAGCTCGAGGCCTCGGCCCGGGAGAGCGCCGAGCTCAAAGGACTCCTGGAGGGGCTCACGGCCCGGCTGGAGCCTTTGACCGGGCTTCCGGAGGCCGTGTCGGAGCTCCAGCGCACGGAGGCTGAGAAGAGCGCGGCCGTCGAGCAGCTGCGGGGCGCGATCGAGGCCTTGAGCGCGAGGCTCGGTTCACTGGCCGAGCCTTCTCATGCCGAGGATATCAGCGACCTCAAGTCCCGGATGACGCTGCTTCAAGAGGAGATGGAACTGCTGAGGGCTCGACAGCAGGCTCCTCCGGAGCCGGTCGTGGTGGAACCCGTTGTCCCTGAACCTGTGGCCCAGGAATCCGTCGTTCCCGACCTTCCTGCTCCTGAACCGGTAGAGCCGGTCATTCCCGAGCCGCCTCCTCCGGAGCCTGTACAAGAGGAGAAGCCGCCGCTGCCTGAAAGACAGCCGATCCACAAGCGCCGCAGCGTCATGATCGGCGCGATCATCATCCTGCTTCTGCTGCTCCTGGGAGCCTATTTCGCCTTCCGCGGGAAGAAGGCTCCTCCCGCGGAGGCTCCGCCTCCTCCGGTTCAGCCCGCGCCTGAGCCGCCTCCCGTGCAAGCGGAACCCGAGCCGGTGCCCCCTGTTTCTGTTGTGATTCCCAAACCCTCCAAGCGCAAGCCGCGTCCAAGGAAGTCCAAGGAGAGGGTCCTGACCCAGAAGCAGAAGGAAGAACAGTTGAAAAAGGACATCATCAACCGCATCCGCCTGCGCATGTCGGGCGGGGCCCCCAGAGAAGGGCTGGTACAGGATAAGAAGCCCGGCGAGTAGTATGATGAGCTGAACGGCCGGCTGGCCGCACCTTCTGTTTTTCAGCCCAGCCCCATTTTTCTCATATCGCCAATACCAGAAATAGTAATTCGAGCGACTGATGCCGAAATACCGGCATGTTTTCTTGATATTATGCGTGACTTCCGCAACATGACGGAACCAGGCTAATGCGCTTCGCCCCGCCGCAACCGCGCTTCTAGCCGACCTGGGACAGTCCGCAGGCCTTAGGTCCCCTCGTGAAGGGCGGCCTTTGGATACAGGCTTTCCGATACCGGCGCCGTCATACTTGCTTCAGGAGGTGGTAGCGATGAATATCCCCTGCTTGGCGCTCATAGGACTCTCCCTAGTAGCCGGACGCCCGGCCGCTCAGGAGACGGACAAGGCGGGCTTGGTCGGACGCGTGGTCGATGGGAAAGGAAAGCCTGAAGAGGTGGCGAGGATCAAGGGGGAATTGGGAGAGGATGTCCTCCAGATGATTTCGGAATTCTCCAGCATGGTGTCGGATCACGCGAGGGGCGCGCGGATCGACATGGGCCCCGCGAGGGAGGCGCTCGGAATCGTGCTCAGTTCCAAGCTCGACATACCGCAGGAGGCGGCCGAGGAGATCGCCAGGCGATACGAGGACAACATCCGCAAAGGGCTCAAGGCAGGGGACCACTCGGTGGAGGGACGCCCTGTCAGGGGCTACGAACAGGACGCCTCGCAGCTGCGGGACCGTTGGGCCCGGTTCGCGGATTTCGCGACGGATGTGTTTTTCTTGGGGGGTGTCGCGAGGACGTCTCTGCGCAAACAGACCCCAGCGGCACCAGCGGCAGTGCAGGGCTTTGTGGAGGAGAGTATAGAGAAATAGCCGTACCGTAACGATAAGGGGAAGCTTTCTTTGTGAGATTGCGTTCAATTGCCTGAAGCAGAGGCTGGCGATAAGTTTAAGGGACCAGACCTCGAATAGAAACTGTGTCCTGACGCCGGGGACGAAGAAAAGTTTGAGTCGAGCTCAAGAGGAGAGGCCCTGAGCGGACGGAAGAGCTTCAGCGAATGGGCTAGTTCCCGAACAACTCGGAGAGGGTCGCCATCCGGATGGGGTGCATCTCCAGGTCCCCGATGCCCCGCAGCGCGACGTGGACCTTCCCCTGCTCCTGGGCCAGGACGAGGTACTGGTACTCCAAGGGGTTGACGGCGACGCTCGCGAAGCCTTCCTCGGCGAAAGCCATGGTCTTCTCGTCCTCCTCCTGCTTCTTGGAGGCGCTCTTCGCGTCGATGCCCTGGCCGAGGTCGTTCCCAACGCCCAGGACGAGGACGTTCTGCAGGACGGTCGCGGCCACCACCCGCTTGACCTGCCCGGGCATCTCCGCTTTGAACGCGATGACGATGTCCACCCGGTCCCCGGGCTTCATCATGCCCATGAGGTTCTTGTCCACCGGGAGGACCGCTCCGCGGTAGCCGGGAGGGATCTTCATGGCCATGCCGGACGTGGGGGAGATGGACACCAGGGCGGACTTGGTCAGCTGGTTCCCCTTCGGGATGCGGATGCGCGCCACCATGCTGTTGATGAGCTTGATGTCGGATGGATCGCGGACCTCGATGGCGTCGGCGGCCACGTACTTCATCGGGATCTTGACCGTGTTCACCATGGATTCGTTGATGAGGGCCCGCTCCGGCAGGTCGGTCTTGGCGACGAGGACGCTCGCGAGCTCGTAGCCCTTCATCAGGCCCCGCTCCCGGCTCGTCAGGACCATGAGGTAGACCGCGGCAGCGGCGATCGCCAGTGTCAGGGGTATGAGTGTTCCTTTCTTGTCGAGTTCGATCGCCATATCCCACCCTCCGGAGCATAGCATAGCGCATCCGGCTTCCCTCCGGCCAGGAGTCAAGAAGCCCCCTTCCCACTGGGCGAGGATAGGACCAAGTACCGCCTGCTCTCCAAGGAAGGCGTCCGGGTCGCCAAGTTCGAGGGGAACGATAAGATTCCGCAGGAGATGTCGATCATGGGTCCCAGGCTCATATGTTACCCGTAGTAACGAAAACGGCCCTTATGTCCCACTCGGCCCGCCGTGCCGCGGGACCGGGCCTCCACACCCTCTCCTGAGGATGCCCAGTCCCATGGCCCATCCGTACTGCGGAGCGGTACGGCACCGTGTCCATCTGGAAGACGTTGGACACGTGTGCCGGGCCATGGGAGCGGCACTGCACTGTATCCCTCTGGAAGACGTCGGATACATGCGCCGTCCCTCTCCCACCCGCTCCTGCTGACCCCGTCGCATACCGTATCATGTGAACGCCGTAAGGTGCGGTTTCCGTCGACGATCAGGCCAGGGCGTATTTCCCGGTCTTGTGGCCACCCTCGCGCTTGACCAAGCCTGCCGCAAGGAGAGGCTTGAGGATGAAGTGGGCTCCCGGCTTCGTGACCTTGAGCGCGTCCTGTATTTCCTGGATGCCGAGCGGCGAAGTGCGCAGGAGGGAGACGAGCTTTTCCTGTTTCGGCGTCAGGGTCAGGGCCTTGCCCTTGGCCGAGGCACTGACGGCCTGGATGCGTTTCCATGTGCGGCCCAGGACCTCGTTGATGGTTTCGGCGATATATTCCACCCAGCCGGAAAGCTCTTGGCCTTCGATCTGGACGCGGTGCAGGGCGCGGTAGTAGCTCTGCCGGTCTTCCAGGAGGACTTCATCCACGGCAAAGATGTGGTGGGTATCGAACTGCTTGCGGTAGAGTTCCCAGGTGGCTAGAGCTCGGCCGACGCGGCCGTTGCCGTCACCGAAGGGGTGGATGAATTCGAATCGGTAATGGAGGATGGCCGAGCTTACGACCGCCGGCCAAGCGCGGCCAGGGCCGTTGAGCCACTCCAGGAGCTCGGCCATGAGGCGGGGCACATCCGTTGGGGCGGGGGGCATGTGCATGCCGACCTTTACTTGGTAGGGTCGGAACAGGCCGATGGGTTCACGGTCCAGCGCGCCCTTTTGGCCCATGAACGAATGCAGCTTCAACACGTCCCGGGTCTCGATCTTGTCGGCCTTGGCGTTCTTTTCGATGAAGCGCAGGACGGCCAGGTAGTTCAAGACTTCCTGGACGGATCGAGGCTTGGCATGGGGGAGGCTTCCGCCTGCGGCCACGATCTCGACCTCGGGCAGGGTCAGGGGGTTGCCCTCGATGGCCGTGGAGCCGTGGGTCTGGCGGGCGGCGGCGTCTTTCTGGAGGTTGGGTATCCAACTGACGCCTACGGCCGCGCTCTGGATGCGGGCGTTGAGGGTGGCGATCTCCTCGAGAACTTTGAGGAGATGGGGTGTGGTCTGGAACGTCGGGGTGAAGGGCATGAATGCATCATACAAATAAGTAAAGTATAAGTAAAGTGATTGGTAAAGTGACTTCTGTGAGGCTTTTCAGCGCCTTTGGTTGCTGCGCCAGGGTCGGCGCTCGTGTTCGGCCTTGCTCGGAGCCGTCTTGCCCTCGGTCGTGGGGGCCGGCGCCTCTTGCGCGGGAGCGGCTTGCTGCACCGGCTTCGGGTAGGGCATGAACGCCGAGGAAGACTGCCCTCCCTGCCTCTCGCTGGTGAAGGAGAACGGCATCTTGTTGAGAGTGGGCTTGGGCTGCGGCTGCTCGGGCGGGAAGTCCTCGAGCGGATCCTCCTCGCGCTCCGGAGGAGGCTCCTCCTCAAATTCCTCCTCCTCAGGCTCCTCGAACTCGGGCTTGCGCGAGCCCCTGTAATCCGGCCGAGGCTCGTCCCAGACGATCATGGAGTCCTTCTTCGGCCGGCTGTCGGCGCCGGTGTCCTTGGCGGGCTTGACCACGTTGTTCCAGAGCAGGTCCATGCCGCCGGTCCCCAGGACCGGGGTCAGTTGCGTCTTGGATTCGTCTTTGCGGCTGAGTATGATGTGGCGCAGGGCCACGGCGCAGAAGGCCAGGACCACCGCGATGAGGATGAAGTCGCCCGGACCGCGCCTGGACGGCTTATTCCGCTGCTCCTCCATACCCATCAGATAGACCGAAAACCGCGGATTTTCAAGGGGCCTTCCTCTTGAGGATGGATATCCATAGGGGAGGGGCCATTTTCACGAGGCCGACCTGTTCGTAGCCCTTCTCGTAATCCTCGAGCCAGCGCAGCAGGAGGGTCTCGGACCGTTCCGTCCTTGCCCAGGAGTTGGGCACGGCCACGAACACCAGGATCTTGGGAGCCCTCGCCTCGATCTCGCGGATCATATCCTTCTGCATCTGGAGCGCGTAGGGATGGCTCTCCATGAGGGGATAGGCGTAGATGTAGCCGGTGCAGGAACGCCTCTTCGAATAGAAATAAATCTCGGGTTCCGAGCCGATGACCGCGACGCAGTCCCGCGGGGAGGTGTTCGCTTCGATGTACTTCGCAACGGCCACGGTCTCTGGGAAAGGGTTCTCCCCGTAGGTCATCCTGGAGACCGTAGCCGGGTCCCAGCGGAACAGATAATCTCGCTCCGCCCAAAGGAAGCGGGCGGATGCGAGCAGGAGGAGCGCTATCGCAAGGGCAGGTCTCGAGACGAATCCAGCGCCGGCCAGCAAGGCCGCAGCGGGCAAAAGGAGGAGGAAGTAGTGCCTGGTGAAATAGAAGCCCGGGAGGATGGAGAGGACGGAGAAGCCTAGAAAGGCAGCCAGGAACGGAGCGGCCGGACGCAGTTTCTTGTCCTGGAGCAGACTCGCGGCGCCGAAGCCGGCCAGGACCCACCAGGGCCAGGTGGTCGACACCAGGGCAGGCAGACGGTCGGCCAGGGTGAGGAGGGCTTCACGCAGGGAGGTCGCGGTGGCGTACTCGTAGGCATACGTGAAGGTCCAGAACCAGAACCGGCTGAAAACGCCTGCGAGAGCGAGGATGAGGCAGGTGAGCGCGAAGGGCAGGATGACGCCGCAGAGGAAGACCGCGCAGGCGCGAGGCTCTTTGAGCCTGCGGCCCAGGATGAAGGCTCCCATCGCGATGAATGCGGCCCCGTGCTGTTTCATGAGGAAACCGGTCCCCAGGAGCAGGGCTCCGGCGAAGAGCGTCCCTCGGGACCGAATGAGGAGGAAAAGGCCCGCGACGCTGCACAGGATGACGAAGTGCTCGGCTTGGGCGAACGCGCCCAGGACGGACTGACTCAAGGAGACCATGACGAAGGAGCAGACCGAGACGAGTGCGGCGCGTGTCCCTAGGAGCCTTTTTGCGAGCAGGAACAGGACCGCGGTGGTGGCCGCGTGCACGAAGAGGAGCCCCAGGCGTATGCCCGCGCAGGTCTGCCCGAAAGCGGCCATGATGAGGGCATAGGCGGCGTAGATGCCCGGCATCTTCATGTTGTACGCCTCGGCATAAGGGGGGATGCCCTGGAGCAGGAGCTGCCCCATGTAGGCGAACTCGCCTTCGTCCCTTTCCAAGGGGACCCCGAGCAGGCGCAGCCGCACGACCGCGGCTAGGATCATGACTGCGGCGGCGGACAGGCTCCAGGCGAGATCAGTTTTCGCGGGACGGGCGATGGGAGCGATTGTACAACTTACCGCCGGCCGGATTTAGGCGAGCTCTCGATGAAGATGAACCGGACCCGGAACCCGTACTTCTCGCTCAGGGCCTTCTCCTGGCCGCGCAGGAACGGCTCCAGCCCCGTGTTCGAGCCCACGTCGAAGGAGAATACGACCTCGTCCAAGCGGACGCCGATGGCGGACTCCAGGAGCCGGCGGTTCTTCGCGTAGGTCTCGAGCTTCTTGACCACCTTGTCCTCGAGCACCTGGCGAGGGGGGAGCGGGACGCGCGCGGACTTGGCCTCGACCAGGGAGACTTTCCCGCTCGGGCTTCGCACGACCGCGTCGAGCTCGGTGAGGTACTTGCCGTCCGCGTCGAAGAGTTCGCGGCCGCTCTGGAGGATCGAATAGCCCTGGAGGTGGAAATGCTCCAGGGTCTTGAGCTCCAGGAGCAGGCCCACGTAGCGGCTGTAGATGACGCCCTCGATGATCTTCGAGAGCCCCTCGTCGCCCTTGTACTTCGCGATGAACTCGCCCAGCTCCCGGCGGAGCTGGGTCTCGCCCCTGGGGAGCTCCGCGAACTCGTCCAGGAACACGAAGCGGAACCGGCTGCCGAAGGCTTTTGCCACCTCTTTCTCGCGGGCCTTGAGGTGCTCCTTGACCTCCTTGTAGCCCCGGGTATCGAACGCGAGCAGGACCTCGTCGAACTTGCCCATGGCCTTCTCCGCCTTGCCGCGCGAGGAGAGATGCGAGAGGGTCTCATTCAGATAGCTGTCCGCCCGGCGGATGCCTTCCTCGATCTCGGAGAGGGGGTTCTCGGCGTGGTGGAAGTATACCCGATACGTGTTGATGGCGGTGCGCTTGCCCTTGTCCTCGATGACTCCATCCACCCAGAGCAGGGTCTGTTCCAGATGGGTGTTGTGCTTCTCCACTCCGCGGCTCTGGGCCACCGCCTCGATGGCCTTGAGCTTGGCCCAGACGTCGCCGTAGGAATCGTCCATCACATCCAGGCTTTCGCTCAGGTCCAGCGTGTCCCCATACTTGTCCACGAAACGGCGGACTTCCCTATAGTATTCCGCCGCTCTGCCGGTGACGGGGATCCCTTCGTCGTTGACCAGGTCCGAGGACGCTCTGTCCCCGAGGAACAGCTGGTCGAGCGCCTGCTGGGTCCCACGGCCGGAGGAGTCCCGTCCTGCGGCTTCCTGGATCCCTCGGACCTGCTCTCCGAGCCGCTCGCGCAAAGACTCCTGGCGCGGACGCGCTGCGGGAGCCACAGGCCGGAGAGGTCCGTTCCCAGATACGGACAGTACGGCTACCGGGGTTACTGCCGCAGGAGACAAGGCCTGCGCCTTGGGCAGGACCGAGTTTAAAGGGGCGACCAGCGGTGACGCGGGAGCGGAGAAGGCGGGCAGCAGCGTCGGTGACGCGAGCCCTTGCCCCGCCCCCGCAGCGGGGATCACGCTGGGAAGCGAAAGGATGACCGGGGCGACCTGGGTGCGCGTCTGAGAGAAGGCCGGAGTCAGGAGAGCGGCGAGCAGGAAGGGGGTAGTCATCAAGACCCAGTATACCCTCGCCTTCAGGGGATCATCTGGGCCTTGAGGGCAGGAAAGCGCTGGAAAACGGCCTACTTCCCACGCGACTCAGGGCCTACCCTCAGGGTCATCACCCTCTGCGGTCCGCGGGGGATCTGGTAGGTCCACTTCCCGCCCACGAACACCGGTATGACCGCGGCCTGCTTGTTGCGCAGCCGCCGCCCCCACACCGTCATCAGTCTCGTGCTCGGCTTGTCGGAGTAGGTTGTGTCTTTCATGGCTGGCCTCCTGCGCGAGAGGAAGAACCTCTCGCTTCGGAGACTGGGGCTCCTGAGCCCCTGCCTCCTGCCTTTAGCTTAACAGGAGGCCGGCGAAAAGTATTGAATGAATGGAAACCATTCACCGGTCCGAAGGTCCCAGGCGCGGCCTTCCCCGAAAGACCTACCCGCCGTGCGGGAGCCGCCCTTCAAAACTAAGTAGAATATACGCTCCAGGAGGACGCATGCTCGCTGAACCGTACAAGATCAAGGAAGTCAAGAAGATGAAGGCGCTCAAACCGTACGAGCGCTGGAACATCATCAAGGCGGCCAAGTTCAACACTCTCGGCGTTTCTTCGGACCACATCCAGTTCGACATGGTCGCCCGCGGGATGTCCGCGTGGTCCCATTTCCAGAAGGCCGCCCTCATGATCGGCGACGAGGCCTACGCGGGCGCGCGCAGCTACTACAAGCTCGAGACGAGCGCCCTCAGGGTCCTCGGCCTCGGGAACATCGTCCCCACGCACAACGGGATCGGCGCCGAGAAGCTCCTGGTGACCACGCTGCTCAAGAGCGGCCAGACCGTGCTCCACAACCGCGGCCGCGACGAGGGGCTCGTGCAGGCCAACGGCGGCAAGAGCGTCGACGTCACCTGCGCCGCGGCGGCTCTCTACAAGGGGCCAGAGCACTTCGGCGGCGACGTCGACCTGCGCAAGCTCGAGGCGAAGCTCAAGGGCCTCGGCAAGGACGGCGCGGCCTACATCCATCTCGAGACCTGCCCCGCCGCCTGGAACGGGCAGCCGTTCTCCGTGAAGAACCTCCAGGCCGTGCGCAAGCTCGCCTCGGCCCGCGGCCTGCCGCTCGTCATCGACATTTCCAATGTCCTGGGGAACGCCTGGTGGACGCTGAAGACGGACTCCCGGAAGGCCCTGTCGGAGGCCGTCCGGGGCATCGTGGCCGCGGCGGACATCGTCCTCATGGACGCCAGCCAGGACCCGCGGTCCGACATCGGGGGCTTCATCTCCTGCAAGGACCCCGCGACGTTCGACGCTCTGCGCAACCAGGTCGTCGTGTTCGAGGGGCTGCACACCTACGGCGGCATGACCGGCCGGGCCATGGAGACGTTCGCCATCGGCATCGATGAGATGGCGAAGACCGAGCTCATCGAGTGGCGGCAGGATCAGCTGGCGGCCTTCCACTCCATGCTCGTCGAGGAGCGCGTGCCCGCCAGCCGGGGCGTCAACGGGATCGCGCTCGACGTGGCGAAGTTCCTTCCGCACCTTCCGAAGGAGGCCAACTCGAAGTCCGTGCTCGCGGCGGCGCTCTACATCCAGGGCGGGATACGGGGCCGCATCGACGGCTCGTGGGCCTATCAGACCGAGGGCAACGGGGCGGCCAGGCTGATCCTCGAGCTGCCGCGCTGCGCATACACCCGCAACCACATACGCGAGGTCGCGGACGTCATCGCCGCGGTCTACGCGTGTCGAAGCGAGATCACCGGCCTCAGGCTGACGAACAACCCCGAGTTCGCGGACCAGGCGGAGTTCGAGCCCGCGAACGAGCGCCTCTTCGTGAGCCTCCCCCGCACCCAGCGCTCCACGGGACGCATGTACGAGCCTTACAAGATCGCCATCTTCGAGCCTCTCAAGGTGACCGAGGAGGCCTACCGCCGGAAAGCCATCGAAGAGGCCGGCTACAACACGTTCCTCCTCAAGTCCGAGGACGTCTATATCGACTTCCTGACCGACAGCGGCACCTCGGCGATGAGCTGCGACCAGTGGGAGGGGATGACCAACACCTCCGACACTCCTTACGGCAACAAGCACTACGAGCGGCTCGTCGAGACCTTCCGCGAGGTGCTCGGCTTCGAGCACATCATCCCGACGCACCAGGGGCGCGCCGCGGAGCACATCATGTCGCAGTGCATGATACGCCCCGGCCAGAGCGTCCCCGGGAACATGTACTTCACCACGACCAAGCTCCATCAGGAGATGGCGGGCGGCGTCTTCGTGGACGTCATCGTCGACGAGGCGCACGACGCGGCGAGCACGTTCCCGTGGAAGGGCAACATCGACATCCGGAAGCTCGAGGACCTCATCCGCCGCGTCGGGGCGCGCGACATCGCCTACGTCAGCCACGAGAGCTGCGTGAACATGGCCGGCGGACAGCCGTTCTCCATGGACAACCTGCGCGAGCTCTCGCGGCTGTGCCAGAAGCACGGGATCCCGATCATGTTCGACGCGACGCGCTCCGTGGAGAACGCGTGGATGATCAAGATGAAGGACCCCGCCTACTCCGGCTGTACCGTGCGCGAGATCCTGCGCGAGATGATGAGCTACGGAGACGGCTGCACGATCAGCTGCAAGAAGGACTTCCTCGTCAACATGGGCGGACTCCTCGCCTGCAACAGCTCCGAGCTCGCCGAGAGGTTTCGGCGGATGCTCAGGGTCTGGGAGGGCGAGGTGACGAACGGCGGCATGGACACCAAGGACCTCGAGGCTCTGACCCGGGGGCTGCTCGACTCGCTCGAGGACGACTACATACGGATGCGCGTCGAGCAGACTCAGGAGTTCGGCAGGAAGCTCATCGCAGCGAAGGTCCCCATCGTGGTCCCGGCCGGCTCCCATGCGATATTCCTCGACGCCAAGCGCTTCCTCCCGCACGTGGACCAGGAGGAGTATCCGGCGCAGGCGCTGACGGCCGCGCTCTATATCGAGACCGGCGTGCGCGCGATGGAGCGGGGCAACGTGAGCAAGGGACGCGACCCCAAGACCGGGCTCAACTATAAGCCCAAGCTCGAGCTCGTGCGCTGCACCATCCCGCGCAGGGTGTACACCAACTCGCACATCGACTACGTGGTGGAGGGCATCAAGAGGCTCTACGCGAAGCGCGAGACGATCAGCGGCCTGCGGTTCGTGTATGAGCCGAAGGTGCTCCGGTTCTTCCAGGGGCGCTTCGAGCCCCTGAAGCCCTGGGATGCGGAGGCATCCCGGTGCTCCGCCGCCTCTGGGAAAGGCGTGAGGCGGATGCGCGGGGGCTCCGCGCGTCCCAAGAAGGGCGCGCGGGCCGTGGCGTGCTCCTCCTAGGGACCCTGCTTCTCTGGCCTGCGCTTGTCCAGGCGCGAGACGGGCAGGTCCTGCGCGACATCCCCTACGTGGAGAAGGGGGAGCAGCGCCAGAGGCTGGACCTCTATCTGCCTGAGAACGGACGGAAGCGTCCCCTCGTCATCTGGATACACGGCGGGGCATGGAGGGGGGGAGATAAGGCTCCCTGCCCCGCGGACCTTCTGACGAAGCGCGGGTACGCGGTGGCCTGCATCAACTATCGGCTCAGCCAGCACGCGCTCTTCCCCGCCCAGATCGAGGATTGCAGGGCCGCGGTGCGCTGGCTTAGGGCGCATGCCGAAACGTACGGCCTGGACCCGGACCGCATCGGAGCCTGGGGCGCGTCCGCGGGCGGTCACCTGGCGGCTTTGCTCGGGACCACGGAGGGGGGGGTGCGGGTGGTCTGCGACTTGTGCGGCCCCAAGGACTTGGTCAGGCTCGTCCATCAGGTCGAGGCCGGAGGCCCTCTCGATCCCCGCAGGCCCGACTCTCCCGCGTCCCTGCTGCTCGGAGGCGTCTGGCCCGCGAACGCCGAGGAGTCGGCCCGGGCCAGCCCCATCATGAACGTGAGCCCTGGGGATGCCCCGACGTTCATCCTGCACGGGGACAAGGACCCCATCGTGCCGGTGGAGCAGAGCCGATCCTTTTTCAAGGCGCTCAAGGATGCCGGGGTGGAGGCTCAGCTCCAGGTGCTCCCGGGCGCGGGTCACGGCGGGCCGGAGTTCTTGGAGCCGCGGATCCTGGAGTCCTTGCTTCGCTTCTTCGACCGCCATCTCAAGGGCCGGCCGGCTGGGAAATAGCGGCGGTTCCCGAGACTTGTGTGCTATAATCAGCATTCGTTTTTTTTCGATCGCGGGAGCATCCTGATCATGAAGACAGTCCGTCCGGTAGGACTCTGCGGCTACGGCGCCTATGTCCCGCGCCTGCGCATCGACGCGCGCTCCATCGCCAAGATCTGGGGACGTCTGGGCCGGGGCTTCCCCGTGGCGGAGAAATCCTTCCCGGGCGCCGACGAAGACACCATCACCATGTCCATCGAGGCCGCCCGGGGAGCGGTAGCCCGGGCTGGGATCGACCCTCGGAAGCTCTCGGCGGTATGGGTCGGCACGGAATCCAAGCCCTACGCGGTCAAGCCGTCCTCGACCGTGGTCGCGGAGGCCATCGGCGCGACCCCCTTCGTGAACGCCGCAGACCTGGAGTTCGCCTGCAAGGCCGGGTCCGAGGCGATGCAGATGGCGGCGGCTTTCGTGGGCTCGGGCATGGCCGAGTATGCCATGGCGATCGGCATGGACACGGCCCAGGGCAAACCCGGCGACGAACTCGAGTACACCGCGGCCGCCGGCGGGGCCGCCTACGTGTTCGGCCCGGCCGAGTCCGCCGCGGCCCGGCTCGTGGCGAGCCGGAGCTTCGTGACGGATACGGCGGATTTCTTCCGGCGGGCCCACATGCGCTATCCGGAGCACGGGATGCGCTTCACGGGGAAGCCGGCCTATTTCCACCACACCCTGGGCTGCGCGCGCGCCCTCCTCGAGGAGACCGGCCTCAAGCCCTCGGATTTCCGCTGGGCCGTGTTCCATCAGCCGAACCCGCGCTTCCCGCGCGAGGCGGCCGAGGAGTTGGGATTTGCGCCCGAGCAGTTCGAGAAGTCCCTGGTCTGCAAGCGCATCGGCAACACCTACGCAGGGAGCTCGCTCCTGGGCCTGGCGGCCGTGCTCGATGTCGCCTCTCCAGGCGAGCGCATCTTCATGGTCAGCTACGGGTCCGGGGCCGGGAGCGACGGCTTCGTGTTCGAGACCACCGAGAACGTGGCCTTGCGCCGCGGCGACGCGCCTTCCGTGGACTGCCTGCTCGACCGCCGCCAGCCCGTGACCGAGTACGCCCGGTATCTCCATAACGCCGGCAAGATCCGGACCCACTGAGGCTTTTGAAATGCGCGACGTCTACATCGCAGGGATGGGACAGACCCGGATCGGGGAGCTTTGGGACCGCTCGCTCAAGGATCTGGCCGTCGAGGCGGCGCTCAAGGCTCTGGCGGAGGCGCAAGCCACGACCGCCGACTGCCTGATCGTGGGGAACATGCTCTCCGGGGAGCTCGCCTCCCAGGAGAACCTCGGGGTCTTCGTGGCGGACAGCGCGGGCCTGACCCCGGTGGAGGCCGTGAAGGTCGAGTCCGCCTGCTCCTCCGGGGGCGCGGCGTTCCGGGAGGGCTATCTGCGCGTGGCGTCCGGCGCGGCTGAGAGCGCGCTCGTGGTCGGGGTCGAGAAGATGTCAGACCTCCTGCCGGATGCGGTGTCGTCCGGCCTCGCCCTCGCCGCGGACGGCGACAGCGAGAACCTCCATGGAGCGACCTTCGTCGCCCTGAACGCGCTCATCATGCGGCGCTACATGCATGAGAACGGCTACAAGCACGAGGATTTCTCGGGTTTCGCGATCAACGCCCACCGCAACGCGGCGTCCAACGAGGACGCCATGTTCCCCCGCGCGGTCACCGCGAAGGATTACGCCAAGTCCTGCATGGTGGCCAGCCCCATCAACCTGCTCGACAGCTCCGCGATCTCCGACGGGGCCGCGGCGGTGCTCTTGAGCGCGCGGCCGAAGCCCGGAGTCCGGCCCATCCGCGTGACCGGCAGCGGCGCGGCCACGGACACCATCGCCGTGGCCGCGCGCAAGGACCCGCTCTGGCTCTCCGCGGCCGAGGCCTCGGCCCGCCGCGCTTTCGCCCAGGCGGGGCTCAAGCCCGAGGACGTGGACCTTTTCGAGCTCCATGACGCCTTCTGCATCATGGCGGCCCTCTCCCTGGAGGCCGGCGGCTTCGCTCCCCGCGGGAAGGGAGTCCGGCTGGCCATGGAAGGAGAGATCGGGCCCACGGGCAAGGTCCCCATCGCCACGCGCGGAGGGCTCAAGGCGCGCGGCCATCCGGTGGGCGCGACCGGGGTCCTGCAGATCGTGGACGCGGCCGTCCAATTGAGGGGAGGAGCCGGCGCCTCCCAGGTGCCGGGAGCCCGCGTGGCCATGACGCAGAACATCGGCGGCAGCGGTTCGAGCGTCTACACGCACATCTTGGCGGCGGGGGACTGACCATGGAACTTCCGCGCTTTCACCGGCTCAGGGGGACGCTGTACCGGCTGGAAGGCAGCCGGTGCGAGGACTGCGGGGCCCTGAGCTTCCCCGCCCGGCAAGTCTGCCCTTCCTGCTCCAGCCGCAAGAGCCTGCTGCACCGGTTCAAGGGGGCTGGCACGCTCTGGAGCTTCAGCGAGCTCTACCAGCTTCAACGCGGCTATCCCAAGGACGTGCCCAACGTGATCGGGCTCGTGAAGCTCGACGAGGGCCCCATGCTCCTGACCCAGATCACGGACGCGGAGCCCGAGGATCTGTCCATCGGCATGCGCGTCCAGATGGTGACCCGCCTCATCCGCTCCACGGGCGAGGCCGGGCCCCGGGTCTACGGCTACAAGTTCCGGCCGGTGGTCGGCGGGTGAATCCTCTCCGCTAGCTCCCGGTGCTTCCGAAGCCGCCCGCGCCCCGCTGCGTGGCATCGAGTTCGTCGGCCTCGCTCACGGGCAGGACGGCGACGGGCAGGACGAGGAGCTGGGCCACGCGGTCCCCGGCTTTGAGCTCCACCGGCTCGCGTGATATGTTCCAGAGCACGACCCCGACCTCTCCGCGGTAGCCCGCGTCGATGACGCCTCCCGCGGTCTTCAGGCCCTTGCGCGCCATGGAGGAGCGGTCCGCCACCAGGCCCACATACCCGGCAGGGACCGCCACGGCCACGCCCGTCCCGATCACCCGGCCTTCGCCCGGGGCCAGACGGACATCCTCCGCGCAGTAGAGGTCCACCCCGGCGTCGTCCTCGTGCGCGCGGGTCGGGATGCGCGCGTCGGGACGGAGCTTCCGGAACGGCAGAGACCGTCTCATGACGACTCCTCGAAGCGCCGCCTGGCGATGGCTCGGACGAGCTCCGCCACGTCCGGACTGCGCGTCATGAGCGTCTCCAGGTCCGACCGGCCCAGGGCGAGGCAGCGCACGGCTTCCAGACAGACCACATCCGCGTTCCTGGGTTGGTCCAAAAGCAGGGCGAGTTCGCCGAAGAAGTCGCCGTGCCCGAGAGAACCGAGGACTTCATCGCCCCAGATGCCCGGGGCCCGAGCCTCCGCGCGTCCCGAGCAGATGATGTAGCACGTGTCCCCGAGGTCTCCCTTCTGCACCGCGGTCTCGCCCTCGTCGAACTCCACCGCGCTCACGAAATAGGCCAGGACCCGGAGGTCCTCGTCGGACAGGGGATCGAAGAGCCCGATCTCGCGCATGGCCGCGAGGAGCATCTCGACGTGCTGCGGATTCGACGCCGCGGTGCTGAGGGTTTTCACCGACCGGGAGCTATCCCGCCGTGACCGTGATCTTAGCGGGCTGCATCTTCTGCAGCTCGCGCCAGACCTTCTCCGGCGTCAGGGGCAGCGTACGCAGCCGCACCCCCACCGCGTTGTAGATGGCGTTCGCGATGGCCGGGGCCGGACCGTTGATGCATATCTCCGAGACGCTCTTGGCGCCGTACGGACCCGTCTTCTCGTAGCTCGGCACCAGGATGGTCTTCATCTCCGGCTTGTCGCGCATGGAGAAGATGCGGTAGTCGAGCAGGCTCGGGTTGAGCATCTTGCCGGTCTTGCTGAAGAGGTACTCCTCGGTCAGGGCGTAGGAGATGCCGTTCATCACGCCGCCCTCGGTCTGGCCCTCGCAGAGCGCCGGGTTGATGGCCGTGCCGCAGTCCACCGCCGCCACGTAGCGCAGCACCCGCACCCGTCCGGTGAAGGTGTCGACCTCCACCTCCGCGAAGTGCGCGGAGAAGGGAGGGGGGGACTTGTGCGTGATGTGCGACGCCGTATCCATGATCTGGAACTGGTTCGTCGCGTAGAGCGAGCGCAGCGCCACATCCTTGAAGCTCAGGGACTTGCTCCCGTCCTTGGCCACGACCTTGGAGTCGATGATGTCGAACTCGGACGGAGGCTTGCCCAGCATCTCCGCGGCCACTTCGATGATCTGCTTGCGGACCTTCAGGGCCGCCTTCTGCACGGCGGTCCCGGTCAGGTACGTGGTGCTCGACGCGTAGGCGCCCACGTCGAAAGGCGTCAGGTCCGTGTCCGAGGAGTAGACGAGCATGTGCTCCATGTCCGTGCCTAGGGCCTCGGCCGCGATCTGGGCCAGGATGGTGTCGCTCCCGGTCCCGAGGTCCGTGGCCCCCATCAGCAGGTTGAACGAGCCGTCGTCGTTCATCTTGATGGAGGCGGCTCCCATGTCGATCTCCGGCACGCTCGAGCCCTGCATGAGGGCGGCCATGCCGATGCCGGTGCGCAACCGCCCCTTTTTCTTGGTGTGGTCCTTGCGGCGGCGCCAGCCGATCTCTTTGGCGCCCAGCTTGATGCATCGGTCGAGCTCGCAGGAATCGATCTTCTGCTCCACGCCCTCCTTGCCTTCGCCCAGGGCCTGGAACACGGGAGAGCCCTCGCCCTTGCGGATGTGGTTGCGCAGGCGGAACTCCAGCGGGTCCATGCCGATGGCCTCGGCCATCTCGTCGACCAGGATCTCCATGCCGAAGTAGCCCTGGGTCGCGCCGTAGCCGCGATAGGCGCCGGCCACGGGGAGGTTCGTGTAGACCGCGGTCCCTTGGAAATGGATGTTCTCCGCTTTGTAGAGCGGAAGCACCTTGCTCCCGGTGTTGCATACCACGGTCAGGCCGTGGGAGCCGTAGGCGCCGGTATTGGAGATGACGTCCATGCCCACGGCCGTGATGCGGCCGTCCTTCATGACGCCCGTCCGGAGCCGGACGCGCATGGGGTGGCGCGTCCGCGCGGACACGAACTCCTCCGCGCGGGTGTACTCCAGCATCACCGGCTTCTTGGCCTTCAGGGCCAGCATGCCCACGAGATCCTCGAGCAGGACCTCCTGCTTGGCGCCGAATCCGCCGCCGATGCGCGGCTTGATGACCCGCACGCGGCGCACCGGGATGTCGATGGATTGCGCCGCGATGCGCCGGGCGTGGAACGGGACCTGCGTGCTCGTCACGATGACGAGTCGTCCCTCGGCGTCAAGATAGGCCAGGGCGACGTGCGGCTCCATGGGGGTGTGCTGGGCGTACTGGGTCTCGAAGGTGCGGTCGAAGGAGAAATCCGCGCCCTTCAAGCCCTTCTCGAGGTCCCCGTGGTCCATGCCGACCTTGGCCGCGATGTTGCGCTTGGGTTCGTAAGGGACCGGGATCAGGATGTGGGCCTCCGGCTCGTCGTGGATGACCGGGGCGCCTTCGCGGAGCGCCTCGTCCATGGAGAGGACGGGCTCCAGGGGTTCGTACTCCACCAGGATGGCGGCCAGGGCCTGCTCCGCGATCTCGGGGGTGCGCGCCGCGACCGCGGCGACGCGGTCTCCGATGTACCGGACCTTGGAGTCGAACATGAAGGTGTCATAGGCCGAGGGCTCCGGATAGCCCTGGCCGGCCGTGGTGTGGGGCACGCGCGGGACATTGCCGTGGTAGAGGACCGCCTCGACGCCGGGGATATTCTCGGCCGCGCTGATGTCCATGGACTTGATGCGCGCGTGAGCGTGCGGGCTCCAGAGCACCTTGGCGCACAGGACGTTCTCCGGGGCCAGGTCCGCCACGAACATGGGTTTGCCCAGGGCCAAGGACAGGGCGTCCCGCTTGGGGACCGACTTGTTCACGATGCGGAAATTCCTAGCTGCCATGAGGCTGACCTCCCGCGGGGGCGCTGATCTTGCGCAGCGCCGACCAGATCTTCTCATAGCCGGTGCAGCGGCAGAAGACCCCGTCCATGTACTCCTTGGCCCGCTCCTCCGAGGGATGCGGGTGCTTGTCCAGGAGGGCCTTGGCCGCCATCACCATCCCTGGAGTGCAGTAGCCGCACTGGACGGCGTTCTCTTCGACGAGGGCCTTTTGGAACGGGTGTGGGGCCTCGAAGTCCCCGGCCCCCTCGATGGTCTGGACCTCGCGGCCGTCCGCCTGGAAGGCGTGGAGCAGGCACGCCAGGACGGCGCGGCCGTCCATGATCACCGTGCAGACCCCGCAGCCTCCCTCCGAGCAGCCGGACTTGACTCCTTTGTATCCGGAGCGCCGGAGCAGGGGGAGGAGCTTCTCATCCGGCGAGACCGTGAACTCCCGCTTCTCCCCGTTCAAGGTGAATGCGATGCGCCGCGTCTCCGTCATGGCTGTGCCTCCGGTGCGCCGAGAGCCTGCATGGCTGCCTCGGCGATGGCGTCGCGGGCCGCGACCACGGCGAGCCTGCCCGCGTACTCGTCCGAGACGCCTTGGCTTCCTTTCCACTCGAAGCCCTTGGTCCCATCCGTGACCATCTTGAGGAACGCGTTCTCCCCGAGGCCGTCTCTGGCCAAGGCCTTGCCCGAGAGGAGCTTCTCCACGTCGGTCAGGCGTCTCGGGAAGGGAAGGGCGGCGCCGACCGCCACGCGCACGCGCTTGATGACTTTCCCGTCGAGCTCGATGGCGGCCGCTGCGGTGGCCGCGCTGAAATCGCCGTGGGTCCGCGTCGTCTTACGGTAGCCGAAGCCGGATTTCGGGGCCAGGCGCTTCACCCGGACCGAGGCGAGGATGTCGCCGTCCCGGAGAAGCCGGTGGGGCTGCGAGGAGAAGAACTCGGCGCGCGAGACCACGCGCTCGGAGCCGCCCCGGAGGGTCATCTCGGAGTCCAGGACGAGGAGGGCCACCGGGAAGTCGGCCCAGGGCGTGACCCAGACGATGCTGCCGCCCAGGGTCGCCATGTTGCGGACCTGCTGCGTGGCGAACAGGCGCGCGACGCGGTCGAGCACCCAGCCCCGGCCGCCCCGATACTCCTGCAGGTCCGCGATCTTCGTCATCGCGCC
>JBAZKS010000042.1:0-42797 GCA_041650695.1 Elusimicrobiota bacterium
ATCGCGCCCAGCCCGATGTCCGCGGCGGATTGGGACATCGCCGCGAATCCCCCCAGGAGCAGCGCCGAGGCGGACCAGAAGACGACCGCGCCGATCATGGCCGGATATCCGGGGGTCGGGGCGCTCCGGCAGGAGGCGAAGACCGAGCCGGGGACGAAGGGGACCCGCAGCCCGGATTCGAGGAGTTCCATCATGCCCGGAGGCTCGGGGGGCGCTCGGGGAGGCTCGGGAGCCCCTACGGGCTGTTGCGACATGGCCATAGCATACCCGGAGTTCCGCGTTTATGCAAGGCTCTGGCGTCGACGCGCCCAAGTCGATTCATCGTCGCGGATGATGGGCAACGCCGGCCGGAGCGGGATGCGGACCCGGACGCGGGTCTTGCCTCTCGAGCTCTCCAGCGTCACGGTCCCCCCGGTCCGCTCCAGCATGCGGCGGGACATGGACAGGCCCAGGCCCACGCTGTCGCCTCCGGACTTGGTCGTGAACAGGGGCTGGAAGACGCGCTTGAGGTCCTCGGGGGAGACGCCGCCGGCGTCGTCGACGACCTCCACCACCGCGGCGTCGCCGTCCTTGCGCGCGCGGACCTTCAGGAGCGAGCCTGAGCCGCTGGCGGAGAAGGCCTCGAAGGAATTCGTGAACACCGCGCAAAGCGCGGCGGCGACCATGTGGATGTCCCCCTGCACCCGGCCGATGGAAGGGTCGCATTTGACATCGACCCGGACCGGCGGGGCCCCGGCCACGGAAGAAGAGGCCAGGCAGCCGCGGATGAGAGGCTCGAGCTCGAACTCGGCTTGGAGTTTGGGGGTGCGGGAGCTGGTCGTGTTCGCCTTCACCGTGTCCAGCATCCGGCCCACCTTGCCGTTGAGCTCGGAGATCAGCTTCTCCAACTTCTGGCCGAGTTCGCGGGCGCCGGGGTCCTCGGCCGAGAGGGCGAGGTGTTCGGTCACGGTGGTGATGGAAGTCAGGTACTCTCGGACCTGGAAGAGGATATGGTTGAGGAACTCCTTGAAGAGGAGGTTGCGCCCCAACCGGGACCGCACCGCGGGGGCGGCGTCGTTCGCCGGGGCCGTCGGGGCCGCCGCGGCCCCGGCCAGGGCCAGGGCCGCGAGCACGCAGGCCAGGTCCGTCGCCCGCGCTCCGGGGTCCCCCCATAGGGCCAGAGCCGACACCAGCCCTCCGGCGATCCCGGCGACGGCGGCCGCATCCACGAGCTTGAGCGTGCGCGCCGCCAGCACCACGGGCGGGAACATGGCCACGGACGCTCCGCTGAAGGGGGCGCTCGTCCAATGCGCCGCCCACGCGATCAGGAAGATGTCCGCGGAGTGGAAGGCGACCCGGGCGTTCGCGGGGATCCCGCGTCGGACGGCCAGGAGGGCCGCATTGGCCAGGATGTAGAGGCCGAAGACGGCCGCGGGGACCTCCAGGGAGACGAGCAGCCCGCCGGCCCTGAGCCATTGGAGCCAGACGAGGAACATCAGCAGGTTGGCTCCGCGCAGGACCGCGTCCCAGGGCAGGAGGCTCATGCGCGCCTGTGGCACGCCGCCCGCAGGAGCCGGCGGACCGCGGAAAGCGGCAATCCGACGACGTTGTCGAAAGGCCCGACGACGCGCTCGATGAACGGGTCCTTCCGGTCCTGGACGGCGTAGCCTCCCGCCTTGTCCATGTGCTTACCGACGAACAGGGCGAGTTCTTCCGGCTTCAGGCGCCGGGCCTTCACGCGGCTCACCACCACTTCCCGCCACACCCTGCCGGACGAGGCGTCCACGAGGGCGACCCCGGTCACGACCCTGTGCCATCGTCCGTTGAGCGAATCCAGCATCCTCGCGTTATCGGCTCGGCTGACGGGCTTGACCAGGACCGAGCCCCTGCAGACCACGATGGTGTCCGCGCCGAGCACGATGGACCGCGGATGACGCGCCGCCACCGCCCGGGCCTTGCGCAGCGCCAACTCGGCCGCGACGCGGGACGGCTGCGCGTCCGCGCAGGTCTCGCTGATGCGCGCCGGACAGACCCGGAAGGGGACGCCGAGGGACCGGAGCAGCTTCCTGCGCTGCGGCGAGGCGGAGGCGAGGATCAGGGTGCGATGCATGTCTTCTCCGCCAGGATCCGGCGCTTGTCCACCCCGGCCTTCAGGAGGGTCTCGTTGAGCGTTTCGACCGACGGCTCATCGCCGCTCACGAAACAGACCGCCTCCGGGGCTCCCGCGAGCGCCTTGCGCACGAGTTCCGGCGTGATCGGCCCCTTGCGTCCGTCCCAAGGCTCCTCTGCCGGGATAGGGCCGGTGATGGTGACGGTCACGGCTATCCCTCTCTTCGAGAACTCCTCGAGCTCGCTGCGGAAGAGTATGCGCGAGGGCGTCCGTTCGACGTAGAGCAGCGCGATTTTGTTGGGCAGCCCTTTCTGCAGCACGTAGCGCATCATGGACCGGTACGACGCGATCCCGGAGCCGACCGAGAGGAGCACGGCATGTTTGATCTCGTCGCGGTAGTATCGGTCGCCGATGGGCCCGGACAGTTCCAGACTCTCCCCCCCGGAGAGTTCGAGGAGCCTCTTGGAGAAGTCGCACGTCGGGCCCAGGGTGATCTCCACGTAGCCCTCGTCCAGGGGAGAGGAGGATATCGGGAAGACTGCCCCGGGGGGGTCCCCTGGGAACGCGACGGCCACGGACTGCCCCGGGAGGAAGCGGAAGACCCCGCCGTCGGCGAGCTCCAGCCGGAAGGTCCTGGCGGAGGGACCTTCGTCGACGATCTTGCTCACCACTGCCGAGAAGGTCCGGTTTTCCACGCTCAGGCTAGTCTTGCCTCTCCGTGCCCCGGGCGCCTCTGGATTTGGTGAACAGGGTGTTCGCCCCGAGCCAATGCAGGTACATCGGGTTGCCTTCCTCGATCGGCAGGGAGATGACCTCCGGAGTCGTGTACGGGTGGTTCTGCTTCACGTACTCCGTGATCTCGGGGACGAGCCCGAGCCGGGTCTTCCCGATGAGAAGCAGTTCCTCGGCCCGCTCCAGCTTCCCCTCCCACCAATACACGGAGGAGATCCCTGGGACGATGTTCACGCACGCGGCCAGCTTGCGCGAGACTAGGCCCTCGCTCAGCGTGTCCGCGACCTTCCGGTCGGGGACGGTGATGAAGATGACGCCGTACGTTTTTGCCATCCCTATGAATATACAAAATTATTCATTTGCAACTAACAATTTTCCTTAAAGTCCGCCCATCCACGGGCGTGACGACCCCCTTCTCGGTGATGATGGCGGTGATCAGCTCGTGCGGGGTCACGTCGAAGGCCGGGTGTCTGGCCTTGGCTCCGACCGGGGCGATGGATTTCCCCGCGATGCGCACCACCTCCTCCGTGGAGCGCTCTTCGATGGGGATGCGCTCGCCGCGCGGCGTGGAGAAGTCCACGGTCGTCGAAGGCGCCGCGATGTAGAAAGGGATCTTATGGTGCTTCGCCAGGACGGCGAGCCCGTAGGTCCCGATCTTATTGGCCGCGTCAGCGTTGGCCGCGATGCGGTCCGCGCCCACCACGACCGCGTCGACCCTTTCCGTCTTCATGATGTGAGCGGCCATATTGTCCGTGATGAGCGTGCAGGGGATGTGGTCCTGCATGAGTTCCCAGAGGGTGAGCCGGCTCCCCTGGAGATAGGGCCGGGTCTCGCAGGAGTAGACATGCCGCACCCGCCCGGTCCGGAACCCCCATCGGAGCACGCCCACCGCCGTTCCTACGCCGGCCGTGGCCAGGGCTCCGGCGTTGCAGTGAGTCATGACCGTGGACCCGCGCCTGAGCAGCCGGGCGCCGAAGCGGGCCATGCGCATGTTCCCCTCGAGGTCCTCGCGCGTCAGGGCGTCCGCTTCCGCCAGAAGGGCCCGAAAAAAGTCGCCCGCCGGCGCGGCGGCCGCCTTGCGTCGCATCCGTTGGATCCCGTGGGCGAGATTGACCGCGGTCGGCCGGCTCTCCAGGAGCAGCGTCGCCGCTTTATCGAGCCGCGCCAGGATGGCAGGGGTGCGCTGCCGCGCACCTCGGGCCGCGAAGGCGTACCCGTAGGCGGCCGCGCAGCCGATGAGCGGCGCTCCGCGCAGGATCATGCGGCGGATGGCTCCCGCGACCTCGGCAGGGGTGCGGTACCGGCGGTAAAGGATGCGGTTCGGGAGAAGGAGCTGGTCGAGCACCAGGATGTCCTGGCCTCGCCGCAGCAGAGGAGGCACCTTGTCTTTCATCATGCCGTGTGTCATATCTCCATCATTATAAGAAAAGCCCCGGGGCCCTTTCAGGCTCCCGGGGCTTTGTCGAAAGGCCGCCCCCGCTTAGGGGATCGCCTCCATCACGCGCCTGAGGGATTCCTCGGGCTTGCCCGTGATCTCGACGGTCTTCTCGCGACCCTTCGCTCCTCGGATGATGTTGACGCAACTCGGTCTCACTTCGAAGAACTCTGACATGTACCGCTTCAGCGTCGTGTTCGCCTCGTCATCGACTTCGGAGGCCCGTATCTTGACCCTGAGTACGCTGCCGATTCGGCTGACGACCTCGTTCTCAGGGGCGTCGGGAATGACACGCACTTTAACGATCATTCAGTTCCTCCATCTCAACGGTGTCTGGCGAAACATCTACTGGAACAGCGCTGTCCCGATCCGGATGAGGGTTGCACCCTCCTCTACCGCTATCTCGAAGTCCCGGCTCATCCCCATCGAGAGGGAAGGTCCCTCTCCGGATGGGCCCGGCTTCCCGAAACAGCGTTCGAAAATCTCTCGCGCCTTCCGGAAGTACGGACGCGTCTCGGAAACCGGTTCCACCAGCGGCGCGATGGCCATGAGGCCTGCCGGCTCCAAGCTCCCGAACCGCCGGAGCCCTTCCAGGAGCCCGTCCACCTCATCGGGGGCCACCCCGGACTGCGTGTCGCGGGCGCTCAGCTTGACCTGGATCAGGACCTTTTTCCGCTTCCCCTCCTGAGAGAGGCGCTTGTCCAGCGCCTCGGCCAGGCGGATGGAATCGATGGAGTCGATCCAGTCGAACGTCTCCAGGGCGAGGCGCGCCTTGTTGGTCTGCAGGTGCCCGATGAAGCGCCAGCACCCGCTGCGGACGTGTTCGCCGAGGGCCTCTTTCAGCCTCGCCCCGTCCTGGATGCGGTTCACGCCGAAATGTCGGACCGCTCCGGACTTCAGGAGGTCCAGGACCGCCGGGACCGGGGCGTGCTTGGTCACGGCCAAGACCTCGACCCCTGCCGCGGCCCGCCCGGACCTGCTGCAGGCGGCTTCCACGCGCTTGCGGATGGCGTCCAGCCTTTCAAAGATCATTCGTGGAAAACCTGTGTATTTTCCACCAAAGCCATTATATCAAATATCTGGCACCAACGCCACCGGCCTTAACAAATCAGCCTGCCGGGATGCAAGCGTTATCTGACAAAAAAAGGCCCCGGGCTGAGCCCGGGGCCTTTGGGTACTTTTTACGACGGATTAATACATGTCCCCGCCGCCCATGCCGGGATGGCCGTGCGGGGCGGATTCCTTCTTCTCCGGGATGTCGGCCACGAGCACCGAGGTGGTCAGCACGGTCCCGGCGATGGACGCCGCGTTCTCCAGGGCCGTGCGGGTCACCTTGACCGGGTCCACGATGCCGGACTTCATGAGGTCCGTGAACTCGCCGGTCTCGGCGTTGAGCCCGTGCCCGTTGCCCTTCTTGCGCACCTGGTCCACGACCACGGCCGGGTCCAGGCCGCAGTTGAACGCCAGCTGGCGCAGGGGAGCCTCGAGAGCCCGGCGCACGATGCGGATGCCGGTGGTCTCATCGTCCGTGTCGCCGGTCAGCCCGTCGAGCACCTTCTGGCACTGCAGCAGGGCGACGCCGCCGCCCGGGATGATGCCTTCCTCGACCCCGGCCTTGGTGGCGTTGCGCGCGTCCTCGACCTTGGCCTTCTTGGCCTTCATCTCGGTCTCGGTGGCCGCGCCCACGTTGATGACCGCCACGCCGCCGGAGAGCTTCGCGAGCCGCTCCTCGAGCTTTTCCCGGTCGTAGTCGGAGGTGGTCTCCTTGATCTGGGTGCGGATGTTGTCCGCCCGCTTCTGGATGTCGGCCTTCTTGCCGGCTCCGCCCACGATGGTGGTGTTCTCTTTGTCCACCTTCACGGTCTTGGCCTTGCCCAGCAGGTCCAGGCCGGCCTTCTCGAGCTTGAGCCCCAGCTCTTCGCTGATGACCTTGCCGTCGGTCAGGACCGCGATGTCCTGGAGCATCTCCTTGCGCCTGTCGCCGAAGCCGGGGGCCTTCACGGCCACGACCTTCAGCGTCCCGCGCAGCTTGTTGACGACCAGGGTGGCCAGGGCCTCTCCCTCGACGTCCTCGGCGATGAGCAGGAACGGCTTGCCGGTCTGCGCGATCTTCTCGAGCAGCGGGAGCAGGTCGTTCATCGCGGAGATCTTCTTGTCCGTGATGATGACGGAAGCGTCCTCGATGATCGCCTCCATGCGCTCCGGATCCGTCACGAAGTACGGGGAGATCCAGCCGCGGTCGAACTGCATGCCCTCGACGACCTCGAGCTCGGTCGTGGCGGTCTTGCCTTCCTCGACCGTGATCACGCCCTCATGCCCCACCTTCTCGAGCGCGTCGGCGATCATCTTGCCGATGGTCTTGTCGTTGGAGGCGATGGTCGCGATCTGCGCCTTGTCGTCCCACGTCTTGACCGGCTTGTGGATCTTCTTGAGCTCGGTGATGACGGCCTGGACGGCCTTGTTGATGCCGCGCTTGACCTGCACCGGGTCCGCGCCCGAGGTGATCTGGCGGATGCCCTCGTTGAGGACGGCCTGCGCCAGCAGGGTCGCGGTGGTCGTGCCGTCGCCCGCGTCGTCGTTGGTCTTGGAGGCCGCTTCCTTAAGAAGCTGCGCGCCCATGTTCTCGAGCGGGTCCTGGAGCTCGATCTCCTTCGCGATGGTCACGCCGTCGTCGATAATGGTGGGAGAGCCGAACTTTTTCTCCAGCACCACCGCCCGGCCGCGCGGCCCGAGCGTGCCCTTCAGTGATTCCGCCAGCTGGTTGGCTCCGCTCTGGAGCTTCTTGCGGGCCTCGTCGTCGAAAACTATCTGCTTCGCCATGGTCTGATTGCCTCCTGCCTTATTTCAGGATGCCCAGGATGTCGTCCTGGTGCATGATGATGTAGTCCTGGTCGTCGATCTTGATCTCGGTCCCGGAGTACTTCCCATAAAGGATGCGGTCCCCGGCCTTCACGTCCATGGGGAGGACCTTGCCTTCGTCCGTGACCTTGCCCTTCCCTGTCGAAATGACCTTGCCCTCTTGCGGCTTCTCCTTAGCCGTGTCCGGTATGATGATTCCGCCCTTCTTCATTTCCTTCTGCTCGAGGGGCTGAACCAGGACCCGGTCTCCCAGGGGCTCTACCTTCACCTTTGAGAGAGTCGCTTCTGCCATTGTTTCCTCCGTATTGATGTGGGAGTGCTTTGGCACTCCATGGTGTTGATTGCTAATTATACCAATGCCCACGAGAGTTGTCAATCTCGGGTCGTGAGTGCTAATTATAAGGGAGGTGCACGCGTCGGTACGGTTACTTCTTGCGGAACACCCCGCGGACCTTCTCGGTGAGGCGCTCCACCGCATGCTGCCAAGGCACGGGGACCTCTTTGGAGACCGGCGGCGGCGCCGGCGGGGCCTCGTCGACGACAGGGATCGGCGCGTCCGGCGCTTCCGCTGCGGGCGGGGCCTCGTCCACGACGGGGGCCGGCTCTTCCGGCGCGGAGGCGACGACAGGTTCCTCTTGCTCCTTCATCGGTACGACCTTCGCGGGCTGCTCCGGACCCAGCTCCGGGAGCTCGCGCCGGATCCCGGCCAGGTCGCCCGGCACGATCTCTCCGAGGGTGCTCTCGAGCCTGCGGATGATGCCGAAGGCCTTGGCCAGCGTGAATTCCTTCGCGGCCAGCTGTTGCCCCAGCTCCTCGGCGAGCCGCGTCTGGGCCTTGAGATCATCGGAAAGACTTTTCCCGTCGCGGCGGCCGCGCTCGAGATCCTCTGCGGACGATTTCAGCTTCCCCTCGAGTTCGGCGATGGCCCTGTCCCGCTCCTGGATATCGCCGCGCAGGCGCACGAGGGCCTCCTGCAGCCCCTTCTCGCGCTCCTCGAATCCGGGGATGAGCTCCGTGCGCTCTCCCAGATAGGCGATCCGCTCCCGCAGGGCCATGATCTCGTTTTTAAGCGAGACGACCTGCCGTTGGAGCGACTGCGTCAGCGCGCGTTCCTCCCGCCTGTTCTCGAGCTCCTTCATGAGTTCGGTGACATGCCTGAAGATGCGCGCGCTGGAATCGTTCAGGATATCGTTGGCGTCCTTGGCTCCGGCAGCGGTGTCCGCCGCGAGCGCCGCCTCGAGACTGGAGGAAGGGGCCGCCGGGGGTTTGGCCGTCTTGGCCTGCCGGACGGCTGCCAGGATGTCCGGGAACTGGCCCGCATGCTGCCAGTTCCGCTCCGCGGCCTCCCCCTCCGAGGGGCAGACCATGGAGGTCTCGCCGAACCCCGGCAGCGCGGCCAACTCGCCCGGCTCGTAGCTGCCCGGGACCTCGCCGTTCATGTAGATCCAATATCTCATGGATGCCGCTCGCGCCACTCGTCCTGGAACTCCCGGAGCTTCGCCTCCAGGAATTGCGCGGTCTGCCGCAGCATCTGCTCGGACTGTTGGTGCTGCTGGGCCAGCTGCCTGCGGGCCTCCTCATGCTGTCCGGCCAGGGAGGAGAGCTCCTTCCGGGCCGCGTCCATCTCCGTTCGGACGGAGTCGCTGCCGTCGGGCGGCCGCTCCGGCGCCGCCGCGGTCCGCTGCCGCAGCTCGCTCACGCGCCCCTCGAGTTCCGCTTGGGCGCGGGCCTTCTCTTCGAGCGCGCGTTCGAGCCCTTCCGCCTTGAGCGCGAGGGTGTCGCGCGCGTTCTCGAGCGCGGCCTTCTCCTCGTAAAACGACTTCAGCTCCTTTTCGAGAGCCTCCAGGCGGCTGGCTTGCCGGGAGTGTTCGGCATGGAGGAACTGCTTGCCCTCGTTGAGCAGGCGCATCTGCTCGCCCAAGTGCTGCGATTGGTCCTGCAGGCGCCGGATCTGCGCCTCATAGTCGTCCTGGGCGCGGGACATCTTCGCGCGCAGTTCCGCGACCTGGCGCTCGACCGATGAGCGGTAGTCCCGGAGGTGGCGGTTCTCCGACTCGAGCCGTTCGTTGGCTTCGCGCAGTCCGGCCCTTTCCTTCTCCAACGCCTCGATCTGCTGGCGTACGGACCTGAGCTCCCGGGCGTCCGGCGCCCCCTTGAGCGACTCCAGTTCCGTCTTCATGGCCCGGACCTCGGCCGCGCGGAGCTCGAGCTCCTTGTCCGCCTCGGCGCCGCGGAAGTCCGGCCGGGGCTCCTCCGAGGAGGCGGGATGCTCCGCCTGCCACCACTGGGAGAAATCCTCGACCGCCTTCTCGGCCGCTGCGTGCGCATCCGGCCCCATGCCTTGCATGGCCTGGGAGACCTCGCGCTCGAAATCGTCGAGCCAGCCTTTGTAGCGGTCGCTCGTGTCCACAGCGGCAATAGAATAAACGTCGCGTATTACTGTTTTATTTCAGCACAGAAACGCAAAACCTTGGAATCCCTATGTCGTGAAGACTTTTAGAGGTCGGACTCGACCGCAGTGCTCCAGTCTCCGCCAGCGCGAGCAGATATCGCCTCGCGTCATGTCCACGGCCGTGAGGCTGTCCGGCACCATGTACTCGAGTTTCTCCAGCACCATGGCGCGGAACACCTCCGGCAGGGAGCCGAGGATGCGTTCGCGCACCGGCTCGGGGAGCTCGTAGAGGCACAGGGCGAGTTCCTCGCTGGAGAAGGCGGCCAGGCACGTCCGCAGGGACGCGGCGTCCGAGGCCGCCAGGTCGGAGATGGTCAAGAGCTCCTCCTTGAGCCGGGAGGCGGCCCCTAGGCCGGCCAGGACTTCGTCGCGCTCGGATTCGGAGCATCGGAGCAGCATCTCGATGAGGAGCCCCTCCCCCCGGTCGTGCGAATCCAGGCGCGAACGAAGGCGTTCGCGGACCTCGCCCTCGCCGGGGGCGGCGCAGGGCTGGGATGGGGATAGGAGGTGCTTGGCGATCCCGCGCTTGAGGAGCGTCGGCAAGCGCCGGAAGATGTCCGCGGCCACCCTCGGCTCGGCCAGGCGCAGGATCTCGGCCGCCGCGCAGGCGTTCTCGCCCGCGAGGAACTCCGCGGTGACCCGCGCGCGGCCGGGCTCGATGCGGATGGGCGCGGGCGGGGGCGCGGGCTTCTCCTTGCGCTGCGGCTTTCGCGCGCGCAGCGACCGGGCCAGGGCCGAGGCGCCGAGGAGGAACATGGCCCCGGCGGCCAGCGCGAGGATGGCGGTCAGGGCCCGGCGCGTGGGGAGGCGGCTCGGCGGGATGCGCTGCCTTGGGACGGCGCCCTCGGCCGCTTCGGCTGCAATCCCCGCCCTCACGATCCTGATCGCATCCCCGCGTTCTGGGTCCAGGTCGGCCGCTTCGAAGACCAGGGCGCGCGCCTTCTCCGCGGTCCGTTCGTCGAGGGAGGAGTCGAACACGAGGGTGACGTGGAGGCACTCTCGATGCTCTCCCGGCGGGGCGGGCTGGACGCGTCCCTGGAGCGAGCGAAGGAGTTCCCGCTTCAGATCGGACGGCGCGCTATAGCCGGGAAGGACGCTCGGCGCGCTGTCCATGCGGCGGCGTATCTCGTCCCAGAGGGCGCCCTGCTCTTCGGGGGGCGGCTCCTCCTCCTGTTGGGCTTCGGGGGCTGCGACGGCTCGGACAAAGACGAGGGCCTGCCCGGGACCCAAGGCCCGGTCGAGGAGAGCCTGAAGAGGCTCCTGTCCGAGAGCCGGTCCCGCGAGCACGACGAGCAGGGCCGCGATCGTCACGGAGACCTCCCCTCCACCGCGCGCGACGCCGAGCCGTCGACGGCCTCCTTCTGCGGCTTCTGCCCGTACTCGTCGCCGATCTGGTTGCCGATGGCCACGGCGGCCAGCGCCAGGGCCAGCGTTGCGCCGAGCAGCATCCCGCCCAGGATCTGCAGCGGGCCGGCGCATTGGGTCATGAGCACGAGGCCGATAGCCGCGAGCACGGCCGCGCCGATGAGCATCATGCGCGCGGTGTCGGTCAGACCCTGGTAAGGGGTCTTGTTCTCGCTTTCGATGGGCGCGCAGATCTCTCCCTTGAGATAGTAGCCGGACGGGCAGGAGAGGCGCTGCTGCGGGGACTGGCGTATCGGCCCCGGGTCCACGGACCCGGAGCCCAGTCGCCCCATGTCCGCAGCGCCTTCGGGGATCGGGGCCGCGTCCTCTCCGGCCCGGGCGCCGGACTCGGCGGAGGCCTTGAGGGCGTCAGGCATCTTGTCGGGGTCGAGGACGAAGCCTAGCCCCCGGACAAGATCGCGCATGGACGGCCTGACGCCTGCGGGAGACTCCCCGTCTTCGGCGGACGCAGGGGCCATCCCCCCCCAGTACCAGGCGGCGAACCAGGCCGCGTGCACGGCCACGGCGAGCCCGATGGCGATGCGCAGTCCTCCGAGGCCGGGGGAGTGAAGCAAGGAGGAGCGCCAGCTTGAGCGGAGTTCCTCCTCTTCTCTTTCGTCCTGACGTTCCATCCTCTCTGAGTATAAAGCCCGGACCTCTTGTTTTCAAGTCTTGTTTGTTGCGGAGTTCTCGGCTAAACTTAGGCGGATATGTTTTCGCGCCTCGCCGCTTTCCTGGCGACCAGCCTGGTGTTGTTCCTGGCCGTTGCCGGAGTGAGCCGGCTCTATGGGTCCCTGCTCCGGGCGCCTTGGACCCGTCTCGCGCCCCCGGCTCCCAAGGCCAAGCCTATCCGGGCCGCTCTCATGCCTCCGGAACCCCACGCGGAGCGTGCGGGCCGCAGCCAGGTCTACGACGACGCGTTCCTGGAGCCCGTGTTCCACAAGAGGGCCACGACACCGGAGCCGGTCCAGACCACGGATTTGAGCGATGTCGCCCAGCGGGAGCCCGCGCCGGAAGAAGAGCCCAAGCCGAAGCCCAAACCCAAACCGGCGGTCCGGAGGTCCCTCAACAAGATCTCCCTGGAGGGCGCTGCGGGCTACCCCATGAAGCGGTTCGTGCCCGCCGTCATGGACGGGACCGAGCCTGGAAGGTCCCCTGCTCCACAGGTCCAGCAGCAGGCGCCGCAGCTCCAGCCCGTGCAGGCGGTGGAGCCGCAGGGGGAGGCCCCGTCCTCGGCGCCTGCCCCGGCCAAGAGGGCCTTGACGTCCATCACGAGGCCCATCGGAGGGGTCGTCCGGCCGGTCCAACAGCAGACTCTCGCGCCTGAAGTAGAACAGCCCGCCGAACCCGCGCCCGCGGAAGAGGGCGAATAGACGACCTAGGCCCTTGGGCCCATGATCCCTCGGGCCCATCAGCGCTTGCGAATAGGCCCATTAGGGGCAACCCTCTTATAGGACGTTCGGGCAAATCAAGGTCGCGGGGGGTTCATGCAGCGCTTCCTGTCTCTCGTCGTGGCAGTGGCCTTCGCCGCGGATTCCGTATGCGCGACCACAACGGTGGTGCCGGCGTGCCTCAAGCACCTGGCCCAGCCCCAGCAGGAATCGGTCCAAAAGGCCGCCCTTTTCCTGGACGTCCGCTTCGACGAGGGCGGGAAGACCCTCTTCGTCAAGCGCGACCAGGACGAGCGCGCCTACCAGGAGCTCTTCGCCCGGCGCATGATGACCTTCCTTTCCCGCCTGCCTGCGCAAGACCCGGAGGGAGCCCTGGCCCTGGCCCTGCGTTCCTATCTCGAGCCGCGCATGCCCGCCAAGGACCTGGAGAACAACGCCTTTCTGCAGCGCGATAAAGACGGCAAGCTGGTCCTCACCCCCATCGGGAAGAACGCCCTGCTCGACATCCTCCTGGCCGTGGACGGCCAGTCCCTGGAGCCTTTGCCTGAGCCCAAGAAGCCGAGCCTGCTCACCGCCATCGCCGAGACGAAGCCGGTGGAGGTGAAAAAGCCCCTGACCGCGGACAACCTCGCGGAGGTCAAGAACTGCATCGCTTCCAAGGCGGCGCCCGAGGCGGCTTTCGACGGGGCCAAGCATGAGCTCGGCGGCTTCGACTGGCTGGCCCTGGACCAGGCGGTCGCGGTCCCAGGGAGCCTGAACAGCGTCTCGGCCCCCAGCCAGCTCGACGGCTACGCTTTCGACAAGGAGAAGGGCACGGTGCGCGTGATGGTGGCCGGCAAGAACCTGGTGAGCCGGGACCAGTTCAAGGCCGCCGACCCGTCGGCCGCTTTCGCGGAGACCGGCCTGGACTCCAAGCTCTTCGAATCCCACGGGGCCAAGGTCGTGCGCGCGGTGGACAACATCGTGACCGTGGACGTCCCCATCAGCCGGGCCGCGGCCCTGGGCCTCGCCCTGCAGGAGCAGGGGGTGGAGAGCCGGCCCGCGCGCTTGTTCAGGGCCGCGACCGCCGCGCTGCAGACGAGCCCGGCGAGCGTTCTGATGGGCGGGCAATTCCTGCCCATCCCGACCGCGGACCCGGGCAAGATACAGGTCCCCATGCCCGTCGACCCCAAGGTCCCCCAGGGCGATAAGCCTTTCCTCCCCTGGCTGTGGACCGTCCGGCCTCAGATCAGCGTCGAGAAGCTGGCCGACGCCGGCATGACCGGCAAGGGCACGCTGGTCGGGATCATCGATTCCGGCATCGACGCGGATCATCCGGATTTCAAGGACGCGAACGGCAAAAGCCGCGTGCAGAGCGTCATGGACTTCACCGGCGAGGGCAATGACGACGTGGTCGGTCACGGCACGCACGTCTCCGGCGTCATCGGCGGCACCGGCGCCGCCTCCGACGGCCGCTACAAGGGCATGGCCGCGGACACGCGCTACAAGGTGGCAAAGGTGTTCGGCGCCAAGGGCGAGACGGATGAGAGCGTCATCCTCGCCGCCATGAAGTGGATGGCCGGCGGGGACAAGCCCGAGGAGAAGGTGGACGTGCTCAATATGAGCCTCGGCGGGCCGGGCGAGGCGAACAAAGACCCTTTGAGCGCCATGGCCAACCAACTGACCGCCAAGGGCAACATCCTGGTGGTGGCGGCGTCCGGCAACTCCGGCCCGTTCGACGAGAGCGTAAGCTCGCCGGGCAACGCGCGCTACGCCTTGACCGTGGGCGGCGTGGATAAGGACGGCAAACCGGCCTTCTTCTCCTCGCGCGGCCCGGCCGTCGACGCTATGGGCCGGCCGCTCTACACCAAACCGGACTTGATGGGGGTGTCCGGCAACGTGGACCTCACCAAGATCGAGGAGGAGGCGCTCAAAGGCCTCATCATGACGACTCCGGGCCTGGGCGCGGGGCTCAAGCAGGTCATGGGCAGCGCCTCGGGGGGCAAGTGCATCTACTCCCCGGGAGTCATCGCCCCGCGCAGCGGCAAGGACGGCGATACGGTGTGCGTCGTGGAGGGCAACACGAACTACCGCTACATGTCCGGCACCTCGCAGGCGACCCCCATGGCCGCGGGATTCGCACTGGACGTCATCGGCTACGCCAAGTCGCAGGGGGCGGAGTACGACGCCTTCCAAGTCAAGGCGGCCCTCATGGAGACCGCGAAGGACTTGGGAGAGAAGCGCGAGACGCAGGGCTCGGGACTCTTGAACGGGGAGCGGCTCGTCAAGGCGGTGACGGACCGCGTGCAGCGCGGCCTCCCCATCGGCAACGTGGCCTACTCCCTGTCCATGCGGCTCACCTCGAACGACGAGGCGAAGCTCAAGCAGCAGACCCGGTACCAGATGACCCCTCTGGGCCTGCTCGACACCCAGACCGGGCACCTGGTCAACAACGAAACCGATATGGACGCCGCGATCGGCGAGATCCGCAGGGCGCAGGCCCCGCTCTGGGTCAAGAACGACATCTCCGTCGGGTACGAGAAGGAAGAGGTCGGGATCTAGAACGGCATCTTCGCGGCCCTACCTCGGCCCCTGGAACCCGTTGGGCGGAGAACTCGCGGGAGGCTCTCCCTGGAGCAGCCTGACCGCGTCCGCACGGCCGCAGGGCTTGGACAGGCATTCCCGGGCCCAGGCGTGCGAGTGCAGGAAGAAAGGGTGCTCGAGGACGGTCTGGTAGTCGTCGCGCGCCAGGGCGCGCTGGCCCAGCAGGTCGTGCGCCATCCCCCGATACAGATGAAGGGTCGTGGGCCAGCCTGGCGGGGAAGAGCCGTTCTCCGCAGCGGCGAGCGCCTTGTCCATCCAGCGCACCGCGGGCTCCAGCCGTTCCCGTTCCAGACAGGTCTTGCCCAGGAAGCCGCAGAGCATGGTCCCCTGCTTGGTGCGGAAGGACTCCGGGTCCTGCCGCAGGGAGTCGAAGAGGGAGAGGCCCGCTTTGAGCGAGCCCGCCGAGTCGCCGGAGAGCTCCAGCAAGGCGACGTCGATGAGCCGGAAGTAGGAGCTGCTCGGGAACGTGGCCAGCAGGTGGTCGCGCAGGATGTCCAGAGCCCCGCCGTAGTCCTTCTCGTACTGCAGCCGCACCGTCATGAGCTGCGCCGCGGCCTGGCGTGAGGAGAACCGGCCCATCTCCATGGCCATCCGCATCCTGTGCAGGCCCCGCGCGGCGTCCCCCACGCCGTGCAGGAGGATGGCCGCTCCCATGCGCAGGATCGCCGGCAGCTTCGCGGTCTGGTAGTCGAACATGCCCAGGCCCAGGTAGGCGTCATGGTAGGACGGGTCCATCTTCACGCATTTCCGGAGGAACTTGATGGCCTTCTTCCCGTCGCGGTAGGCCTGCATCCATTCCCCGTCCGCGAGCCGCCACTGCCCCCGCAGGCCCAGCGCCATGCCCGTGGCGAAGAGCCCGTCCGGCCAAAGGCTCTTGTCCTTGGACTTGTAGAGCTTCTTGGCCTTCTCCAGGGTCCGGTCGATGTCGAGCTCGAAGCGGTCCGCCATGGCCGAGGAGGTCTTCCCCGCGGGGGACGCGTCGAAGCCGGTGGACGCCTCCCACCAGAGGGCTCCGGCCGCGAAGAGGTGGCCGAACGGGTTCTCCGGATGCTGGCGGATGAAGCGGAAGGCCAGGGCGTGGGTCTTCTCGAACTCCAGATCGTAGAGGCAGCGCAGGGCTTCCTGCAGGAGCGGGTCCTGGACCGCCTGAGTCAGGTCCTTGCCGGCCACGGACTGGACCGGCGTGAGCGCCTCCGGTCCATCGTCGTCTTCGTCGCCGTCCTCCCCGGAAGCCAAGGCCGCGGGGATGAGCAGCAGCGGGAGCAGGACTTTAAGCGATGGGCGGCTCATCGAGATGGGCGGCGGTCAAGCTCTTGCGCTTGCGCGGGCCTCCCCCGGCTCTGCGCCAATGCGCTTGGATGGCGGCCCAGGCCTCCTCGGCGGTCTCGACGTACCGGATCAGGCGCAGGTCCTCGTGCGAGATCACCCCTTCCGCCGCGAGGAAATTGAAGTCGATGACCCGGCTCCAGAATTCCCGGCCGAAGAGCAGGATGGGGATGGAGTGCTTCTTGTGCGTCTGCACCAGGGTCAGGGTCTCGAAAAGCTCGTCGAGCGTCCCGAAGCCTCCGGGGAACGCGGCCATGGCCTTGGCGCGCATCATGAAGTGCATCTTGCGCAGGGCGAAGTAGTGGAACTGGAAGCAGAGCTCGGGGGTGACGTAGTTGTTCGGGACCTGCTCATGGGGGAGGGTGATATTGAGCCCGATGCTCTTGCCTCCCGCCTCGAAGGCGCCGCGGTTGGCGGCCTCCATGATCCCGGGTCCCCCCCCGGTCACGATGACGTAGTCGCGCTTCGTGTCCGCCTGGGAGGCTCGGGTGACCAAGGCGGCGAACTTCCGGGCTTCCTCGTAGAAGCGCGAACGCGAGAGCAGGCGCTCGGCCGCGGCGAGCTGGACCGCCAGAGCCTCGGACCTGGGATGCTTCCGGAGCTTGGCCGCGAGGCCGCGGACCCTGCGGCGGGCGTCCTCCGGAGCCTTGATCCTCGCGCTGCCGAAGACGACGACGGTCGACCGGATGTCGAGCTCGGTCAGCGTCATCTCGGGCTTGAGGAGCTCCAGCTGCAGGCGGATGGGGCGCAGCTCCTCGCGGTCCATGAACGCATAGTCCTGGTACGCCCGCCGGTAGGTGGGCGAGCTGACGATGGCCCGGATCATGGCCTGCTTCTGCGTCTGCGTCAGGCGTCTTCGGTTATTCGGCATGCGGGGGCTCCTAGCGTTTTACCAGCAAAAGGCTCAGTCCTGGGAAGTAGGTGACGAGCATCAACACCACGATATGGATCAGCCAGAAGACGAACGTGGCTCCGTATAGCTTCACCAGCGGCTGGTTGAACCTGCGGTTGGCGAGGAACAGGTTCAGGCCCAAGGGAGGGGTCATGTAGCCGATCTCCAGGTTCAGCAGGAAGATGATCCCCATGTGGATGGGGTCTATGCCGTATTGGGCCGCGATGGGGACGATGAGGGGGACCACGATGACGATGGCTGAGAATATCTCCACCATGTTGACCACCAGCAGCATCATGTTGAGGACGATGAGGAAGACCGTCTTCGAGCTCACCCAGACCTGCAGCCAGGCGAAGAGCCTCTCCGGTATCTCGGCGTCGATCATGTAGTTCGTGAGTCCCAGCGCGCAGCCCAGGACCACCAGGATGGCTCCGACCAGCGCCATGCTCTCCTGCACGATGTGGGGGAGCTGGCCGAACGAGATGTCCTTGTAGACGAACATCTCCACGACGAGCACGTAGAAAGCCATCACGGCCGCGGCATCCGAGGCGGTGAAGACCCCCCCGTAGATCCCTCCGACGATGACGAAGGGCAGCGGGATCTCCCAGGCCGCGGCGCGGACGGCCTCGAGCACGGCGCTCCAGCGGAACGGGGCGCGTTCGATCCCGGCGCGCGAGCTGGTCCAGGCGCTGTAGGCGGCCAGCACGGCCAGCAGGAGCACTCCCGGGACCGCCCCGGCGCGGAACAGGTGGTCGATGTTCACCCCGGCGACCAGACCGTAGAGGATGATGGGAAGAGAGGGCGGGAAGAGCAGGCCCAGGCTGCCGGTGGTGGTCAGCAGGCCCAGGGTGAAGCGCTCGGGATAGCGCTGCTTGAGCAGCATCGGATGCAGGAGCCCCCCCAGGGCGATGATCGTCACCCCGGAGGCGCCGGTGAACGCCGTGAATCCGGCGCAGCTGATGAGTCCCACGATGGCGAGGCCTCCCGGCATCCAGCCGAAAAGGGACTCCGCCAGGGCCAGCAGGCGCTGCGGCGCCTTGGACTCCGCCAGGACGAAGCCCGCGAAAGTGAACAGCGGGATGGCGATGAGCGCGGGCAGGCTCGCCAGGCGGAAGAGCTCGATGATGAGCGCCGAGGGGTCGATGCCCGCGCCGTGGAAGAGCCACAGGCCCAGGGCTCCCATGAGGGCGAAGACGGGGGCCCCGGCCGCGATCAGGCCCAGGAGCAGCAGCCCGACGAGGAGGGCGGTCACGGCCGGTCCTCCAGGTCCAGGACGATCTTCAAGGCGTAGTGCAGCGCCAGCAGGAGGAACCCCGCGGGCAGGATGAGCTCGAACACCCAGGTCTGGACCTCGAGGCTCCCGACCGAGAAAAGGACGGCGGCGGCCTGCCGCTCCTGCTGGAAGAATGTGAGGGAGGCGCGGGCCAGGAGCCCGCATACCGCGCAGGTGAACAGGTTCGCAAAGACGTGGGCAGCGCTCTTGGTCCGCCCCCGGAAGGCTCGGGCTGCGGCGTCGATGGAGAACTGCTTGTTGTCGACGGTCGCTACGCAGGCTCCCAGGAAGCCGACCCAGAGGACCATGTGCCGGAGGAACGTGTCCCCCCAGAGCAGGCCCATGGAGAAGAACGACCGGAGCACGACCTGCACGAAGCTCAGAGAGACGAGGACGCATACCAGGGCGATGAGCAGCCCTTTCTCGACGGAGCGGAGCCTGGATTCGAACGCGCGCAGCTTTTCCACCGGGGATTATTTCTTCTTGGTCTTCTTGGCGCGGTATTCGGCGAGGGTCCTCTCCACCCGGTCGAGCGTCGTCTGGGGGTAGAGCCGCCCCACGAGCGAGCGGCGCGCCGAGCGCCCCGCCTCTTCGTAGGCCTTGACCGCATCCGGCGAGGCGTCCGTCATCTTCATGCCTTGGGCCTTCAGGGTGGAGAGCGCCTTCTCGTTTTCCTGCCGGGTGAGCTCGTTGAGCGTCTTGAGCTTCTCCCGGCAGACCTTGAGCAGGATCTGCTGGTCCTGGGGCGGGAGCGTGTCGAAGAGCTTTTTGGAGACGAGCACCGCGCCGGAGGCGTTCGCGAGAGGCACGGAGTGGATATACTTGGTCTTCTCATGCCACTGCAGAGCCATCGCGTAGAGCGGGGAGGAGTAGACCGCGTTGATGAGCCCGGTCTGCAGGGAGGTGTTGACGTCCGTGATGGAGAGCGGGATCGGGTGCACGCCGATGGCCTTGAACGCGGCCTCCGCGATGGGGTCCCCCTCCCAGACCCAGATCTTGAGGGTTTTCATGTCCTGGGGGGAGCGCACCGGCGCGTTGGAGAACACGTGGGCGAACCCCACCTCGGTCCAGCCGAGCAGGACGTACCCGTTCGCCGCGAAGGCCCGCTCGAAATCCTGCGCCAAGGCGCCGTAGACGTGGTCGACCTCCTTGGCGTCCTTGAACAGCCACGGCGCGTCCAGGATGCGGACCTCGGGCGCGATCTCGCCCAGGCCCACGCCGGTGAATCCCCCGCTGTGGAGCTGGCCGGCGCGGATCTTGCGCACCATGTCCTTCTCATCGCCCTGACGGCCGCCCGCGTAGAACTTGAAGCCCAGCCTGCCCGAGGTCTGCTTCTTGACCTCCGCATCGATGGACTGCATGGTCTTCATGGCATTGGTCCCTTCCGGGGCCAGCGTCGCGAACTTGATCTGCGCACGTGCGCCTGACGCATCCCCAGAGGCGGCGCAGTGCAACGGCGCGTCCGCGCCGATGCCGGCGGCAAGCGCCAGCAGGAGGCTAAAACAGGTCATCGGTTTTCTCCAGGAGCTTCTTGGCCTTGAGCTTGGCCACCTCGTTGGCCAGACGAGCCTCGGGGAGCGCGTCCGCAGGCGCCTCGAGGACGGACTTCAGGAGGTTTCTGAAGAGGGCCTCGTCCAACACCGTGGCGGCGTAGTACTTGGCGCAGAGGAGCCCCGCCGTGAGATAGCGGCCTCCCCCGCGTGAAAGGGCGGCGTCGAAATGGGCCTTGGACTTCTCCGGGTCGCCGCCCGCGATGCGCGGCCGGACCCCGTAGTAGACCCCGAAGAAGATATCCGGCCCGCCGAACTGGAAGCCGGGGTCGAGCTCGAGCACCCGCCCCATCATGCGCGCGGCCCGCGGCAGGGCGGCCAGGGCCTCCGGGTCGTTCATGTCGAGGTTGGCCCACCCCGCGAGCGCGTAGGCGGTCCAGTAGAGGGCCGGCACATCCCCCCGGCCCGCGCCCTTGAGCGCGGTGTCGAGCTCCTCCGGCCTCATGCGGTCCAGGCCCCGGAAGCGCTTCTTGCGGCCGAGCAGCCTCATCCCGTAGTCCGCGGCCCGCCGGTAGAGCCCCTTGGCGCGCTCGGGAGCCTCGTCCTCCAGGAACAGGAAGGAGTAGCCCACATAACCCTCCGCCAGCGCGGAGAGCAGCCGGGGGTCGTCCGGGGAACTCTGGAGCAGGGACTCCAGCAGCTTGAGCTGGCCGGGCATGGCGTCTTTCGCCAGCGCGGGGTCGGCCTCGGTGTGGTACGCCGCGGAACCTGTCCGCAGGAGGGACCCGGTCGTCCGCAGCGCGACGGACTTCAGCGAGCAGCCGGCGGTCATGAGGGCCAACAAGACTATCGCGTGCGCGCGCATCAGGGATTCAAGGTTAGACGTTTCTATAATGGCCGCTATTCTAGCAAACTGCTTATTTCTTCTTCTTATCCGGTTCCTTCTCTTCCTTTCCGATCCGCAGCAGGCGCCAGGGCCGGCGCTTGACGTCCGCGGTGAATTCCTCGACGTTGGCCAGGATGGCCGGCAGGTGGCGGGTCGCCTCGTGCACGTTCTCCAGGCTGCCCTGGATGGCCTTGTTCTGGACTCTCAAGAGTTCGTTGATCTGCGTGGTGGCGCCTTGGGCCTGCTCCAGCGTGCTCTTGAGCGCCTTCCTGTCCTCGGCGAGCAGGGCGTTCATCTGCACCAGCGTCATGTCCAGATGGACCATGGCGGCCTTGGCCTGCCGGAGCGTCTGCTGGATGTCGTCCTTGGCTCCTCCCTTGTCCAGGTCTTTGACGAAGCGCTGCACGTCGTTCATGACGTCGTTGGCCCGAGCGAGCAGGTCGGTGTCCATCATGGCCGGCAGGGTGTCTCCGTCCTTGACGAGCCCCTCGGGACTTCCGTCGGCCGGAGACTCCAGCACCAGGTACGCGCTGCCGCCCAGCCCCTTGCTCTTCACGATGGCTTGCGTGCCCTTGCGCAGGCGGATCTCGCGCTTGATGGCGAGCAGCAGATGGAAGGTGAAGTCCGGCTCGTAGGCCACGCTGACCCGCTCCACCGCCCCCACCTTGTAGCCCTTGTGGATCACCTCGGTGCCCTTGTCGAGCCCCGCGATGTTGGGGAGCTGTATCTCGACCCGATAGGTCTCCGAGGAGAGACGTTCCCGGTTGACGACGAGGAGGACCGCCGCGAACGCGGCCAGGGCTCCCATGAGGACCGCGCCGACCCAGACATCCCTTCTCTCGAACTCCATCCCGTTCTCTCCTATGACAAATATACCTTAAGGTCCGCCGTCGGGCAGGCCAGAAGTTCCTCCTTCCCGGCGAAGGTCTGGACCCTCCACGCCCGGGCCCAGCAGAAGCGCTGCGCCCAATCGAGATACGGCCTCAGCGTCCCGGTCGTCGCCACGATCACCACGGACTGGGCCCGCGCCTTCAGGTCCTGGAGGACGGACCGGACCCTCTGCGCGGCCTCGATGTCGATCTCTTCGAGCGGATCGTCGAAGACGTAGACCGTGGGGTCCAGCAGCAGGGCCCGCGCGACCTGAGCCAGGCGCCTGGCCCCGTTGCCGATCCCGTCCGGCCGATGCCCGGCCAGGGCCGCGATCCCGAGCTGCGCGAATATCTCCATGGCCCGCGCTCGGGCCTCGTTCCGGCTCAGGAGCCGGTGGTAGAGGGTCGGCAGGATCGCGTTCTCGATGAGGGTGAGGTTGCTCAGGAGCCCTTCGAGAGAGACGTAGGCGACGGGCAGCCGCGGCTCCGGCCTCGGGTCCTGGATGCGCAGCGTCCCCGCGTTCGGCCGGACCACCCCGGTGATGGATTGGATGAACGAGTGCTTGCCCGAACCGAACCGGCCGAAGATGACCACGCAGTCCCCCGGGCCCGCGGCGAGCGATACGTCGGTCAAGGCGGGCTTGCCGCCGCGCACGACCGTCATGCCGTCGATCTCCAGAAGGTTCATAGGTAGAAGGCCGCCGCCACGCAGATGTCGAGCAGGAAGAGCGACGCCAGGGAGAATACCACGCTCTTGGTGACGGCCTGGGGGAGCTCCGTGGAGGAGCGGGAGACCCGCAGACCGTAGAAGCAGGCCGGGACCGCGACCGCTTGGCCGAAGAGCACGGCCTTCAAGCCCGAGGCGAGCAGGTCCGCGTTGGTCAGGGCGGCCAGGACCCGAGTCTGGAGCAGGGAGAATGAGATGTCCGCCAGCAGCAGGGTGATGACGAACCCTCCCAGGATGCCCATGAGGTCGAAGACGATGATGAGCACGAACGTGGCGAGGACGGCGGCCAGGACTCGGGGGACGACCACGAAGGCGATCGTGTCGATGCGGTGGGCCTCGAGGATCTCGACCTCGCCGCGCAGGCGCATGGAGCCGAGTTCCGTGGCCATGGCCGTGGCCGACCGGCCGATGAGGATGACGCCGGTGATGAGCGGGCCCAGTTCGCGCACGATGATGGAGACGAGGAGCGTGCCGATGAACGAATCGGCCAGGCCGGTCAGGAGATTGAAAGACTGTATGATGGACACGCCGCCGATGAGCGTCGCGATACCCCCCACCAGGGGCAGGGCCTGCAGGCCCGTGAAGTAGACTTGGTTGAGGGAGATCTTCCCCAGCAACTTCCAGTTCAGCCGGTGCGGCAGGGCCGCGCGGGAGAGCATCCTGCCGTAGAAGACGGCGAGCCCCCCCGTGAGAGAGAGGAAGACCCTCACCATGCCGCCGATCCAGCGCGCGAGTCCGATCATGAGCCCGAAGACCGCATATTGTATCATCATGGCGACGAGACCTGCCGTGGAAGCGACGCTCCTCCTCATCTTCGTCCTACTCTTCTCCGGCTGCTCGCCGGCCTACGTGCTCAAGGCCGGCGTCGGGCACATGCGCATGCTCGCGGCGAAGCGGCCCATCGAGCGTCTCCTCCAGGATCCGCGCACGCCGGAGGGGCTCAAGGCCGGGCTCCGGCTCTCGCAGGAGGTCCGCCGGTTCGGCGTCGAGACCATGGGGCTCAGGACCACCCGGAACTACATGTCCTATGTGGAGGTCCCGCGTCCTTACGTCGCCCTGGCCGTCACCGCCTGCAAGAAGACGTCTTTCGAGCCTTATGAGTGGTGGTTCCCGGTCATGGGCCGCATCCCCTACAAGTGCCATTTCGACCCGAAGAGCGCCCGCCGCGAAGCCCGCAGGCTCGAAGCGAAGGGCTACGACACGGCGATCATGGAGGTCGAAGCCTATAGCACCCTGGGCTGGACCTCGGACCCGGTGCTCTCGACCATGTTGGGCCACGGCAGCGGTCGCCTGGCCGAGGTCCTCCTGCATGAGATGTCCCACCTGGCGGTCTATTTTAAAGGGCAGGCCGAATTCAACGAGTCCGCGGCCACCTTCCTGGGGCAGGAGGGGTCCGCGGATTTCCTTCGGAGGCGTTTCGGAGAGGATTCCCCCGAGTCGCGGGAGTTCTCCGATTCGCTCCGGCGGGAGCGGGAGACCGTCCGCGCCATGGAGGCTCTCTACGCCGAGCTGTCGCGCCTCTACTCCTCCGGCGCGAGCGACGAGGAGAAGCTGCTCCTGCGCGAGGAGGTCTTCTCCCGAGCCCGGCCCGGGCTGCCTCTGGCGCCGGGCCGGACGCTCAACAACGCGCTCGTGCTCGGGATCCGCCGCTACTACTGCGAGCTCGGGGATTTTCAGCGGCTCCACGAGGGCTTGGGGCGGGACTGGAAGAAGACCCTTCAGGCCCTGCGGTCCCTGGACAGGAGACGCCCTCGCGAGGCTCTGCGCGAGCGGATCGGCGCATTGACTCCCCCGGACGGCGGGGCTACAATGCCCGAGTAAGATGTCCGTCCTTTGATCGAGCGGGCCTGGCCACCTGTTCTTGACCCACGCGTAGGTCGTGGACGGGCCCACGAGCGTGATCAAGCGGATCGTGGCCGAGAAAGCCTGAGCCCTCAGGGCTGCTTGAACAGCCCCTTGAGCAGTTCCTTCCCCTTGTCGATGACCTTCTCGACTTCCGGCTGTTTGAGGATGGAGAGGGGGTCCAGCTTGACCTTGGGATCGGCGAGGCTGCCGCTCACCTTGAAGCCGATGGGCCCGGAGACCTGAGCCACCGGGAGCCGGGTGTCCACGCGCAGGTCGAGGGTCTCCCTGGAGAGGTCCGCGGTCCCGGTCATGGAGACATCGGCGAGGGCGGAGTCCAGATGGGACTCGCGGACAGTCAGCATCCCGTTCGCGAGAGAGTAGCCTCCGGTGATCTCCTTGAAGTCCACCTTGTCGAACCTGGGGAACAGCGGGACCTTGACGAGGCCCGCCACGCGTTGGAGGGTGGTGATCGGGAGCAGGAGGAGCTTGAGCAGGGGCTTGGACTCGGCGAGAGCCTTGAGCTCCTCGAAGCTGCCTTCGCCCACGTGCAGCTTGATCGTCCCGCTCGCTCCGGAGAGCCCCGGGTCGAGGCCCTTGAGGTCCCAGTCGACCTTGGCTTCCCCGGACTTGAAGCGCGGATGTTCGATGCGCCCCGCGGTGAAGGCGCCGGAGCTGTCGAAGAGCCTCTTGGGCGGCGGCGCCGTCGACGAGGATGTCTCGGAAGGAGAAGCCTCTTCCTTCTCCCTGACGAACTTGCCTAGGTCCAGCCGAGAGAGTCTGCCGTCCACGCGCACGCTCGGCCGCGGCCCCCTGAAATCGGAGACCGTCGCCTTGAACTCGAGGGACTCCCCATCCAGTTCGCCCTTGAGCGAAGCCGCGAGCGACTTCGGAGTGACCGAGACCTCGCCGTCGAGGTCCCGGACCTTGTGCCCGGCATACGAGGCTCCCACCTTGAAGAGTTCCGCCTTGCCCTGGAGGTCGGGCTTTGAAAGCGCGCCTTTGGCCGAGAGGCGCAGCATCACCTCCCCCTGCGGAGCGGCGGCGGCGGCGGACGGATAGAGCCCGATCGCCTCGACCAAGGAGAGCCGGTTCGTCTCCAGCCTGAGATCCGCCACGATATCCTTTCTTCCCCCTGCGGGAAGGTCGACCTTCCCCCCGAGGTTCATCTCCATGCCCTGGTATCGGACCTTGGAAGGGTCGAGCTCCCAGCGCGGGCCTTTCCCGCGACCGGTCAGGGAGACCGACATGGGCCCGCCGGTGAGCTCGAGCCTGCGCACCTCCACGGTCTCTCCGGCGAAGCGGAGCTTGACCGCGCCCTTGAGCGAGGGCAGGCGCAGCCCCGGAGGGAGGTCGACGACCCCCTTCAGGGAGGAGGAGTTCATGCGCGGGACGGACAGGGCCAGGTCGACCTCCGGGGATGCGAAGTCGCGCACGATCCCGGCGAGTTCGACTTCCATGCCGAGGAGCCTGGCGGCCAAAGGCTTGAGCTCCACGGACATCCGGGCGGGGTCGCCGCGGCCGAGGTCCAAGACTCCCCGGTAGCGGATGTTCCCGGAGTACGCGGACCGGCCCCGCCGCACCGAATACCCCATGTCGAGGCGCATCGGGACGGGGTGGTCCGGCGAGACGTCGGACGCGTCGAGTCCGATCCCCGTGAGCCCGACTTTCAGCTCGGAGCGCGGGTCCTCGTAAGAGACCTCTCCCTGGGTCATGGAAAGGTGCGCGATGTCGAAGCTGGGCAATGTGACGGCCGCTGCGGTGCCGGGCCTTCCGATAGGGCCCGGCGCCGTCTTGGGGATGGTGTGAGGCGCATGGATGCGGATAGACCACTTATCGAGCCAGATCTCCGTCGCTTGGAACTCCCGCCGCCGGAGCAGCGGCCCAAGGAGCACGCGCACCCGGACCCGCCCGGCCTTCAGAGAGGTCCCGGCCTTGAAGTCCGGGACCTCCGAGACCTCCAACCCGGTGAGATCGACCCCGCGCAGGCCGACGGAGGCCGAGGCGATGCGCACCTCGCGGCCCAGCGCCTTCTGCAGCCGCTCCATGGCCATGGAGCGGACTTTCTCCGGAGGGAAGAGCAGGCGGAGCGTCAGCGCGGCCGCGGCCAGCAGGAGGAGGCCGGCGCCGCCGACGAGGAGGAGGATCCGGACCCAGCGGCGTCCCTTCATGAGCGGGCGGCCCTTCGGACCCGCGCGATAGCCGGGTCCGAAGGGCAGAACACCGCCTCCGGGACCACCGGAAGACTGTTGAGCGTCAGGCACAGGGCCAGATCCTTGTCCCCGTGCCGCGGGGTCGAGCGCAGGAACTGGGCCATGCGGGGGCCCTGTCTCAGGCGTGCGAGAGCCTTTTCCGCGGCCAGCCGGTCGCCGGCGAGGGCTTCCCGGAGCGCCCCCGCGCAGAGCTCGTCTTCCAGGACGCCCGCGGGCAGCAGTTGGACGCGGCGGCGCGTGCGCGAGAGGAGGCGCAGCACGGCGTCGAAGTTCGCGAAGCAGGCGATGAGCACGACGTCGGCGCCTCTGGCCGCGAACACGGCCTTCGAGCCCGTCGCGGTCGTCACGTAGACGGGGCGGTTCCCGCGGGACTGGGACGCTTGGTGCGGCGAGTTGTCGAAGCGTCGTCCCGGCCCTCGGAAAGGGGCCTCGGAGAAGACATCGGCGCAATCGAGGTCGCGTACCGACGCCAGCCCCTCCGGGTCCCTGGCGACGCGGATCCTGCGGCGCCCCGCCCGCAGGAGGGCGCACAGCGTGGTCGAGAAGCGCAGCACGTCGATGACCACGGCCACGCCCGAGCGGGGCTCGCGGCGGAGGAAGTCTCTGGATATCCTGGCGTGGGGCATGGGCCTAACCGGAAGAGATGGCTAGCGATATTAGGATAAGGGGGCCGCCTTGTTCAACGGGTTCCCCCGCAGGCCCGCGCGCTGGGCGAGCTTGAGCACCGCGAAGCTCGCCTCCGTCACCACCTTCTCCCAGTCCGCCTCCCCGCGAGAGATGCGATCCAGTTCCTCCTCGAGTCGCGCCGTGTAGCCGAGGTCTATGAAGTTGCCGCTGAAGTGGCGTACGAGATAGTCGGTCACGCGGAGCCCGAGCGGGGTCGCGTGCAGCTTGCGCTTTTTCTCCTCCACATAGCCGCGGTCCAGGATGGTGCGCATGATGTTCGCGTAGGTGGAGGGCCTCCCGATCCCGTCGCGCTCGAGCTTCTTGATGAGGGAGGCCTGTGTGTAGCGTGGCGGGGGCTTGGTGGAACGCTTGAGCGCGGCGAGGTCCAAGAGCGTCAGGGGGTCGCCGGAATCCAGGAGCGGCAGCTCCGCGTCGGTCTCATCGTCCTCCTCCCCCTTCCCCTTGGGTTTGGATTCCTCGGTGGCGTCCTCTCCGGAGAGGCGGCGCCAGCCGTCGAAGAGGGTTACCTTGCCCTTGGCCTGGAATACGAGCATGGGCTCCGGGCGGCCTTCCACCTGGCGCGCCCCTGGAGCGCACGCCACGTCGATCGTCGTGATCTGATCCTGCCCGGGAGACATCTGACAGGCGATGAAGCGCTGCCAGATGAGGCGATAGAGCCTCCCGGCGTCCGTGTCCCCGAGGGCGTCGGGCCCGGTCTCGGGATGGGTCGGCCGGATGGCCTCGTGCGCCTCCTGCGCGTTGGCGGCCTTGGTCGCGTGGACGATCGGCGCCTTGGGGAGGTACTCCGGAGGGAAGCCCTTCGCGATGATGGCGCGCGCCGCCTCGACGGCTTCGGGGGCCAGGGCTGCGGAGTCGGTCCGATGGTAGGTGATGCGGCCGTCGTCGAAGAGGCCCTGGAGCAGCTTCATGGTGGCGTCCGGGTTCATCCCCAGCCGGACCGAGGCCGCCTGCTGGACCGTCGCGGTCATGAAGGGGGGCGGGGGGTTGCGGGCCGAGTCGCGCCGGTCGCAGGAGAGCACTTCCCACTTCTGCGCTTTACACCATTCCACTCCCTTGGCCGCGCGCGCAGGGTCCGTCAGCATGTCCTTCGGCGGCTTGCCCGCGTACGCCACGAGCTTCGCCGTGAAGGGAGGCGGGGCGCCGGGCTTCTCGAGCTTGGCCGAGAGGACGAAGTACTCGAGCGTCTTGAACTTGGAGATCTCGGCCTCGCGCTCGGCCACCAAGCGCAGGGCGACCGATTGGACCCGGCCCGCGCTCCTTGCCTCCTTGCCCACGCGCCGCAGGGTCGGACTCACGAGCCAGCCGACCACGCGGTCGAGGACGCGGCGCGCCTGCTGCGCGTTGACCAGGCGCTGGTCGATGTCGCGCGGGGACGACACGGCTTTCTGGACCTCCACCTTGGTCACGGCGTGGAACACCACGCGGCGGTAGGTGCGTTCGCCGAGGAGCTGGGACATGTGCCAGGCGATGGCCTCCCCCTCCCGGTCCGGGTCCATGGCGAGCAGGACCTCTTCCGCCTTCGCCGCCAATGAAGAGAGCTGGCCGAGCGCCCTCGCCGCGCGCTCGAGGGGCGCGTAGACCGGCTTGACTTGGCCGTTCTCGAAAGCCACCGCGAGGTCTCCCTTGGCCGGCAGATCGCGCACGTGCCCGAAAGAGGCTTCGATGCGGTAGTCCTTGCCGAGGAAATCGCGGAGCTTGCGCGCCTTGACCGGGGATTCGACGATGAGGAGACGCATCTCCTAGTATGATACCATAGCGTCCATGAGCGAAGAGAAGTCCACTTGGAAGTTCCCGTCGAATTTCTGGTTCGCGAACGTCATCGAGCTCTTCGAGCGGGCCGCGTACTACGGCTGCTTCATCTTTTTGGCGGTCTACCTGACGACCCGCATCGGGTTCTCGGATAAGGAGACCGGCGTGGTCACCGGCGTGTTCGCGTTCCTGCTCTATCTCATGCCGACCTTCATGGGCACCCTGGCCGACCGCATCGGCTTCCGTAAGGCCCTGTGCACGGCCTTCCTGCTCCTGACGCTGGGCTACGCGCTTCTGGGCGCCGTGCCCACCAAGCCCACGGCCATACTTTCGCTGCTTCTCATCATCTCCGGAGCCGCGATCGTCAAGCCCGTGGTCTCGGGCACCGTGGCTAAGTGCTCGGACGAGCACAACCGCGCCCGAGCTTTCTCTTTGTTCTACTGGGCCGTCAACATCGGGGCGTTCTCGGGCAAGAGCTTCGTGGACCCTATCCGGCAGGCGTTCCTGAATTCCGGCGACTCGGGCCTGCTGGCGGCCTTGAGGGGCCTGCTCGGCAACCCGTCGGGCCCGGGCTGGGAACTGCAGTTCGTCAACCTCTACGCGTCGTGCATGGCGTTCCTCGCGCTCCTGCTCACCTTCTTCGCCTACCGCGAGGTCGAGGCGGCTCCCGGCACCCGCCGGAAGAGCCTCTCGGAGCTCGGTCAGGGGCTCCTGAAAGCCCTCTCGAACTGGCGTTTCGCCTGTCTTATCGTCATCACGGGATTCTTCTGGGCCATCCAGGGCCAGCTCTACGCCACCATGCCGAAGTACCTCTTCCGCATGGTCGGCCTATCGAGCAAGCCGGGCTGGATCGCCAACGTGAATCCCTTCGTGGTCGTCCTGTGCGTCATCCCGGTGACGCAGATGGTCCGCAGCTGGAAGCCCATCAGCTCCATCGCGGTCTCCTTCCTCATCATCCCCTTCTCCGCCTTGTGCGTGGCCCTGGCTCCTCTCATCGGGACGAAGGAGGTCTCCCTGGGCTTCACGAGCGTGAACACGATCATCCTCATGATGATCGTGGGCATCGTCTTCCAGGGCTTCGCCGAGTGCTTCCTCTCCCCCCGCTACCTGGAGTACGCGTCCAAGCAGGCTCCGGAAGGCGAGACCGGGCTCTACATGGGCTACGCCCACCTGAACTCTGCCTTCGGCTGGCTCTTCGGCTTCATCTTGTCCGGCATGCTCCTGGACCGATGGTGCCCGGACCCTTCCAAGCTGCCTCCGGGATTGGATGAGGCGGCGCGCTCGGCGATGTACGCGCACGCGCACTACATCTGGTACGTCTTCACGCTCATCGGCGTGCTCGGGTTCATCCTGCTCATGACGTTCCGCTACGTGACGGACAGGCTCGACAAGAAGGCTGCGTAGAATTCATCGGCCCCAACGGCTGTTACTCAATTGGGAATGACCTTAGAAAAAGAAACAGCCGTTTCGCTGTTGAGAAACTTCGCCCTTTCGCGATAGCGAAAGGGCGAAGTTCGGCGCACACAGCGCCGCGCAGATGCCGTCTTCTTACCTTCTTAGGAAGTCCTCTTCGTCGACCGCCAGCCCTTCGTCCGGCCGAGCCAGGGCGCGTCGGTTGGCGCTGCCTCCGATGCTGAAGGCCTGGCCGGCCTGGAGAGAGACCACCCAGCGGTCCGGGCCCGGGCCGTCCTGAAGGGCGTACGCCACGTCCGCGCGCAGCACCCGCCCGCTCGCCGAGCGCGACGGGGATACGCGCAGGCCTAGCCCCACGTCCGTTTTGAACCTCCAGTCCGGGGCTACGCTCCCGGAGTCCAGGAACACGACTCCTCCGAGGTAGAACAGGTGCAGGAAGTCCCGGTCGAGGAAGAACCGGTCCTCGACGTTCGCCAGCACGGCGCGGGTCCCGGTGAAGCTGTCGTTCTTGTACCCGCGCAGTCCCGTGGCGCCTCCCAGGATGAATTGGCGCTCTCCGTCGAGGCGGCGCGAGTCGTTGAACTCCAGATGGGCGACCAGGGTCTGACGGCTCGGAGCCCGGAGTTTGCAGAAGAGGTTGAGGCTCGCGAAGAAGACCCCGTTCTCCGCGCCGGTGCGGGACAGGCGCGCCGTGGCCCCGGCTTGGGCCAAGGCGAAGCGTCCCTCTCCCAGGGGAAGACCGTGGCGGTCGACGGCGCTCAAGAGCCAGAGGTCGCGTCCGGAGCCCCAGGACCGGAGCGCCGGACCCGTTTTGAGGAAGAGTTCGTTGCCGAGGTTGAAGTCTTCGACCCGCTGGGTGGTGTCGATCTCGGTCTCCTTCCGGTAGTCCGCTTGGAGGAGTTCGTAGCCTGCCCAGGGACCGGCCAGGGTGCGGTCCGGGGGCAGTGTCCCGGGAGCGGTGTCGTGCAGAGCGGAGAAGCGGTGCCGTTCGTAGGCGGCGCCGACGAGGGCGCGATGGGTGAGCGTCCCATGTCCGACCACCCTCCCGCCGAGATTGGCCTGGAATCCGCGGAACGCGTGCGAGAATCTTGAAGTCTCGAGAGCGCCTTGACGCAGGACGTCGTCCCGGGCGGTGTTGGCCCAGGAGGAGTCCGCCGCGGCCGCGGTCCGCAGGGAGAAGAAGGGCCTGCGCAGCCGGGCACCCTTCTCTCGCCCGCCCTCGACATCCGCGTAGAAGCCGTCCAGGTTCCACCAGGTCCCGAGCAGCCTGGGATCGTAGTAGCGCGCTTCGTCCCGAGTCTCGCCCTCGGACTTGGAGTGGGCCAGCTTCACCGTCTTACCGAACCCGAGCAGGTTCCGCTCCTCGATGCCGTAGCCGAAGGAGGTGTCCCCCCCCTCGGTCCCGATGCTCACGCGGGGCAGGAGCGTCCAGGAATCCCGGGTGCGCACGCTCAAGGCGGACCCTTGCCGGGAGAGCTCCGCTTCCCTAAGGAACGGCAGGGAGCGCAGATTCCTCTCGGTCTCGAGCGCCTCGAGCGGGTCCCATGCGTCCCCAGGCCCGAGAAGGAGATCGCGCCTCACCACAGCCTCGCGCGTGCGTACGTGGAGGCGGTTCGCCGTGCGGAACATCCAGGAGTCCTCTCCGGGGACCGATGGGTCGAAGACGTCCCTCCGGTCGATGAGGACGGAGTCGAGCGTTCCGCTGGAGGAGGCTCCGGCGGCCGGTGAGAGCGCCGTCAAAAGAAGGGTCGCGAGGATCATCCAGCCCGAAGTCTGGAGAGTATGGTGGCCGTCGCGTGCGAGCGGTTGAGGGTGTAAAAGTGGATGCCCGGGGCTCCCCCGTCCAGGAGTCCCCGGCACTGCTGCGTCGCGTATTCGATGCCGTAGCGGGAGACCGCGTCGGGGTCCGACGCGATCGGTCCGAGCTCGGCCACCATCGGCTCGGGGAGGGAGGCGCCGCACAGGGTCGTGAAGCGCTGTATCTGCGAGAAGCTGGTGACCGGCATGATGCCGGGCACGATCGGGACCGATATCCCGACGGCGCGCGCGCGGCGGACGAAATCGAAATAGTCCGCGTTCTTGAAGAAGAGCTGCGTGATCACCCAGTCGGCGCCGGCGGCCACCTTCTCCTTGAGGTGGATGAGGTCGGTCTGCCGGGAGACCGCCTCCGGGTGCTTCTCCGGGTAGCCGGCCACCCCGATGCGGAAGCCTTTGCGTGCGCGGATGATCCGGACCAGGTCGACGGCGTACTCGAAGTCGTGGGCCGGGACCTCGGAGCCGGCCGGCCGGTCTCCGCGAAGGGCCACGATGTTCTCGATGCCGTGCGCGGCGATGCGGTCGATGACCTCGAGGATCTCCGGACGGGTGTGGGTCAGACAGGTCAGGTGCGCGGCCGTCTCCAGCCCGATCTCGCGCTTGATGAGGCCTGCGGTCTCCACCGTCTTGATCCGCTCGCCGGCCGCGCCGCCGGCGCCGTAGGTCACGGTGACGAAATCCGGGGCCAGGGCCTTGAGATCCCGGACCGTCGTCTTGAAGCGGGACATCTCCGTCGGAGACTTGGGCTGGAAGAACTCGAAGGAGAATACTGGTTTTCCCCGCGAGAAGAGCTCGGGGATCATCATACGGTCATTCGGACGTCTTCCTCGCTTGCGTGCCTTCCGGCTTCTCGAGCATCTTCTCGCTGCTGTCGATGAGCTTCTGGTAGTCGGCCACGCGCTCCGGGTCGCGGTTCACGAGCAGAGCCTGCTTATAGTCGTTCGCCGCGTCCGCGAAGCCTCCCATGTTGACGAACGTGGAGGCGCGGTTGCGGTAGTAGCGGTCATCGGTGGGGCGCGCCAGGACGGCCCGGCTGAAGTGCTCCAGGGCGGCGTTGTACCCGCGCTCGGCGAAGCGGCAGAGCCCGAGTCCGTTGTACGCGTCCGGGTTGCCGGGGTCGAGCTTGAGAGCGAGCCCGTAGCTCTCCGACGCGCGGCGGATGTCCTTCAGGAAATACCGGAGGTTCCCCGCTTTGATGAAGAGATCCGGCCGCGGGTTGTCGGGCTGGACCTTCATGGCCGCCGTCACGGCCTTCAGTCCGTCCGCGTATTTCCGGCGCGCGGTGAGGAGCGTCACCAGGGACTGGTGCGCGAAGGCGTCCATCGGGTCGAGCTCGATGGCCCGCCGGATATCGTGCTCGGCCGCGTCCATGGAATCCTGCGCCGCGAGCGCCGCCCCTCGCGCCAGATAGGCCGCGGTCAGGCGGTCGTTGACCTCCATGGCCCGGGTATACTCCAGGATGGCGCGGTCGTAGCGCGCGCTGTTGTGCAGCGCGTTGCCGCGCACGACGTGCGTGTAAGGGTCGTCGGCGTCCTTGTCGATCGTCTTGGACAGGTCCTCGATCAGGAACTGGTAGTCCCACCTGGCCAGGGGCTCCTGGCCGAAGGTGATGTCGCAGGACTTCGCCAGGAAATCGAAAGCCAGCGCCTCCCGGTATGCCTCGTCGGACTGGCGGTATTGCCGGAGCGCCGCATGGGAGACGGAGCGGGCCAGGAGCGCCTCGGCGTAGCGCGCCCCGAGCCGGACGCCGTCGTCGAGGTCCCTCACGGCCCTCTCGAAAGAGCCGACCGCCAGGAACGCGAGCCCGCGGTGGACGTACGCCGGGGCGTACTCGCGGTGCACCGCCAGCGCCCGGTCGCAGGCGTCGACGGCGCGCGAAGGGTTGCCCTTGAGCCGTTCCGTCTGACAGAGGTACGTGTAGGCTTCGTACGGCCGCTCCCCGTATTCGGCCGCGGCTCCGAAGTCCGAGGCGGCGCGGCGCAGCTCTCCAAGAGCCCCGTAGGCCAGGCCTCGGTGCAGGTAAGCCTGCGCGAACCTCTTATCCAGGGCCAGGGCCTTGTCCAGATCGCGGATCGCCTGCGGGTAGTCGCGCATGGAGTGCCGGATCTTCCCCAGGGTGACGAACAGCTCCGCGGACTTGGGATCAGCGGCCAGGCCGTCCCCGACGTCCTTGATCGCCTTGGACACCAGCCCGAGGCCGGCGTTGGCCTCGGCGCGGACCTGCAGGATGCGTCCCTTGGGGCCGTCGAGCCCGAGAGCCTTGTCGAGTTCGGCGATCGCTTTCCAGAAGTCGCCGTGCTTCACATAGGCCGCGCCCAGGTTCACATGGAACACGGGGTCCTGGGCGTCGAGCTCCACGGCCTTCATGATGTCGGCGATGCCGCTATCGAGACCTCCCAGCATCCTCGTGCGCAGGACCCCGCGGTTGTTGTAGGCTTCCGACAGCCCGGGGTCCGAAGCGATGGCGGAGGAGAAGTCCTCGATCGCGGCGTCGTAGTCGCGCGACTCGGCCTTGAGGTTCCCCTGGGCCAGGAGGGCGGGGGCGAATGCGCCGTCGAGCTCCAGGGCTTCGGCGAGGGATCCCCTCGCCGCGTCGCGCGATCCCAGCCGGTGCAGCAGCTTGCCTCGCTCGGTCCAGGCGCGCGGCGACGAGGAGGACGCCTGGACCGCGAAGTTCAGGTCCTTGAGCGCGTCCTTCCCCTGGCCCAAGGTCTCCAGGCACCGGGCCCGCGCGAGCAGGGCGTCTTCCTGGAGGACGCGGAGCCTGGGGTCCGGGCTCGACCGCGCCGCGTCCAGGGCTTTCGAGAACATCGATGCGGCTTCCTCCCACAGGGCGTATTCGATGAACCGCTGCCCGACGGCCAAGGCGCTCTGCGGGTCCGGGATCGGGAGCTTGAGGACGCGGCGGTAGTCCTCGACCGCCTCCCTCTTCTCCCCCATGCGGTGATAGAGCTCACCCCGGTTGTAGAGAGGGGCGTAGTCGCCGGGGGAGCACTTGGCCGCTTCGGCGAGATCGTTGAACGCCAGGGACTTCTTCCCCGTCTGCATGTACACCATCGCGCGGCCCATCAGGGCGTACGCGTAGGTGGGCATGAGCTGGACCGCCTTGGAATACGCCTTGAGCGCCCGCTCGAAATCCCCGCGCTCGGCGAAGATGACCCCGAGGAGCCCGTAGGGGAGCGCGAACTTCGGGTTGCCGTTCAGCGCGCGCGTGAGTTCTTTGATCGCCGCGTCGTCGGCGCGGCTCTCGTGCAGCCCCACGGCCATGGAGTAGCGGGCCATGAGGAGGTCGGGGTCGTTCTTGAGCGCGGCGGACCAGTCCGCCATGGCTCCCGCCAAGTCCCCCATGGCCCGACGGACCCGCCCGCGCCCGTGATAGGCGTCGGCGAGCTGGGGGTCGGCATGGATGGCGGCGTCGAAATCCGCGAGGGCTCCCTTGAAGTCTCCCGCCAGGGTCCGGGCTTCCCCGCGCGCGACCATCTCCTCGGGCTTGCGGCTCGAGCCCAGCGCCATCCCGCGCTTGAGGTCCGCCTGGTATCCTTCACGGTCTCCGAGGATATGCCGGATATGGGCGCGGCCGATGAAGGCCGGCAGGAAGTCCGAGTGCTCCGCGATGGCTTTCGAGTGAGTCGCGAGCGCCGATTGGAGATCCCCGCTGCGGTACTGCGCTAGGCCTTCGGAATAGAGTTCACGGGCCTTCTCCACGCGACCAGCCTGCGCGGGGACGGCGCTGAACACCAGGAGCAATGCTAGCGCCCTCATGCAAGCAGAGAATACGTGGTCCATGTTACGTTTTCAAGACGGCAGTCCGGTCATTTCGTGACCTTGACCCTCAGCCGTATCTCCTCGAGCACTCCGGCCACGGCCTCGCAGCGCTCGCGCGGACCCTGGTACACGGCGCACAGGCCCCGCGAATGCGCTTCCCACGCGTAGGCACGCGCGCGCGCGAACGGGCAATGGAGCGCCTTGACGAGTTGCCGCTCCACTTCATCGAAATTGTGGCAATCGCAGTTGAAGAGCAGGACCCGCCATCCCAGGAACGTGTCCGAGGCGTCGACGGGCTTGGATTCCTGGAGTCCGGAGGTGTCCCCGCGCATGATCGTCTGGAAGGGCGATTATACCTAATATGAGTCTTGACAATATTATCTTTCCGTATAATACTAGCCAGGGTATATGACCCTCCGTCGAGCCCTTCCCGCGACGATCTTCGTCCTCTGCGCAGCGTTTTCCCCCGGGCAAGGGAGCGACGACGGCGATGCGGACGGCCAAAGCCGGTTCGCGGTGAATGTGCCGCCGGTGGGCCCCGGCGAGCAGGCCGAAGGCGTCCAGGAGCCCCGACCGGCCGGCGAGGATCCGGCCCCTGAAGCGTCCGTGGATGCGGCGGAGCCGGTCCCAGGCGAACGGTCGTTTGCCGTGGAGCCCTCCGCTCCCGAAGCGCCTCCCCCGGCGCGGGGAGGATATCCCGGCGGAGCCGAGAGGCGCCTCCCCATGGGACCGCTGGCAGGCGCTGCGGCCGCGGCGTTGGCGTTCGTCGGCGCGGCAGCCTGGTTCAAGCGCCGGACCGGGCGGGCCCCGCCTGCGGACCTCGGAGTCTCCAAGGCGGAGCCTTCCGTCGAGCCCGCGGGACTCGGCGGGGTCCTGGCCGGGAGGTACGAACTCATCCGCGTCATCGGCAAGGGAAGTCTGGGAGAGGTGTGGGAAGCGAACGACCGCACGCTCACGCGCCGGGTCGCGGTCAAGAAGCTGGACCTCGACGGGCCGCGCGCGGCGTGCCGGGAGGCTTGGCTGGCGCAGGGGAAGACCCTGGCATCTCTCCGCCACCCGAACATCGCGGACGTCATCGAGGTGGTGGACCTTCCCGCCGGGCTTTACCTGGTGCTGGAGATGCTCAGCGGCAAGACCCTGCGGCAGATACTCGCACAGAAGCGCGGCTTGAGCCTCGCCCAGGCCAAACAGTTCATCAAGCCCGTGGGGGCGGCGCTGGAGTTCGCGCACAGCCGGGGGCTCGTGCACCAGGACCTGAATCCCTCGAACATCTTCCTGACCGACGAGGGCTATCTGAAAGTGACGGAGTTCGGCGTGAGGAGCCCCGCTCCGTCATCGCCGCCGCCCTCCCCGCTCCCCGCGCGGACCCCGGAGCGTTCGGCGGCCTACAGCGCGCCGGAACTCGGCAAGGTCCCGGCCGCTCCGGCGGCGGACATCTACTCGCTGGGCGTCTGCCTCTACGAGATGGTGACGGGGGATCTCCCGCTCAGGACCGGAGGCACCGGCCGGGAATATGTGCGGGCCTTGCTCCGCGTACCCGGGCTTTCGCCGGATTTCGACTCCCTGATCCAGCGAGCCATCGCCGACGACCCCTCGGCCCGGCCTGGTAATGTCCAGGAGTTTTTTGTAGCTTTAGATCGAATCTCCGACCGTGTCTCTCTCGAATAGGCTCTGCCTCGCCGTCTCGCTCGCGTCCCTCGTATCCGCTTCGCCGGTCCGGGCGGCGGAGATCGAGAGGGAGGCCGTCCCGCAGGAGGATCCGGTCTCCGAAGAGGAGAGGCAGGCGCTCGCCTTCATCCAGGAGGCGAGAGAGAGCCTTAACGCGGGGCGGTTCAACGCCGCCATCCAAGCGGCGGATAATTCCATAGGGGCCCTGCCCCGGAATCCGAAGGCCTACAGCCTCAAGGCCACGGCCTACAACCGCATGAACCGCTTCGATGAGGCCGAAGACATGGCGCGCGAATCCCTGAAGTTGAAGCCCTTGGACAACTCCGCCGCCTACGACAACTTGGCCTGGGCCCAGCTCAATAAGAAAGACTACGTGAGCGCCATCATGAGCGCCGAAGAGGCGCTCCGAGCCGATCCGAACGATGCCCAGGCCTACGCCATCCAGGCCAACGCCTACGAGCAGCGCAAGCAGCGGGCCGAGATGATGGCCGCACTCGAGAAGGCGGCCGAACTCGCCCCCGATAGATTCCGCGAGCATCTCAAGGCGGCCATGAACGGAGACCGCGTGTTCCCGCCTCCCGGAGCGCGCGACGCGGCGTCTTCGGAGTCTGGGGGCGACAGCCAGACGTCCATGGCGCTCCTGGGGATGGTCCTGCTGATCATCGTATGCGGATGCGGGTTGGTCTATTTTTATTGGGCCAAGCCCGAGCGGTCCAGGCGCGCGATGGCGGTCGTTTCCGGCGGCGGCCCGGAGGAGCCGGAGAGGGACCTCCTCGCGGGGAAGTACGAGCTCCGACGGGTGATCGGGAAAGGGGGTATGGGCCAGGTCTGGGACGCGAAGGACCATTCGCTCAACAGGGTCGTCGCGATCAAGCAGATGTCCGCCGAGCTCGGCTCCCTCGGCTCTCAGGCGAGGGAGTACTATCTGCAGGAGGCCCGCACCGTGGCCTCGCTCCATCACCCGCACATCATCAGCATCTACGAGATATTGGACCTTCCCTCCGGGATCTTCCTGGTCTTCGAGATGGCTTCCGGCAAGACCGTCCAGCACCTGCTCGCGGAGAAGCGGCGTCTGCCGCTGGCCATGGTCCGGCGCGTGCTCCGTCCCGTCTGCGATGCGCTCGATTTCGCGCATGGCCGCGGCATCGTGCATCGGGACCTCAAGCCGGCCAACATCATGGTCACGGACCAGGGCTTCGTGAAGGTCATGGATTTCGGGATCGCCCGGCGCATCGAGGAGAAGCTGCAGGCCGACGGCTCGGCCGCACCGGCCGACCACCACGGCATCACCATGAACCAGACCCGCACGATCGTCGGCACCCCCGCCTACATGGCGCCAGAGGCCGACAAGGGCCTGGTCAGCTCTGTCGCCGACGTCTACATGCTCGGCATCTGCCTCTACGAGATGCTGACCGGCGTCCTCCCGTACGGCGGCTCCCTGAACGTCAGCGCGACCAAGACCGAGCGCAACTACGCCAAGGCGAGCACCATCGTCGCCGACCTCCCCGTCGCCTTCGACGAGATCATCTACGACGCGCTCGACCCGAACCCGGAGTCGCGCCTGCCCTCCGCGCGCGTGTTCCACTCCAGGATCGAGGCCATCGGCTGAAAAAGGACAGCCCGACTCCTTGCGGAGTCGGGCGGAACTTCGGAGAGGAAGGGATTCGAACCCTTGATACGGGTTTACCCCGTATAACGGTTTAGCAAACCGTCGCCTTCAGCCGCTCGGCCACCTCTCCCATCGCGCAACGCGGCCGGGGCTATCGTAGCTATTTTGGACGAGGGGATACAACCTTACCGGTTCTCGACCTGCTTCACTTCCGCGCGGCAATAGAGGCAGAAGCGGTCCTTGCAGCTGGGGCAGAAGTAGGCGCGGCACCCGCTGCACTGGAACCAGCGCTTGACCAGGACCATCTGTTTGCGGCATTTCGAGCACATCTCGCCGGCCATAAGATCACCTCTGCGTCATGAACTGCACATGCACCCGCAGGAAGGGCTCGCTGAAGCCCGTCGGCAGCGGCGGGAACGGAGCCGCTTCTCGGACCGCGCTCGTGGCCACGTAGTCGAACCCCTTCTCGCCTGAGGTGAGCTCCACGCGCACGTCCACGGCCTTGCCGTTCCTCAGGATCGTGAAGACCACGGTGCACTCCCCGGGTTCCGAGGGCATGCGCTCGGACCACTTCTGCCAGAGCGAGGTGCGGACCTGGGTGATGAACCAGGGGTAGGGGAAGTCCCCTATGTCGGCTGAGACCAGGGCTCCGGCGGGGCCGCTGCCCATCCCGGTCCCCCCCTCCTCTCCGGCCCCGCCGGACGCAGCAGCGGGCTGCGCAGGAGCGGCCACCGGAGGAGGCTCCGCCGTCGTTTTGGCCGCTGGGCCTTCCAGGAAGCTGGGCCGAGGGAGAGGGGCTCCCGGCTTCCTCCGCCCGAAAGCGTCGGGGTCTGTCTGAGGAGGCGGCCTCTTGGCTGGAGAAGCGGCAGCGGGCGGAGCCTGCACCGCGGGAGCGGGGCCGCCGCCTTGGTCCCTGTTGAGTATCCCGCTCGTGGGTCCGATGAAGTCGATGCGGTAGACCTTCCCGGGCCCGGAAGGCCCGGAGCTCAGCATCCCGACAAGCACGACGAGGGCTCCATGCCCCATGGCCGAGAGGGCCAGGTAGGGCTTCATGGAGCCGTCCAGCGTCATTTTCCCCCGGTGACTCCGATCCCCAGCTTGCCGACCTTGAGCCTCTTGGCGATGTCCAGCACCGAGACCACCTTCTGGATGGAGACCGCCCGGTCCGCCTGCACGAGGACGGTCTTGCGCGCCGACTTGCCGAGGAGCCCGATGAGTTCGCGCTCCAGCTTCGACGCGTCCACGGGCCTGTCGTTGACGGTGATGCGGCCGTTGCGGTCGATCTGCACGACGATGGTGGTCTCGGCCTGCGCCGGAGCGCCTTCCGTGGACGTGGGCAGGCGCACCGTCATCTGGTAGTGCACCAGCACCGGGGTGAGGACCATGAAGATGATGACGAGGATGAGCGAGACGTCGATGAGCGGGATGAGGTTCATCTCCGCGATGGGCCTGCGCCTCTCGAAGCGGCCGTGCATCCTAGGTCTTGTGCTCGGAGGAGCCTTCGGTGAGCCAGTCCAGGACCTCGTCCGTGGCCCAGCGCAGCTCGTCCGAGAAATGGTTGGCCTTCGTGGTGAAGTAGTTGTACGCGATGATGGCCGGGATGGCCACGAAGAGGCCGGCCGCCGTGGCGATGAGGGCGTTGGAGATGCCGACCGCGACCACGCCCGGTCCCGCGTTCTCCGCCTTGGCCAGGTCGCTGAACGCGCGCATCACTCCGAGCACGGTGCCGAAGAGCCCGATGAAGGGAGCGGTGCTGCCGATGGTCCCCAGGGTCGGGAGCCCCTTCTCCAGCCGCGCCACCTGGCGTTCGAGCTCGCGGTCCGCCGCGCTGCGCCGCTCTCTCTTCGACGTGGGCCCCACCAGGCAGGACATGACCACATCCGCTCCCGCTCCCGGGAGCTCCCTGCAGAGCGCCGCCGCCTCCTTGGGCGCTCCGGACTTCATCAGCTGGCGGAGCTTCGCCAGGAAGGGCTGAAGGCGTCCCATGGCCCGCTTGTGGTAGGCCCTGCGCTCCCACATCAGGGCGAGAGAATAGACCGAGAGAAGGACCAGGACCGCGAGCGTGGCTCCGTCCGCTGAGAGGATTCGTGAGATGCTCATGGCGGATGCATTATGCAAAATCCGGAGCCGCCAGAGGAAGCCGTCGGCGTCTAGGACTTTGGGCCTACGGAATGCTGGGTCCTCCGAACCTATACAGGCCGGACTTCAGGTCCTTATAATGTAGGCCTTCTGGGCGGGACCCGCGTCATGCGGTCCCTTAGGAGGTGGTGGAATGGGCGTCGTCGCCGAGGCGTTGTCGTTCATCGTTCTGCTCGCCGGTGCCGTGGTCCAGGGGGCTGATGCGGCTTCCTTCACGGCTCTCCAAGAGGAGTCCAAGAATCAGCAGATCGTCACCTTCCTCCCGGGCGTGAGCCCGGAGCAGCGGCGCAAGACGGTCGAGCAAGCGGGCGGGACCGTGGTCAAGGAGCTTCCGTTCGTCGACGGGCTCCTGGTCTCCTTCCCCAAGAAGATCACTCCGGCCGGCGTGACGCTGAAGTCCGCCAAGGGCGTAGAGTCCGTGGAGCCGAACGCCTACCGCAAGTGGATCATCGTGGAGTCCGTCCCCCTGCCCTCCGCTCAAGCCGCGCTGCAGTCCGCGGCCAAGAGCGCGTCCGCTCCCGGGATCGGGGATGCTTCCTTCAAGGCACAGGCGGACTCGAAGGTCTTCGTCCCCTGGGGAGTCAAGCGGGTCGGCGCGCCTCAGGCGTGGGACCGGGCGACCGGGGCCGGGGTCAGGGTGGCGATCATCGACACCGGCATCGACTGTTCCCACCCCTATCTGGCCTGCGCCGGTGGAGCCAATATCCTCGATCCGGGAGCGTCGCCCGCGGATGACCACGGGCACGGCACGCACGTGGCCGGCACCATCGGCGCGCGGCCGGTGGACGGCAAGGGCATCGTGGGAGTGGCTCCGGCGGCGAGCCTCTACGCGGTGAAGGTCCTCGACGCCGAGGGCGGCGGGTCCATCGCCACCATCATCGAGGGGATCGCCTGGGTGGCTGAGAACGGCATGAACGTGGCGAACATGAGCCTCGGCGGTCCGGGCTCCGACGCCATGGTCAAGGCCGTGAAGAAAGCCGTCTCCGCGGGCGTCGCCATCGTGGCCGCGACCGGCAACGATCCGGAAGCCTCGGTCTCAGCGCCGGCGAGCTACAGCGAGGTCATCGCGGTCAGCGCCAGCACCTCGCAGGACGGGCTCGCGGACTTCGCCACGACCGGGCCGGAGGTGGACTTCATCGCTCCGGGCAAGGACGTGGAGTCGACCTGGCCGGGCGGGAAGGCCGCGAGGCTCTCCGGCACGTCCATGGCCTCGCCGCACGTGGCGGGTCTGGCCGCGCTGGCGTACTCCTTGGGAGCGCGCAGCCCTTCGCAGGTCCGGAGCGCTCTGAAGGCTGCCGCGGCCCCGCTGTCCGGCTTGAGCGCGCAGCAGCAGGGCTCGGGCCTCATCGACGCGTCCCGGCTGCGCTAGCAGGGTGCTGATAAACCCCCTCTGAACGGCATTTATCGGCGCCGCGTGCGCCGTACTTCGCCCCGAGGCATACGGCCGCCTCGGGACGAAGTTTCCCAACAGCTCAACGACTGTCGTTCC
>JBAZKS010000043.1:0-39403 GCA_041650695.1 Elusimicrobiota bacterium
GGGAGGGACCCGGACGACAGGCCTGGCGATATGGAGCACGACTTGTCGCCAGGCCCCTGGGGTTCCGATGCGGCCTTAACCCCAGGGGACCCGCTGCGTTATCGGGACTTTGTCAGCACCCTGCTAGCCGTAGTAGCGCCCCATGTTGTCGTAGGCGTAGGGCTCGATCTGATCTTCCTTGCCGCGCTGCCCGTCCATGGACCCGTTCATGTCGTCCCACCAGTGCAGCCATTCGTGGGAGTGGACGGCCATGTCGAGCACGCCCGGCCCCATGGTCACGAGCCCGCCGCCGTAGGTCGCGGCCGCGCCCTCGGGCACCGGGCCCATGATCTCCCTGGGGAAGATCATGAACCCGTCTTTGGTCTCCAAAGCGTTGCGGATGCGCTGCACCAGCGCCCCGGTGTCGTCGCCGGCGGCGTGACCGTTCCAGTAGACCTTGCGCAGGAAGTCGCGGTAGAGCCGGCGCGTGGCCGCGTCGGCCTTGACCCGGGCCGCCTCCCAGATGTTGTCCTCCACGACCTGGCCCTTCTCCACCAGATATTCGGCGATGAGGTCCTGCATGTACGATTCGGGATTGAGCCCGGTGGCCATCTCCTGCTGCTTGGCCTGCACGTCCGGGTCGTTCAGGGAGCTCTCCAGCGCCCGCTCATCGGCCTGGGGATTCGCCTGGCGAAGCTGCTCGCGGCGCTTGACGTCCTGCTTGTACTTCTCCTCCTTCTTCTTGACGTCCTGGTTCTTCTCGTAGAACTCCTGGACCTCCTGCTGCGTGGTCACCTCGAGGAAGCCCGGGTCATAGGCGGCCGCAGGCTGGCCCGCGGCGGACATGAAGAGCCACGCGAAAAGGGCGCCCATGCCTATATTTTGTCTCAAGAACCCACGCCGCTCCAAGGACCACAGGGCGCATCCTCGGCTAGGCCCAAAGGCCTATTCCGTTCACCCCGGGAAAACCTGGATTTGACAGCCAAATTCAAAGACTGGTACAATCGACATTCCTGGGTGGATAGCTCAGTCGGTAGAGCGCCATGCTGATAACGTGGAGGTCCAGGGTTCGATTCCCTGTCCACCCATGCTTTCTTCTCCCACATGCATAAGCCTGTAGAAGAGCGCCCCGACTTCCCCGCGCTGGAGGGGCGCTGGCTCCGGTTCTGGCAGGAGCAGCGCGTCTTCGACAAGCTCCGCGAGCAGAACAAGGGGAAGCCCAAGTGGCGCTTCCTGGACGGCCCCATCACCGCGAACAACCCCATGGGAGTGCATCACGCCTGGGGCCGCTCGCTCAAGGACATGTTCCAACGCTACCACGCCATGTGCGGCTGCGAGCTGCGCTACCAGAACGGGTTCGACTGCCAGGGCCTCTGGGTCGAGGTGGAGGTGGAGAAGGAGCTGGGGTTCAAGTCCAAGACGGACATCGAGACCTACGGGGTCGAGAAGTTCGTCGAGGCGTGCAAGGCCCGGGTCCGCAAGTACTCCGCGGTGCAGACCGAGCAGTCCGTGAGGCTCGGCTATTGGATGGACTGGTCCGACTCCTATTTCACCATGTCGGAGGAGAACAACTACACCATCTGGTCTTTCCTGAAGAAGTGCCACGACCGGGGCTTCATCTACAAAGGCGTGGACGTCATGCCCTGGTGCCCGCGCTGCGGGGTCGGGCTCTCGCAGATGGAGATGCACGAGGGCTACCGCTGGCTGGGCGACCTCTCCCTGGTGGTGCGCTTCCCTCTCCGGGAGCGGAAGAACGAGGCCCTGCTGGTCTGGACCACGACTCCCTGGACCTTGACCTGCAACGTGGGGGTGGCCGTCAACCCGCGGATGCAGTACGTGAAGGTCCGGCAGGGCGAGTGGACGTACTACATCGGAAAGGAGAACTGGCAGTCCAAGCGCTCGGTCGAGACGGAGGAAACGAGCGCCAAGGGCAAGACGCGCCGCACCGTGGGTCTGACGCCGTTCCCGAGCATGCTCAAAGCCTTCGCAGAGTACGAGGTCGTGGACGAGCTCCTCGGCAGCCAGATGCTCGGCTGGACCTACGACGGGCCCTTCGACGAGCTCCCGGCCCAGCGGGAGATGGGCGGGTCCCCGTGGCCGGACCCGAAGCTGGCCGGGCACTGCGGGGCCTCGGACCACCGGGTCATCGCCTGGGACATGGTGTCCGGCAGCGAGGGGACCGGGCTCGTGCACATCGCCCCCGGGTGCGGCAAGGAAGACTACGGCCTCGGCAAGGAGCAGGGCCTGGTGGCGCTCGCCCCTCTAGACGAGCACGGCAAGTTCCTCCCCTCCTTCGGTCCCCTGGCCGGGAACTACGCCCACGACGTGGGCGAGCTCGTCGCCTCGGATCTCAAGAAGAAAGGCCTGCTCATCGCCAAGGAGCATTACCCGCACCGCTATCCCCATTGCTGGCGCTGCGGCACCAAGACGCTCTTCCGATTGGTGGACGAGTGGTTCGTCCGCATGGACTGGCGCCAGGAGATCATGTACCTCGTGCCGCAGATCCGCTGGATCCCGGATTGGGGGCAGAAGCAGGAGCTCGACTGGCTCTCGAACATGGGAGACTGGATGATCTCCAAGAAGCGCTTCTGGGGCTTGGCCCTGCCCATCTGGCAGTGCGACAAGCACTCGGCGGCGGGGGCCGAACGCTGCACCTGGTTCGACGTGGTCGGCAGCCGCGAGGAGCTGCGCTCGCGCGCCGTGGAAGGCTGGTCCGAGTTCGACGGGCGCTCCCCCCATCGCCCCTGGGTCGACAAGATCAAAGTCCGCTGTCCCAAGTGCGGCGGTACGGCTTCCCGCATCCCGGATGTGGGCAACCCCTGGCTCGACGCCGGCATCGTACCCTTCTCGACGCAGCGGTACGGGTCGGACCGCGCCTATTGGGACCAGTGGTATCCCGCGGACCTCGTGCTCGAGTGCTTCCCCGGCCAGTTCCGCAACTGGTTCTACGCCCTGCTGGCCATGAGCACCATGATGCAGGAGGACCGCTGGGCGGACCGCAACGGCGGGATATCGAAGGTCGTGCCCCCCTTCAAGACCCTGCTCGGCCACGCGCTCGTGCGCGACGAGGAAGGCAAGGAGATGCACAAGAGCTCGGGCAACGCCATCGAGTTCAACGAGGCGGCCGCCTCCATGGGGGCGGAGGTCATGCGCTACATCTTCGCGGCCCAGAACCCGGAGAACAACCTCAACTTCCCCGACATCCGCAAGGACCGCCGGAAGGACGTGCTCCACCTGGACCAGCAGGTCCAGCGGCGGCTCAACTCCCTGTGGAACTGCTACAGCTTCTACGTGCTCTACGCCTCCGTGGACAAGATCGCGCCGGCCTCGCTGAAGGTGCCCCTGCCCGAGCGCTCGGAGCTCGACCGATGGATCGTCTCGAAGCTGCAGGGCCTCATCTTGTGCGCTCGGGAGTCCTTTGAGGGACGGCGCATCTACCTCTTCATGGGCCGCTTCGAGCGTTTCGTGGATGCGCTCTCCAACTGGTACCTGCGGCGTTCCCGCCGGCGCTTCTGGAAGAGCGAGGCGGACGCGGACAAGCTCGCGGCCTACGCCACGCTCTACGAGTGCCTGGAGACCCTCGTCCGGCTGCTGTCCCCGGCGCTCCCGTTCCTGACCGAGGAGATCTACCAGAACCTGGTCCGTTCGGTCTGCCCGGAAGCGCCGGAGAGCGTGCACCTGCTCGCCTACCCCGAGGCGGACGCCTCCCGGGTGGACGAGCGGCTCGAGAAGCGCATCGACGCCATCGTGCGCTACCGCGACCTCGCCCTGAGCATCCGCAGCGCCGGCAACGTCAAGGTCCGCCAACCCCTGGCCCGCATGATCGTCCTGCCCGAGACCATCGAGGAGCGCGCGGCCCTGGAGGACCCCTCGCTGCGCGGCCAGCTCCTGGAGGAGGTCAACGTGCGGGGGCTCGAGCTCCTGCGCCGCGCCGAGGACCTGGTCCGAGCGAGGCTCAAGCCCGACCCCAAGTCGCTCGGCGAACGCTACGGCCGCTGGCTCAAGGAGATCGAGGCGCACCTGGCCGAGGCGGACGCGGAGGCGGTGCAGGCCAACCTGCGCCTGACGGGCAGCTACAGGTTCGAAGCCGGGCCGACGTCCTTCGAGCTCCTCCCGGGCGACATCGTGGTCGAGCACGAAAGCCCTCCCGGGGTCCGGTTCGTGTTCGACGCGGGGGCCTTCGTCGCCTTGGACACCAACCTCACGCCTGAGCTCAAGGCCGAAGGCGTGGCGCGCGACGTGGTGCGCGGCATCCAGGACCTGCGCAAGTCCATCGGCCTGCACGTCGCCGATCGGATACGCATCCGCTACCGGACCGACGATGAGACGGCGAAGGTCATCTCCAACTGGGCGGAATACATCCGGAAGGAGACGCTCGCGCTGGAGCTCCTTTCCGACGCCTCCATCGGAGAGGGCGTCGCGAAGCTCAAGGCCGCCCGTTCCCCCATCCACGTGAAGCTCGAGCGCTGCGAATAATGTCCGAAGAAATACAAAAGAATTACGAACACGGCGAAGTGGAAGAACGGATTTCACGACACTGGATGAAAACAAAGGCTTTTCGCTCCTGCCCTGAAGGGCAGTCGCGAAGATACACCATCATGATGCCCCTGCCCAACGTCACGGGCGCCCTGCACATGGGGCACGCGATGGACAACGTGATGCAGGACCTCCTCATCCGCTGGCACCGCATGCTCGGGCACGACTCCCTCTGGCAGCCCGGCACGGACCACGCGGGCATCGCCACGCAGGCGGTGGTCGAGAAGAGGCTCTTCGAGCTCGAGCACAAGACCCGGCACGACATCGGCCGCGAGGCCCTCGTGCGCAAGATCTGGGACTGGAAGGACGAGTACGAGTCCCGGATCGTGGCCCAGCAGCAGCGCATGGGCTGCTCGTGCGACTGGGACAGGCACCGCTTCACGCTCGACGCGGTCTGCGCCTCGGCCGTGCGCGAGGCCTTCTTCCGGCTGTTCAAAGACGGGCTCATCTACCGCGGCGTGCGCCTGGTCAACTGGGACTGCCTCCTTCAGACCGCGGTCTCGGACGACGAGATCGTCTACGAGAACGTGCAGGGCCATTTCTGGCACCTCCGCTATCCGGTCGTGGACCCCAAGCCGGGCGAGCCGACCCACGTCGTGGTCGCCACCACCCGGCCCGAGACCATGCTCGGCGACACGGCCGTGGCCTGCCACCCGGACCCGCGGGGAGCCCTGGAGGGCAACGAGGAGAGGAAAGCCCTTCTGCCTCTTCTCGAGAAGCTCAGGGACATGGCCAAGGACGGCCGCAAGGTCATGCTGCCCCTCATGGAGCGTCCCATCCCCCTCATCCTGGATGAGTGGGCCAAGCCGGAGCTCGGCTCCGGCTGCGTCAAGATCACTCCCGGGCACGACCCCAACGACTACGGCGTTTACGAACGGCACAAGGACCGCATCGGCGTCATCAACATCCTGAACCAAGACGGCACCCTCAACGAGAACGCCGGCCCCTACAAGGGCCTGCCCGTGATGCAGGCGCGCAAGGCGGTGCTCAAGGACCTGGAGGCCCGCGGGCTCATCGAGCTCGTGGAGGACCGCGAGATCCCCATCGGCCATTCGGACCGGTCCAAGACCCCGATCGAGCCGTACCTGTCCAAGCAATGGTTCGTTCACATGGGAGACGTGGAAGGCGGGGTGGCGATGGGCCGCGGCACGGACAAGGAGTTCCACACCGCGGGATTGGCCCAGGCCGCCATGGACGCCGTCGGGGGGACTTGGTGCTCGGCCAGCGGCCTGCGCCTCACCTTCCACCCGGACCACGAACGCTACGCAGGCATCTACCTGAGCTGGCTCAAAGAGAAGCGCGACTGGTGCATCAGCCGGCAGCTGTGGTGGGGGCATCGCATCCCCATATGGTCGGCCTCGCTAGAGGCCGGCCGGATGAGCCGTTTCACCGAGGCCGTCAAGTCCTTGCCGGAAAGCACTTATCACTACCGGGTCGTCGAAGACGAAGTCCAACTCTGCCTCCGGAATGAGGGAGCCGAGAAGTCGGCTGAGAGCCTCCTGAACGAGTTCGGGCTGGAACGGAGCCCCGACGTACTAGACACCTGGTTCTCCAGCGCTCTGTGGCCTTTCAGCACCCTGGGCTGGCCGGACCCGGCGGGCGCCAAGGTGCGCGAAGGCCAGACCCCGCTCCACGACGCGCTGGACCGCTACTATCCCGGTTCCTGCCTCGTGACCGGCCGCGACATCATCACCCTCTGGGTCGCGCGCATGGTCATGATGGGGCTCTACTGCCTCGGGGACATGCCGTTCCACGACTCCTTCATCCACGCCAACATCCTCGACGGAAAAGGCGAGCGCATGAGCAAGTCCAAGGGGAACGGCATCGACCCCGTGGACATCATCGAGCAGTACGGCACCGACGCCCTGCGCTACGTGCTCTGCGAGATGCAGACCGGCACGCAGGACATCCGCCTGCCGGTCCAGGCCGTGAGTCCCTTCACGGGCAAGCTCGTGGACCTCGCCCACGCCAAGCACGGGAGGAGCATCTTCACCTACCTCTGCCCGGAGACCGGCAACGAGTTCGACGTGCTCGGCACGCTCCAGGACGTCCCCCGCGCCAAGCTCATCAGCGACCGCTTCGAGGTGGGCCGGGCGTTCTGTACCAAGCTCTGGAACGCCTCCCGCTTCGCGTTCATGAACCTGGGAGACTACGCCTACGCGCCGGTCTCCCCGGACGCGCTCCGGGAAGAGGACCGCTGGATACTCTCCAGGCTCGCGGCCACCGTGCGCACGGTGACGGAGAGCCTGAAGGGCTACAACCCGTCCGCGGCCATCGGCGCGGCGCGCGAATTCTTCTGGTCCGACCTGTGCGACTGGTACATCGAGCTCGTCCGACCCCGCTTCAAGGACAGTCGCGAAGCTCCGGCGGCTAAGACGGTGCTGTCCTTCGCTCTGGACCAGACCCTGCGGATGCTCCACCCGGCGGTCCCCTTCATCACCGAGGAACTCTGGGAAAAGCTGAACGCGCAGGCTCCGGTGCGCGGGCTCGAGGTCCCCCTGCCGAAGTCCGAACTCCTCATCAAGGCTTCCTGGCCGCAGAAGCTCGAGCGATTCGAGGACAGGAGCATCGAGGCGGAGTTCGGCCGTCTGCAGGAAGTCGTCCGCGTCATCCGCGACGTCCGGGCCAAGTATCAGGTCTCGCCCAAGACGCAGCTCAAGGCCGTGCTCCGGTCCCGCGGAGAGTCTCTCGCCGCGCTGACCAAGCTTCAGCGCCATATCCTGAGCCAAGCCGGGCTGTCCGCCGTGCTCATCGGGGACGCTCCGGTCCCGCCCAGGCTCTCCGCCACGGCCGTGGCCGGCGAGACCGAGGTGTTCGTGGAAGGCGTGCTGGATCCCGAGAAGGAAAGGAAGCGCCTCGACAAGCAGCTCGCTCAGGTGCGCTCGAACATCCAGCTCTCCGAGCGCAAGCTTTCGGATCCGCGCTTCACGGAGAAGGCTCCGACCGCCATCGTGGAGACGGAGCGCAGGCGCCTGACGGATTCCAAGTCCCAGCTCGCGGCGCTAGAGGAGCAACTCAAGCAGCTGGCTTAAGCCAGCACCGCCTTATAGCCGTAGCAGATGATCCCGGCGTGGCCGACCTGGCTGATCTTCCGGAACTCGACTTGGACCTTGTCGCCGATCTTGACGTCCTCGGGCCCGCAGTCCGCGATCTGCATGGTGACCTTCACGTCCTTGCCGAGCTCGACCACGGCCAGGACATAGGGCGCCACGGCCGTGGCCCCCGGCGGAGCGGTGCGGATGACGGTGTAGGTGTGCACCGTGCCCGTCTCGGGAAGACGGACCGTCTTGAACTCCCGGCTCCCGCACTTGTCGCAGATCAGCCGCGGCGGGAAGAATACCTTGCCGCACTTGGCGCACTTGCCCGCCTCGGTCCGATAGCGCTGCGGGATCTCTCTCCAATATTTCTGTGGCTGCATCGTCCCCCCTCAGGCCGCGCCCAGGATCGACACCACGCAGCTCGCTCCCGTGCCGCCCATGTTCTGGGCCAGGCCCGTGCGGGCTCGCTTGACCTGCCTGGGGCCGGCTTCGCCCCGCAGTTGCTCCGTGAGCTCCACGATCTGCGCCACGCCGGTCGCTCCGACCGGGTGCCCCTTGGATTTGAGCCCCCCGCTCGTGTTGATCGGGATCTTCCCGCCCAGGGAGCTCGCCCCGCTCTCCGCCAGCCTGCCGCCCTTGCCCTTCGCGGCGAAGCCCAGGGCCTCGGCGGCCATGATCTCCGCGATGGTGAAGCAATCATGGACCTCGGCGCAGTTCATGTCCGAGGGCCCCTTCCCGGCCGCCTTATAGGCCCGCGCCCCCGCCTCGGACACGGCGGCGAGCTCGCACAGGCTCCTGCGGGAGTGCAGGGCCATGGTATCCGTGGCCTGTCCGATGCCCAGCACCTTGACGAGCCCATGCCCCTTCGCCTTCTTCCTGGCCGTGTCCAGAGGACAGAGCAGGACCGCGGCCGCCCCGTCCGTGATCGGCGAGCAGTCCAGCAGGCGCAGGGGATCCGCCACCTTGACGGCGCTCTCCACCTCCTCCGCCGTGACCTCGCTCCGGTACTGCGCGTTCGGGTTCTTCATCCCGTTGGCGTGGTTCTTCACCGCGACCCAGGAAAGCTGGCGGCGGGTGGTCTTGAACTCGTGCATGTGGCGGTTGGCCATCATGGCGTAGAGCCCGGGGAAAGTGGCCCCGTTGTAGGACTCGTACTCCTGGTCCGCGGCCGTGCCCAAAGTGAAGGTGGCTTCGTCCCCGCTCACGTCCGTCATCTTCTCCACGCCCACGACGAGCACCACGTCGCTCAGGCCCGAGGCCACCTCGGCGAAGCCCGCCCGGAACGCGAGCCCGCCGGAGGCGCACGCGGACTCCACGCGGGTCGCCGGCACCTTGCCCTGTCCCAGGTATTCGGCGACGAGAGGGGCGATGTGCTCCTGGGCCGTGAAGAGCCCGCTCGACATGCACCCCACCACGATCGAATCGATATGGTCGGCCTTGGCGTCCGCCATGGCCTTGAGTCCCGCCTCGACCGCCAGGTCCCTGAGGGAGCTCTTCCAGAGCTCCCCCCACTTGTTCATCCCGACCCCGATGATGGCGACGTCTCTCATGGTCATTCCTCGTTCATGCGGATCTTGCCGCGGAACTTCACGTAGGTCCCGTAGTCCAGGTAGCGCTTGTTGTCGTCCAACATGTCCCGGGTCTTGGCCGCCAGGCCCTGAACCTTGGCCACCCTCGAGGTCGCCTTGAAGATGAAGCCGTCGCTCCCGGCGCCGGAACCGAAAGACACGACGAGGATCTTGTCTCCGGCCTTGGCCACGTCGAGCACGGCGGTGAGACCCAAGGGCGAGGCGCCGGAGTAGGTGTTGCCGAGCCGGTTCACCAGCCACCCGGTCAGGATCTGCTCCCGTTCGAAGCCGAGCATCTTGCCAGCCCGCATGGGGAACTTCCCGTTGGGCTGATGGAACACCACGTAGCGGAAATCCGAAGGCTTCGCGCCCGCCTTCTCCATGATGCCCCTGGCCGCGCCCGTGATGTGTTTGAAGTACGCCGGCTCGCCGGTGAAGCGGCCGCCGTGCTTGGGATAGTGCATGTGCTCCCTGCGCCAGAAGTCCGGAGTGTCCGTCATGAAGGCGTAGGTTTGCAGGAGCTCGGCCACGATCCGGGTCTTATCCGAGCCGAACAGGAACGCCGCGGCACCGGCGGCGGCCGAGTACTCCAAGGCGTCGGAAGGCGCGCCCTGGGAGGTGTCGGCTCCCACCCCGAGGGCGTAGCGGACCGCGCCGGAGACCACGAGCTGGCTGGCCACGAACATGCCCTCGGTCCCGGCTTTGCACGCGAACTCGAAATCCGCGGTGTGGCACTCCGGGGTCGCGCCCAGAGCCTCGGCGACAGCCGTCCCGCTCGGCTTGACCGCGTAGGGGTGCGACTCCGAGCCCACGTAGACAGCGCCGATGTCGGCCCCGTCCACGCCGGCGCGGACCAGGGCCCTGCGGCTGGCCTGCACGGACATGGTGATGGTATCCTGGTCCGGAGAGGGGACGGACTTCTCCTCGAGCATCAAGCCCTTCTTGTAGCTCTCCGCGTCCGCTCCCCAGACCTTGGCGATCTCCTCCACCTTGACCCGGTTGCGGGGGATGTCCGCTCCCCAGCCGATGATGCCCACTGTCTTCATATCCCCTCCGTCAAGTCCCGAAGAACGCGAATCCGTACTGCGCCGCCTCAAGGAAGGCCCAGTACTCCTTGGGCTCCTTGCGCCTGCCGTGATGCATGAACACGACCCACGCCCCCCCGCCCGCCACGTCCCAGCCCGGACGCTCCGCGAACCAAGCCAGCACGTTCGGGGTGAAGAGCATGCGCACGGCCTGCACGTCCTGCCCGCTCAGGTGGTACTTCTTGGAGAACGCAGGGTTCTCCTCGAAGTCGATGTCCTCCATCCCGATAAGGCCCAGCAGCTTGTCGCCGAGGTGCTCCTTGCGGAGTTCGAAGGCCGGGATGCAGGCCTCCGGCCGACGGAAGGCGGCCACGGTCTGCCGGTAGGTATGCGAGCTCTTTCCGCTGCCGACCGTATATTGGTAATCGTAGGCCTCGAACGGACTCCCGTTCCAGTCCCCGTGCATCAGGTTGCGGTAGCGCAGGGAGTGCCCCCGCCGGAGCAGCTGGATGCCGCCGGCGGACGGCGGGCAGCCGCAATCCTCGAGGAACTCGAAGCCGCGCTCCGCAGCCATCCTGCGCAGGGCCTCGCGCCGCTTGCGTTCGGACCAGATGCTCAGCCCGACCCCGACGGCGCCCACCGCTATGGCGCTGACGAAGATGCCGGCTGCGAGCAGGTCCGGAGTCACACACCCCGGACGTGCTTGTCGATGGCCTCGGCCGCTTTGCGCGCCGCGGCGATGGCCTGGACCACCGTCGCCGGCCCGGTCACCGCGTCCCCGGCCGCGAACACGCCGGGCAGGCTCGTCATCATCGTGGCCTCGTCCACCACGAAGGAGTTCCACCGCTTGTCGATGTTCAGCCCGTGGTCCGCCGGCAGGCCGGTCGGGTCCGGCTGCTGCGAGATGGCAGGGACGATGATGTCCGCCTCGATGACGTACTCGGAACCCTTGACCGGGACGGGCTTGCGCCGTCCCGAAGCGTCCGGCTCGCCGAGCTCGCAGCGGATGACCTCCATGCCCGCGACCTTGCCGTCCTTGCCCAGGATCTTGATGGGCGCGGCCAAGTAGTGTATCTTCACCCCCTCGGCCTCCGCGTCGTCGATCTCCTCGGGGTTGGCCGGCATCTCCTTGCGCGAGCGCCGGTAGACGATGTGCACCTCGTCGGAGCCCAGGCGCAGGGCCGTGCGGGCCGCGTCGATGGCGGAGTTGCCGCCGCCGATGACCAGGACCTTCCGGCCCGGCTTGCGCTTGTCGCCCAGGTTCACCCGGCCCAGGAAAGCGATGCAGTCCTCGAACCCTTGGAACTCGCCCTCTCCCGGGATGTCCATCTTCTTGCCTTCGTAGGCGCCGATGGCGATGAACACGGCCTTGTACCCCTGCGCGAGCAGCGCCTTGGGATGCAGGTCCTTGCTCAGGGCGGCCTTGTACTTGAACTCCACGCCCAGGGACTTGAGGTCCTCGACGAAGTCCATGATGACCTCGCGGGGCAGGCGGTACTCCGGGATCCCGAGATGGAGCATGCCGCCCGGGACCGGGGATTTCTCGAACACGATCACCTTGTAGCCTTTCTTGCCCAGGTCGTAGGCCACGGTCAGGCCGGCCGGGCCCGCGCCGATGACCGCCACCCTCCCCAGGTCCGCGCCCTGCGGAGGCTTGGGCCGCGAAAGCCTGCCCTCCTTCTTGAGCCTGCGCTCCATATCGCCGACGTAGCGCTCGATGGCGTTGATGGAGACCGGCGCCATCTTCTCGCCGCGCACGCATTCCTTCTCGCAGGGGTGCGGGCAGATCCGGCCGAGGATGGCGGGCATGGGGTTGGTGGCCTTGAGCACGGCGATGGCCTCCTCCACCTTGCCGTCCATGAGCAGATCCAGGTACTTGTACATCTCGTTGTTGAGCGGGCACTTGGGCACGCACTTCGGCTTCTTGCAGGAGATGCAGCGGAAGATCTCGACCTGGACGTCCTCCTCGGACATCCCTTGGTTGCATTCCTCGAAAGTCTTGATCCGGGTCTTGGGGTCGAGGTGCCGCGATTTCTGTCGGGGCAGGGCCATCCGGGCCTTAATGTCCTTCTTGTTCATCTTGGCGACGGTCGTCATGCTGCGGTCTCCTTTTTCGGGGTTCTCACTCAATTTTAGCATTTGGCCGGAAGCCATGCCGCCGGCCGCTTCTCCAGGAAAGCGTCGAGTCCGGCCTTCCCTTCGGCGGAAGCTCGGACCCGCACCAGGGTCTCGACCGCGAGGTCGAGGCCCGGTGCCTTTCTAATGAAATCCTTGCACTCCCTTAGGGCCTGGGGTCCGCACGCCAAGATGCTTTTGGCCAGCTTCTCGACGCGCGCGTCGAGTTCCGCCGCCGGGACCACGTCGTGCACCAGCCCCGCGCGCAGCGCGGTGTCCATGCCGAACATCTCGGCCGAGAGGTAGAGCCTGCGCAGCCAGCCGGGCCCGGTCTTGGGCAGGATGAAAGGGGTGATGACGGCGGGCAGTATGCCGAGCCGGCATTCGGAGAACACCATCCTCGCGTCAGCCGCGGCCACGGCCATGTCGCAGGCGGCCACCAGGCCGATGCCGCCTCCGTACGTGCCGCCGTGGACCCGGCAGATCACGGGCAAGGGGCACTCCTCGATCGCCAGCAGCATCTTCGCCAGCCTGCGGGCGTCCGCCCGGTTCTTCGCCGGAGTGTATCCCGCCGCCTTGCGCATCCAGCGCAGGTCCGCGCCCGCGCAGAAGTCAGTCCCGGCTCCTCTCAGGACCACGACCCGGCTGGAGCCCTTCTTGAACGAGCGGAAGCATCCGGCGAGTTCGGCGATCGTCCGGTCGTCCAAGGCGTTGCGCACGTCGGGCCGGTCGAGAGTGACCGTTGCCACCGGGCCTTCGGCCTCGACGCGCAGATGCTGGTAGCCCCCCATGCTCACATCCTGAAGACGGGGAACGCGTGCCCCGGGACAGGCGCGTGGTCCGTCGCGGCCAGACAAAGCCCCAGGATGCGGCGCGTCTGGGAGGGTTCGATGATGCCGTCGTCCCAGAGACGCGCGGTAGCGTAATACGGGTGCCCCTCGCGCTCGTATTGGGCCAGGATGGGCTTGGCGATCTCCTCGGCCTCGGGACTCGTCAGCGTCTTCTTCTGCCGGGCGAGCTGTTCGCGCTTGATCTGCACCATGACCCCGGCCGCCTGCTCCGCTCCCATGACCGAGATGCGCGAGTTTGGCCAGGAAAAGAGGAAGCGCGCGCCGTAGGCCCGTCCGCACATGCCGTAGTTGCCGGCCCCGTGCGAGGCGCCGATCATGACCGTGAGCTTGGGGACCTGCGCGCATGCGACGGCCTGCACCATCTTGGCCCCGTGCTTGACGATGCCGCCCTCCTCGGCGTGCCGCCCGACCATGAACCCCGTGATGTTCTGCAGGAAGAGGAGCGGGATCCGGCGCTGGGAGCAGAGCTCGACGAAATGCGCGCCCTTCATGGCCGATTCGCAGAAGAGTATGCCGCTGTTGCCCACGATGCCGATGAGCCGTCCATAGAGCTTGGCGAAGCCGCAGCACAGGGTCGTGCCGTAGTGCTTCTTGAACTCCTGGAACCGGCTGCCGTCCACCAGGCGCGCGATCACGTCCCGCACGTCCCCGGGCCTGCGCAGGTCGCGGTGCAGCACGCCGTAGAGGCTCTCGGTCGAATAGGCAGGAGGCTCGCCGCCCTGCGGAAGGCTCACGCGGGGGACGTTGAGGCTCTCCACGATGGCGCGGCAGATGCGCAGGGCGTGCTCGTCGGAGTCCGCGAGATGGTCCGTGACGCCGGAGACGCGGCTGTGCATCTCCCCGCCGCCCAACTCCTCGGCCGTGCTCACCTCCCCGGTCGCGGCCTTGACCAGGGGCGGCCCGCCGAGGTAGATGGTGCCGATGCCGCGCACGATGACGCACTCATCCGACATCGCGGGCAGGTAGGCTCCCCCGGCCGTGCACATGCCCAGGACCACGGAGACCTGCGGGATGTTCAAGGACGAGAGCACCGCCTGGTTGTAGAAGATGCGGCCGAAATGCTCCTTGTCCGGGAACACCTCCGCCTGCCTGGGCAGGAACACGCCGCCGGAGTCCACGAGGTACACGCAAGGCAGATGGTTCTCGAGAGCGATCTCCTGCGCGCGCAGATGCTTGCGGATCGTCTCCGGGTAGTAGGTCCCGCCCTTGACCGTCGCGTCGTTGGCCACGAGCACGCACATGCGGCCGCCGATGACGGCCAGGCCCGTGATGATGCCGGCCGCCGGGACCTCGCCCTCGTACATGCCGAAGGCGGCCATGGGGGAGAGCTCGAGGAACTCGCTGCCCGGGTCGATGAGCTTGGCGATGCGCTCCCTCGCGGTGAGCTTGCCCCGCTTGCGATGGAGCTCGACCGAGGCCTGGGGCCCTCCCTGGCGGATGCGCTCGAGATGGTCCCGCAGCTCGGCGATGAGGTCCTGGTGGTGTTCGAAGTTCTGCCGATAATCCGAGGAACCCTCGTTCGCCCTGGAATCGAGCATGGGGAGGTCCGAGCCCCCCTCCAGGATGGGTTCGACTGCGGCGGGTTCAGCGCATGAGTTCTTTTTTCTTCTCATAATGTATCGATTCTATGAAATGCAACGTTATGTCCAGAAGGCCCTATGGCCCAGCCCCGTCTAGGCCGAAAAATATCGAGTCCCCGGGCCCATGGTCCGGCGCGGGGATGTGGTTTCGGTGTTTTAATCTCAGCATGATCCCGCTCCTGCGAAGGTCGGTCGCGGCCGTGCTCGCCGTTTCGTTGGCGCTCCACCCGGTCCTGACCCATGCGGCCAATGTGGCGGTATCGGCCCCGGTGGCGCAGCCGGGCCTGCCCGCCGGGCTCGGCCACATCGCGGTCGGCCTCCAGGCGACTCCGTCCCTCTCCCTCGGCGCATCCGCTCTCGATATCTCTCTCACCCCGACATTCACGACACTGCCGAAGCTGGAGGCCGCGCCGCAAGCCGCCTCGCCCTCGTTGCGCCTCCAGGCTCTGCCTGCAGCGGCGATTCTCCGACCGAACTTCGGGCGATCGACTGTGGGCGCCCACAGTCGGTCCAATCGGCTGGGTGACGACACACCGGGCACATCCGGTCGAACAACAACCGAGGATCAGGAGAAACCCGCATTAGGAGAGAAGCTCCAAGCCATCTCCGAGGGCATCTCCGACCTTCAGCCCGCGCTCTCCGACCGAGGGTCCGAGACCTCCAAGGGAACGGCGGAGTCGCAGATCTCCCTGCTGACGGGCGAGAAGACCGCCTCTTCCGTCGCCGTGGACATCTCGGAGCCCGCGCCGGCCGGCTCTCAGACGATGGGACGCGCCCTGCCCTTGGCCAAAGCCGCGCCCGAGGCCGAAGTCTCCGGAAGATCGGACCCGGCCGCGCCGAAAACCCTGGGCGAGAAGGTCCGCTCGAAATTCCAGGTCTTCAAGGACCCGGAGCGCAACAAGGCCTTCTGGAGATATTTCCTCGGCGAGAACCTCTACATGATCGGCTTCCAGATGTACATGGTGGCCATCCCCTATTTCATGAAGGCCGTGACCAAGAACACCCTGCAGGAGAACGGCCAGCTGGGACAGATGACCACCGAGGCGTTCAACGCCCTGGTGCGCCAGAACCGGAGCCTCCAGCGCATCGCGCACTGGAGCGCCCAGGGCCTGGCCTACATGGCCATCCCGCTCTTCACCCAGGACGGCAAGGTCGGCCCGAGGAAATGGCTCGTCCGCTCCGCCCTCATCCGGGCCGCCGTCATCTTCGGCATGCCCGCCCTCTTCTTCGCCTCGGGCCTCTTCTCCGCGACGGGGGCGGTGACGCTCCTCCTCGGCCTCATCGCGGCGCAGTCCTTCTTCCAGGGGCTCTACGTGACCATGGTCTCCGGGTCCACAGCCCGCATCATGGGAGACAAGAGCGTGGAGCCGGCCGAGCGCATGCGGGCCAACGCCATCCTCGGCTTCGCCTCCTCGCTCATCGCCATCATCGCCCCGGCCATCGCGGGCCGCATCGCGGGCATCGACATGCTCTTCGTCAAGGGCGGCGCGGGGAGCGCGGTCATCTACTTCATCTACGCGGCCGGAGTGGCCGCGGCCGGCCTCGTCTTCTCCACCATCCGGCTTTTGGGGGCCCCGAGCGCCGCTCCCGCCGACGCGCAGGCGTCCCAGGGCGAGAAGATCACGGGCGTCGGCGGCGCGCTGCGCAACGTTCTCGTCTCCATGAAGGAGGGCGTCAAGCTCATCCTCTCCAACCGCTTCCTCAGGACGCTCATGCTCCTGTCGCTCGTCATGTCCCTTTTCAACGACCCGCTCGTCTTCAACGTACTCCCGGAGTTCGTGGAAGGGCTGCTCAGCGCCAATCCCGGGGCCGTTTCCTGGCTGCTCGACATCCCGGTGCTGGGCTGGTTCATGAAGGGGCTGGTGAGCACTCCCATGGGCTTCTTCGCCATGCTGGCCACCTTCTCCAGCATCGGCAGCGCCATCGCCGCGGCCCTGGTCAACCCGGTCAAGGACCTCTTGAAGAAGCTCGGGTTCCAGACAGAAGAGAGCCTCCTCCTCCCCTTCTACGCCCTCTCCGCCCTCGCGGTCCCGGCCTTCTGGCTCCTCATCCACGCGAGTTCCATCTGGACCGTGCTCCTGCTCTACGGCCTGGGCTCGCTCGTCACGGGCTTCGCAGGCACCATCGTGACCGGCGTCTACCAGAAGAGCCTGGGACAGTACACCTCCAAACAGATGAACCAGGTGCTGGCGGCCAACTCCTTCATCAGCATCATCGCCGCCATCACCTCGACGTTCGTGTACGGCTACGTGCTCACCGGGATCCCCATCGCCACGAGCCTGCTCATCGCGGCGGTGGCCACCACCGTACTCGGAGCGCTCAGACTGGCGGCGCCGTTCATGTTCTTCCCCAAAGAAAAGCTGAGACGGGCGGCGACGCCGCCCGTCTCAGCTCCTTAAGAAACAGACTCGTTCAGTCGAACTGCGCCGTTCCCGTCTGCAAAGAAGACATGGCCGGACCCGGCTTCTCCAGGGTCATGGCCACCCCTTCCTTCGGGATCTGCTGCCCCGGGATGCCCACGGTGGTCACGTCTTCGCCGCGGCCGCCGTCCGCCGGGACCTTGTTCGAGCGCCTGCAGCCCGCCGCGCTGTCGTAGACGTAGTCGGTCTCGCCGCGGACCAGGATGCCCTCGATCTCGCCCGTGACCGCGTTGAACACCGCGCTGCCCGAGTTGCCGCCGTAGGTGTCCAGGTTCGCCACGAAGTAGCCGGTCTTGCCGGCGTCGCGCACCGAGGCTCCGCCCGCGACCTTCGTGGGAAGGCCGGCCGGATGCCCGATGACCACGAGGGGCGTCCCATTCGGCGGGTTGCCGCCGCGCCGGCTGATCTTGAGCGGGGCGTGGTTCGCCACGGCCCGGTCCAGGCGGACGAGCGCCCAGTCCTGGCCCGTGCCGATCTGTTCGCGGCCGATGAGGGCCGCGCAGCCGTAGACCTCGGCCGCCGGCACGCTGCTCGGAGTCCCGCCCCCGGCCTGGCCGATGCCGAAGCCGAACACGAACTTCGTGTTCTTGCAGGCGTCGTCCGACTTCACGCAGTGGCCCGCGGTCATGATCATGTCCGAAGCCACCAGCGAGCCGGAGCAGAACGCGCCGCTGTTCTGGTCGCGGAACGGCTCATCGGGACAAAGGTTGTAGGCGCTCCCGTAGGATTCCGTGGTCAGCCGGGCGACCTGGGTCTGCGCGTCGACGTTCACGTCGCCGCCCTGGAACAAAGCCACCGTGGATTCAGCCATCTTCTTCAGCTTCTCGTTCTGCACCTGATAAAGGTCCAAACGATCATCGTCTCCGTAGATCACGTCGGGATGGACCTGTCCGAATACCGGGGACAGCAATGACGTCAGCAGCACCGCGGGGATCAAGACGCTCCTCATGCCACACCTCCTCTCTTTACCGTGGGGCGGGAGCCCCACGGCCACCAAGCCCATGCTACCCCAAACGACCCAGACCTGTCAAGCCGAAAGTCCTAGGCGTGCGGTAGGACCAAAGGGTTATAAAGGGAGCCACTCCCAGGCGCTGCGGTGGGCCCCCAGGGAATCCGCGTAGTCCACGAAGCGGCTGTAGAAGGGGTGCCGCGAGATCGTGGCGCTGTCGCCCACCAGGATGAGCAGGCGCCTGGCCCGGGTCACGGCCACGTTCATGCGGCGCGTGTCGGCCAGAAATCCGACCTCGCCGCGCTCGTTGGAGCGCACCAGGGAGATGACGGCGGCCTCCTTCTCCCTGCCCTGGAACCCGTCCACGGTCCCGATCTCCAAGCCCGGGGACCGGAGCGCGGCCTTGAGCTTCCGGACCTGGGCCGCATACGGCGTGAGCACGGCGATGTCCTCGGCCCGGATGCCCGCCTCGAGCAGCTGAGCGAGGATCGTCTCGACCACGCCCGCCTCGCCCTCGTTGGCCCTGCTTTGCAGAAGCTCGTCGAAGGACTCGTCGAACCCGGCGCCGACCGTGTCCACGAACACGAGCGGGACGGAGGTCAGCTCCGTTTTGCGCGCCCCTTCGAGCTCCCACGCCAAATGCCGCCGCACCGACTCATCCGCCACGAGCTTCCCCTCATAGAACTCCCGGGACGGGAACTCCATGATGCACTCGTGCATGCGGTACTGCACGCGGAGCAGGGTCTGCAGGCTCTCCGGCAATCCCGGCATGAGCCTTTCAAAGAGCGTCAGGGCCAGCCCCGCCTCAGCCGCCTCCTTGGAGTGCAGGGTGGGAGGCAATTGCTTCGCGTCCCCGGCCAAGACCACGCGCTTGCCTTTCAGGAGCGCGATCCAGGACAAAGGCTCCGTGGCTTGCGAGGCCTCGTCCAGGACCACCCAGTCGAACTCCCCCTTCAGAAGCCCATCGCTGATGCCTCCATGCGTGGAGAGCACGACTTGCGCGCTCAGGCCCAGGCGCCGTTCGATGGCGCTCTCGAGCTTTCGCGCCTCGCGCCACAGGCGCCGGATCTCGCGCTTCATCTCCCCGCGCTCTTGGAACCCTGCCGAGCGGCTCCCCGTGCGCCCGGCCCTCCGGGAGAGGCGCTCGCGCCAAGCATCCATCTCCTGGACCTCCGCGTACTGCGGGTCCGCGGCCGCCTGCCAAGCGAGGGTCGCGTGCCTGAGCGGCTCGAGTATGCGGGCCGGGTGTCCGAGCCTGACGACCCTCAAGCCTTCCGCGCACAGGACCTTCTCCAGGATATTATCCACCGCGATGTTGGAAGGGGCGGAAGCGAGCACCCTCCCCCCCCTGGCCGTCGCTTGGCGGATGATCTCCACGAGCACCGTGGTCTTGCCCGTGCCCGGCGGTCCGTGGATGATGCTGACGTCGGGGGCCGCGAGCGCGCGCCGGACGGCTTCTTTCTGCCAGCGGTTGAGCTTGGGATCGAAAAACTCGACCTCGGGCAGGGGCCCGACCCTCGGAGAGCTGGCCCCGAGGAGCATGTCTCTGAGTTCGGCCCTGCGGCCTCCTTGGGCCCTGGACGCGTCCTGCAGGGCTTTCTTGGCGCGCTTGTACGTGGCGTCCGAGCTGAGGAGATCGACGGTGCAGCGCCCCGCAGGCAGGGGTTCGGGGAGAGCCCCCTCCACCGCGGCGGTGATGCGGTACTCCTCCACGCGCTCGAGCGTGGCGTCCGCATGCGGCGGCTGGGTCCCGGCAGGGAAGGTGATGCGCACGTTGTCGCCCTGGCTCATGGCGTGGAATGGAGCCAGCTTTTCCCCGTGCGGGGCGCGGGAGAGGACCAGGCGCTGCCAGAGGCCGACGCCCGACTCCGCTCCGTCGATGGAAAGGCGGGTGACCGTGCGGCCGAGCATCTCGCGCGTGGAGACCGGGAAGCGCTCGAGCTCCAGCCGGCTCTCCTCCTTCTCGGCCTCGCGCTCCTGGTCCAGGAGCTCTCCCAGCCGGGCGAAATGCGCGGCGACGGTCTCGGATCGCATGGGCGTGTATTGTAATATATGTCCTGAAATCATGGACGGCCCTGATTCCGTCGCCGGCGTCTTCCCGGACCTCCCGCCGCGCCTCTTGGGCTACTGCCTGAAGCCCGACGCGTTCGTGACCGGCAACCGCCTCACCCTGCTGCGCGACGGCCGGCAAGCCTACCCCGCCATGCTCGAAGCCATCGCTTCGGCCCGCTCGAGCGTGCACCTGGAGACCTACATCCTATCCGACGACAAGACCGGCCGGACGTTCGCGCAGGCTCTCGCCGGACGCGCGCGCGCCGGCGTCCCGGCCCGGCTCATCTTCGACTCCATCGGCTCGCTCGAGCTGGGGGAGGGCTTCCTGCAGAACCTCCGCAACGCCGGAGTGCAGGTGCTCGAGTACCATCCCGTGGCGCCTTGGCGGCGGCGCTGGGGCTGGGGCCGGCGGGACCACCGCAAGACCCTGGTGGTGGACGGCCGCGTGGGCTTCGCCGGCGGCATCAACATCACGGACGACTACGCGGACCCGGAACAGGGCGGGGGCGGCTGGCACGACTTCCACGTCAGAGTCGAGGGTCCGGCGGCCCATGAGCTCGACCGCCAGTTCCGTGGGGTCTGGTTCAAGGAGACGGGCCGCTTCTTCACCCTGGCCGAGCCCGCCGGCGAGCCTCCGGGGTCGTCTTTGGTCCATGTGGCGGCGAACCAGGAGTTCCTCAAGCGTTTCTTCATACGCAAGGCCATCCTGCACGCCATAGACCGCGCCCGCAGGCGCATCGTGATCGCGAGCGCGTACTTCATACCGGACCGCGGCCTGCGCAAAGCCTTCGTCAAAGCCTGCCGCCGCGGGGTCGCCATCGACGTGCTCCTGCCGGCCGTCTCCGACGTCGCGGCCGCGAACTACGCGAGCCGCAGACTGTTCAAGTCCCACCTGGACGCGGGGCTGCGGCTGCATCTGCATCCGGGCCGCGTGCTCCACGCCAAGGCCATGGTCGTGGACCGGGCCTGGGCCGCGGTGGGCTCCTACAACATCACGCACCGCAGCCTGCTGCACAATCTGGAGACCAACCTGCACATCGTGGACCCGGACTTCGCCGGCAGGCTCGAAGACGAGCTCCTCTCGGACGTGCGCGGGGCCAAGGAGCTCCTCCCCGAGATATGGGACAGCCGGCCTTTGTCCGAGCGCCTGCTGGAGCGCGTGTTCTACTGGCTCAGACACTGGTTTTGATACAATCTCCGTTCGGTATGAAGCTCTACCTCATCCGGCACGGCCACGCCCCCACGGCCCTGGAGGCCGGCGTACGCTCCGACGAGGAGCGGCCCTTGTCCGAGAAAGGGGTGCTGCAGGCCAAACGGGCGGGAGAGCGGCTCAAGGAACGAGGCTGTTCCCCCTCCGTCATCCTCTCAAGCCCGCTCGAACGAGCCATGCAGACCGCAGGACTCGTCGCTGGAGCCCTTTCATCCGAGCCTCGGGCCTATCCTCCTCTGGCCAACGAGATCCCGGGGACCGAGCTTTTCGAGCGCCTCCTCGCGGACGGGTTCGACTGCCCCGAACTCGTCATCGTGGGGCATCAGCCCCAGCTCGGGGAATTCGCGCATCACCTCACCGGCGCCTCGCTCGAACTCAGACCCGCCGGCATCATCGCTCTCGAGACCATGGCGGACAAACCCGCCAGAATCCTCTGGACCGTCCAAGCTTGATGACCCGGTCCGTCGTCCTGCTGTTCCTGCTGTCCTCGCCGGCCGGGGCGGTCTTCACCGACAAAGACATGGACGCCGTGGACACGGAACCCCTCTTCGACGAGGAGTACTTCCTCGATCTGACCAGCTTCGACTATCCCCTCGATTGGCTGCGGGTCTGGGAGGCGTCGACGGCCGCCTACCGCGTCAACGGCGCGAGCCTCGACCGCAGCGACCTACTGCTCGACCAGCAGGTCAAGCTCCCGAAGGACCTGCTCGGCTGGCTGCACGCGCAGTACCTCCTGGCGCAGAGCGACGACAAGGACCTGCGGGATTTCCACCAATGGATCAAGCTGGAGTTCGGACCCTGGTCCGGACTCTCGGCCGGGATCTTCGGCGAGCCCACGTTCGAGAAGGAGGACTCGGACATAGGAGCCCTCCTGCGCTGGCATCCCGGGCCGCAGGCCATGCTCTACGCCTCCGCGAATGCGGTGGACTTCAATTTCAACGAGCGGGGCAGGACCTCCCAGACCTATGACCGCATGCCCTACTCCTACGAGCTCGGCGGGCGGTTCCATGCCTTCGAGGGGACCTTCGAGTACGATGCCCCCCTCGCGCGCCGCGTCCCGGACTCGAACAGGCTCTACTCCTATCGGAGGTCGCGGCTCCAGACGCGCTGGAGCGCCTCCGCGTGGAGCGCGGGGTACTCCTACGAGAACAAGCGCGAGGGAGACGAGTACATCCCGGACCCAACGGCCAAGAGCCTGTCCACGCGCCGCCAGGTCCACGCCGCGGACCTGGCCGCAGAGGCCAAGCTCGGCGACCGGGACTCGCTGGAATGCGGGGGGCGTGGCCTGCTGAGGCGCGCCGCCCCGCACAGGCGCTGGGAGCTTCAGCCCTACGGCCGCTGGCGCCGCAGCCTGGCGGACTGGGCCGTGTCCGAGGCAGCTCTCTTCCTGGCCTTCGGAGACAAGCGCGTCTCCGGGATCTATGACGGCATCGTGCAGGCCAAGCTGGGCTTAGGCCTGGACTTCCTCTACGCCAAGGCGGGCCGGATCGGGCTCTACGGCACCTTCGACATCGACGACGTCGGGACGCATCTTTGGGACGGCGGGGACATCCGGGCGATGCTGCTATTCTGAGATGACTACGGACAGGCGACAGACCGATCTCGAAGCCGATGGGGAGGGCGGACCCCTGGAGCGCATCCCGCACCAGGTCCTGTTCCCGGCGATCGGGCTGCTGTTGGCGTTCTTCTCCCCCTTGAGCGCGTTCCTGCTGCGCCTGTGGCAGGCGGACCCGGTCCTCGTCTCGCTCTGGATACGCAGCGAGCTGACCTACAACAGTCTCTTCTACGTCTACACGACGATCAGCACGGCCCTCATCTTCATGACGCTCGGCGCCGTCCTGGGCATCAAGAGCGAGAGCCAGCGGGTCCACAACAAGACCCTGCGCTCGCGCATGGCCGAACTCCAGATCCGCTCCGTGACCGACGGGCTCACAGGCGCCTACTCCCACGCCTACCTGCAGGAGATGCTCTCCATCGAGATCGACCGCTCCCGGAGGACCGGCCGGCCCCTCTCCGTCGTCATGATGGACATCGACGATTTCAAGAAGATCAACGACATGCACGGCCATCTCTTCGGCGACCAAGTCCTCAAAGAGGTCACGGAAGCCGTCAGCATGAACATCCGCCAGCACGACGTGCTCGGCCGCTACGGCGGCGAGGAGTTCCTCGTCATCATGCCCGGGACGGAACCGGACGTGGCGGCCAAGGTCGCGGGCCGGGTCTGCCGCGCCGTGGCGCGCGCCTGGGTCCGCGACAAAAGGGAGGCGCCGGGAGCGGCCTTGGTGCGCGTGACCCTGAGCGGCGGGGTCGCGACCTTCCCCGGCACCGGCTCGGCGACGCCGACGGCGCTCATCGAGGCCGCGGACCGGAGACTCTACGCGGCCAAGAGGGAGGGCAAGAACCGGGTATGCGCGTGAAGGACACTCTCAGTCTCTGGGTGGGCGGCGCGGCCGGGGACGGGATCGCGGCGGCCGGAGAGGCCCTGCTCAAGACGTTCTCCCGATCGGGGCTGCACGCCTACTCCTACACCTCCTACCAATCCGTCATCCGCGGCGGCCACGTGCTCCTCCAGATGGCGGCCGGCTCCTCCAAGCGCCTCTGCGTGCCGGACTTCCCGGACCTCCTCGTGGCGCTCAACCAGGACTCCCTGGACCGGGAAGCCAAGGACGCGTCCCTGGGAATCCTCTATGACAAGGGCCGCTTCACCCTCCCGCGCCAGGGCCTGAAGCCCGGCTGCCGCGACCTCGGCCTTCCCGTATCGGAACTGGCCAAGGAACCCCTCATGCAGAACTCGGTCGCGGTCGGAGCCGCGGTCCGCCTCGCGGGCCTCGGATTCGAGACCCTCTCCGCGCTCCTGCAGGAGACGTTCCGCGGGAAGTCCCCGGAGGTGCGGGAAGCGAACCTCGCGGCGGCCAAAGCCGGGTACGACCACGCGGGCAAGGCGTTCGGGAGCCTCGGCGTGCGCCTGCCGAGCGGCGGGCCGAGACGCATGGTGATGAGCGGCAACCAGGCCATCGCGCTCGGAGCCCTGGCCGCCGGATGCCGTTTCTACTCCGCCTATCCCATGACCCCGGCCTCCTCCATCATGCATTGGTTCGCGCCCCGCGCCTCGCGCTACGGCCTGGTCTTCAAGCAGGCGGAGGACGAGATCGCGGCCGTGAACATGGCCATCGGAGCGGCTCACGCCGGAGCGCGGGCCATGACCGCCACTTCCGGCGGCGGATTCGCGCTCATGAGCGAAGCCGTGGGCCTGGCGGGGATGACCGAGACCCCTCTGGTCATCGTCGAGGTGCAGAGGGGCGGCCCGTCCACCGGCCTGCCCACCAAGACCGAGCAGTCGGACCTCTTCCAGGTGCTGGGAGCGAGCCAGGGGGACTATCCCAAGGCCGTGCTCGCCCCGGCCACGGTCGAGGAGGCCTTCGCCTTCGCGGCCCTGTCCTTCAACATCGCGGAGGAGTGCCAGATGCCGGTCCTCCTGGTCTCGGACCTGAACCTCTCCGAGCATCACGAGACCGTTGGCGGCCTCAGCCTCCAGGTGCCCATCACGCGCGGCCCCTATGCCGCGCCCGGCGAGGACTTCCGCAGATACGCGGTCACGGACAGCGGCGTGAGCCCGCGCGCGGTCCCGGGCCAAAAAGGGCTGGAGTTCACCGCTTGCTCGGACGAGCACGACGAGCGGGGAGACACGATCTCCGACGTCCGCTGCGACCCGGTCCAGCGCACCCGCATGATGGACAAGCGCATGCGCAAGCTCCGGACCGCGGCCGCCATGCTGCCCCCGACCGCGCTCGAGGGTCCTCAGGACGCCGAACTGACGCTGGTCTGCTGGGGCTCCACCTACCCGCTCCTCCGGCACCTCATGGAGCGCCTCAACGAGGGCGGCCGAGAGCGCGTCAACCTGCTCTGCCTGCGGAGCCTCTGGCCGTTCCCGTGGAGGGAGGTCTCGGACATCCTGTACTCCTCGAAGAAGACCCTGGCAGTGGAAGGCAGCGCCGGAGCCCAGCTCTGCCGCCTCATCCGCCAGGAAACGGGCTACTATATCCCCCACAGGTCCCTAAAATACGACGGCGAGCCGTTCTACCCGGGCTCCACGCTCGCCGCGATCGAGGCGGCGCTCGGCCATGGCTGAGAGGACGAATCCCAAGGACTGGAAGTCGGGAGTCAGCCCGGACTGGTGCCCGGGATGCGGCGACCACGGGGTCCTCAACTCCCTGCAGAAGGCCTGCTCCGGGCTGGGGCTGGCGGCCAAGGATGTGCTCGTGGTCTCCGGCATCGGCTGCTCGTCGAACCTGCCGGGCTTCTTCCGGAGCTACGGGTTCCACAGCCTGCACGGACGGGCCATCCCCGTCGCCACGGGCGCGAAGCTGGCCAATCCGGCGCTCAACGTCATCGTCACCGGGGGCGACGGGGACGGCTACGGCATCGGCATGGGCCATTTCCTGCACGCGGCCCGCAGGAACCTCGACCTCACCTATATCGTGATGGACAACCAGGTCTACGGCCTCACCACGGGGCAGGCTTCTGCCACCACCTGCATGGGGGTGAAGACCCGGTCCACTCCCGAGGGCGTCATCGAACGGCCCATCAATCCCCTGCTGCTAGCCCTCTCGGCCGGCGCGACCTTCGTCGCGCGGGCGTACTCCATGGAGCCGAACGACATGGTCGAGGTCTTCAAGGCCGCCATCAGCCACAAGGGCTTCTCCCTGGTGGACTGCTTCTCCCCCTGCGTCACCTGGAACAAGCTCAACACCTACGAGTGGTTCAAGTCCAGGGTGGCCAAGCTCGACGGGGCCTCGCACGACCGCACGGACCTGGCCGCGGCCATGCGCAAGGCTCTCGAGGAAGACCCCTTCCCCCTCGGCGTGCTCTATGAGCGGCTGGACGTGCCGACCTACGAAAGCCTCGACCCCACGCTCCGCAAGCACGGTGCCGTGGCCGGCCTGCCGCTCGGGCTCTCGCCCGAGGAACAGGAGGAGCTGCTGGAGAGCTTCCTGTAGGCTAGAAATCCCCTCCGCCAGACCCGGGCGGAGGTTCCACGTCCTTGAGGCTGATGTCGAAGTAGAACGTCCTTCCCTTGACCGTGTAGGAGAAACAGCCGTTCTGGTTGGCGCTCAGATTGAAGCCGGCCCCATACCAGGAATACCCCGGCACCTGACGCACCGTATTGGCGTTGCTCTCCGGGTTCTGATACATATGGAGTTCGGCGTCCGCGGTGTTGGCCCCGGCGATATTGCGCGTCTGGTAGCGCATCCGCGTCCGCTCGTCGGCCACGAGCGTGCCGTCCGCGTCGCGCGCCTTGAGCTGCTCGGCCGTGTGGTAGAAGGTCATGACCCGCGGGTCGCTGAATACGTCGGTGTAGAACTGGGACGTCCGCTCCGACGGATAGGCGCCGTACTTCGAGTCCCATAGCTCCTGCGGGATGAGCAGGTGCGAGTGCCCCATATCCGGGAAGAAGACCCCGTCGATGACGTCCTTCTCGAAAGCGGCCTCGATGTGCCGCGCCACGGCCTTGATGTACGACTCGGGGAGCGCCACCGGGCCTCCTCCCCTGTCGTTGGGGAGCTCGTACCTCCCGGCCTTCTCGTTCCAGTACGCCCTCTGCCCGAGCCTCTTGGGCGAGGCGTAGATCTCCTCGAAGCGCTGCCTCATCTCGGGGAGGGTGTAGTCCCAGCGGAAATCCGAGGAATAGAGCTTGGGGTCGCCCTCGCCTTCCGGAGCGCAGCGCTCGGCCTTGGAGAGGACCCCGCCCTCTTGACGGGACGCCTGCATTCGCTCGGATACGGCCCGCGAGGTCTCGCTGATGACGGCTTCGAACCCGTCCGCGGATGCGCTCGCGCACAGCAGGATGAGGATCAGGGTCGCCATGACGATAGGTTAACCCGCGGATGGGACTTTCCCTGGGCCGTCGGACCCATCGCGGACGGACCCAACGGGCCTACAGTTGTATCTGCGCGCCGATCTCGATGACGCGGCTCGGCGGCAGGTGGAAGAACTCGGAAGGCCGGACCGCGTTGTGGAACAGGAAGCGGAACAGCCTCACGCGCCAGCGGGCCAGCTCTCCCTTCGGCGCAGGGATGACGGCATCCGAATTGAGGAAGTAGGTGGCCTGGTAAGGGTCCCCTGAGAACTCCGGCGCGGGGATGCGGCTCAAGTCGCGGAATACGTCGGGGTCCTCCATGAAGCCGTAGTGGAGGATGAGCCGGGCGAACGAGCGGGAGAGCGGGATGAACTCGACCCGGTCCTCCTCGTGCACGCGCGGGACCTCATCGAACATCGCGGTCACCACGAGGTTCTTCTGGTGGAGCACCCTGTTGTGCTTGATGTTGTGGAGCAGGGCCACGGGGGTCTGGTTCGAGGAGCCGCTCAGGAACACGGCCCTGCCCGGCACCCTGGCCAGAGGCCCTGACTCAGCATCCTGGATGAACGCGTCGAACGGGACCGCGGCCTCCTGGATGCGCTTGCGGAGCATGTCCTGACCGCGGCTCCAGGTGGTGAACAGGAGCATGATGCCCGCGCCGATGAGGAGCGGGACCCAGCCTCCCTGCGCCACCTTGGCCAGATTCGCCAGGAAGAACGCGAGGTCGATGGTAAGGAACACCCCGGCCCAGGCCAAGGACGCGGCCAGCCCCCATCCCCAATGGCGGCGGAAGAGGAAGTAGGCCAGCACCGTCGTGATCACCATGATGAGCGAGACCCCGACGCCGTAGGCGGCGGCCAGGCTGCTGGAGCTCCGGAACCCCAGGACGATGGCGATGGTGCCGACGAAAAGCAGCCAATTGGCCACAGGCACGTAGATCTGGCCCTCGGTCTCCGCCGAGGTATGCGCGATGCGCAGACGCGGCAGGAACCCGAGCTGTATGGCCTGCCGGGTCAAGGAGAACACGCCTGAGATCAACGCCTGGGACGCGATGACCGTAGCGCTCGTAGCCAGGGCCACGAGCGGGTAGAGAGCCCATCCCGGAGCCAGCCGGTAGAACGGGTTCACCGCGGCATCAGGCTCTTGCAGCAGGAGGGCGCCTTGGCCGAAATAGTTGAGCAGAAGGGCCGAACCCACGAGTCCGAACCAGGAGACTCGGATGGGGCGGCGGGAGAAATGCCCCAGGTCCGCGTACATGGCTTCGCAGCCCGTGAGCGAGAGGAACACGGCTCCCAGCGCCAGGAATCCGGCTCTCCCGTTCTCAAGGAAGAACCGGACCGCGTGGTGCGGACTCAAGGCCGCGAGCACTCCCGGTTCCCTGAGGATGTGCGGGATGCCCAGCACCGCCATCACCAGGAACCAGCAAAGGACGATGGGACCGAAGGCCATGCCCACCTTGCCGGTCCCGCGATGCTGGAAGAAGAACAAGCCGGTCAGGATGAGGACGGTGATGGGGACCAGGTACGGGCGGAACAAGGGCGTGGCCACATCCAAGCCCTCGACCGCGCTCAGCACCGAGATCGCCGGAGTGATGACCCCGTCCCCGTAGAGCAGGGCCGCGCCGAACAGACCGAAGAACAGCAAGGCGCCGCCGGATTGCTTCGGCCGGACCAAGGACATCAAGGCGAGTATGCCGCCTTCTCCCTTGTTGTCCGCGCGCAGGATGAACACGAGATACTTCACGCTCACCACCAGGATCAAGGACCAAGTGATGAGGGAGAGCACGCCCAGGATGTTGGAAGGACTGACAGGGACCGCATGAGACCCGAAGAAGCACTCCCTCAAGGCGTAAAGAGGGCTTGTGCCGATGTCCCCGAACACCACTCCCAGGGCGGTCAGGCAGAGCAGGCCCAAGCGGGGCTCCGCCCGATCGGTGTCGTTCGTCATCGCCGGAAGAGCTTGTCGAAGCCTTTGGGCATCGCGCTCCGAAGAGCCTCCTGCACCGCCTTCTCCTGCTTGAGCATCGGCCCCAGGGCAGAGGACTCCAGCCCGCCCAACCGCTCCCGCAGAGCCGAGGACTTCGCATCGTACAGGACGGCGAGCTTCTCCTCAAGAGCCTTGCGCTGGTCGGCCAGAGCGCCGGAAGCCTGCTTCAGCAGCGCGGCGGCGAGCGCCTTGCCGATGTCGGACTCCAAGGACAGGTCCATGGAGTCCCCCTGGCCCGAGAGCCGGATCCGGGCCTGGAAGCGCTTGAGCCCCCGGAGAACGGGCGCGGCGGCATCCAGCCCCCTGGGCTGGAGCTCGAGGCCCTCCGCATCCAGCCTGAGCTCCCCGTCCCACCTCTCCCCGCTCAGGCGGATCTCGCCGCGCGCCTTCGCGCGCCCCTCGGCCACGACAGCGCCCAGGCCGCCGTCCCCGAGCTCGACACCCGCCAGAGGCAGGCCGTCGGCCTCGAACTCTACCGCTGCGGAGCCGGGGCTCCTCACCTGATCGAACACGGCCAGCGTCCTGAAGGAGGACGCCTCGAGCTCGAGCCTCGCGGGCTTCCCGTACATCGGCGCGTCCGACGTGACGCCCGAGAGCCGGCCTTCGAAGGCGGCCCCTCCCTCCAGGAAGCCGGAGACGCTGGCCTGCTCCAGGAGGAACACGGGATACGGGTGCTTGAGCGGGAACTCCACGTCCACGCCCTTGCGCCGTTGGCGCGTGGGAGCCTCGGCCTGCGCAGGCTTCTTGGCCAGCCTCTTCCGGGTCCAATCCATCCAATAGAGGGCGGTGGAGAACCTCTTGGCCAGGACCGGGCCCAGGAGCCTCTTGGCCAGGCTGGCCGAGTCGAGAGAAGGCAGGCCTGCGGCCGCGAGTACGGCGTCCAAGTCCTCGCCCTTGAGCGCTTCGGCCGCCTTGGCCGCGGAGCGTATGCGCTCCAGGTCCGCGTTGAGCTCCTTCTTGTCGGCTTCGACCTTCGACAGCATGGCCTTGAGCTTCCGCTGAGCCGCCGCCGCGGCCTGGGCCTTGCGCAAGGCGTCGCCTCCCGCCCGGAGCTCCTCCACGGCCTTGCGGAGCTCGGCCTCCATGGCCTTGTACTCGGCAGGCTTGTCCTTGTAGCGCTGGGTCACCGCATCCGCGTCCGCCTTGGCCTCATCGAGCCTCTTGAGGCAGGAGAGCTTGGCAGCGTCGAGCTCGACGACGGCGTTCGACTTGGCCTCCGAGAGCTTGGAAATGCCCGCGTCCTGGGCCGAGCCCAGGCGGGAGAGGACCGCGCGCTCCAGGCCCGTCGGCTCGAAAGAGCGCGGCAGCGCCCCGCTCGTCTTCCTCGGCGTGCCGAAGCGCAGCCCGTTCAAGGAAGCCTCCGAGACCACGATGCGCCCGCGCAACGCCGCGCGCCGGGAGACCCGCAGGACCGCGGCATCGAACTCCACGATGTTCTTCATGGGCTCGTTCTTATCGGCCACGGCCACGCCCGAAAGGGAGAGGCTCCCCCTGAACAAGCTCGAGCGCAGCGCGCCGACCTCCACCTTGGCTCCGGCCGCGGCCTGCCCGTAGCGGACGAGGGCGCGCCGCAGCCAGGGATCGAGGAAGAGGGCCGCGGCCAGCCACACCAGGACCGCGCCGCCGACCAGCGCGAGGATGTTGCCTTTGCGCAGGAAGCTCATGAGCCCCCCCTCGTCCACTCCAGATACAGGGAGACGATGCGCAGGCCGCTCAGGGCCTTGACCACGCGCCACTGGGCCGCTCTCGCGCGCCAGGCCGCCCGGTACCGCAGGATGCCCCGCTTGGACAAGACGAACAAGGGGACGAAGAGCAGGGCGCCGATGGCCAGGTTCCCCAGCACCACGGTGTTGTTGAACCGGGTCAAAGGCAGGACCGGAAGGTTATAGAGCCATGTCCAAAGGGGATGAAGGGCCCCGCAGGAGAGAAGAGCCCCGCCCAGGGAGTGCGCGGGGCCGTCGAGGAGGAACCCCAGCGGGGTGAAGAGCGCCGCGCTGGCCAGCGCCATCCCCTTGTCAATCCGCAGGAAGAAGAAGGCGAGCACGAAAAGGACCGAACAGAGGTTGTCCTTCGGCACCAGTCCCCATGCGGCTCCCAGAGCGAAGCCGGCGGCCGCGTAGGCCGGGTCGTCCTCCCCCTGGAGGGCGGCCACGATGGACTTAAGAAGGCTCAGCGGGTTCATGGGCTCCTATTGTACAATAGGGAGATGGGAGAAGCCTCGGCCGTCAAGTACAAAGTCCTGTTCGCGGACGACGACCCGGTCGTATCGAAAGCCGCGGGAGCGGCGCTTTCGGCGGCCGGCTTCTCCGTCATCCACGCCTACTCCGGGCTGGAGACCATGGAGAAGGTCCCGCAGAGCAGGCCGGACATCGTGGTCATGGACGTGCTCCTCGGCGACGCGGACGGCCGGACGCTGTGCCGGCGGCTGCGGGAAGACGCCTCCACGCGGGGCATCCCGGTCATCCTCATCTCCGCCTCCAAGACCGAGGAGAGCGACATGGTCGCCGGGCTCAAGGGAGGAGCGGACGACTACTTGGTCAAGCCCTTGAACCCGGCCCTGCTGGCCGCCAAGGTCCAGGCCGTGCTGCGCCGCGCGCATGCCCCGAAAGAGCTGGACCCGACCCTGCGCAGATACGGGATCGAGCTCAACGTGCCCGAGCGCACGGTCAAGCTGCACGGCAAGGAAGTGGCCCTGACCCGCAAGGAGTTCGACCTGTTGACCGCGCTCCTGAGGAACGAACGCAAGGTCCTCTCCCCCAACTATCTGCTGGAAACCGTCTGGGGCTACGAGACCGAGGACTACAACGACCCCCGCACCGTGCAGGTGCACGTGTCGCGGCTCAAGCGGAAGCTCGGCAAGGCCTTCGCGTCGCGTCTGAAGAGCGTCATCGGCTCAGGCTACAAGCTCGCTTAAGATGAAGCGGCTGGCGCTGTTCCGCTCCAGCCGTCCCTGGAGCATATGAGGCTCCAGGGGCGGCTGGCTCTGGCAGCCCTGCTCGGCCTCCAGGCCTGGCTGGGCTTGAGCTTCATCCGCTCCGCCGCTCCGACCTACGACGAGGCCGTCCACTTGGCGAGCGGCTACTCCTACCTGCGCACGGGCCGCTACCGGCTCAACATCATGGACCATCCCCCGCTCGCGGAGATGTGGGCCGCCCTCCCCCTCCTCCCGCTCGGCCCCGCCTGGCCGTCCTCGCATCCCGACTGCATGGCGAACCGCCCCTACCGCTGCTCCGACTTCTTCCTATATCAGAACAGGGTCTCGGCGGAGCGGATGCTGGACACGGCGAGGGTCTTCGCCTTGCTCACCCTGGGAGGCCTGCTCTCGTTCTCCCTGCTGCGCTGGGCTTGGGCCTTGGGAGGCTGGCCGACGGCCCTGGCTGCGGCGACGGCCTCGGCCTTCTGCCCGGTCCTGCTCTCCAACATCGCGCTGGTCACCACGGACGGGCTCTCCGCAGCGCTCTTCTTCCTCGTCTTCTGGCTCCTTTCTTCCGAGAAGCGCTCCCTCAAACGCTGGGCCCTGGCCGGGGCCTGCGCGGGCTTAGCACTCGGGTCCAAGTTCAACATGATACTGCTCGTCCCTCTGGCCGGAGCCTGCATCGTCCTGGAGCACCTCCTGCGGCCCAAACCCAGGCCGCGCCTCCCATGGGCCGGGATGCTCGCCGCCGCCGCTGCCGCTGTCTTGTCTCTGGCCCTGGTGTACCGGTTCTCGCAGCTCCCCCTCTACTTCGACGGCCTTTCCGCCACGCTCGCCCGTTTGGACCGAGGACGTTCCACGTTCCTGCACGGAGGCTATTCGAACCAAGGGTTCCTCCTCTACTTCCCCCTGGCCCTCGCGCTCAAGACCCCCCTCCCCACCCTGCTATGCGCCCTAGGGGCGGCCGTATCCTGGCTCAAGGGCCCTCGGCGGGAACGGGTCTGGATCCTGGTCCCAATGGTCGGCTACTTCCTGGCGGCCCTGGCGTCCAAAACGCAGATCGGGGTCAGGCATCTGCTCCCCATGATGCCGTTCCTGCTGCTCGCGGCCGCCTGCGGCGCGGCGGCTCTTTGGACGAGGTCCAGGGCCGCGGTCTTGGCATTGGGGCTCTGGCTCGCGGCATCGGCGCTCCGGGTCCACCCGCATCAGCTCGCCTACTTCAACGAGCTCATCGGCGGCCCGGCGCACGCCCACGCCTGGTTCGTGGACTCCACCCTGGACTGGGGTCAGGATCTCAAGACCTTGGGGCAAGAGCTCGCGGCCATGGGAGCCCCACCCATCTATCTCAGCTATTTCGGCTGCGCGGACCCGGCGGCCTACGGGATCCGCTACGTCCCATTGCCCACCTACACCAACGTGGACCGCGCCGTGGCGGACGCGCCGGATCCGGCCGCCTCCGGCCGCGTGCTACTGGCCGTCTCAGCCACCAACCTGGAGGCCAACTACTTCGCGGACAGGGAGCTCTTCGCCTGGCTCAAGCAGCGCAAGCCCCTCAAGGTATTGGGCTACTCCATGTTCCTCTACGACCTCACGGAGGACGAAGAGGCGCGCGGCCGTCTGGCCCGGTTGGCGGACGCGTCCGGCTTCCCGGCCCAGGCGAAGAATCTCGTCAGGCTTTCGAAACCGCCGGCCCGAGGATAGCCTCCAAGTCCTGCTTCGGCGTGGTGACGGGCTTGAGGTCGAACTTCTCGGACAAGACCTTGAGCACCGCCGGCCCCACGAACGCGGGCAAGGACGGGCCGATGCGGATGCCCTTGATGCCCAAATGCAGCAGGGTCAGCAGGATCGCGACCGCCTTCTGCTCGTACCAGCTCAGCACGAGCGATAGGGGCAGGTCGTTGACCCCGCAGTTGAACGCCTTGGCCAGGGCCCCGGCGATGACGATCGCCGAGTACGCGTCGTTGCACTGCCCGATGTCGAGCAGCCTCGGGATGCCCCCGATGTCGCCGAACTCGAGCTTGTTGAACCGGTACTTGCCGCAGGCCAAGGTCAGGATCACGCAGTCCTTGGGCACGGACCGGGCCAGCTCGGTGTAGTAGCTCCGCCCCGGCTTGGCCCCGTCGCACCCGCCGATGAGGAAGAAGCGCTTGATCTGCCCAGCCTTGACCGCGGCGATGACCTTGTCCGCCACGCCGAGCACGGCCTGCCGGCCGAAACCGACGGTTATGTATTCGGCCGGATCGTCCTCCGCGAACCCCGGAGCGGCCAAGGCCGCCTCGATCACCGGAGAGAAGTCCCTATTCGGGATATGCCTGACGCCGGGCCAGGCCACTAGGCCGCAGGTGAAGATGCGCCCCTTGTAGGACTCGGCCGGCCTCTGGATGCAATTCGTGGTCATGAGGATCGCGCCCGGGAACTGCGCGAACTCCTTGACCTGCTCCTGCCAGGCTCCGCCGTAGTTGCCGACCAGGTGCTTGTACTTCTTGAGCCCCGGGTAGGCGAGGCACGGCAGCATCTCCCCGTGCGTGTACACGTTGACGCCCTTGCCCTCGGTCTGCTTCAGGAGCGCTTCCAGATCCCGGAGATCATGCCCCGAGACCAGGATGCACTTGCCCTTGATGGGGGTGACCCGCGCCTTCGTCGGCTCGGGATGGCCGTACGCGCCGGTGTTTCCTGCGTCGAGCAGCTCCATGACCTTGAGGTTCATCTCACCGACCCTCATCGCCATGGCGACGAGCGCGTTCACATCCTGGGGCTCCTCCCCGAGGAAGGAGAGGGCCTCGTGGAAAAAGGCGTATACGTCGTCGTCCTCCTTGCCGAGCTCCCGCGCATGCTCCGCGTAGGCCGCCATCCCCTTGAGTCCGTAGAGGATGAGCTCCTGCAGCCCGGCCACGTCCCTGCCCGACTTTTCGATGCGCGCGCTCAGAGGGGTCTTCTCGCGAGCGCCGCCCCGGCTGCGCAGCAGAGCCTGCCCCTTATCCACCCACCCCTGGAGCCTTTGCGTGTCGAAGTCCACGTTCGTCACCGTGGTGAAGAGCGCCTGGAGCACGAAATGGTCGGTCTCCCTTTCCACGGTCCCGCGATGCGCGTACCACGCGATCTCCTTGGTGATGTCGAGCAGCTTGTCCATGAGAGCCGCGGCCTCGGGCTGCTTCCCGCACACTCCCACCTTGGTGCAGCCGCTCCCCTGACAGGTCTGTTCGCACTGATAGCAGAACATGCTCATGACTCCTCCTGGGCACTGCATCTGAGCATATTGTGCGTCAGGAAGGGATAGGGGGCATTGACTTAAGTCAAGCTCCCCAGTATTTCGTAGAATCGGCCCATGCCCAACACGGACTGGAGCTCCCTGAGCGACACGCAGCTCTTGCGTTATGCGGAATACCATCTGAGGGCCGAGTTCACCTCCTACGGCTTCGACGCAAGCCTGCCGCAGGCCGTGGAGATCGGTGGAAAACGCTTCGATCTGAGCGTCCAGGTCCTCAGGGCGTTCAAGCCGGTCTCTTTCCAAAAGGCCGACTTGGCGGTGCTGACCGTGTTCATGGACGGCAAGCCGCCCATGCTCTACCTCCTGCCTGCCGAGGCATGGGATGGGACCGATCCTTTGTTCTCGAAGGGCAAGGACGCGCTGGAGCTCAAGCTCGGTAAAGGAAACCTGCACCTACTGGCGAACTACGGGTTCGACTTCACTGTCCGAAGACTCGTGCGAAGAAACGCCTCAAGCCGGAAGGCCTGACCTTCTCCACTTCCCCTTCCAGGACCCGCTTGTCGCCCACCACGGTGACCGCGGTCTTGTCGGGCGCCAGGAGCCTCTCGGAAACCTTTCGAACCTCTTCGCCCGTCACGTCCGAGACCTTCCGGACGCGCAGGCCCCAGGACTCCAGGGGGGCGCCAAAGAGCTCCAACCCCAGCAGATGGTCCGCGATGTCGCCGATATGGTCCAGGCTCATCAGGAAAGAGCCGATGAGCGCGTTCTTAGCCGAGGCCAGTTCGAACTCCGACGGAGGGCGCCTGCGCATGAGCTCGGCCTGCTCAAGCAGGGCCTTGAGAGCGAGCTGCGCCTTCTCGGACCTGCTCGAGAGACCGAACGTCCACATGCCCAGGGCGGGGTCGCGGATGATGTTGCTGAAGGCGTTGTACGCCAGCCCCATGGCCTGGCGCGCGACCTGATAGAGCCTGGAGCCCCAGCCTCCGCCCATGACCTCGCTGGCCACCAGGAGCGGGTAGTGGTCCGGAGACTGCGGGTCGCTCGCGTCCGGCGCGATGCCGCTGATCCGGATGAAAGCCTGCTCGGAACCCGGCCTATCCACGAACGAGACCCCGTCCTGTCTGCGGACCACCACGTCCGGCCCCTTCACCGGGGCCCGGCCCGAGGCCTCCCAGGCTCCGAAGTAGGATGAGAGATTCGTCTTCACCCATTCCGGGTTCACGTCCCCGGCGATGACGAGTACCGCGTTGTCCGGCGAGAAATGGGTCTTGAAGTAGCGCTGCAGGTCCTCGGCGGTGAGGCTCTCCACCGCCTCGGGGGTCAGGCTCGCCCGGGCCGACGGGTGTCCGCCGATGAGGTCCTCGATGGCGCGCTGATGGCTGGCCACGGCCGGGTCCGCGGAGGAGTCCCGCACGCTCGCCTTCCAAAGGGCCTTCCAGGGCGCCAGCTCCTCGTCGGTCCAGGCGTGGGGCTTGCTCGCCATCTCCGCGAGCAGGGCGAGCAGGCTCGCCGCCGCCTCGGAAGGGGCGTTGGCGTTGAGCACCACGTTGTCGTACATCTGCGTGACGTTGACCCAGCCGCCCAGGCGCTGGAGCGCGTCGTTGAGCTCGGTCTCGGTGCGGGCCCCGGTGCGCAGGCGCAGGAAGTCCGCGGCCATGAGCATCTGCTGCCTGGCGCGGGCGTCGGCCGCGGTCTGCCCCAGGCGGAACGCGAGCTTGGCGAACACGGTGGAACGCCGGCCGTCCGGCATGACGATGACCTTGAGCCCGTTGGGCAAGCGGAACTGCTCCGGAGTCTTGAAATCCACATCCGTCCACTGCATCTGCGAAAGGGAGCGCAGGATCGACTCCTCATCGGGAGTGGGCGTCGAATCCACCTGGGGCTGATGCTCATGCCCGGTCTTGGCCGGCTTCTTCGCAGCGGGCCTGTCGTCCGGCCTGACCGATACGATGCTGCGCCTCTCGTGAGACAGCAGCCGCGTGGCGGCTTGGACCGCATCCCTGCTCACCTGGCCGAAACGGGCCGCGTCCTCCTGCAGGGCCTTGACATCCAGGCCGCGCACCGCGGCCTTGGCCAGGAGCAGGGACCCGCTGTAAGAGTCCCCAAGCTCGTTGTTGAGCGCGAGCATGGTCTTCATCGAACCCTGGCGGAGTTCCTCGTCCGTGAACTCGCCGCGGCCGATGGCCGCGATCTCGGCCTCCAGCGCGGCCAGGGCCTCCTTCTCGTCCAGACCCGGGCCCAGGAGTATGGAGCCCGCGACCGCCACGGGCTCACGGTCCAGGTACGGCACGCTCAAAGAGACTCCGTTGGCCTGCTTCTTCTCCAGGACCAGCTTGCGGTGGAGGCGCTCCTGGAGCATCTCCGCGAGCACGCTCATGGCGTAGTACTCCGGACTCCCCCGGGCCGGAGCCTTCCACCCCAGGAGGACCGCGCCGTCCGTCACGTACGGGTCGAGCACGACCGAGCGCCTGGGAGAGGCCTGCTCCTTCTCGTCCAGGTCCGGAGCCGGAGCCTTGGCCTTCCTGCCCGGCACGCCTCCGAGATAGTCGCGGACCCAGGCTTCCGTCTGGTCCAGGTCGATATTGCCCCAGATGACCACCTTGGCGCGGTCCGGGGTGTAGTATTCGTCGTAGTAGCGCTGGATCTTGAACGCCGTGGCCGCCCGGATATCCTCCTCCGTGCCGATGACCGTGCGCTGGCTCCTGGAGTTCGAGAACACCTGGCGGAAGAGCTCGTTCCAGGACCCTTCCAGAGCCGAGTTGTCCCTTCCCGCCTTTTCCTCCAGGATGACCCGCCTCTCCCGCTCGACCTTCTCGGGCGTGATCTCCAGGCTGGACATGCGCTCGGCCTCCAGCGAGATGCCGAGCTCGAGCACGTTCATAGGCAGGGAGTGGACGTAGAGGGTGTGGTCCTGGTAGGTCCAGGCGTTGGTGTACCCGCCCATGGCGCCGATCATCTTGAACCAGTTGCGCACGCGCTTGGTGCCCTGGAACATGAGGTGCTCCAGGAAATGCGCGTACCCGGTCTCGCCGTAGGGGCCGTCGCGGCCGCCGACCTCGTAGCCCACCGCGATGGTCGCGGAGAAGAGCCCGGGGTCGCGGACGAGCTGGACGTGCATGCCGTTGCCCAGGGTGAGCTCGCGGGTGGTCTCGTCGGGCGCGGGCTGCTCCGCCTGCGGGGCAGGGGGGTCGGTCTTGGTCTCTTCAGCGGCGGTCCTGCGCGACGGGAGCAGGCGGTTCAGCATTCTTCCGAAGAACGACGTCTGCGGCCGGACATCCGTCTCCGCCGCTCCCACAGGGAGGGAAGCCGTCTGCCCGCCGAGGACTTTCTGGAAGTGGATGTCCGCCGCTTCCTTGGAATCCGCGGCTCCCTGCACCTGCGCGACTTCCTTGGCCTGGGGCCCGAACTCGACCAGGGGGGCGATGGCCGACGGCGCGGGAGCGCCGCGGTACTGCGCCGCAGGGGTAAGGAGCACGTCTTGCCCTGCGGTGCCGGGCTTTCCAATAGGGCCCGGCGACCTCTCGGGAAGGGCGTTGGGAGCATGTACGGGCTGGACAGCGACCGCCTTGGCCCCAGCGACCGGAAGAGCTGTATTCGACAGCGAGGCCGCCGGAGCAACGACAGAAGGGGTGAGCGAGACCGAGGGCAGGCCCTGCCCGGTCAGCAGAGGCGCGTTCAAGGAGAGCGGCTGCACAGCCGCTTGGTTCCCGGCGCCGAGGCCGGCGCCGACCACGCCCGGGCCCGCGTCTCCGATTTGAGGGGTGGCGACCTTGATCTCAGCGGCCATGGCAGAGGATGCCAGGAGCGCCGCGATCTGCAGGATAGCCAGGATCCGCTTCATCTGCCGATAGTATAGCGGAATCCTATGATGACGCCTGGGGAATAGGGCCTGCGACATCCCCTTACGGACGTCCTACGGCCGCATCCCCATAGGTCCTAGAAGCGCCTGCGGGGCCACAAGCTCGACTTGTCCACATTACTTTCGGAGCGGCACAGCTGTCCGGTAAAAGCAAACCAACTGTGGTCAACCACAGTCGGCCGGCGGCTTCAAAAGGGCAGTATATCGACGTTGTAGGCCGCTTTTCGCGTGTTTGGGGATGCTGTCCGGCAAATGG
>JBAZKS010000044.1:0-38757 GCA_041650695.1 Elusimicrobiota bacterium
GCGAAAGGACGAAGTGTCAAGAACGGCTTAGTTCCGTCGGAGGCTCCGCCTGGAACACTTAATTTCGGAGTCCACTTTTGAGGTTTAAATCCTCAAAAAACAGTCCACTTTTGAATCTTAACTGACACTGTTGGGATCACCCCTTGACAAATTCCGTTTCCCGCTTATACTTAGGCTTGGAGAGTGGGTGGTGGAGGACGGCCGTCGACGTGATGTGGCCGTGACGTGTGCCGCCGTGTTCGTCGCAGTGACTTCGGATGTTCGTTGACGCGGTCGTCGCCGGTTCAGTGCCGTTGACGTTGCCGTAGGCGTTGTCGTGGTCGTTGCCGTGGTCGGTGTCGTTGCCGTAGCCGTACAGGGGCACGAGAGCTGAAGAGGAGAGCTCTGGTGCCCCTCCCTTTTTTCAGGGTTCCGCTGCCGCGGAAATCATCCTTCGCGAAGAGCGCGGTTGAGAAACGTCCGGTGGGAATATATAAACGCTAAGGGCGCTGACTGTCGCCGTTCGAGATCGGCCGTCCCGCGCCCTATATCGTCGCCGAGTCCTGCTACGACGGGCACCTACTCGGCGTCATCTCTAGTATAACCGTCTCCGTCGAGGAGTCAAGACCCAGACGACGGGACCAGATGGTCTTCGGACCATGGGCCTTGAAATCCGGTTCCGAGGGGTTATACTCTTAGTTTGTCGTCCAGGATCGGAGGCATTCCATGAAGAGGAAGTCCGCGCTTTGCGCCGTGGCGGGAGCGCTTTCGGCCCTCGCGTTCGGCGCGTTCCTATCCGCACAGCCCGCACCGCCCGTCGAGACGAGCACGCAGCCCGTGGTCGCCGTTCCCCCTTCCGAACCTCCGTCACGTCTTCCTCCGCCCCCGCCGGCCCACGCGCGCAGGACCCTGGACAGCGCCGCCGAACTCGCGCGCGACCTGCAGGAGGTCGTCGTCTTCCTTGAGAAGGGGCAGGCCTTCCTGCGCGTCTACAGCACCGGGACCCACACGGTGGAGGAGAATCAGGCCTTCCTCAAGTTCCTGGAGACCTACGAGAAGGAGCTCCAGGCGGCCAAGAAGGAATCCGACGCGCTGCGCAAGTGGGTGTACGAGAAGGGTTCGCTGGACAGCGCCGCCCAGCCTTAGGAGCCGCGGTACAATAATCCGGCCCTTGAGCCGTTCACCATGATAGGGAGCCCCGTGGACCCTGAAGAGAGCGAGTGCGAGCTCAGGCTGCGTTCCGGGGATCCCGAGGCCGTCCGGCTCATCATGAAGCGTTTTCAGAGACCTTTGTTGAGCTTCCTGTGCAACATGACCGGGGACTACGCGTCCGCCGAGGATCTGCTCCAGGAGGTCTTGGTCCGGGTCTGGCGGCACCGGGAGCGCTACCAGGCGCAAGAGCGGTTTTCGGGCTGGCTCTTCACGATCGCCAGACGGCTGGCCCTCGACCACCTGGAGAAGGCGGGCCGCAGGAGGACGATCCCGCTGGAGGAGGAGGGCCTGGAGGAGCGGGTCCCGGAGCCGGATGCGGTTCCGGACCGGGCCCTGGAAGGTGCGGACCTCCGGCGCCGCATCGAGGAGGCCATTGCCGCGCTCCCCGAGGAGCAGCGCGAGGTCTTCCTGCTCCGGGAGTACGGCGGCCTGCAGTTCTCGGAGATCGCCCGCATGACCGGCGCTCCGCTGGGGACAGCCCTGGCGCGCATGCGCTACGCCGTGCTCAGACTTCGGAAAGTCCTTGGAGACGCGTATGCATGAGCCTTTTGAAGACGACTGCCTGCTCTACCATTCCGGCGAACTACCGGCCGCGCAGCGCGGGCGATTCGCGGGCCACCTGGCGGGATGCGAGAGTTGCCGCGACCTGCTCAAGGCACTGAGCCTGGCCTCGAAGGCCGCGGGAGCCGCGGCGCGGTCCCTGCCGGAGGGGCGTTTGGAGACCATGGCCGAACGCGTCCTGGGGATCGAGCGGGCTCCGTCGCCATCGTTCCTTCGGAAGGCGTGGCGGGTGGGCATGGCGCTGACGGCCCTGGCCGTGGGCGTGCATGTCACGACCCTGTTCCGGTCCGGCGGGCATGAGCTCTCCTGGACCAACGGCTTGGAGCGGGACATCGCGGATCTGGGCGACCGGATCGATGCGCTGGATCTGGAAGTGGAGAAGGCGGACGCGGGGCTCAGGATCGAGGAAGACTTGCACCGGCTCGAGGAAATGTCCGCGAGCCTGAAACGGCAGCTCGGGAGGAAACAATGAAGAGGATCGAACTGTGTTTTGCCTTGGCTGTTCTGATGGCGGTTCCAGGGGCTCTCTGGGCCCAGCATGAGGACGCTCCCCCCGGACCGCCTCCGGGACCGGAGGAGATGGAGCCTCCGGAATCGGACGAGATCATCGGGACTCTCAAGCGCGACGAGCCGGAAGTGTTCGAACACCTTCAGCAGATCCGCCGAGCGCGTCCGGACGCCTTCAGGAACAGGCTCCGGGAGATGCGGCCCATGCTGCGGGATCCCGAGTTCCGCAAGAGCATGATCGGGAACTTCAAGCTGGAGATGCGCCTGCGCAAGCTCACGGAGGGCTACCGGGAGGCCAAAGACGAGAAGGAGAAGGCCCGGATCAAGGACGAGCTCAAGACCGCGCTCGAGGAACAGTTCGACTCCAAGCTGGCCGCGCAGGAGATGCGCCTCAAGAGGATGGAGCAGGAGATCGGCGAGTTGCGCAAGCGCGTTGAAAAGCGCCGCAAGGACAAGAAGAAGCTCGTGGAGAACCGTCTCGGCGTCGTCACCGGCGCGGAAGAGGGGTGGGATTGGTAGAGAGGCGCTTATAAAGGAGGCGCCCCGGAGCGTTTGAACCGCCGCGCCAACTCGTCGCGGTCCAAGGACAGCATGGTGGGGCGGCCGTGGGGGCAGCAGGTCGGATCCTTGCAGGACCGCAGGTCCCGGAGGAGGACCTCGGCTTCGCGGCCGGACAGCGGGTCATGGGCTTTGACCGCGGCCTTGCACGCGATGGTGGCGGTCGCGTCGTAGCGGAGGTCCGCGGCCGCCGCCCGCGGGGACAAGAGGCCGTCGAGGAGGCTGTGGACCATCTCGCGGATCTCATCCGTCTTCTCGAAAAGGGGCGGGACCGCGACGACATGGAGCGTGGTCTTCCCGTAGGCCTCGACCTCGAAGCCGACGCGCTTGAGGCGTTCGCGCTGGGCCAGGACGTTTTGGATCGCCGAGACCGGGAGGTCCACCGGAAGGGGAAGGGCCAGCCGCTGCGCCGCTAGGCGGCCGGATTGCGCGTCGGATAGGTAGCGCTCGAAGAGCACCCGTTCCTGCGCCGCGTGCTGGTCCATCACGAGAAGCCCTCCGGCGGACTCGAAGACGAGGTAGGAGCGCTCGATCTGGCCGAGGTACCTTGCGGAGCCGGCGATGCCGGCGTCGGCGCTGGAGACCCCGGGCCCCATGGTCTCATGGCGACCGGCCGTCTCCCGGCCGACGAAGGGCAGCGCGGCCTCCCGCACCTGTGAGGCTTCTCCGGCGCGCAGCTCCCGGAGGATGCCTTGCGCCGCGCGCGGGCGCGCGGAGAGGGTCGGTATCCCCTTGGACTCCAGCAGGGCTCGCGACACGGCGGATACGACGGTCTCGAAGACCTCTCCCTCCGGCCGGAAGCGCACCTCGCGCTTGGTCGGGTGGACGTTGACGTCGATCCGGTCGGGCGGCAGACGCAGGAAGAGCACGGCCGCGGGATGGCGGTTCTTGGGCCGGAACGGCTCGTAGGCGCGGTACAGGGCCTGCTGCATGAGCCGGCTGACCACCGGACGGCGGTTCACGAAGAAGAATTGGAGCTCGCGGGAGGAGTGCAGGTTCTCGACCGGAGAGACGAAGGCCCGGACCGCCAGACCCGCGTTGTCGCGCTCGCAGTCCAGCAGGCCGTCGCCGTACTCGGCGCCGAGCACCTCCTGGATGCGTTCGCGCAGCGCGCTGTCATCCCGCGAGCGGCCTTTGTGGCCGGCGAGGTGGAGGACCGTTCGTCCCTCGCACTTGTACACGAACGCGATCCCGGGATGGGCCAGGGCCGCCTCCTCCACCACGCGGGCGATGCGCCCCCGTTCGGCCGTGTCGGATTTTAAGAATTTGGCGCGGGCCGGGGTATTGAAGAACAGGTCGCACACCTCGACGGTCGTCCCCTCGACCGGCGGGGCCTCGCGCTGCGCCGCGAGCTTCCCGCCGTCCATCTCCACCCGCCAGGCCTTGCGGCTCCCGCGCAGGCAGCTGGACAAAGAGGCGCGGGATACCGCGGCGACGGAGTAGAGCGCTTCGCCCCTGAACCCGAAGGTCTCGAGCCGCTCGATGTCGGAGAGGTCCGTGATCTTGCTCGTGCTGTGCCTGCCGAAGGCGGCGCGGCAGTCGGCCGCGTCGAGGCCGGCCCCGTCGTCCGTGACCCGGATCATCTTCCTTCCGGCGCCGCGTATCTCCACGGAGACCCGAGAGGCGCCGGCGTCGATGGAGTTCTCGATGAGTTCCTTGAGGACCGAGGCGGGACGCTCGATCACCTCGCCGGCCGCGATGCGGCTCGCCACGTCCTCGGGGAGCGGGCGGACCTTTCCCATCAGATTCTCTTCTTCCAATCGGCGATCCTCTTGATCGCCTCCATGGGGGTGATGTCGTTGTGGTTGAGCAGCCGGATCTCGTGCAGGACCGGGTGCTCGTCGAAGAGCGGGAGGGTCGGCTGCGGGCCTAGGCTTCCCCGCACCGCGGGGGACGGGGAGGTGCGGGCTTCGTTCTCGAGTCCTTGGAGGATCTCCCGCGCGCGCTCCAGGCAGTTCGCCGGGATGCCGGCCAACTCGGCCACGTGGATGCCGAAGGAACGGTCCGCGGGGCCCGGGGAGATCTTGTGCAGGAACACGACCTCGGTGCGGCCTTCGGCGTTGGTCCATTCCCGCGCCTCGACGTTGATGTTGCGGACCCCGGGCAGGAGGTCCGCCAACTCCGTGAGCTCGAAATAGTGCGTGGCGAAAAGGACGCGCGGCCCGCGCGCGCGGCCCGCCCCCTGTGGAGCCACCCCGGAGGGGCCGCCCGGCTGGGCGCTGGGCTCGGACATGCGCGTCGCGGCCTTGTTGAGGTGCTCCACCACGGCCCATGCGATGGAGATGCCGTCGTAGGTCGAGGTCCCGCGGCCGACCTCGTCGAGCAGGATGAGGCTGCGCAGGGTCGCGGCTTTCAGGATGTGGGAGGTCTCGCGCATCTCGACCATGAACGTGGACTCGCCGCGCGCCAGTTGGTCCCGCGACCCGATGCGCGTAAGGATCTTGTCCACGATGCCGACGCGGGCGAACTTAGCCGGCACGAAGCTCCCCATCTGCGCCATGACGGCGATGAGGGCGTTTTGGCGCAGATAAACGGATTTCCCGCCCATGTTGGGCCCGGTCAGGACGAGGGTCTGGTTCTCGATCCCGTCCATTGAGATGGAGTTCGGGACGAAGGTGCCGGACGGCAGGTTGGACTCGACGATCGGGTGGCGGCCTTCCTCGACGACGAAATCGTGGGTGAGGTCCACCTCGGGCCGGACATAGCTGTTCTGGGCCGCGACTTCGGCCAGGGAGTTGAGAGCGTCGAGCTCGCCGACGAGGCCGGCGTAGCGGCGTACGGCGGGATCGGACTCCAGGACCGCGTTGCGCACCCGCTCGAAGATCTCGTGCTCGAGCCGGAGGATCTTGTCCTCGGCCCCCAGGATCTTGACCTCCAGCTCCTTGAGCTCGGGGGTGATGTAGCGCTCGGCGTTGGTCAGGGTCTGTTTGCGCAGGTAGCGGGCCGGGACCTTGGCGGTGTGGGTCTTGGTGATCTCGATGTAGTAGCCGAAGACGGAGTTGTACCCGACCTTCAGCGTCGGGATGCCGCTCTCCTGGCGCTCTTTCTGTTCGAGTTGCTCCAGGAAGCGGCGGCTGTCGGACTTGATCAGGCGCAGCTCGTCGAGCTTCGCGTCGAAGCCGTCCTTTACGAACTTCCCGTCCGCGAGCTTGGCCGGCGGGTGCTCGACCAGCGCCGTGTCCAGCAGAGATTGGGTCTTCTTCAGGGCCGGCAGGATCTCGGAGAGGGCCTGGGAGAAGGTCGCCACGTGCGAGCAGAAGCCGCCCTCCTTCAAGAGCGCCTCCAGCGAGTGCATCTGCAGGAGCGAATCGCGCAGGGCCCCGAGGTCGCGGGGCATGGCCGAGCGCGTGGCCATGCGGTTGATGAGGCGCTCGAGGTCGGCGGTATGGGTGAGGGCCCGGCGCAGCCGTCCGCGCGCGTCCGACTTGTCCACGAGGTCGGAGACGCAGTGCAGGCGCCTCTCGATCTCCGGGAGCTCGGTGGAGGGGTGCAGTATCCATCGGTGGACCTTGCGGCTGCCCATGGGGGTGCAGGTCCGGTCGAGCACTCCCCAGAGCGTGTGCCGGCGGTCCCCGTCCAGGGACTCGACCAGCTCGAGGGTGCGGATGGCGGTATCGTCGAGCTGCATCTCCGGGACGGACTCGCGGTAGGAGGGGATGAGCACGTCCTTCAGGTGCGATTGGGTCGCGGCCACGTAGCTGCGCGCGGTCAGCGCGGCCTTGAGCGCCAGCTGGCGGTTCTGCCAGATGGGGACCCCGCGCCAGGAGTCCGGCACTTCGGCCTCCGAGGAGGTCCGGGTCCATTCCGAGACCGCGGTGCGCTGGCCGAGGATGTGGCGCAGGCGCAGTTCCGAGGCCGCCCGGCGGGGGGCGATGAGCTCGGCCGGGCTGAGCTTGGCCAGGATGGAATAGAGCTGCTGGTGGTCGTGGTCGCTCAGGGCCTGGGTGGCCCAGAACTCGCCCGTGGAGACCTCGACGCAGGCCAGTCCCCATCCCACGGTGTCCACTTCCAGCACGACCAGATAGTTGGTGGCCGTTCCCGGCAGGAGCTCGTCTTCGACCACGGTCCCGGGCGTCACCACGCGCGTGACCTGGCGCCGGACGATGCCCTTGGCCTGGGCCGGATCCTCCATCTGGTCCGCGATGGCGACCTTGTGGCCCGCCTTGAGGAGTTTCGCCAGGTAGTTGTTGTAGGAGTGGTAGGGGACCCCGCACATGGGCATGCCCTGGCGCTTGGTCAGGAGGATGCCCAGGATCGGGCTTGCGATCTGGGCGTCCTGGAAGAACATCTCGTAGAAGTCTCCCAGACGGAAGAATAGGATGGCGTGCGGATAAGCGGACTTCAGTGCCTTGTACTGCTTTAAGAGCGGGGTGTCGGCGCTTCCTAAATCGCCCCGTTGCTCGACGGCGGGCATTAGGAAGATTGTATCAAAATCCCCGCGATCAGTCTTCTTCCGTTTCCCGGCTCGGAGCGCAGACATCGGTCCGGGTCCAGACCGCCTTCTTGATGTACTCGTCGCTCCCGCCGATCTGGGCCCGCAGGGACTCGTCCGTCATCGTGGGCTTATTGTCCATGGAGCCCGCCACGGAAGCCAGTTCGGACGCTTTGGGTTCTCGGAACAGGAGTTCCTCGGCCGCCTTGCGCACGAGGGTCTCATGGTTCGCGTGGGAGTCGTACATGGCGGTCGCGATGGGTGTGAGCTCCTGCCCTTGGTCCCTGGCGCTGAATATCGCATCCCGCCAGTATTCGAGCTCTTGGAGGCTGGCGGACCGGCCGATCATCCTTTTATAGACCTTCTTGATCCAGGTCCCGGACCATGTGTACAAAGCCCCGTCGTCGTTGGGGTCCGGGAGCGGGCCGGTGAACTCCTCGTGGATCAGGCCGCGGATATACACGTCCTTGCGGCCCAGCGCGGCGCCGAGCGCCTTGTCCTCTTCATAGGCCTCGCGGTTGAGCAGCATCCTCGCGGCCTCCATGGTCACGCGGACATGGTAGTCCGGCAGCATGACCATGAATCCGGCGTACTCCTTGGGCTGGAGCTTGTGGTGCACCGCGTATCCCGCAGCCTTGATGGCCTCGTCCAGCGTGGCCGGCCGGCCGAGGAAGTCCTTATACAGGGTCGTGATCAGTTTCGCGCGGGCATCCTTGCAGCGGGCGTCGTTGCCCGGAAGCGGGGCCTCGGCGGCCATGACCGGCCCTGCCAGGAGGACGGCGGCGAGCATGAGGTTCATTCTTTTCATAGCCTCTCCATGATGCTTCGAGTGTAGCCGGGGCGGCCGGCATCCTCCACGAAAGATTCGGACAAGATGATTTGCGCTTTGCTTTCATGCATTTTTTGCGACACTTAAAAGGTCTCTTGGTTGGAACTTAATGCTGAATCCTTTTTTGGCCGCGCGCATCCAAAGATAAGGAGGAAGAATCATGAACCACATAGAGATCACAGACTCGAATTTCCAGGACGAGGTCCTGACGAGCGCCGTGCCTGTCGTCGTCGACTTTTGGGCTCCCTGGTGCGGCCCCTGCCGCATGCTGGGCCCCGTGATCGAGGAGCTGGCCGGGGAATACCAGGGCCGGGTGAAGGTCGGCAAGCTCAACGTGGACGAGAATCCGGCCGCGGCGCAGGCCTTGCGCATCGAGGCGGTCCCGACCGTGATGTTCTTCAAGGATGGCCGCTTGGTAGACCGCGCCATGGGGGTGAGCCACAAGAGCGCGCTCAGGCAGCGGATCGACCGGTTGCTGTGAGGAGGCGCGCCATGACCTTGCGACTGATCGCGTCGGTGCTGGCGGGGGGACTGCTGGGCTACGGGTGGCATCGCCTGGTCGGTTGTTCCTCCGGGGCCTGCCCCATCACCGCGAACCCGTATGTCAGCACGCTCTGGGGCGCCGCGATCGGCGCCATGCTGGGGATGCGCTAGGATTCCGCGGATTTTGTAGCATGCGGATGTCCCGGTCTTCCCGGGCAGGAGGTGGCGGATGTCCGCTCTTCGTCTCGCGCTGCTCTTCTCCGTCCTGTTCGCTCCGGCGGTTCGCGCGGAGGTTCCCCTGGACGAGTCCGGCGTCCAGGACCGGATCCTGGCCGTGTTCCAGGACGGCGTCCCCCAGGCCGAACAGAGAAGGATCGTGGAGTCCCGCGGGCTCGAGGTCCTGCGCGTCTACGGCGCCCTGCGCGTCGTGGTCGCGCGCTCGGCGCCCGGGAAAGCGCAGTCCCTTGCCGTCCCGTTGCGCTCCGATCCGGGCGTCCGCCATGTCGGCCGCGACTTCTATGCCAAGTGGATCGACGCTTCTCCGGCCTCCCTCCAGCAGGTTCCGCTGCCGGCCGTGGAGGAGGTCTTGAAGCAGCTCCCGAAGCTCAAGCCCGGCGTCGGCCGGGAGCCGGACGAGGTGCAGTGGGGCGTGCGGCGCCTCAACGCCCCGGCCGCGTGGCCCACCAATAAAGGGAGGGGCGTCAAGATCGCGATCGTGGACACGGGCATCGACCCGGACCATCCGGAGTTCGCCGGCCGCATCAAGGGCGGCATCAACGCCGTGGACAAGGACAAGCCTTGGACCGACGACCATTTCCACGGCACACACGTGGCGGGCATCGCGGCCGCGGGCCTGGACGGCAAGGGCGTGGTCGGCGTGGCGCCCGAGGCCTACCTCTACGCGGTGAAGGTCCTGGACAAGGACGGCTCCGGGTCCCTGGGCAGCATCCTCGGCGGCATGAACTGGTGCGCTGAGAACGGGATGCAGGTCGCCAATATGAGCCTGGGCATGGAGCAGGACAACTTCCTCCTGAAATGGGGCGTCGACAATCTACTCGAGGACGGGGTCGTGATCGTGGCCGCCGCCGGCAACGACGGGAAGGACGTGAACTTCCCAGCGGCGTACGACGGGGTCATCGCGGTATCGGCCTTGAACGAGCAGGACGGCATCGCGGAGTTCTCCAGCCGCGGCCCGGAGGTGGCCTTCATCGCTCCCGGGGTCAAGGTCCCTTCCACGGTCCCGGGCGGCGGCATCGCGGCCTATTCCGGCACCTCCATGGCGACGCCGCACGTGACAGGGCTCGCGGCCCTCGCCATCGCGGGCGGGGCCCAGGGCCCCGACGCCGTCCGCGCGGCCCTGACCAAGGCCGCGGTCAAGCTCGACGCGCTGAAGCCGGAGGAACAGGGCGCGGGCGTGATCGACGCGGGGAAGATCGGGCTCTAGCTCCGGGACAAGACCGCTTCTACGCCGGCGACACCGGCTGCGTCTTGATCGCGTCCAGGCGCGCGCTGAACTCCGCGGCCGTGCGCAGGCGCCTCTCCGGATCCGGCTCGAGCGCCGCGTCGATGAGGGCGTCGAGCTCGGGCGGGAGCCCGGAGCGGACGCGCGAGGGCTTCTCGTAGTGCTTGGCCAGCTTCCTGGCCGTGGTGGACGCCCCGGCGAACGGGCGCAGGCCCGTGATCATCTCGTAGAGGCACGCGCCCAGGGCGTAGATGTCGGACTCCTTGCGCACGATCCCCTGCTCCTGCTCCGGGGCCATGTAGAGGGGCGTCCCCGCGACCGTCTGGGTGGACGTCGTGTTGGCCAGGGCGTCCTTGGCCTGACGGGCGATGCCGAAGTCCATGACCTTCACCATCCCGTCCCGGGTGATCATCATGTTCGACGGCTTCAGGTCCCGGTGGATGACCCCCTTCTGGTGGGCGTAGTGCAGGGCGGTGCACACGCTGCGCACCACGTACTGCGCCTCGCGCAGGGTCAGCCGGGTCTTCTTGCCGAGGATCTGCTCGACCGTCTGCCCCTCGACGAACTCGAAGACCATGTAGAGGTCTCCCTCGTCCTCCACGATGCTGTGGATGTCCACGATGTTCGGGTGATGGAGGGCCGCCACGATCCGGGCCTCCTGGAGGAAGCGCTCGCGTTCCTTCGGATTGTCCCGGATCTCCTGGCGCATCTGCTTGATGGCCACCTTGCGGCCCAGGGCCTTGTCCTCGGCTTCGTAGACCACTCCCATGCCGCCGTTGCCGATGGTCTTGATGACCTTGAATCCGGCTTGCAGGCTGGGGCCCGCGGCTAAAGCCTGGGCGGTCTCGGTGCCCGCGCCGGGGAGCAGGGCCTTGAGCCGCGCGCGCTTGAACTGCGGTCCCCCGCTCACCTGCAGGAGCCCTAACGCGATGAGGAGTCCGCCGATGATCGAGCTCGCCAGGATGATGAGCACGCGCGCTTTTTGCTTCGGCTGCGGCACAGACGCCGGTTCGACGGCGGGCGGAGTCCGCCGCTCCAGCAGTCCCTTGGCGGCTTCCGCCTCCAGCGGCAGATCGTACTGCCGGGCGACCTGCTTGAGCTCGGCATCGAACTGCGGGCTGTACTTTGCGGCCAGCCGGTAGTCGGCGATCATCCCGGCCAAGTCGCCCATCGCCTGCTTCGCGGCGGCGCGGTTCTTGTACGCGTAGCCGTTCTTGCGGTCGAGAGAGATGGAGCGCTCGGCATCGAGCAGGGCCTGCCGTGGCTTGCCTAGCTGCAGCAGCGCCGACGCGCGCGTGTCCAGGGCCAGCGCGTTGTCCGGATCGCGGTCGAGGGCCGCGGTCGCGTCCTCGACCGCCTTGCGATAGTCTCCCACCATGTTCATGGCCCCGGCGCGAAGCTGCAGGGCGGACACGTTGTCCGGACTGCGCTCCAGAACCTGGTTCGTCAGGCGGATGGCTCCCCGGTAATTCCCCAGGGTGATCTGGCGCTTGGCCTGTTGGTTCAAGGAATCCAGCGCCGGGGGCTCGGGGCGCGCGGGAGCGGCCGCGGCGGCGAGCTGGTTGCCCTGCTGGACCATGGCGCTGTACTCTTGATGGAGCTGTTCCGCGGCCTCCTTTTCCATCGCGCTGAGCCCGAGCTGGTCCGGGGTGGTCATGCGCGGGCTGGAGAGCTTGGCGATCTCATGCGCGGTCTGATTGTTCGCATCCAGGGCCAGCGCACGCTGGGCGTCCTCGAAGGCCTGGACATAGTTGGCCATCTGGTAGTTCGCGAGCGCGCGCGTCGTGTAGGCCCGGCCGTTGTCCTTGTCCGCCCCCAGGACGCGCGATGTGTCCTCGATGGAGCGCTGGTACTGGCCCATGCCGTAGTGGCCCATGGCGCGGTTGTTGAGCGCGTCGCGGTCTCCTGGGTCGCGGCCGATCACGTCGTCCGCGAGACGGATGGCCGCCTTGTTGTTGCCGACCTGGTTCATGATGGTGGCGAACTGGTTCTCGGCGCGGGTCCTGTCCTCGGGCTTGACCTGCTGCATCAGGTCCGGCCGGGTCAGCAGGTCGGCGACCTCGTCGCCCTGCTGGACCGCCTCAAGCGCCGGGTCCGGTTGGGGCTGCGTCTGGGTCCGGGCGCGTCCGCCGGCCTCGGCCTGCCCCGGTTCGGCGGGGGGGGTCTGTGGCCGCGCCTGGATCCCGGCCTCGATCTTCTTCTTCCATTTGTTGATGCCTTCGTTCACGCGGGGATCCGTGATGCCCATGGGGCTGAAGGCTCTGGCCGCGTCAACCGGATCGCCTCCCACGATGGGGATGTCCGTTTTCTTCTCCTCGGTGGTGGGGGGCGCGGGGACCAACTGCTGGGTGGTCGTGCCCTCCAGCGCGGATGCGGAGGGTATGGCGGAAATCAGGGTCGACAGCAGGATCCAGGAAAATGCATGGATGGCCTGTTTCATTTGGTTTTCCTTCACTTTTAGGGAATAGTACACCCCCGAGGGGTCCTTCACAGTGTAGACGGGATTCTCGACGACGTCAAGGGGTCCGGCGGCGCTACTTTCGCAGGGTCCGCAACGTATCTTTATAGGCTTTGAATAGCCCGGTCGGCCGTCCCTTTCTGTCGAACATCTTGTCGAGCGTGGCCCAGAAGAACCCGCCGCCGATGCCGTCCGGGACCGCGGCCGAGGCTCCCAGGAACAAGTTGAGCAGGTCCTTGCGCGCGTCGAGCACATTGCCGGGCGCGAGCCACCAATAGCCCCGGAGCACCTTGTCGTCGTCGCCGAAGCTCACCCCGCCGACCATGAGGCGCTTGCCGGGAAGGAACTTCTTGACCTCGCGGAACATGGGGTCGAACGCGATGCCCACCGGGTGCCGGTGCGGGTACAGGTTCACTCCGATCACGTCGATGCCCGCCCCGAATCCGCGCGCCGTCGCCCACCGCAGCCATGCGGGCAGGGGGTGGAAGTCGTCCTTCGCCGTTCCCTCCGACCAGTTGAGCGTGGCCACGGTCTCGAGTCCCCGGTCGACGCGTTTGACCTCCACCACGGCTTTCTGCACGGCCAGCAGCACCGTTTCCGGGGGGAGCGGGCTCTTGGGGTCGCCGAGCCAGCTGCCGTTGGGCTCGCTGGCGACTTCCCAGGAGCGGATGCTGTCTTTGAAGTGAGCCGCAAGGTTGCGGCTGCGCTGCGCGTACTCCTCAGGGGTCAGCCCCTTCGGCCAAAGAAGGCTGTCGAGCACCGAGCCCATGATCTCGAGCTTCTTCGAGGTCAGGCGCTTGACGAGGTCGTCGTAGAGAGAGAACGAGCTCTCCTTCGAGAACGTGAAGTCCTTGGGGTCCGCTCGGAAGACCAGGCGGATCCAGTCCGCGCCGGTGTCCGCGACCACGGACGCGACCCGCTCGTATTCGTCGATCCGTTCCACGAGCGTTTCATCCAGGGAAAGGCCCCACCGGAGCCTTTTGCCGAACTCCGGGTCGAGAACGACCTGCCGGCCGTGTTCGAAGAGGATCTGCTGCCAGGCCTGCGACACGGCGGTCAAGGCCTCGTCGAAGCGGGCCGCGCGCTTGCGCGGCGTCTTGGCGGCGTGCGCGTCCGCCGTCAGCCGCATGACCCGCTCCAGCATCCGGTCGACGTCCCTGGAGGGCTTGTAGGGGGGCTGCCAGAGCGTGGTCCGCTCCTTGAGGGCGTCTTTCATCATCCGGTAGGCGGTCGCGGCGATCTCCTCGTTGAGCAGTATCTCCTGGGCGTCCCGATAGCCCGCGCCGTTGCCGTCCAGGGTCACGGTGGAGAAACCGTCCTTGGCTATGGGCCACGGCAGGGTGAAGCGCACGTGCTCGGGTCCGGTCCACTGCCAGACGATGTCGGAGCCTTGGCGGGACCACCACGGCCTTCCCCCGACCGTATTCCCCTCGAGGTCCGTCGCGTAGAGCCCGCTCTCCGCCGGGGTCACGCCGCTCTCCTCGTAAGGAGCCGGGGCCATGTACCGCAGCAGGTCCTGGGCGCTCATGGGGCGGCCGCTGCCGTCGAAGGCGCTCACGCGCACGGAGCGCACCTCCGCGGCCGGCGCCGACGAGGCGAGCAGGCACAGCAGAGCGAGGAGCCGGAGCATGCTTGCAAAGTTAACATTTCCCCCCTTGACAGTTCCAGAGAACCTGTTAAATTAATGTGGTATGCGCCTGCTACTGGTGTTGGCGCTCGCCGCGATCGTGTTCGCCTACCGTTCCATCGCCGCTGGACCTCTCGACGGTTCCGCCTGGGAGGTCAAGGTGAAGAGGGACTCCTTCCTCGCCCTCTCCCACGCCGACACGATAGTCTTCGACCGCGGGCACCTCAGCTCTGCGCGGAGCGTCTCGGGCGGCTGTCTGCCTTCCGGCTACTCGGTGCGCACCGATGCCGGAGGCGCGAGCTTCGAGTCCACCCAGACCGGCCACGACGGCAGCGTCATGGAGTGGCGCGGCGAGATCCGGGGAGACCGGGTGAAAGGCTCGCTCGTCGTCACCCGCGCGAACGGGAAGTCCAAACAGTACGCCTTCCGGGGCCGCCGGAAGGTGTGAGTCCGCTGGACAAATTTATATACTCTATCGTTCCTCCATGGGTGGACAAGACGTCATCGTCGTGGGCGGCGGCATCATCGGATGCGCCAGCGCCTATTACCTTTCGCGGCGCGACTTGCGGGTGACGCTCCTCGATCAAGGCGCTTTTTCGAACCCGCAGGCGTCGTCCTGCGACCATGGCCGCGTGTTCAGCCTCTCGCACGGCAAGGACATCTTCATGTCCGAGCTCGCCGTGCGGACCCTCCCCTTGTGGAAGGAGCTCCAGCACTCCTGCCGCGAGGAGCTTCTGCATCAGAACGGCGTGCTCGAGCTGGCTCTGGGAGACGGGAAGCATGAACAGGCCGGCCTGCGGGCTCTCAAAGAGATCGGCGCTCCGGCGAACGAACTCGATGGGGCCGCGGCATGCGAGCGCTACCGGGTCCTGCGCCGCAAGTCTTTCCGCTTCGCCGCGCACCATCCGGACGGGGGCATCATCTGGTCCAAGAAGGCCATCGAGATGTTCGTCAAGCTCGGCGGACGCGGGAAGATCCGGCTGGAGGAGGGCGCCAGGATCGTCCAGGTCCAGCGCGGGACGGACGGCATCCAGGGGCTCAAGGACGATCGCGGCCGATGGTGGCGGGCCAAGCACTATGTGTTCGCCGCGGGCGCCTGGACCAAGGAGATCCTCGGGGCTTTCCGCGTCCCCCTCACCGTGACGCGGCAGGAATGTCTCTACTTCCGGCCTCCTCGCAACCAAGGCCGCTACCGGCCGAACCATTTGCCCGTTTTCGCGGTTTCGAAGCGCGGGTTCTGGGGTCTGCCCGTCCACATCCACGGGTTCATGAAGGTCGAGAGTTTCCGCAAGGGGCCTCCCATCCGCTCGATCCACCTGCCGCTCGCGCCGGACCCCCGCTTCGAGAGCAAGGTCCGCGTGTTCCTGAAGGAGTTCCTTCCGGACCTTTGGGATTTCGTCGACGTCGAGGGGAAGGTCTACCTCTACACCCGGACCCCGGACGGGGATTTCATCCTGGACCGGCTGCCGGGCCATCCCAACGCCGTGATCGCGGCGGGGTTCTCCGGGAACGGGCCCATGTTCGCTCCCCTGGTGGGGCAGACCGTGGCGGAACTCATCTGCGGCGAGAAACCCTCGGTCAACCTGCACCGATTCCGGTTCGGACGCTTCAAGCGGTAGCGGATCAGCAGGAACGGATGAGGTTGGTCCCGGCCCAAGCCCCGCCCCACGCGTATTCGAGCAAGGCTTTCCAGGGCGCGAGCGCCGCGCCCAGGGCGGGCCCCAGGCGTTCGCCGAACGATGGGCCCGGAGCCGGCAGCGGGATGATGCCGGGTACGGCGCCCCGGGCATCGCCCGCGCGGCGGTCGTAGACCCGCAGGAACCAGTTCTTCCTGGGAGCGGCGTTGGCGGGCGCCGGGGGGAGTTCGGCCGAGTCGTGCGCGTAGAAGGCCGCCTCGAAGGTCTCCGCCAGGGCCGCCTGCCGGATCTCGACCGAATCCGTCCGGCGCAGCGCGATGGCAACGAAGGTCGCATCGCGGACCGCCTCCGTGGCGACGGCCTGCACCGCCGCCGAGCAAAGGAGCGTCGCCAGGAGCGCGAGGGAGCATCTCATATGGAGAGCATAACCGCGGCATCGTCCGGGTCTAAGGGTCGTTGGTCCCAAAGAGCGTCCACATTTCGACCCAAGTTGGCGTGGGCCTTAGGGATTTTTCTTGCAGCCGCTTCTGGATCCTACGGTCTAGACGCTTCCTCGGGCACGGTCCGATTCACTGCGCGGGACGCGGTCCCTCTCGCGGCGGACTTCCGTCCGCCGGGGAAGGACAAGCCGGTGTTCCTGCTGCTGCACGGACTGGGGGCGGGGCGCGGCGAGTGGACCGATTTTGAGAAGCTCTTGACCCGGAGGGGGTACGGGTTCCTGGCTTTGGACGCGCGCGGACATGGAGGCTCCGGCGGGGACCGGTACGAGACCTTCCAGCGGCCCGAGGATTGGCTCGCTCTGGAGAAGGACCTGGAGGCCGGCTTGGCGTTCCTTAAGAAGCGCGGGTTTCCGGCCGGCCGCGTGGTCCTGGGAGGGGCCAGCATCGGCGCGAACCTGGCCCTGCGTGTGACCGCGCGGGTCCCGGAGGTGCCGTTCGCGGTCCTCTTCTCGCTGGGCTATGAGTATCGCGGCGTCCGATGCGAGGAGGCTCTCGCGGGGATCAGTCGGCCGCTCTTCTTCGCCGCAGCGCCGGACGACCCCTATGCCTGGCGCACGGCTCAATGGGCGGCTGCTCGGCTGAAGGATCCGCGCGGCGCAGCGCTCAGGGCCGCGTCAGGCCATGGGGTCAGGATGCTGCAGGGGCGGGAGAACAGCGCCTTTGTCCGAGAGCTGATGAGCCGGATCGACGCGCTTGTCAAGACTTCTTTTCCTGCTTCTTCTTCAGGAAAACAAGCATCTCCTTGAGATACTTGGTCACCTTGGACAGCTCGTTGTACCCGAAACGCACCCCGCGCTTGGACCAGCCCTTGTAGGTCCCGTCATCGACCCATTCCCGCAGGTCTATGCCGGTCGTGTCCCGGTAGATGGTGATGCGCACCACCAGCTCCAAGCCAGTCTTCTTATGGAAGCGGGCAAGCTCCGTGTCCGTGGTGGCCGCCGGCTCCGGGGGGAGCTTCTCCAGGGCGCCGATGACCTCGCCCAGGAGGTTCTGGTTCATGGTGACGCCCGAACGCGTAGGGCCGGTGTAGGTGTCCCGCTTGATGAAGGTGCGGATGGATGCGTAGGGATAGCCTCTGTACTCGTCGATATAGAACCGGATCTCGGATGAATCCGTCAGTTGGATATTCCCGAACTCCTTGAGCGGATTGAAGGATTGGTTCTCAGCCATGACGCCCTCCCTTCTATCCCAAAATCATACCATAAAGCTAGAGCCCCCCGGAGGTGGTGGAGGGGGGCTCTAAAATTCGTTCCTGCGACAACACAATTGTACGCATAATCAGCCCAGGGAGCATCGGCCAAAGGGGCAAAATAACGCTGACAAAGGACTCCCCCGTGACTTACCCAGATGGAGCCTTCGCGCGGGACCAAGTGGCCCCCGGAACTCGGGGTTCGCGTGGGGCGTCCGCGGGGAGATACTCCTTCCTCCATTTTGTTACGATTCCTACGGTATGCGCTTTCTCCGGGCCTGCCGCCTTGAACCAACGGATCGCACGCCGGTCTGGTTCATGCGTCAGGCCGGCCGCTACCTGCCGGAATACCGGCGTCTGAGGAAGAAGCTTTCGTTCCTGGACCTGTGCCGGACGCCTGACGCCGCCGCGCAAGCCACATTGCAGCCCCTGAAGCGGTTCGACCTGGATGCAGTCATACTCTTCGCCGACATCCTGCTTCCGCTCCTGGCCATGGGCGTGGAAGTGCGCTACGGAGAGGGCGGTCCGCGCATCCGGACCCCGCGAGGTCTCGGCCGCCTTCGCTCCATCGACCCCGAGCAGGACCTTGGCTATGTGCTCGAGACCATCCGTCTGGTACGGAGAGAGCTCGACGGCAAGGTCCCGCTCATCGGCTTCTCGGGCGCGCCGTTCACCTTGGCGAGCTACATGCTCGAAGGCGGGCCTTCCAAGGACCTGCTCAGGACCCGGGCGTTCATGCGTTCGGAACCTGTCTTGTGGAAGAAACTCATGTCCTGCCTGGCCGAGGCCTGCAGCCGCTATCTTGGAGCGCAGGTCGCGGCAGGCGCGCAGGCGGTGCAGGTCTTCGACACTTGGGTCGGGGTCCTGTCCAAGGATGAATACGTGCGCGGCGTAAAGCCCTACTCGAGCCGCGTGCTCGCGGCGGCGGCGGACACGGGGGTCCCGGTCATCCATTTCGGGACCGGCAATGCCGCGTTCCTCGAGGACTTTTCCGATGCCGGCGGGGATGTCGTCGGGGTGGATTGGCGCCTGCCTCTCGATAAGGCGTGGAGGCGCGTGGGGCGCAAGGCTCTGCAGGGGAATCTGGATCCCGCATGCCTCCTCCTGCCGCGCAAGGAGCTCAAGAGGGCGGTCGCGGACGTGCTGCGCCGCGCCGGAGGCAGGCCGGGGCACATCTTCAACCTGGGGCATGGGATAGCGCCTCAGACCCCTCCTGAGAATGTGGGCGTCGTGGTCGATCTCGTGCATCGGGCCGTCCGCAAGTGAATCCCGCGGTCCTCCTCATGGGTTACGGTTCCCTTCAGGACATGGCGGAGCTTCCCGCCTATCTTGAAGACATCCTTGGCCGCGCCCCATCGGCGGAACTGCTCAAGGACGTGAGTGAACGCTATCGCCTCATCGGAGGCAGGTCTCCCTTGTTGGGCCTGCTCCTGGAGCAGGCCCAGGCTCTGGAGAGCGCGACCGGGTCCAAGGTCTATGTGGGCATGCTTCATTCGGAGCCCAGGATAGGCGCCGCGGTGGAGGACATCCGGAAGAACGGCCATGACGCCGTTCTCCCGCTTCCCGCATGCCCTTTGCGGGGGCCATATGAGGGCAAGGTGAAGGTCTCGGGCCTGCGCCTGCTGGAGCCCCCGGATTGGCATGCCCATCCGCTCCTGGTCCAGGCCTTCTGCGAAAAACTGGGGGAGGAAGGGGACGTCGTGTTGTTCACCGCGCACCATCTTTCCAAGTCCGAGCAGCGCTACGAATCCGATTTTCAGGGCCTGGCTTCGGCGGTGGCTGCACAGGCCGGGATAGGCGCGTGGAGACTCGCTTACCAGGGGACAGAAGCGAAGCGGAGTCTTGAGGAGCTGGCCCTGGACGGGGTGCGGAGCGTGACCCTATGCCCTCTAGGGTATCTCGCCGACTGCCTGGAGACGCTCTACGATTGCGATGTGCTCCTTCGGAGCATGTGTGAGAAGCTCGGGCTCGGTTTCTCGCGCACCCCGACGCCCGATCCGATCCCATGTTGGGCCGATGTGGTGCGCAAGGGGCTTTCCGCATGAGCCGGACCGTGGTCGTGGTGGGTGGAGGGATCACGGGGCTTTCCTGCGCGTATGAGCTCCGCAAGGCCGGGGCGCGGGCCGTGCTCCTGGAGGCGTCCGACCGTCTGGGCGGCAAGATACTCTCCGACCCGGTCTGCGGCACGGTGTTCGAGGGGGGGCCGGATTCGTTCGTCACGAACAAGCCTTGGGCCGTGGACCTCATCCGCGAGCTCGGGATGGAGAAGGACCTCTTGTGCACGGATCGGCTCAAGCGCAGCGTGCGCGTGCTCACGCGCGGCCGGCTCAGGAGCTATCCCGAAGGCCTGATGCTGCTGGCTCCCACCATGATGATCCCGTTCCTCCGGTCGGATTTTATGCCGTGGAAGGACAAGTTGCGCATGGCGGCCGAGCCGCTCGTCCCGGTCGGGGATCCGGAGGCGGATGAATCCTTGGCCCAGTTCTGCCGTAGGCGCTTCGGAGAAGAGGCGTTGGAGACGCTCGTGGGACCGATACTGGCCGGCATCCACGCGGGCGACCCGGAGAGGCTCAGCCTCCAGAGCACGTTCCCCCAGCTCAAGGAGCTCGAGCAGCGCCGCGGCAGCATCACGCGGGGCATGCTCGCCATGCGCGGCCGGACCCGCGTCCCGGACGGCTTGACCCTGTTCGTCACCCTGGCCGGGGGCCTGAGTCGCATCGTGGACGCTTTGCGCGAGAGGTCCCGGGGAGTCGAGACCCGCCTCAAGACTCCGGCCGAGTCCAGCGAGCGGGCCGGCCCGAATTGGCGGGTGGGGGGGGTGGAGGCGGACGCCGTGGTCCTGGCGGCGCCGGCGCGGGAAGCCGCCAAGCTGGTCCCATGGGACGGGCCGCTCGCGGCCGAGCTTTCCGGCGTGGAGTACAGCTCCACCGCCGTGGTGGGCCTTTTCTACTCCGGGAAGGTGATTCCGCCCGGGCTCGACGGCCACGGCTTCGTGCTGGACCGCCGCGAGAGACGGCGCCTGCTGGCGGCCACGTTCAGCTCGAGCAAGTTCCCGGGCCGCGCCCCGGAGGATAAGACGGTGATCCGCTGCTTCTTGGGCGGAGCCGGCCGGGAGCACATGGTCTCGGGTCCGGACCAGGGGATCATCGCCTCGGCCATGCATGAGATGCGCAGCCTGCTGGGCTTGAGCAAGGATCCGGTGGACGCGCGGGTCTACCGCTGGCCCGAGGCCAACCCGCAGTACAACGTGGGCCATGAGGCGCGCCTGCGCCGCATCGCCGAGGGACTGGTGAGACACCCGGGGCTCGTGCTGGCGGGCAGTTCCTACCGGGGGGTCGGACTGCCGGAATGCATCCGTTCCGGCCGGGAGGCCGCGAAGAAAGCCCTGGCTGGGGAATCGGGAGTGTGCTAGAGCCGGTCCGGCGCAGGCAGATTGGCCAGCCAGCGCAGCTCACGGTCGAGGTCGTCGAGGGTCTCGTAGCCCATGGAGGCCGCGGGCTGACCTGCGAGCAGTATGCGGCAGCCCTTGTTCCTGACTGCGGTCGGGGCGGACCGGGCGAGGCGCGACAGGAGCGCCCGGAAGTTGACGACGGCACCCATGGCCATCTCCCGGGCCAGGCATGAGAAGTCGAAGCGCCGCGCGTCCACCCGGAAGCGGACCGGCGGGTCCTTGCCGACGATATCCATGAAGAACAGGAGGTCCGTGGAACGCTGCTCCTTGACGACCTCCTTGCTCTTGCCCAGCCCTAGGGGGAGGCCCGTGGCCAGCATGATGCCCGCGCGCATGGCCTTCTGGGCCGCGGTGGGGCCCTCGGTCTCGGTCACCTTGCGCACGTCCGTGACCTCGATGGCGGCCGCAGCTACGATGGCCGCGCGGGCGAAGGGCAAGACCTCCTCGCGCCCGTCGCCGAGCCGGAGCGAGACCGCGTCCGGGCCGAACGACATCCCGGCGGCCGGGCTGGCCTCGGGAAGCCGCCGGAGGCCGGAATCCGGGAGCCGCAGGCTGGCGATGCCGGCCTCGGCCAGCGCGGCCGAGAAGCCGTCGGCCTGGGCCTCGGAGAGACCCTCGCCGAGGAACCCCCACCCGCGGCGCGCGCGGCGCGCGGCGTCCGAGTAGGGGATCTTCCAGAACTTCGCCACGCCTCCGGCCACTTCCGGCGAGTGGAGCCGCTCCGGCGACGCCAAGAGCAGCGTGGTCCCGCGATCGCCTTCACTCACCCGGGTATTCTATCATCCTGAACGGACACGTTGTGCTTCAAAAGGCAGAAGCATAAAAAGGCATCGCCTGCCGGGATTGTCGCGGATTTTACGGATGCCTTTGCCGGAAGAGTGCGAGCGCGGCCTTCTTGACATCGTCGATGACGGCGAGGTCCGCCACGCTGTTCGGCCGCCGCGCGCCGCACTTTGGGCAGGCCCATTCGGAGGAGCCCTGCGCGGACTTCAGCGGCGCCACGCAGGCCCGGCAGTGGGGCAGGCCGGCCTGCACCTCCAGCACCGACTTCCCGGCCGGGTCGGCCTTGACCAAGGGGAACCACAAGAGGTCGAAGAGCTCGACGCGGTACTCCCTCTCCATCGGCGCCGATCGCTGGGCCGCAAGCTGCGCCTCGAGTTTCGCGGCCCCGGCCCGCGCCGCCTCCAGCGCGGACTTGCTGCGCCGCCAGGCGAAGCCCAGGGCTACGATGAGGAAGCCCGCGAAGGTCAGCAGGAGCCAGGGAAGCATACGGGGATTATAGCTTAGACGGCCGGTCGCCCGTGCGGGAGAACACCGGATAGCCCTGCTCGCGCGCCGCGCGCAGGAGGGGGCTGTCGGGCTTCAGCGGGAGGACATCCGGGAGCTTGAACCCCGCCAGCCGCCGCGCCGAGGCTTCGAGGAAGGCGGGGATCACGAGGTCCGGGTCGGTTCCGGGGAGGAGCTCGACGGTCAGCATCGGGGCGGGTGCCTGCCGGCCGACGGCCCCCTGGACGAGGTGGAGCGACTGGATCTGGGTCCGGCTGGCGGCCTCGGCCCGGAGCGCGTCCGTCATGGCCGGGGGGGGCGGCTCCGGGGGGCGGCTCAATGAGATGGACGTCCCGTTCGGCAGGGCCTCCTTCTCCCCGATGGGGAGCGGCTCGGGCGCGCGGCCCTCGGCCAGCGCCGAGATCTCCTGACGGCGCAGCCAGCCGCCGCTAGGGCCGTTGGGGTTGATGATGACGGATGCCAGGCCGGCGTCGAGGGCCATGCGGCAGAGGTCCCGGACCGGCATCTCGATGGTGTCGCAGCCCGACTTCCGCCAGGCCAGGATCCCCTCGTCCCCGGTGAATGCCAGCATTCCGGGATTGCCGTCGGGCCCGCGCGAGGCGAGGAAGCGGACCTCGGTCTTCTCGGAGACGACGACCTCCTGTCCGGCGGGAATGCCCTGCCAGGATTCCCGGGCCGGCGTCGCGATGCGCAGGGACGCGGACAGCAGCTCCCGGTAGAACGCGGCTCGGTCCCGGGGCGTGTCCGTCCGGGCCAGCGCGGTCATCAGCTCCTCGAGCCTGCGGTTCGGCGCGTCCCGCTTGAAGAATCTATCCAGGAGTCCCATTCGAGCGATGCCGCCTCAATTCCCCGTCCTCCAGACCAGGGCCCATTTGCCGGCGATCCAGAGGATCGCGGTGAGGGTCAGGGACCAGAACCACAGCACCGGAGCGGAGACGCCGGTCGGGGTCTCCGCCGGAGTCTCCGCCTCCTTGCGTTTGTCCCAAGCGGTCCACTTGGCGAACTCCAGGTCGCAGCGAGAGCACCGGGCCTCGCCGTCGGGGACCTCGTGCCCGCATTCCGGACATTTCACGAGGATGATTATACTAGTATAATCGCGGGCATCATCAGGAGGCCTTTGATGAGGATGCTCACGCTCTTCTGTCTGTGCCTGCTCGCCTCGGGCTGCCTTTACACCAATGTCCACGTTCCCAGGGCCTACCGCTCCGCCACCCCGTCGGATGTGAAGGCTTCCTCCCAGGACGCCGTCGTCAGCGGCAAGGCCTGCCATCGGAGCGTGTTATTCATGGCGGCTTGGGGGGACGGCGGCTACGCGGCCGCGACCCGTCGAGCGCTCAAAGACCATCCCGGGGCCATCCTTTATGACGTGAAAGCGGATGTCCAGGCGACCTCCGTCCTCGCCGGCATCTACACGCGCGCCTGCACGGTGGTCACCGGGAGGGTCGGCGCTCCGTGAATCGGCTGGTCCTAGTCATTCTGCTGGCTCCCGCCGGCCTCGTTCGGGCTCAGGAGGATGAAGCGGCTCGACCGGGCATTCTTTCCCCAGGCGGGCTGGTCGTGTTCCAGGACTCGCAGGGCCCCCTTTCGTTCGGCGCCATGACGCGCAAGGAGCTTCCCGCGGACCTGGTCCCGGCCGACGAGGTCAAAGGGGAAGCGTGCCAGCACGGAGTGACCATCCCTCTCGGCCGGTTGGGAGGGAGCCTTTCGGGGGCCGGCGGGGACGGGGGCTATGAGCGGGCGCTGCAGAACCTGCGCTACCAAAACCCGGGGGTCGCGGCGGTCTACGACGTGAGGGTGGATGTCCACATCATCAGCGTCCTGCGCATCTACAAGCGTCAATGCACGGAGATCACGGCGAGGGCCCTCGTCCCCAAGACGGCGGCGCAGCCGTGAGCGCTTGCCGCCTGTTCTCATGGAACGTCAACGGGATCCGCGCCGCGGCCAAGAAGGGCTTCTTGGATTGGCTGGCGCGCGAGAGCCCGGACGTGGTCTGCCTCCAGGAGACCAAGGCCGAGCCCTCGCAGCTGGGCAAGGAGCTCCTGCAGGTGGCGGGCTATTGCGCCGATTTCTGCTGGGCCGAGAAGAAGGGCTACAGCGGCGTGGCCACCTACTCCAAGCGGCCCGCCTCCCGGGTGGATCGCGGCATGGGCGTCCCCGAATACGACAAGGAGGGTCGCGTCCTCATTCACCGCTATCCGGAATTCACCCTGCTGAACGTCTACTTCCCGAACGGCAAGGCGAGCCCCGAGCGCCTGCGCTTCAAGATGCGCTTCTATGCGGATACCCTCAAGCTCCTGGCCAAGCTCAGGCGCGGGGGCTGCAAGAGACTCGTGGTGTGCGGCGACGTGAACACGGCCCATCGCGAGATCGACCTCGCCCGGCCCAAGGAGAACCAGAACGCCTCCGGGTTCCTCCAGGAGGAGCGCGCGTGGATCGATAGGCTTCTGGACTCCGGGTTCCTGGACTCATTCCGGGCCTTCGAGCAGGGGCCGGGGCACTACACTTGGTGGGACCTCATCACCCGCGCCCGGGAGAGGAACGTGGGCTGGCGCATCGACTATTTCTTCATCTCGGAGAGCCTCAGACCCCACCTGCAGGCCGGCCGCATCCACTCCCAGGTGATGGGCTCGGACCATTGCCCCATCGAACTGGCGCTCCGGTTTTGATATATTCTCCCCGACGCGACAGGGGGGGTTATGAAGAGAAGGGACCTGATCAAGCATCTAGCGGACAACGGTTGTGTCCTGGTGCGCGAAGGGGGAAAGTACTCGATCTACCAGAACCCCAAGAATCAGAAGGAAATCCCGGTCACGCGGCACCTGGAGATTGCTGATTTCGCCGCCCGCAAGATCTGCAAGACGCTCGATATCCCGCCGATGTGATTACCTGAGGGGCACGACGCCCTTCAGCAGCACCGGAAGAGCCGTGGGGCTTTTCTCCAGCCACTGCGCGTCGGGCAAGGCCTTGTCTTTGGGTTTGCGCTCGCTCATGTACGTGGTGACCACGAGCGCGGCCACCGCCGTCCCCGCCGCCCCGAAGCGCTGTTCATCCACGCTGCCGGATACGCGGTACTCCCGGCCGCCGAACGAAGGGTAGAACTGCAGGTTCGCGTCCCCGCTGAAGAGCGAGAACGAGGGCGAGTAGTTGGGGTCTTCCAATGGGCCGTTGGCGCGCAGGGTGAAGTTCAGATACCTCGACGGCTGCCCGGGTTCGTAGACCGTGGCGTTCACGCTGTAGCCGTTCCCGAACTTGTTCGCGTTCCCGTTCACGCCGCCGCCTGAGATCGTGGCGAAGTTCCCGTTCTTGTACACGCTGCCGGAGAACGGCCTGCCGTTGAAGTGGAGGCTGTTGCCGAGCGAGGAGACGTTGAGCTGGATGCCGAGGGAGTAGTCCGTGATGTCGAAGTAATTCGTCAGCGAGGAGCGGATGTCGCAATTGACGTACTTCTGCGCCTTTTCAGCGGGCGCCGAGAATGCGGCGGAGGGAATCAGGAGAAGACCGAGAAGATGGCTCAGCATGCGCGCCTCCTGGGGCCGGGGGCCGGACTTAAGAGCAGAAGACAGGATATAGGAGCACGGGCGGCTTGGAATAGGTCCGGAGGGCCCATCATAAACTGGGTCCAAGGTCCTACATTGTCCTAGCGCGTGCGGTTGAAGGAGACCGCTTTGTTCGATCGGGGGATGGTGACGACCTGGAAGGGCCGGACCGTGCCCTCGGTTCGCTTGGCGGGAGGGACGACTTTGTAGCTCACCATGATGCGGGGACCGGACAACTCCACCATGTGGATCACGACCGCGGTTCCGGCCGGCTGTTCCCCGGCGCAGACAGCCACGGCCATGCTCGCTCCTCGTCCGATGACGTCTTCGGCGTCGCTGAGAGGCGGTATGTCGGATGCGCCGGTCGAGCGCCAGAACGCGTCCCACTCAGCCTGCGTCTTGAGGACATAGGCTTTTTTGGCATAGGGCCCCGTTACGCCTGAAAAATTGAGCGTGGGCGGTATGTCCTGGGGCGACACATGCACGTCCGGGGTCGGGTTCACCATGTCCTCTTCTTTTCGCGCATACCCCAGGCTTTCCTGAGTCAGGGTCGTCGCCGGACGCGGGGCCGGCATGGGCAGGGGAGCGGGCTTGATCACGCGTCGGTCCGACGGAGCCCACTCCGGGGACGGCTCGTTGCGGACCATGAGCATGCGGACTCCCGCCCAAGCCCCCAGGAGCACGACCCCGATTCCGATGGTGAGTCCGAGGCCGGGCCCCTTCGCCTCGTTCTTGCGCGCCGCAATCTCCGGCTGCTTCTCCACGGGATGTATCTTACCAAGTCGTTTGGGCCCGGCCAAGGTGCCTAAGGCGGGCGGGGCCTTTTGACTCAGGCGCGCGCGCGTATACGGGTATATTCTCTGAGTGTGAAAGGACTTCCGCGCGTGTTGGGCGCCCTCCTCTTCATAAACCTCCCCATCCTCGCGTCCGCACAGAACGTCCGCGTTTCACAGAATCCCGTCCCCGCGGTGCAACTCTCGCCCGCGCTGGGCGGCGTCCTCAGCCTCGGACTCCCGAGGATCGACGCGCAGTTGGCGCCCACCCTGCCTCAGACGCAGATGGCGCTGCCCAAGCCGGTCCTGCCTTCGGTCTCGGTCACTCCTGTTGGCACGGTCCAGGCCGCTGTCGCTCCGGTCGCCGTTTCCCCGGTAGCGGCTCCCCAGGCCCTGAAGCCGGTGGCGCAGCACACGCGTCCAACGTCTTTCCAGGGGACGCGGCACAGCGCCGCCTCCGCGGCGCAGACGCAGGGGCGCCAGCAGCCGGCGGCTCAGGCGAAACCCGTTTCCCAGCAGCAGGTGCTGCAGCAGGCGAACGAGCAGATCCTCGAGGCCAACGAGGACGGAAAGCTCGAACGCCTCAACACCGTCTTCGACGGCCCGCAGGGCCGCGGCAACGCTCCCGCGGTCGCGGCCGAGTCCGCGAAGCAGGATGCTGCCTCCGGGCGGGCCCTTCTAGAGGGTCTGCACCGCACCACGGGGGAGGGGCTCGTCGCCAGGGATTACCACGAGGCCATGGATTTTCTTTTCTCGGTCGCGGACAGCGTGATGGTGAAGGGAGTGCGGGGCGTGATCGCCGCCTACTCAGGCGTCTTCGTCGCTGGAGACTCCACTGAGGGCGGCCGGTATCGGGAGTCTCACGATCAGGATGGGGACGGGTTCGTGGACCGGGCCGGCATGAACGTGGAGCATCTCTGGCCCCAATCTTTTTTCGGACACAAGCTCCCCATGCGCTCGGACATGCATCACCTGATGGCCACCTTCAACCATTCCAACAGCGAGCGCAGCAACCACCCGTTCGGCGAGGTGGCGGACCGGGACGCGGAGTATAAGACCAAGGCGGGCGCTAAGCTCGGCCACGGGGTCTTCGAGCCTCCGGACGCGGTCAAGGGCCGCGTGGCTCGAGGCATGCTCTATTTCTTCATGCGCTACTACGACCGTCCGGTCCTGCCCAACAGCGTTCGGGATTTGTTCTGGAACGACAAGATCGAGATGTTCATGCGCTGGAACCGGGAGCACCCGCCGGACGCTTTCGAGCTCCGCAGGAACGACCTGGTGGAGAAGTGGCAGGGCAACCGCAACCCGTTCGTGGACGACCCCGCTCTCGCGGACAAGATCGGCGCCGAGGGCTTCCGCATGGAAGGAGGCCGCAAGAACGGGATTCAGTCGGCGGCCAGCCGCGGCGCTCAGAGCCAGGGCCGGAGCCCTGCCATGCAGCCCAGCCGCAGCAGTTCCTGGAAGCACAACAAGCGCCACAAGCACCGCCGCTGGCGCTGATCCATCCCGAAGGACCGCTGAGCCCCGGTTTTAATCCTAGTCGGCCAGGGGTGAATGGCGGTAGACCGCCCCGAACAGTATAATCTGACCTATCCTTCCGACGAACAAAACTGGAGAAGCAAAAATGGAAACAGAAGCTCCCGCGAATATCGGCCGGAATGATCCCTGCCATTGCGGTTCGGGGAAAAAGTACAAGAAGTGCTGTGCGGCCAAGGACGAAGCCCGAAGACGTGAAGCGCTGGACACCCAATGGGCTGAAGCCCTCGAAAAGAAGAAGCAGGAAGACCACCAGGCGGCGCAGCAGCAGGGGGCCAAGGCGGCTCCGGCGCCGCGGCCTGCGAGAGCGACAATCGTTCCGAAAAGCGGCCCGCAGAAGTTCAAATCCTTCTCACGGATGCCGCGCAAGTCCGGCGAAAGCTGATCTTTGCTTAAGCGTCCCCTTGCTTGGCCAGGGCCCAGCGCAGGTAGAGCGCGAAGAGCGCCACGGGGATGAGGGCGAGGCCGAAGTAGTAGAACGGCGTGAGCCCCAGGGGGAAGGCCTTGAACAGGAATTTCAGCCCCATGATCCCCGCCGTGGTCACCGCCAGGGAGGCCGAGCCCAAGAAGCCCATGGCGTCCGCCATGTCCTTTTGAGGGACGCGGGCCTGGAAGAAGCTCTGCAGCTTGAACTGTGCCACCACCTGGGCGATGCCGAACGGGATCAGGGCCAAGGCCGGCAGGGTGAGGTTCGAGGCCCAGGATAGGAATGCCGGCAGGGCAACGAGCGAGCCCAAAGCCGGCATGGGGACGGCCAGGGAAGCCAGGAAAACCAGGGACCCCGCGGCCAGGACGATCCAGCGCAGCAGGGACTTGCGCAGCAGGCGCTGCTCTTCCTTCTCGTCGATCTTGCCGGACTCCTTGGCCTTATCGAGTCTGCGGCTCTCCAGGGTCATGAGCACCCCGCCGACGAGTCCGCCCGCGCTGTAGAGGCCGGTGAGCCAGCCGCTGATGGCCGGAGCCAGCTCGGGGGCGGCGGCGCCGATGATGCGCAGGGCGTAGCCCGGGGCCAGCATCTGGTACAGGAAGGGGTTGAGCATCAGGAACAGGGTGTAGGCCAGGAAACTCAAGCGCAGGGCCGGGTTGCTCCAGACCACCTTGGCGCCGCGCCCGATCTTCTTGAAGAACTCCTTCATGATGGCGCCGGCTCTGTCGGGCTTGGAGGGGTCGGCCTGCGTCTTGAGGTCCTTGCCTTCCGGCAGTTTGAGCGTGGTCCAGAGGATGACGGCCGCGGCCAGGGTCATGATGGGGAACGCGGCCAGGGCCGGGACGAACCCGAACTTGGCCACCACCATGCCGGTGGCGATGGGGCCGAGTATGCCGAAGATCTCGGAGAGGGTGTGCTGGATGCCCCAGAACTTGTTGAGCGCCGCGTCGTTCTGCCCCACCAGGAGCGGGGGCACGCTGTTCATGGCCGTGAACGTGGTGCCCAGGAGCAGGGCGTTGGCCGAGTAGAACACGTACATCAAGGGGAGCGTCATGTTCCCGGTGGCGAGCAGGGTGGCCAAGGCCGTGATGGAGGCGACGCGGATGAGATACGAGCCCACATAGGCTTTCTTGACACCTATCTTCTCGATGACCATGGGGCCGAACTGGCGGCCGAGTATCCCGAAGATGGAGGAAACCACGGCGATCTGGGCGTAGATGGTGAAATCGCCGAAGGCCTTCTGGATGAGGGCCGGCATGGACGAGCCCAGGGCTTCCACGCCGAGCTGGGCCGCGAGCAGGGACGCGATGAACCACCAGGTCGTGCCGCTCAAGCCCCAGGCCTTCTCCTTGGGCTTGGACGGGGCTTCAGGCTCGGCCTTGGCCACGGGCGTTCCCAAGGCGGCTTGGGTCAGGCTGACTGCGGCGGGCGCGGCGGTTTCGTCCGCCTGGACAGCGTCCGCCTTCGGTTGCCCGAAGAAATGGATGAGCTCCTTGAACCGGACGCCGAGCGCGTTCTTCTTCCCGCGCACGGTCTGAAGGGAATCCGACTCAGGGGAGGTGGCCGCTGCCGGCCCCTGCTCGGACCGGGCTGCGGCGGAAAGGGTCTGGACTACGGCAACGGTCTGCTGGGACGGTTTGTCCTGCGTTTGGACCGGAACAGCCCGTCCCTGAGCCTGGACGACGGGGGAGACGACTGCTACCGTCTGCTGCAGGGTCGGCGCGACGAAAGCGGTCTGGACCTTGAGTGCCGGGAGCGCGGCGCCGAGGGAGTTCAGCGTCGGGGTGAAGGCTGAGCCGGGGTTCGACAGAGCGTTCCCTTGGAGTCCCAGCCCGGCTCCCGCCTGGCCGACATTGAGCCCGCCCAAAGAGGTGTTGACGCTGACCGGCGCGGCCACTGTGTTCGCCAGGGCGTGGTAGGCTCCGACGCCTGGGGTCATCATGAAGAGCACCCCGGTCAGAAGGACACAGACCGCGCGCCGGCAAGTCTCGATCATCGCCATGGATACAGTATAGGCGCGCGCGGGGGGAGGCGTGCGGGCCTTCGGGGCATCCGAAGGACGGCAATAGCTCCATGCGGGATTGGGGCATAGGTCCTGTCGGCGTTTCCAATCCGGAGCCGAGCTCGCGGCGGGCTTGCCAGCCCCTTGACGGGAAGCCGCAAGTCCGCAATCCTATAGGTATGGCGGCAGAGTTCGGTCGCTTCCGCAGATTCCCGGATCCCCTATACATAGCCGCCGCCTGCCTTTTCCTCCTGTCGGCCGTGGTCCTCGTCCTGATGATCCACAAGACGCTCAAAGGCCCGGAGAAGATCTACAGCTCGGTGGATGTGCGCGGGGAGGGCACCTTCCCGAGCCCGAAAGAGGAGCCTCGGCAGGAGGAGTCGAAGCTGGAGGACGTCTCCTCCTTGGACCTGGTCCCCAAGAGGACGGTCCCCGCCTCCGACGGCGAGATCCCAGAGGAAGAGCCCAAGCCCGCGGAGTGGGGCCAGATCATCAAGCAGGCCGAGCCGCCGAAGCAGGAGGCTCCGCCCCAGCCGCCCCGGACCGCGCAGCCCAGCGTCAAGCCCAAGCTGAAGCTGCTGCAGCGCGAGGCCGGTTCAGGGCAGGCCAAGAGCGGGGCGTCGAGCTCCGCGTTCCTCGCGGCGCCCACTCAGACCCAGAAGCCGGGCGCGACCGAGAAGGCTCCGGAGAAAGCCCCGGAGCCCGCCCCGTCCCAGCCGCAGAAGCAGCGCGTCTGGCGGGACATGGACGGCAACTTCGAGCAGAAGTAGGCGGGTCGGTCAGGCCGCGGGCACCGACTCCACCGCGGCGATGAACTCCGCTCCGGTGTGGAACCGGAGGCGCGGGTCCGCCTGCAGCGCCCGGCGCATCACCTCGTCCGTCTTCGGATGCAGGCGCGGTCCGGTCTTGGTGGGCGCCTCGTAGGCCATCTCCCGCTTCTGAGCCAGGAAGTTCGGCCCGGGAAAGGGGAGCTGGCCCGTGAGCATCTCGTAGTAGCAGACCCCCAAGGAGTAGAAGTCCGACTCCTTGGAGACCTGCCCCAGCTCCTGCTCGGGGGCCATGTACGGCGGAGTCCCCCAGGCGTCCGCGCGCGTGAGCTTGGCCACGGTCTTCTTTGCCTGGTGCGCGATGCCGAAATCCATGACCTTCACCTGGCCCTCTTCCGTGATCATGATGTTGGAGGGCTTCAGGTCGCGGTGGATGACGCGCTTGGAGTGCGCGTAGTCCAGGGCATGGGCGACCGGCCGCAGGATGGCCTTGATCTGATGGTAGGGCAGGGTCCTGCCGTCCTCTAGGATCTGGTGCAGGGGCCTGCCGGAGACGTACTCGAAGATGAGGAAAAGCTGCTCGCTTTCGCGCATGATGGAGTGGATCTCCACGAGGTTCGGGTGCTTGAGCGAGGCCACGAGCCGCGCTTCGGAGAGGAACATCTCGAGCTCGCGCTTGTTCTGCATCACCTCGGCGCGCATGCGTTTGATGGCCACCTTGCGCTGGAGCGTGAGGTCCATGGCCTCGTACACGATGCCCATGCCGCCCTGACCGATCTCCCGGGCGATCTTGAAGTTGCCGCCGAGCACGTCGGGCATGGCCGGGGCGGGAAGGGCCTGTCCCGCGAGAGGCGCCCCAACGGGCCCTGAGATCCTAGGCGGGCCGGACACGACTCCTCCAGCCGGGCCTGATAGGAACGACGGGGGCTGTCCCGGAGTCGTCACCTGGCCCTGGACCATGGCGGGGATGATGGTGACCGAAGCCTGTTTGTTGCGCCAGCCCCAGAGGAAGAGGGCGAGGATGACCACTCCGACCACGGCCGCGGACGCCGAAATCCAGGTGACGAGGCGGCGGTTCTTGCGCGCGCTTTCGGCGGCGTCCCACGCGGACTGGTCCTCGTTCCGGACGTCGCGCACCCTCCTCGAGAACAGCGACATCTCCTTGAACGCGCCCTCGGCCTGGAGGGCTCTCACCATCTCCCGGCCCGAGGCCGCATGGAAGTCCTTCTTGTTCACGGAGGTGAAGGCCAGCGGGACCGCCTGGATCTGGATGGCCTTCTGTATCTCGCGATAGCGTTCGTCGAGCACGTCGAGCTGCTCGTAGAGCTGCTGGATGCTGCTGCACAGGGACATGCGCCGGGTCAGCAGGTCCTTGTAGTCCACGGGCCTGGCGTATTCGCCCTGGAGGGTCTTGAGCTTCCCGAGCAGCGGCTCGATCTCGTCCCGCGCCTTGTTCCACTCCGCGGCCACCCCGTCGAGCTGATCCCAGGGGAGGGGGGGGATGGGCGCGGCCGCTTCCTTGGGAGCGGATCTCTTGGGCGCGGCTCCGGCGAGGAGCGGGAAGAGCAGAAGGACGCAGGCGATGCGGAGTCTCACTTGGGCCCCAAGGGCGAGAAGGCCCGCAGGGAGCCGACGCCTTTGACCTCCCGGTCCCCCAGGTCCTCGTAGTCGAAGAGGGTCTCGGTGAGCTTGCGGGTCGCATCGCTCACCGCAACCCGGTTGGGAGGAGCCAGTTTCTCGAAGCGCGAGGCGATGTTCACCGTGTCGCCCAGCACGCTGTACTCCAGTCGCGCCGGATAGCCGATGTTCCCGACCACGGCCCTGCCCGAGTTGATGCCGATGCGCAGGCGCACTTGCGGGAGGCGCCGTTTGGCGGCCTCCTCCTGCCAGGCCTTCGGGATGGTCAACCCGGCTCGCACGGCCTGCTTCGCGTAGAGGACCGGATCGGAGCCGCTCTCGCCCGGGTGGGCGCTGAAGATGCCCATGACCGCGTCGCCGATGAACTTGTTGACGTGGCCTCCCTCGGCCTGGATGCTGCGGGCCACGGTCTCGAGGTACGGGTTGAGGATCTCGCTGATCTCGCGGGGGGTCTTCGATCGGCTGAGCGTGGTGAAGCCTTCCATGTCCACGAAGAGCACGGTGACGTCCTTCTCCTGCACGTCGAGGCCCACCGGGTCGTCCGTGGAGGACGCTTCCACGATGCGCTGGACCACGTCCGGCGCGAAGTAGCGCGCCATGTTCTCCTCGATGCGCATCACGCGGGCCTGCATCTCGAGCGCGAGCTGCAGGCTGATGAGACTGGCGAGGGCCGAGCCGAGGTAGAGGTCCTCCTCGGTGAACGTCGAGCCCGTGCGCCGGTTGTCCAGGTAGAAGATGCCGAGCCGGGCGCCCTTGCCCCAGAGGGGCAGCAGCAGGCCGGAGGAGATATCGTGCACGCTCTGGCTCGCGGAGCGGTCCTTGAGTTTGGCCTGCAGGAGCACGGACTGATCGGGGGGCAGGGACTGCAGGAGGCTCGCGCTGAAGCGGAAATCCGGGATCTTGCCCATGTTCTTCTGCCAGGCCAGACGCACGAGGAAGCCGCCGTCCGGATGCGCGAGAAGGATGGCGGCCACTTCGGCGGCCTGGACCTTGCTCGTGGCGTATGAGAGGAGCGCGGTCAGGGATTCCTCGATGTCCGGGGTCTGGGCGAGGCGCCTGACGAGCTCGTGGATCTGGCCGAACTTCTCCTTGAGCTTCGGGTCCGTGGCCTCGACCTTGCGCGCCTCCCCCTGGGCCACATCCTGGAGGATGTCGCCGGCGTCCATGGCTTCGACCGCGGGCTTGTCCTCCAGCACCACCTCGAGCTGCCAGGGGCCGATCTCGATGACGTCGCCGTGGGAGAGCCCGGTCGGGCCCGTGATCCTACGGCCGTTCACGCGGGTGCCGGAGATGCTGGGCTTGGGCTTGCCGGTGTCCGGCAGGGGGGTGAGCGAGCCGTCCGCGATGGTCCATTTTCCGCCCTGCTCGAACAGGTGGCAATGCCAGCGGCTGGTGACCGCCCGCAGGTCGTCGCCTTCCGGCAGCACGAGGTGGCAGTCCTCGGCCCTGCCGATGATGAACGGGCCGGCGTTCACCGGGAGCGTCCGCCGGCCCCCACGCGAGCCGCGTAAGAGCTTCCAGCGGCCGGTCTGGCCGCCGGGCGCCGCGCTGTTGGGCCCCGTGATGGAGAGCTGCATGGCAGAGTCAAGTGTAGCGTGTTTTTCGGGGGGATGCAAAAGAGGTATAAAGACCCGCGGCATGCATCGAAAGCTGAACATCCTCATGGCCGCGTCCGAGGCCGTTCCCTTCGCAAAGGAGGGGGGCTTGGCGGATGTGGTGAGCGCACTCTCCAAGTGCCTGCGCAAGATGGGGCACGACGCGCGCATCGTCCTGCCCCGGTACTACGGCGTGGACAAGGCCCGTTGGGGGCTGCGGCCGGTGGGCGGCCCCCTGGGCGTTCCCATGGGGTGCATCGGTACGCTCTGGGGAGGCGTGTACGAGACCGTGCTCCCCGGGAGCGACGTCCCGGTCTACTTCATCGAGTACGAGCAGTACTTCGGCCGGAGCGGCGGGCTTTACACGGACAGCTACGGTCAGGGCCACATGGACAACGACAATCGCTTCGTGTTCCTCTCCCGCGCGGCCCTGGAGCTGTGCAAGGTCCTTCCGTTCAGACCGGATGTGGTCCACGTCCATGATTGGCAGACCGCGGCCATCCCCGTGCTGCTGAACACGGCCTACCGCGAGGACCACGTCTTGAGGGAGGCCGCGAGCCTCTTGACCCTCCACAACCTCGAGTATCAAGGCGATTTCTATAAAGGCCTCATGGACGTGCTGGGCATCGGTTGGGAGCACTTCAACCCGCGGGAGCTCGAGGCGCACGACCGCACGAACCTGCTCAAGGGCGGCATAACCCATGCGACGCTTTTGAGCGCGGTGAGCCCGACCTACGCGAGGGAGATACAGACCGTGGAGCTGGGACACGCCTTGGACGGGGTCATCCGCGACCGAGCCAAGGATTTCCACGGCATACTCAACGGGGCGGACTACGAGGAGTGGGATCCAGAGGCTGACGCCCTGATCCCGGAGAACTACTCCGTCGCGGACCTCTCCGGCAAAGCCGTGTGCAAGGCCGAACTGCAGAAACGGCTGGGTCTGCCGGTCCGGGCCGAGGTCCCGCTCTTCGGCGTGGTCTCACGCCTTGTGTCGCAGAAGGGCGTGGATGTGCTCGCCGCGGCCATGCCCGGGATATTGGGGATAGACGCGCAGGTCGCGGTGCTGGGCGCCGGGGAAGGCTGGGCGCAGGCCTATTTCGGGGACTTGCCGCGGAGCTATCCTCGCAAGGCGGCCTGCTTCATCGGGTTCGAAAACAGCTTGGCCCACGCCATCATCGCGGGAGCGGACTTCTTCCTCATGCCGTCCCGGTTCGAGCCGTGCGGCTTGAGCCAGCTCTACAGCCTGCGCTACGGCACCCCCCCCATCGTCCGCGCCACCGGAGGCCTCAACGATACGGTGGAGAACTTCGATGAGGCCACGGGCAAGGGCACGGGCGTCAAATTCCACGACCTGACCCCGGACGCCATCATGAACACCGTGGGTTGGGCCGCGCACACGTTCTACAACAGGAAAGACGCGCTCGACTCCTTGCGCGAGCGCGGCATGCGGCAGAGTTTCTCCTGGGAGAAATCCGCAAAGGAGTACGAGTCCTTGTATCGTCTGGCCGTGCGGCGGCGCTCAGGGCCGTAACAGCATCTTCAGCCCGAGGATGAGCAGGGTCGCTCCGAAGACCTTTTTCAGCGCCGCGCTGGACATCCCCACCGCGAGCTTGGCTCCGAGGAGTCCGCCCAGGAAGAAGCCGACGCAGACCAGGGCCGCGATCTTCAGATCCACGTATCCCTGCTTGTAGTAGGTCCAGGCCGCGAGCAGCCCGATGGGTGGGACCAGGATGGCCAGTGTGGTGCCTTGCGCCTGGTGCTGGGACAGCTTGAACAGGTAGACCAAGGCGGGGACGATGACGACCCCGCCGCCCAGCCCAACGATGCCGCTGCAGACCCCGGCGGCGAGTCCCAGCGCGACATAGGGGAGCATCGCGGTCATCTCTGCCGGAGCCTTCGGATGAGGCGCTGGTTCGCCGCGATCAGAGCCTCCACGCGCGGGAGGATGAAGGGGGTGAACGTGTCATCCGCGTTGATGGGGAAATGGAAGACGGCGCAATAGTCCGCGGTGTTGAACCGGATGCGGCGAAGGATGAACCGGAGCCTGCGCTCGGTCAGCGGCTTGTGCTTGAGCACAACCTCGATGAGGTCGAATCTGAGGCGCCGGCAGATGTCGGATACCAGCCTCTCCCAGGCCTTGTTGCGCTTCTCGGGGGGCTTGAGTTCCTCGTCGAGCTTCCGGTAGGCCCGCGCCCGGGCGAAGTGCTCCGTGACCAGGCTTCTGCGCGACGGGTCTTGGAGCGTCGGCATGTCCAGGAGGAAGACGGCATCGACGAAATCGCCGGCGGAGAGGTAGCTCTCGAGCAGCTGCTTGAAATCCGCGAGCAGGGACTCGGTAACGGAGCCTTCCTCCGCTTTCTTGAGGAAGCCGCGGACGGCGTCTTCCAGGACCTGGCCCTTGAGCTCCTGGAGGGGCGCTTCGATCTCCTTGAGCTTCTCCCAGAGATAGAGGATCGGGTCCGGCGCATCGGAGCGCCGCCGGAAGTCGCAGTACTCCGCGAGCCGGGCGATGATGAAGTTCTGCAGGCGCGGTTCGATCATGGCCTCAGGGGACGCTGTATAGTGTAATACAATAGGACCATGGATGTGGCGAGACTCGGAGTCGTTCTGGCCGAAGCGGGTGAGCCCCGCTATCGGGAAGCCCAGGTGCTGCGGGCCGTTTTCAAGGAGGGGGCCTCCTCCTACGCGGAGATATCCTGCCTGCCCTCCGCCCTGCGCGCCCGGCTCGCTTCCAGCGTCCCAATCCTGAGCCTGGCGTCCCGGCGCGTCCTGGTCTCGTCGGACGGGAGCGCGCGCAAGGCGCTGTTCTCGCTCCGGGACGGAGAGAGGATCGAGTCCGTGCTCCTCAAGCCCCGGCCCGGGGGGGAGTGGTGCGCCTGCGTCTCCTGCCAGGCGGGCTGCGCCATCGGGTGCGCGATCTGCGCCACCGGTCGGCTGGGGCTGCGGCGCAGCCTCGCGGCCGAGGAGATCTCGGACCAGGCCCTGTTCTGGCGGCAGCATCTGGCGGCCGAGCGGCTCGGCGGGCGTCTGAGCCGCGTGGTCTACATGGGAATGGGCGAGCCCTTCCATTGTTGGGAGGCGGTGCGGGAGAGCCTGCGCGCGCTCCTCGACCCGGACCGCTTCGGGCTGGCCGCGCGCCACGTCTCCGTCTCCACCTCCGGCATCGTCCCCGGCATCCAGCGCTTCATCCAGGAGTTCCCGCAGGTCAACCTCGCCGTGTCGCTCCACGCGGCGAGCAACGCGAAGCGCGACGCGCTCGTCCCCATCAACCGCGCCTACCCCCTCGACGCCCTGGCCCAGGCCCTGCGCGAGGCCGTGGAACGGACGCGCCGCAAGGTGTTCCTCGAGTACGCGCTCATCGAGGGGCTCAACGACGGGCCCGCCGACGCCAGGGACCTGGCGGGGTTCGTCGGCCTTTGCGGCGGCCGCGGGCTCATCCACGTGAACCTCATCCCGCTCAATCCAGCGGGCGGGCCCTACCAGCCGTCCCCGCCCGCAGTCTTGCGGTCCTTCCGGGACCTGCTCCGCAGGATGCGCGTGTCGGTGACCATCCGCAAGAGCCTCGGCGCGGATATCCGGGGAGCGTGCGGCCAATTGGCGGGGGAAAAGTAAAGAGCGGCCGGGAGGAGGTGGTTTTCCGGCCGCTCTCTTTTAGGTGGTTGCGTCTCTGTTGTCGCCCTGTTGTACGCCTCAGCTGTTGTCCGACATGGATAGTCTAGCCGGCGCCTGTGTCGGATTTGTTACGAAGTCCCGAGAATTTGTTACATTGGGGTCGCAGCCCATGACGACGGAACAAGCCTACACCATCCTCCGCATCCAGCCGGGGGCCACGGCCAAGGACATCCAGCGGGCGTACCGCGCCCGGGCCCTGGAGTACCACCCCGACCGGGCCACCTCCCAGGAGGACGCGACGTACCTCACGCGCAAGTTTATGGAAGTCCGGGACGCGTACGAGCATCTGCGCCACGAGGGCTTCCCGGTGCCGGAGCCGGAGGCCGTGCTCGAAGACATCCCCCCGGGCGGTTGGACCGCGGGCCGTACCTTCATGAGAGAAGGGGAGCCCGAGGATAAGAACGATTGGGCGAAGGGGCCCGGGGTCCCGCTTCAGTCCGTCGTCCTATGGGGAGTCGTCATCCCCGCCGGGGCGATCGTCATCACCCTGGTCATCAAGTACATGTTCTACCGCTAGATTAAATAGACGAGCCAGTCGCCTGCGTTATATCGTGGGTTGCTTCCCCGAGAGGAAGCCTATCCACAAACGGAGGTTTGACTGGCTCTATGCGTGATTATAGCACGACGGTCGTAGGCCTG
>JBAZKS010000045.1:0-38388 GCA_041650695.1 Elusimicrobiota bacterium
GGGGGGCTGGTTCGTGTTCACCGCGTTGCCGAACAGGCCGGGGACGAACAGGACGCTCGTGGAGACCCGGGCGTCGTTGTGCCGGACCGAGGAGTCGTAAGCTGTCGTGCTCCCAGGGAGCTCGTTCAGGTGCCATAGGCCGACCGTGTAAGCATCGGTGGTGAGCGCGATGAGGGGAGCGCCGCTGATGTTGAGCCCGCTATAGAGGTCCTTCACCTTCACCCGGGCGTCCACCGTCATACTCGATATGGCCTGGGTGGTGGGGACGTACTGCTCGCTGCCTGCCGCACTGGCCTTGGCGTCCCAGATCTGGGGCGGGCTGACGTCCACGACGACGTTCGTGGAGAAGACGGGACCGAGGTTGCCTACGTAGTCTTCGGAGAAAACGGAGAGGGAGTGCAGCCCCTCGGAGAGGGTCCTGGCCGTGTAGGTCCCGGGGATCACTTCCTCGATGGAGTCGAGGGTGAGGTGCAGGGCTTTGACGCCGGAGGCCACGCCTCCCGCCACGGGGTCAGTGCCTGAGAGGACGACGAGGGTGGAGGTGCTCAGGATGGTCCTGCCCAGGAGGTCCGTCCTGGTCCCGCCCAGGATCTGGAAGCTCATCGAGGGGGCCGTGCCGTCCACGGCCACGGTGGAGTACTGGAGAAGCTCTTTGTGACCCAGGACGTCCTCGCTGAAATAGGAGAGGGTGTGCAGTCCGTCTGAAAAGGATGAGAGGCTGAAGGTAGAAGAAAAGACGGAGCCTGACCCTGTGTTCAAGTTCCTCGCGATGAGCGTGCCGCCTTCCCAGAATTCCTGGTAGGCTACGCCTAGACCGATTCCGTCTCCCACGGAGAGCAGGTCGTCTGTGGAGATGAGGACCACGGGTTTAAAGCGGGGGACGAAGGCCTGGCCGGATACGATTGCCGCGGGCAGGAGGGCTGTCCTGGGCGGGAGGGTGTCGTGGATGATCTCGAACTCGGCGCCGTACACCGTGGTGGAGTTCATGACGAAATCAGTTGCAGAGGCTTGGAGCTTCCAGATGCCGTCGTCGAGGTAGGCCGGGTCGATGACGTCGCCGGTGCTTACATGGAGTGATGTCGCACCGACAGGGCCTTTGTTCAATGTCTGCACGAGGCCGAGGTCCAAGCGCGGAGCAGGGTCGTAGTCGTCGGAGACCGTGGCGGAGATGGTGAAGCCAAGCTCGCCGATGGTGAAGGTCTTGCCGTCGTTGGGGGAGAGGTCAGCGACCTTCGGAGGCGTGGTGTCGACCAGGACGACTTGGACGTTGGGCGGCTGCTCCAGGTGCCCCACGTTGTCGCGGCTGAAGAAGACCACGGCATGCGTTCCGCCCGAGAGGGAGAACGGCCCTTTGTAGTAGGGGTCCAGGCAGCGCGGGTCGGTGGGGCTCGGGCCGCTGCACACCTCAGGATTCTCCAAATCCAATAGGAAGTAGGTGGTCGCTATCCCGGACGCGGGGTCGCCAGGGTCCTTGGCCGTCACCGTGATTGTGCTCTTGCCTCCCACGAGGAGCTCCGGGCCGCCGGGGATGGGTGGGATAGAGTAGGAGAGCTCGCTCTTGGGCGTCGCGCTGTCCACGTAGATCACGGCGGTGCGCAGGGGTTCGTAGTTCCACACCCTGTCGCGGCTGCCATAGGCTACGGTATGGACCCCGTTGGAAAAGGGAATGGGGCCGGTGAACAGGCTGAACTGAGCGGATGTCGCGTCGCTCAAGCCTGCGGAAAGCAGCTGGGGGGAGGGATCCAGGGAGTAGAACGTGTTCCCAGGGCCGGAAGCCGGGAACACGGTATCCGTGGATTCGAAGACGAGCTGCCGGTCCTGGGAGGTGAAGAGTCTCCCCGTTTGGGCGTCGAGGTACTCGGCGCCTGGGCCAACGAATGCGGGAGTCGTGACGGGAGCGTAGCCGTCAACATACAGGGTGGTGCTCCTCAGGGTCTCGTAATTCCCGAACTTGTCCCGGCTGCCGTAGGCCAACACCCACATGCCGACAGGGATGGACATACTTCCTTGATAAACCTGGAAAGAGGACGAGGTTTGGCGGTTGAGTACGGATGGGATGACGTCCGAGGTCGAGGCCAAAATGAAGAAGGTCTTGTCATTTCCGGACGGAGGTGAACCCTGGTCCGAGACATCGAAAGACACCAGGCTGAGGGAGGAGATGAAAAGGCGGTTGGATTCATCCAGGAATTGCGGCCCTTGGATGACCAATTGGCTCACAGGCGGTTCGGTTTCCCCATGGGCCGTGATGGATGCGATATGGATCTCTTCTTGGTTGGAAACCTTGTCCAGGGAGAAGTACCAGATGGTATGAGTGCCGATGGTGAGGAAGAAGGGCGCGCTGTAGACGGGATTTTGACAGAGAGGGCGAACGACGGGAGTACTGACGGAGAAACCGCATTCGACGGGGCTGGTGTCTATGAATACGTAGGTGGTGGAAGGGCCGCTCAAGACGTTGTCGATGCCGGGGGGGTCGACGGCGGTGAGGGAGAGGGAGCTGTCGGCTGTGATGAATAAGGCTTCCCCCATAACGGTGGAGGTGCCGAGGATGGCCAGGGTTGTCCGAGGGGGGACTGCGTCAACCGAGACAGCGATGGAGTGAATGGGCTCCTGGTTGAGTGCCTTGTCAATGCCGGCGAAATGCAGGAAGTGGAAGCCTTCCGGCAGTTGAATTGTATCAACGACCATTTCCGCAAGCGCCCGGGCGGTGGATGTCGATCCATCAACCTGGTACTTAACCATCAAAAAACCTTCGCGATCTTCGTCCACCAACTCGGGGTCAGTACCTCCAAGCTGGAAAAGAGTGGACGAACTGACCAGAAGCGAATCTTGGGCGATGGGGTGAGAAGGCCCCAGGACATTGACTGTGGAAACCGGCGGCGTTCTATCAGGCGCAAGCGCAGCCCCGCATATCATGCCCAGGTTATTGGTGCATTCTCCATAATATGTCTTGAATGCGTCATTGGACCTGAAGTGCCAAACGAGCTCACCTGGGACAACATCGCTTTCTGTGGACAATTTCACACGCATGTCCATGCTGACGAGACCATTCTCCGGGAGGAAGTCGCTGTCTATTGAAAAATGAAGGTGAAAGAAGAAAGTATACCCTGGATAGATATCCGCTGGGCCCAATTGAGACATGGTCGAAGTGACAAGCCATGAAGGAGTGTCGGAAAGTTCAACCTGGACTCCTGTCAACGGGCCATTGCTTTCTGAGCGATTCTCCACTGGGAGGACGATGGTTCCTCTGTCGCCTGGCTCGACATAGGGCGCGCCGGAATGCAGCGCATTAGCCCTTCTCGAGCAAAGGACACCGACGCACGCCAGCGCAATCCAAAGACGCTTGGTCATTGTCCGTTTGGTCTTGGCTTATGAGACTTCTTCAGTTTCTTGACTTCCTGCCAAATTCTGTCAACACCGACGCCTTCAAACAATGCCTTCTTCTCCTTACGGGGCAAACGAACGTCAACGTAGTCGTATGCTTCGGACTTGGCTTCTGGCTCCAGTATTTCTAGGGACCCGTAGGGGATGTTCTCAACGGTTCCCGGGGGGTATGGCTTGTCGTACGCGGAGACATCCAGTCGCACCATGATTCCATCGTGCTGCCATTCCAGCACAGCCATGATATCCTTGCCATATCCTCTGGAGGCCTTGATCCCCCGATCATCCTCCCTGCCCAGGACAGTGAAACAGTTCGCGATAATATCGCTTCGGGCTTCAGCGAATGACGGCGATGCCGGAGACATCCCGCGCATCGCCAGCTGAATCCCAGCAAGTCGCCCCTGTCTAAAGTAGAAACTCGCCTCCCAGAACCAAGGGCTGCTGATTGAAAGAGGTCCTTCGATGTACATGTCGTCCGACAGCGATGGGTCGATGCCATAGAGATCAGTTGTCTTGCCAGCCAAGTAGCGCTCGCCGACTGCCAGGGATCTCACATTGGGTCTCAGCGACAGAAAAACATCCTGAGTCATACCGAGTTCAATCCCAGGCAATTCACGCGGTAGGAGTACCTGTGGCAGCTTGGCTGCCCCGTCTGCCCAGAGATTGCCGCAAATAAACAAGACTCCGATGAAGTGCATGTTCACCTGTATCTGCACAAGGGTCGCAGTATCGCGCCCATTCCAGACTTCTCATCCGCCCTTGACGCCCAAAATACGGCTCCAGGACACGGGACTCCTTCCAGATGCCCAGTTATCCCATTCTTGACTGCTTCTTGTATCGCTGGGTCATTGGGGTCAGTGGGAGGGCTCGGCCCTTGCAACAAGACCCGGCCAATTGCGATTCCTGTCTCGTGGTTCATGTGAGCCATGACAACCGTAGCGTCGGTGGCGCCCGAGTCATAGTCGGTCACCTCTCGGGCATTTGTCGCCTCTTTCGCCAGGTTGCTGCCAAACCCCACTGCTAGCATAGCGGCTCGATAAATCTGTTCCAAGGCAATCTGACAGCCTGGCGGAGACGTTTCGATGCACTGGGCATTCGCCCAACCGCGAGCCGCTCCATAGAACATGCGGTCTGCCTTGCAGTAGGCCGTATCCGCGCAACCCGCCATATCGACGCCCGATGGTTGATCTATTACATTTGCATAGATGGGCTCACCCGTCCAGCCATCGGGACCTAGATTCACAGGCCAGTCATATTCGGCAGCGCTGAATATTTTGGGTAGAATTACGTGCTCGCCGGAAACCTTCCAGAAATCAAACCAAAGATAGGTCTTGTCCTTGATTGCTCCAATCCGATCCCAATTCGGCATCTGAATTTGGACCGAGCTCGCACCAAGGCGAGCGCGGACACCCGCGACTGGCGCAACGGTAGACTTGAACACGACAGCCCTGGATGGGCCTCCTTCGCACTCCTTGTCTATCCCGATCTCCACTTCCGGCAGGATTCTCGTGATGCACACCATTGGTGAGCCCTCCGTACACTCGGGACATTCGCCTTCCGTGCGGGCAGCACCGTCTGGGGCCAAATCCCTGAAGACAGTTGACGCAATCCCAAACCTGTCGGTTCGGGCGCTGACGACGGTCAATTCTCCGACGACGGGATACTCGGGGGAAGGCGAAATCCTGAAAGTGACCGCGAAGTTGGGCACACCTCTGCCTGAAATCTTGTTCACGACTCGCAGAACGAGAGGGTTCAACGCCGTCTCGCCGATCCGCGCGACATCGTCGCAGTGGACCTTGGTCAGGACGATTGCTGGGCTGAAGGTTACGGGAGTGGATACGGCGGAATGCCCCACCCGGTCAACCACCTTCGCCGTGACCGTGAACGACGCTCCGACCAACTCCGAGTTCGGCACCCCCGAGTAGCTCCAGTCCACGGTTCTTCCGTTGATGCCGGGCAGCTCCACCGGGAACAAGAAAGGGTCCGAAAAAGGCACCCACTTCGATCCATCCCATACCGTCCCAGACGAGCGGTCCACGATCTGCAATTTCACCTCAGCGACATCGCAGTCGTCCGCGGCCGTTCCCACTATGGCCGGCAGCGTCGAAATAGTGGAGTTGTTGGTCGGCTGTGTGACGGCGATGCGAGGTGTCCCAATCCCGCCGGTCCCCTCGACGCAGAGGTTCACCGGCTTGTCGGTCACGTTGTATGGGAAGTCGCGGGCATAGAAATGGAGTGTCCCCGGACCATGCCCGGCGTACTCGGTCAACGGCGCCGAGAACTCGAACCTCTCAGAGCCTGGCACATAGACTGGGTAGGCCCCTCCTTGGTTGGCCCCTGTGTTGGAATAGAGGAATTGGCTGTTGTAGGCGTCCAAGCCGAAGTAGACATCTCGGAGCGACACGCCATCCTCCGCAACGCCCCGCACCGTATCGGTGGAGACAAACACCGTCATCCCAGAACCGTCCGCCGGATGGGATAGCGTCAGTGAGGGCGCAGCGCTGTCCAAGTAGAAGGAAAAGTTCGTGCTCGCCGAGCATGGCTCGCTGCCCGTACGGGAATAGGTGTAGTCAATCGTGACCGGTATGGGTTGCTGAGTCGCTGACGGGTATTGGCATCTCCACTCGGTCCAACAGTCCGGGCAAGTTCCCCTCCAGGCGACTGTACACGCCCCTCCGGCGTTGGATTTGACATCGTTGGTTTCGGTACAGGTCGGCTGGCTGCAAGTCAGGGTGAACCCCGGGTCGAGTACCCCGAACAATGCGTCTGCCGGCGAGAGGATTGAGCCTGGGATGAAACCCTCAGCCAGATTGATCGCACAGCCTGCGGCGGAAGCGCGGGAGGCATTCAACAGGAATAGGAACGCCCAACAAAGCAGAGCTGCTATCTTCTGCGACCTCGGCGCGTCCAAGTCGCCTACCTCCTACTGTCTTGGCGAGATGGTTGTCGTTCGCTGGCTGCGAGTGCTCAGTACTTTCAGAAGTATAAGCGGATTTCGCAGTTTGTCAACGACAACCTGTGACACCTTGTGCCACATGTGTCACAGCAGGTTCTCCGACGGAGGAATGGGAAATGTCGCAGGGAAGAGATTGACTGAAGGAAATGCTTCCCCTGCGCAGCGCTCTGAAGTAGAATACGGCCATCATGGACAGAGAAACCCCTGCCGACACCCGGCCGCTTGAGGATCTGCCGATCCTGACCCCGCGCCAAATCATCGACCACTTCGGCAAGAAGAAGGACCAGGGCGAGCCCCCCGACCGAGCCCTGGTCGAACTCCCCGACTTCATCTCCATGCTCAAGGCCGTAGGCGCCTTCGAACTCGACCGCCGCGTCCTCCTGAGCTACAGCTCACCCAAGATCCGGCTCATCGAGCCCCCCATCCAGAAGGACCACAAGGTCTGCTATATCTTCCCGGACCACTTCAACCGCATGGGGATAATCCTGACCTTGAGACAGGCCTACAGCCTTCCCCTGGCCGCCATCCGGGACCTCCTGGAGCACTTCCCAGAGGAGCATCACGACCTCATCATGGAGCGCAAGTTGGAGATAGAGGAACTGCTGGACACGGCCAAGATGCTCAAGAACGGCTACCAGCTCAAGGACCTCATGATGGCCAAGGCAGCGGATGTCATGCTCCAGGATCTGATGTCCTCAAGCCAGGCCGTGAACGCGGCCCTGGAGCCGGGAGACACCCTGCGCCGGCTCCAAGAGAAGCTGATATTGGCCCGGCTGGACGAGATGAAGACCTGGGTCAGCTCCGGGAAATGGCAGGAATTCCTGCGGCTGGAGTCGGCCCAGGACCTCAAGGATCTAGCGGCCAAGAGGCTCTTGACCAAGAACATTGTCCGGAAGGTCTTGGCCCGGCGGGCGCGGCTGGACAGGATCTGATGCCGGGAATCGACCGGCTCTTGACTGTGGATGAGGTGGCGGCTTGGCTCCAGGTCAAGCCCCGGACGATCTATCAATGGGTCCACGAAGGTTATATCCCGGTCATCAAACTGGGGGCTTTGGTGAGGTTCGATCAGGCCAGTCTGATGACTTGGGTCAAGAAGCGGGAGGCCCCGGGCAGGGCCGGCCGAAGGCTTGATGTCGAGATCGCCTGACCTCTTTTTCCCCGAGAAATAGGTCGCTCCAGCACCCACTTAAGGGCGCAATAATCTTGGCACGGGGTATCTTACAGGGTCTCTTGCTCCCTATCAGGCATGTAAGAGGGGGGGTGCCCTGAACCCCGACCGCTGAAAGCCACGTGTTTCGCTTTCTTTTTTCGCCCGCCTCATCCGCGCTTACGGCGCGGTTGCTTCCCGACCCCGCCCCCACATCCACCAGTGGTATGGTGCCGGGGTCGGGAAAGACGGCGGGCTAAGTGCTTGCGAATATCGGTCATTTAGGGGGAAAAATCATGGATCATCGGGTAAGGGAACGTAGCGTGATTCCTGCCTCAGTGAGTCGATGATGAAGCCGTCTATGCGCTTCCAGATGTAAGAGACGAACCGTACGGGTTTGGGGTTTCCACAGCGGTCTCGGTAGTTCAAATCGTAGGATTTGACCTGGCGGTAGAGGATTGGAATCGCTCCGGAGAGCAGGTCCTGGCCATGGCGTTTCAAGCGGTGCGGGGACAACTTTACATGGAGCCGGAAGATCACGAAGCCGATATGGCGGAGGACGATCTCATCACGGCTTCGCCTGTATCCTCTCTTGGCTAGAGCAAGGAGCTTTCTTTCCTCAGCCAGGGTAATCTTGGGGTAACGCCGGATGGTCGGGAATAGGAAACCGCTGGGCTTATGCGGCGGCAGGAGGTCCTGCGATCCGCCGCATGAGCGCGAGGCACTTGCCGGCGCGCCTTTCACCTTCGGCGACGGGGCTGCCGGCCGCCAGGTGGCCCTCCAGGCTTAGGAGGAACCGTCCATCCGCCAGCAGCCGCGCCGATTCCTCCCTCAAGTATTGGCGCACATCGGCCGGCGCGGCGTTGATCTTCTCTCCCGCTTCCGGGTCACCGTCCAAGAGCGCGATCACGTCCTCGAGATCCTTGCTGGCCTGGAAGTCCTCGCGGCCGCGGTCACGGAAGGCTTCCAGCTTGGAAGCCAGCAAGTAGGGCATCGAAAAGACGTAGACGCGTTCTCCGTTCGGCAGGGACGCCTGCTCGGCGTTGGCCACCCCGTCCCGGTACCACCGGTTGCTGAATCCCAGGACGGCTCCTTCGGTCGGCATCACATCCACCTTTATCCCGCAGAACATCCAACGGCAGATGGGCGCGTCCTCCTCCATGGAATGCTTGAAGCCCAGCGCCCGCAACTCGGCTTCGAGCGCGTAGTACTCGACCCGCCTCGCGAGCTCGACGACGCAGTCGACGTCATCGGTCGCGCGCGTCCCGGGAGCGGCGGGGTCGGTGATAAAGAGGTCGATCGTGGCGCCGCCGACAAAGACGACCTTCTCTTTGAGCTTCTTGAGCCCCTGGGCGACGATGCCCAGCATCTCGATGTTGCGGGAAGGCGTCTTAGGAGCCATGGAGACGGCGCTTCAATTCCTCGCTCGCGAGCTGACGTTCGCGCGCGCGGCCGACCCGGAGGGCGTCGACGAGCGCCAGGAGCTGATGCAGGGCAGGATCCCTCAGCGCGGCCTCGGGGACCGAAGAGTACAGCGGCTCGATCGCCTGGCCCCGGACAGTCCCGTCGCCTGACGGCCATACATACTGGTCGTTGTCGTTCGACACGATCTCATTGGAGAGGGGGGGTGCCGAATGGGCCGTCGGCACGCCGCGGCAGATCGCGCCCGGCTCGGCCGGGTAGACGTACTTCAGTCCGTGGAGGACGAACTCCAGGAACGCCGGCCAGTTTATCTTCTTCTTGGAGCTGTCGAGGAGTCTTGCGCGTTTGCTCCGCTCCAAGGACGTGCTGACCTCGGAGAGCGACAGGCCCAATTCTTGGGCCAGATCGACAAGCCGCCAAGCCCGGCCTTCGGAGGCGGCCAGCTTGAGCAACACGAACACATCCTGTGGCTTTAATCCGCCGGCTGATCCCATAGGCAGAGTATAACAGGTCTTTTCGCATTTCGCAAATCGCGAAACGAAAAACACAAAGACCAGCCAGCAACTTTCTGCTTGAAAATGCTCGGGATCTTCGCGGCCTGTTCTCAGTATCGCAATCGAGCGACTGCGGCTCTCAAGAAGTCCGGGGCCAGATGGGCGTAAATCTCGGTCGTCTTGATGCTGGAATGGCCCAGGAGTTTTTGGACCGTGTAGAGGTCCGCTCCGCTCATGACCAGGTGGCTGGCGAAGGTGTGGCGCAGCGTATGGATGGAGGCCCCCTTGATGCCGCAGGCGCGCGCCAGCTTGCGGAAGTCGCGGGTCAGGATGTTGCCCTCATGGGCCCCGCCGCCTTGCGTGTGGAAGATGTAAGGGCTCCCCCCTCTCGGCCTTGCGCTGAGGATCTCGGCCAGGCGCACGGTCATGGGAATGTGCCGCGCCTCATAGTCCTTGGGATGCCAGCCGTCCTTGGCTTGGACCGTGACCGCCTTGCGGTTGAGGTCCACGTCGGCCCAGGTCAGATGCGCCAGTTCATCGCGCCGCAGCCCGGTGTGCAGGAAGGTCTCGATGATGGGCCCCAGCCTGTCGCCGGCCGCTGACAGGAGCGCGCGGACCTCCTCGGCGCTCAGGTAGCGGACCTGCTTCTTGGGCTCCCGGATCTTGCGCACCGACTTGGCCGGGCTCTGGGAGAGCGCGCCCCAGGCCACGGCCTTGTTGAGCATGGCCTTGATGGTATTGAGTTCGCGGTTGAGCGTGGACGGCTTGGCCCCCTGCTCGCGTCGCCAGGACTTGTAGCCTTCCAGCTTCGAGGCGGTCACGGCGCCGAGCTTGTCGGCCTTGATGAACTCCGTGAAATGCCCGAGCGTCACGACGTCGCGGTCATAGGATTTCGGCGCCTTGTTGCCCTTGGCGTAGGTCAGATACTCCGCTATGAAGTCCTTCAGGCCCCGATCCTTGATTGCGAAGCCTATTTCCTTGCGCTCCAGCTTGACCTGGATGTCGGCCAGGGCCAGTTCGGCGAGGCGTTTAGACCTGCCGATCCGCTTGCGGACCCTGCGGCCGTCCACCGCATAGTCGAGATACCAGACCGTTCCCTTCTTGCCCGACCAGGAGTATATGCGCGCCATGGATATCCGCTACCGGCAGCCGATCGACAACCCGATCAACAGGCTGGCGTCAGGCATGCGGAAATGATGGCAGAAATATGGCATAAGTGCAAGGGGGCGAAAAGAAAGGAGAACCGGCTTTTCCTGACTTTCGCCGATTCTCCGTCGATAAGCCCTAGAAAATGGTTCCGGCGACGGGTGGCGCGTAGGGGATTTGAACCCCTGATCTCTGCCTTGAGAGGGCAGCGTCCTAGGCCGCTAGACGAACGCGCCGCTCGTCGCCGAGCCCTACCGTGGAGGGCTCGGTGCCGCAGGGACATGTCGTGCTCCTTGCCCTGCGGCGCCGGGACAGGCATTATACTAATTTTGATAACATGTGCTCGTGCGGACCGGCGCTCTCTGTCTCGCCTGCGCGCTGACGTTTTCCGCCTGCGCCTCGGTCCTCGCGCCGGCCAAGCCCCGCTGGCCAGCCTTCCCGGACGCCAACTTCATGCATGTCGGAGCCTTCCTGCAGGTGAGCGGCACCGGCCGCGCCCGAGGAAAGATCACCAGCGACGCCCAGCGGATGTCCCTGAGCCGAGATACCGCCCTGCTCGACGCCTGGCGGCGCCTGCGCTCCTATCTCGAAGGCTTGCCGCTGTCGGACGGCTCCACCGTGGGACAGCAAGCGGCCGGTTCCAAGGAGTATGAGTCGGGGCTGGACTCCCTGGTCCATTCCGCGGAGATCGCCTCCTCCCGATTCGACGCGGACATGGCCGCCGTGGTCCTGCGCCTGCCCAAGGGACGGGTCAACGCCGCTCTCGGGACCGAGTACCCGTAGTTTACCTGCTCTTTACCAAACCGCAACAGCCGCGCAACAGCCCGGAGGAACCCTATCGCCAGATAGGGACTGGTATGCTGCGCCTCGTTGAGGGCCGTTTCCTTGGAGGCCTGCTGCTCGCCGTATCTCTTCCCGCCTGGGCGAGCGGAGCTGGGTACCCTATCCTCTGCCCTCCAGGCACCGGGATCGTCTCCACCGGCGATCCAGCCTCCCCGTACAAGTGCTCGGCCAAAGCGGCGAGCGCCGGATTCAGCGTCACTCCCGGGAAGACTGGGACGGAGGAGGAAAAGGAGCCGGAGAAGAGCCCCGCGGCGTCCGGCTCGGCGCAGACCCGCTGCGCCGGCTTCAACGCGAGATTCACCCCCTTCCACCAGGAGAGCAGCCGGACCTACGCGGACATGCGCGTCGGGCAGGAGAAGGCGGAGGGGCGCTTGCGCGGGCTCATCGCCCAGCAGCAGGCCCTGAGCCAGCAGCTCAAGCGCCAGGCCTCGCAGTCCAATATCTTCCAGATCCGCGCGGTGCTGACCCAGCAGGCGCGCTCGGTGGACGCGGACGTCAAGACAAAGCAGGGCATGCTCGACAAGCTGGCCTCCCGCAACGAGGACGCGCGCGGACGATGGCAGGCGAGCTACGCGTCGAAGGCCAAGCAGTTCCTGGCCGAGCGGCCGGCCGGATGCCAGGTGGACGTACTCAAGGAAGACGGAAAGTAACTACCGCACGTCGTCGCCGTTCTGGTCGACCTTGACCAGAGGCCGCTTCGAGACCTTCTCCAAGGACTTGCCAATCTTCTCAAGATCGCCGATCACCGCGGCCCAGGCCTTTTCCGGGGCCATGAGCCGGGAAGCGGCCTTCAGGACCTGTTCCCGGGTGACCGCCTGGACCCGCTCCACGAACCGGTCGAGGAAGTCTTCGGGGAGGTCGTGGATCCGCGTGAGCAGCACCGCGTCGGCCAGCCCGTCCTGGGTCTCGAGCCTGCGCACGAACCGGCCCACGATCACGGCCTTGGCCGTGGCCAGCTCGCTGTCGGTGACCTTCTCGCGCGCCATGCGGCCCATGTGGTCCAGGACGGCCGCCACCGACTCGGCCGTCGCCTCGGTGCGCACCGCGGCGCTCACCATGAGGCAGGCTCCGCTGCGCTGGACGCTCACCCCGGAGTAGGCTCCGTAGGTGTAGCCCCGCTTCTCGCGCAGGTCCTGCATGAGCCTGGCGGCGAAGGAGCCTCCCAGGACCTGATTGGCCAAGAGCATGGGGAAGTAATCCGGGTCCTTCTCGGTCACGGCGAGGCTCCCCACGCGCAGGACGGACTGCGACGAGCCCGGACGGTCCAGGACGGCCACGCGGATCCCGGCCGGCCCCGCCTGGGGCGCGGGAACCGGCCACATGGGAAGGCTGATCGGCGCCGTCCATGCCGCGAAGGCCTGCTCCAGAAGCGCCTGGAGCTTCTCCCGGGTCGCATCCCCCACCACCACCAGCAGGGCGTTCGAGGGGACGAAAAGCCTCTCGTGCAGGCCATCCAGCTGTTCGCGCGTGATGCGGCCGATGGACGCCTCGGTCGGAGCGATGGAGCCGTAGGGATGACCGTTGAAGACCTTCCTGTAGATGGCCACTTCCGCCAGGAAATCCGGGTCGCTCCGCTGCACCTGGAGCTCCGAGAGCATGTTCCGCTTGCGCAGTTCGACCTCTTCGGCCGGGAACGACGGCGCGGCGGCGACCTCTGCGAGCAGCGCGAACATGCGGCCGGCGGACTCCGCCAGGGAGTGCGCGTGCAACACGTAGTGGTCCGGCGCGGCCTCGGCCTCCACGCTCCCGCCGAACGCATCCGCCTCCTCGGCGATCTGCTTGGCGCTGCGCGAGGCCGTGCCTTCGGTCAGAAGTCCCGCCAGGGCCTCGGCGAACCCGGGTTCCCGGCCGGCGGTGTAGACCGCGCCTCCGCCCACGGCCAGCCTGGCCGTGACCAAGGGGAACCGATGGTCCTCCACGAGGACCACCGCGAGCCCGTTCGAGATGGAGAACCGCTGCGGCGCGGGAGCCTGGTACCGCTTGGCCGTCCCCACCTTCGGCTGCTTCGCCATGTTCGGCCGCGCCCCCCCCTGCGCGAGCGGAGAACGTCCGCGCTCCGGGGACCGCGCTTCCTTAAGCGCAGCCCCCTGGCATTGGCCCGCGAGAAGCAGAATGCATGAGAACACGAGGGTCATCGGGCGGCCTTCAACCGGAAGATATTCGCCTTCGTGGGGAGAAGATGCTTGGACGCGGCGGCCTTCACGTCATCGGGGCTCACCGCCATGAAGCGCGAGAGCTCCTCGTTGGCGACGGCCGGGCTCCCGTCGAGCAGGGCCGCTCGCAGCACGGCGTACGCGCGGCCGAGAGTCGTCTGCAGGCCCTGGATCGTCTCGGAACGGAGCTTGGTCTTGGCGCGCTCGAGCTCCTCGGGAGGGACCCCCTCGGCCGCGATCCTCGCGGCTTCAGCCAGGACGAGGGCGGCGACCCCGTCCGCGGAGACGCCGTCCTTGGTCAGGATGAACCCTCCGAAGAGGCCGGCCTCCTTGAACTCCTCCACGTCCGAGACCGGGAAGCCGAGCCCCCCGGCGTAGGGCTCGTCCACGGCCACGGCCACCTGCTTGTCCTTCACCAGGAGCTGGTAGAGCCTGGAGCTCTTGCCGTGGAAGAGCATCCTCCCCAGCAGAGCCATGGCGTAGTATCCCTTCGAACCGCGGGGTGGCATGTCCGACCACACCACGGCCAGGCCCGGCACCTGCGCGTGGACGTCGGTCACGTCGAAAGCCCGCTGCTCGGACTGCGGCTTCTCCGACAGGTCCGGCTTGGCCGGGGTCTCGGCCCTGTTCGGGATCCAGCCGAAATAGCGGGTCAGCAGCGCCTTGGCTTGGCCGGGCTCGAAATCGCCGGCCACGGCCATCATCAGGTTCGAAGGGGCGTAGTGCCGGTCGAAGAACAACCGGACCTCCTTCAGGGTGGCGCGGTCGAGATCCTCGAAGGTGCCCACCGTGGGATGCTGGTTGGCCCAGTTGGAGAAAGCCCGGCCCGGGATCTCGTAGCACAGGAGCGGGATGTACGGCCGGTTCTCCACGCTCTGCCGGATCTCCTCCTTGACCACGTCCACCTGCGTGCGCATGTTCTTCTCCGACACGTCCAGGGCGCTCAGGCGGTCCGCGTCGAGCCAGGCGGCCAAGGCCAGGGCGTTGGAAGGCAGTGTCTCGTAGTAGAAGGTGAAGTCGTTGTGCGTGGAAGCGTTGTTCGCGGCGCCGTGCGCCTCCAGGATCCGGTCGAAGCGTCCCCTGGGCACATGCGCGGAGCCCTCGAACATGAGATGCTCGAAGAGGTGCGCGAAACCGGAGAGTCCGGGGCTCTCGTTCCGGCTCCCGGCCGCGGCCATCAGCGTCAGACTCACGACCGGCACGGACGGGTCGCGGATGAGGAACACGCGCAAGCCGTTGGGAAGCGTGAACTCCTCGTAGGGGATGGACTGGGCGAAAACCGGCATCCCGGCCGCGAGGAGACCGAGCGACAGCGCCAGGGCCCTCATCGCCCCCTCCCCTTGATCCTCACGGCTCTGGGGAGCCCGTCGTCCACACGACGGCGGGGTCCCCGCCGAGCCTCCGTCTTCTCCGCGTTCACGATCATGCGCAGGCTATCGACCCAATACGGCTCCCCGTCGTAGCCGCCCCACACTCCCCGGAAAACGAAGCCCGCCTCATCCAGGAGACGGATGATCTCCGAAAGGGAGTACACCCGCAGCCCCTCCCGGCATGGGGCGCTCCCCCCCCGCGGGGTGAAGGCGCTGCAGTCGAGCCGGCCGGTGCGCAGGTCGAAGCGGCTCTCCCGAGCCCCGCGCGGGCCGGCCTCGAGCCTGCGCACGACCCACTCGCGGTTGAGCAGATCGAGGAGGAGCTTGCCCCCCGGCCGGAGCGAGCGCTGCGCCCCGCGCAGGCAGTCGAGGTCCTCGCGCTCGGAAGCGAAGCAGCCGATGGGGTTGCGCAGGTTGAGCACCGCGCTGAACTCCTCGCGATAGGGGATGCGGCGGGGATCGTTGACCGCGAAATGGGCGGTGAGATTCTCGGCGCGAGCCATCTCCCTGGCCGAGACCAGCCCCTTGGCCGAGCTATCCATGCCGACCACCCGGTAGCTCCGCCGGGCCAGTTCCAGGGTCTGGCACCCCGACCCGCAGCCCAGGTCGAGCACCCGGGCCCGGAACTTGAGCCCCAGGAGCTTGTCGATGCCTTCGACCTGCCTACGGATACGGGAACGGGCTCCGGATTCTTCGTCGAGTGCGCGCTTCAGCCAGGGGAGGGGCATAGGCGCCTGGATCAGCGCTTGCGGCGGAGCGCGTCGACATCCGCGAGCTTGAGCCTCTCCGCCTTGCGGGTCTTGCCGGTCTCCAGGTAGAGACGGAGCTTGGCCAGGCAATCCTCCCAGCTCTCCCGGTAGCGACGCAGGAGCTTCTCGCCCGGACCTGCGGAGGAGAAGCCCGCGTGGACCACGGTCACCTGCGACCCTCGGGGTCTGGATTCGATGTGGAAAGTGATGAGAGCCGGGACTCCCCGAGGACGGGAAGGCTTGTCCCATATCCAGGCGACCTTCGTCCCGGGCTCGAGATCCACGAACACGCCCGCGGCCTCCACGTCCTTGCCTCCGCCCTTCGAAGGCCAGACCATGCGGAAGCGGCCCATGTTCCGCGCCTCGGTCTCCGCCCTATCGAGCCACCAGACGCACAGTTCGCGGGCCGAGGTGAAGCATCGGTAGACCTGCTCGGGCTTGGCACGCACGAAAGCCGAGATGCGGATGTCTGCCGTCTCGACGGATGGGGAGGACATTATCGGATGGACCGCCCTTCGGGACCGTCCTTAAGGACCCGGAACGTGTTGACCAGATGGTTGAACCTCGGCTCGTAGGTCGCGTAGCCCTCGCGCGTCGCCGGGTAGATGAGCGTGTAGAAACCGTTGTCCATGGGCAGCACGACATACGCGTGCTTGCGCAGGACGACCGTCTGCTCCCCGGAGTTGTCGCGCACGGCGCCGAAGGGGGTATCCTTCGGGACATCGACCGGCGCCGACACCACGAAGTGCAGGGCCTGCCGGTCCGCGACCGAGATCTTGTGCACATCCTGATCCAAGAACCGTTCCGGGCCGTAGACGTCTTTCAGCATCTGACTTACGTAGTCGTCCGCAGACGCGTAGAACTCGAAGCTCCCGTCCGGAAGGGAGCGCGGCTTATTGTTGCCGTACCAGCGGACGCTGAGGGTCGGCACGCCGTGGTAGAACTGGTGGTCGAACGGGCCCACGAAGGTGTAGTTGTAGTAGCCGGGGCCGGTGGAGTCCAGATAGCCGGTCCATCCCCACGGGACCTGGAAGAGGACGTCCCCGGTCTTGGGATGGAAGTCTATGTACTTAGGGGGCGTGCATCCGAAAAGTGCCGCGGCCATCGCTCCGGCGAGGAGAATCCTGCGAGACATGTTCCAACGGATTATAACAGCCTGCCCCTGGGTTGTCTACTCTCTCTCGTAAAGGACGAATCCGGCGCTCTGGGACCAGACCAGCGCCGTCTCCGCCTGCATGTCGCAGCCCTTGGGGGCCTTCTTCCGGGCGATGGGGAAGTATTCGTCCGTGAGCGCGACGGATCCCTCGATGTTCCGGCTGCCGCGCCTGAGCAGGTACACCGTCGGACGCTCGCAGGTGGGGTCTCCCAGGCTCCTGCCTTTGACCGTACAGAACACCGCCCCCTTGCACCTCGGCTGCTGCACCAGCATCCAGCCCTCGGGCCGCTCCTCCCACGCCGCGGGCCGGAGCGTGGCGTTGAACATGAGGCGCGCGCCCCCCTTGCCGTCCGGGTCGAAGACAGCCATGCCGCAGAGTCCATCCCGGCAGTCATCGGTGAGATGCATCTCCTCCGGCCCGTCCTCGTTGAAGTCCGAGAAGCAGACCCAAGGCTCCCGCGGGCAAAGCCAGCCCCGGCAGGGCGGACAGCCGCGCAGGGACCGCTGGACGGCCTGATGCCGGCCCCAGAGCCCGCCGCGCCTGAACGTAAGCCAGCGCTGGCCGGGCTTGTAGCCCGCCTCCCCCTCTTCCTTCGAGAAGAATATCACTCGGTCGTACCAGACCCCCTTCCCCAGGATCGGCGCCAGATCGGCCTTGTCCACCGGCCCTTCCATACGCGAAAGGGCCGCGAGCAAGGCGAGGCGGTCCGGGGCATGCAGTCCGAACACGACGAGACTCGTACTCCCGGCGGGGGCTCTGCGCTCCACGAATCCCAGGGGCAGGATCTGGGCCGGGACTTCCACGCCCAGGCCGCGCAGGGTCTCCCGGAGCGCCTTCTCGCCGGTGAAAGTCCAGGCGGAAGACGAGTCTCCCTCGAAGGGAAGCAGGCTCGCCGCGTTCTTCACATCCTCGCAGGAGAGCGCCTCGCCCAGCTTCTCCCGCGCGTCCATGCCGATGCGGTCGTAGAGCTCGGGGCAGCGGGCCTGGACCGGGGGAGCATTGAGCGAAAGCAGGAGCGCCAGGAGCATCACAGCAAGCCCAGCGCCTGGAACTGGCTCACCAGCATCGAGTAGATCCGGTAGGCCGTCAGCGCCATCCAGCCGGTGAAGGCCAGGATGGCGGCCGTATAAGCCCATTTGGCGCCCTTCGACAGGACCGGCGAGCGCCACACCAGGAACAGGCTGAAGGGGCCGAGCGCGCAGAAGGTGAGGACGATGATCCCGGCGTGGCCATAGTAGAACGGGACATGCACTCCCAGGCCCTTGCCGCAGTGGCGGCAGTAATTGTCCGAGAGGTCGACCTCCTTTCCGCAGGCCCAGCAGGGGACGGCTTGCGTCATGACTTCGCGTACCTCACGATGAGCGCCTTGGCCGGAGACTCGATGCGTTCGAGCTCGTCTCGGATGATACCAATAGCTCTTTCGGGAGGGAAGCCCCGGTCCCGCTGAGCCGACTGCCCGGCGACCCTTATTCTTTTTTCCAAACCAATTGGGTCAATCTCATGCTCAATTGGGACCAATTCACTAGGAGCGCATCAGGGTCGCGGTTTATCAAGTTGCTTAATGAGAATCGTAGGATTTCCGGCGGATTGACGGCCTTGCTTGCGCCTTCCGATATCACTTCCTTGAATGTAAGCACCAAGGCCGTGTCGTCAAGTTCCCATGAACCTTTCTTCGTGGTTTCCAGAACATATTCCCAGTCACCGCCGTCTGTGGGCGGCATGACTACATGGACTTGTTTCTTGACGGCTGCTGATGTTTCCTCAAAACCATCGACCTTATGGGCCACATGATGCTCCCAGATGATCTGGTGGTCATTCTCAAAGCTATAAACATTCTCACATCCCTGATCCGGAACTGCTGGGCAGTCCATCCAGACCCCCACCAGATTCTTCCGTAAGGCGCCTCCCATCGCTTTGACAAGATCTTTTGGGTTCGCACCATGTGCTACAAGGAATTCTGCCGCCTTGGGATCACCCAAGCTCATATAGAGGGGAGTTTCTCCGGCGTTATTTTTCGCCGTTGCTTTGGCTCCTCGATCCAGCAGAAGTTTAATGAGCTTGCATCTGGTGGCGCTATCAAAGTACTTGTCCGCCCAGAAAACATCAACGCCCAAGGTCTCCTTGATGAGATTGGATGCTGCGGCCAAGTGAAGAGGCGTATTCCCGTCTTTGTCCGGGACATCCACTTCGGCCCCAGCGGATAAGAGGACTTTGACCGCCTCCGGATTGCCGAAGGCAGCGGCTTCGGCGAGAGGCGTCCGCCCCCGTGCCCCGACCACGTCCACCTTGGCGCCATGCGCCAGGAGTACTCCGATCAATTCTTCAAGGCCGTGGGCCGCGGCCGCATCCAGAGCTGATTGGATGGCCGCTGGCGATGCCCCAAGCGCCAGAAGAGTCTCGACGGCACCACGGTTCCACTCGCCGACTGCCTTCAAGAGGAGGGCATCGGGTGCCGCTTCCAACTCGGCCCCTTGGGCCAGCAGAGTCTTGACCGCGTCCGTCTGTCCGGCCCAAAGGGCCTTGCTCAGCTGTCGCGCGAGGGCCGCATCATGGGTCCGGCGCGCGACGATCAAGGCGCCGGAAGCGGCGAGCGCAAGAACTATTGCCAGCCAATGGACTCGCTTCATTTCTTCCCTCTCAAGAATTCCTTACGCCGGCCGATCTGGCCCGACTCGCATTGTATCTCTTCAAGAAGCGATAGCGGCACCTTGCGATCGACCGCCTCGATCCCGGGTGTATTGAAATAGACGTCGGCCGCATAATGGATTACGCCCGGGTCGATCTGGCTCCTACGCGACGCCCCGCTCAGTCGCTACTGGCCGAGGGCGCGGTCCGACGGCTGAGGGAGCAGGGGCGATTGAGGAGGCTGGAGGAGACGAGGGCCGGGGCCGAGGAGGTCATGGGGGAGACCCGCGATCTCCTCAAGGATGAACCGAGTAGCAGAGGACCGGTGCCGCTCTGACGGGCCTATGGCGGGGGACATGCTCGAAACGGACACTCTCGAAAAGCCGGACCCAGCCTCAAGTCCTCGTCGAAGAAGTCCCCCCTCGTCGGAGAATCGCCTCCTGAGAGTTGCTCTAGGTTGACCCAGATTGACCCAGGTTGTTCCAAAGTGGACAGGCTGAAGGCCGCGAAAGGCATTATGGTATGATGCCCCGAAGCAGCCGATGACGCACACACGCTTCTCAAAAGTCCGGCCTCCCTCCGCTTCCGAGTTCGCCCTTGTCCTCTCGGCCTGGGAGGGCCAATTCGTCGAGTTCAAGGAGTCCGTCTCCGATTCCCTGGCCCGGGAGCTGGTTGCGTTCGCCAATTCGGGAGGCGGGCGGGTCTTCGTCGGAGTCACGGACGCCAAGATCATCAAAGGAACCTCCATCGACAACCGGCTTCTCTCGCGCGTGCAGGACATGGCGCGGCATTGCGATCCGTCGATCGCCGTGAGCTTGGCGCCCTTCAAGCACCAAGACCGCGACCTCCTCATGATCGAAGTCCCGGATGGCGACCGCAAGCCATACGGCTGCGCGGCCGGCTACTTCCTGCGCGCAGGCCCCAACAGCCAGAAGATGGGCCGCGACGAGCTGGTCCGGTTCGTCCAAGCCCAGGGAGACATCCGATTCGACGAAGCTCCATGCAGGGACTTCCGGTACCCGGCGGACTTCAGCTGCCAGGCGTTCAGGTATTTCCTCTCCGAGGCCGGCACGACCTCCGCACATATGCAGCGCGAGGACCTTCTCATCAACATCGGCGCCGCCCGGCGTCACCGGAAGACTCTCGTGTTCAACAACGCCGGGGTGCTCCTCTTCGCCAAGACCCCTCGGCTGTTCCATCTCCAATCCAGGATAACCTGCCTGCTCTTTCAGGGAACGGACAAGACCGGCGTCCTCGACCGCAAGGATTTCGACGGGACCATCGCCGACAACGTGAACAGCGCGATGACATTCCTTCAGCGCAACCTGCCGCTGCGCTACGAGATCGGGGGCCTCAAACGCAGGGAGATCCCCGCCATCCCGACTGCCGCCGCGCGCGAAGCCCTGCTCAACGCGGTGATCCACAGGGACTACTTCGAGCGGGGCGGAGTGGTGATGCTGGAACTGTTCCGGGACCGGCTGGAGATCAGCAATCCCGGAGGTCTCCTCCCTGGGCTGAGCCTCAAGACCCTGGGGAGCCGGAGCCTGCCCCGGAATCCGCTGATCGCGGACCTGTTCCTGCGGCTAGGAGAGGTGGAAAAGGCGGGAACCGGGATACAACGCATCCGCGCGGCCGTCGCAGAGGCCGGCCTGGAACCGCCTCTCTTCGAGTCGGACCTGTTCTTCTCCGTCACCTTCAGGCTGCCCCGGACACCCGGTCATGTGCCGCCGGAGCGACTTGGTGCCGCCGGAGGCACCAAGTCGGCACTAAGTCGGCACCAAGTACGGATACTGGATTTCTGCAGGCGCCCTCGTCCGCTCGTTGAGATCATGAAGCGCCTGAACCGCTCTGACCGCACAAAGTTCCGAGAGGGCGTGCTGGCACCGCTGATGTCCGCAGGGCTGATCGAGCCGACCATCCCCGGCAAGCCGCGAAGCCGTCTGCAACGCTATCGGACGACAGCGGCCGGAGCGGGATGCCTGGCCCGTATTGCGTCATGACATTACGTTCGGCGCAATCAAAAAAATGCTCTCGCCCATCTGATTCGCTAAGGTTCTCAGAGAAGGGGTTCGCCCGGACCAAGTACCTCCAGGTGGCCGAGATGGTCGCCCTGCTCCGCGCGACGGCCGCCTCGATCCTTGTATAATCTGCCTTACGCCGCCCCGACCCTGTCGGGACAGGCGGCCTGGTCAAGGAGTAGAGCGCCGGGGTAGCTCAACGGTAGAGCAACGGTTTTGTAAACCGTAGGTTGTGGGTTCGAATCCCATCCCCGGCTTTTTCCATGACCCCCATCATCCTCGCGATCGCGGCGGTCCCGGCCCTCGCAGGCCTCTGCCCGAAATGGGGTCCCCCTGTACAGATCGGGTCCCTGGACCCCGACGTCCTCACCGAGGCGAGCGGCCTGGCGGTCTCCCGGACATCGGACCGTCTTTACCATATGGAAGACTCCGGCACGGGACCGTGGTTCTACGTATCCGACCCCTCAGGGGACGACCTCAAGAAAGTCGAGGTCCTCGATTTCGCCCCGCTGGACCCCGAGGACCTCACCCTGGGCCCGTGCGGGGACAAGACCTGCCTGTACATCGGGGATATCGGCGACAACCTGCTCATACGCTCCGACATCAGCGTGGCCCTGGTGCCCGAGGAGCCCGCGTTCAAGGACAGAGTGCGGCCGCTGAGCATCCTCCAGCTCACCTACCCGGACGGGCCTCGCAACGCCGAAGGCCTGGCCGTGCATCCGAACGGAGACCTCTTCATCATCACCAAGGAGGAGCCCAGGAAGAAGGGCACCGCCCCGGCCCTTATCTTCCGCCTGCCCAAGAAGAAGCTGCTCTTCGGCGGACCGTTGGAGCCCTGGGGAGAGGTGGATGTCGCGGCCATCAACCCGAAGACGGACAAGTACGGCAAGATCGTCTCCTCGTTCGACATCTCGCCGGACGGCAAGCGCTTCGTGCTCCTGACCTACGCGAACGCCATCGAGTTCGACCACGACCTCTCCAAAGGCCCGTTCAAGGCGGGACGCTACTCCAAGATCCCGCTCAAGGCCCTGACCCAGCAGGAGGCCGTCGCGTACCTGCCGGATGGGCGCGGGCTGCTCTACACCTCGGAACGCAAGCGGAAGAAGGACGTCCCCCTGATGCGCGTGGAGTGCTACCGGTAGGCCCAGAGCGGGTCGTAGGAATACTCTTTAGGAAGGTCGCGCCTCTCTCCGTGCACCGTCCCGGCGCCGTTGATGATGGTCTTCTTCCTGGCGCGCACGTCCGCCTTGTACTGCTCGCGCACGTGCCGTATGCGCAGCTCCAGGAGCTTCTCGAGCTTCTGCGTGTTCGTGGCGGAGGGGTTCGCCTTCACGTACGCCTCGTAGTCCGTGAGGTCAACCTCGTAGAGGCTGCCGTTCTGCACCACGATGTCGAAGAGCATCAGGTACGCGCGGAACTCCTTGATCCCGATGCGGACCTGATACTTGAGCGCCTTCGCGTGATAGCCCTCGGCCGCCGCGATCTGATAGGAGACGTAGTCCGGATGCTCGGCCAGGGCCACGAGCCCCTTCTTCCACACCGGGTCGAACCCCGACCCGTCGTAGAGGTTCTCCTCGGCCCACGCCACGCTGTCGCTGTTGGCCGAACGCTCCTCCGAGTCCAAGGGCTCGTCCAGGATGGAGAGAGTGGGGGAGGGAGGCTCGTCCTTGGAGGCCTTCTCCCACCGGCTCAGCATGGCGAGCAGGCTCTTCAAGTGCTCCGGCTTGAAGATCGCCTTGAGCGCCTCGGGGTGCTGGTCCCGCATGCGGATGAGCATGGGCTGCAGGGAACCCTGTCCCAGGTTCTGGTTGAGCAGGCCGAGGCTCACGCCCTGGCCGTCGAAATTGGTCGCGATGTTCCCCCAGCCCTTGTTCCCCTCGTAGGAGCCGGAGATGTTGAGCGCGATGCCGAGGGCCTTGCGGTCGTCGAGGGTCAAAGACTCGGACCAGGTCACGCCGCTGAAGTCCAAGGGAGGCATGGCCCGCTCCGCCGGTCCGCGCAGCTCCAAGGGGGACAGGCGAAGCCCCTGGAGAGCCCCGAACCCGATCTCCGCCGAGAAACGCTCGACTTCGGGTCCGAGAGCGGAAGCGGGGAGCGAGAGCGCCAAGAGGAGGAAAAGCACGCTCCGCAAGTGTAGACCCGGTTCCTTGATTCGTCAAGGCCTACCCGCTTTCGTATACTAGGCGCATGGACATCCTTCAAGCCATTCGGGAACGCCGTTCCATCCGCGCGTTCTTGGACGTCCCGGTCGGACGCAAGACCCTCGAAGCCGTGCTCGACGCGGCTCGCTGGGCTCCGTCCGGGGTCAATGCCCAGCCTTGGGAAGTCGTGGTCGTGACCGGAGAGTCCAAGAAGCGCCTGACCGAGGAGCTCCTCAAAGCCAGGCGCGCGGGCGAGCGGGAACGGCCTGATTACGCCATCTATCCCTCTTCCTGGAAGGAGCCCTATCTCTCCCGGCGCAAGGCCTGCGGCTTGGCCCTCTACAAGGCCCTGGGCATCGGCAAGGAGGATTCGGACCGCAAGCTCAAGTCCTGGGAGCTCAACTACGCCTTCTTCGGAGCCCCGGCCGGCCTGCTCTTCTTCCTGGACCGGGACCTGGTCCAGAGCTCCTGGGTGGACATTGGCATGTTCATCCAGAATGTGATGCTGGCCGCCCTGGCGCACGGCCTGGGCACCTGCCCGCAGGCGGCTCTCGCGGAATACCCGGACATCGCGCGCCGGGTGCTGGGAGTCCCAGAGACCAAGGCCCTGGTATGCGGCCTCTCCATCGGCGTCCCGGACCTCTCCGCGCCGGTGAACGGCTACCGCACCGCTCGGGAGGGGACGCCGGTCTTCACGACCTGGCGGGAGTGAGCTTGGCCGATATCTCCGGCGGCACGCGCCTGGGCTTGAGGCCGGGCCCCACGCACACGAGCACGGTCCTGGCCTCCACGAGCCGGACGCCGTCCTGGTTGTCGAGCTCGTAGGAGAACTCCACGCGGGCGCCGGAGACGGACTCCACCCTGGCGCGGGTCTCCACAGTGTCCCCGTAGACCGCGGCCCGCTTGTAGTCCACCTCCTGGCGCGCCACCGCGAAGAGGATGCCCTGCTCCATGAGCCCCTTCACCGAGAAGCCGAGGCTCTCGAAGAGCTCGGCGCGGGCCTCCTCCATGAAGTCCAGGTAACGGGCGTAGTACACGACCCCGCCGCAATCCGTATGGTGGTAGTGGATGCGGGTCTTCATGGATGCTTCACCTCGAAAACCGTCCTGCAGTCCGGGCACCGGACCTTGACCGTCTTCTCCCGCTTAGGGACCCGGAGCATCCTGCCGCAGTCCGGGCAATAGGCCAGCACGCGGCCCCAGCGCCAGCCGAACAGGAGCAGCCCTCCGGCCACGCTGCCGCCCAGGAAAAAAGCGAGCTGCAGGGCGAACCTGGACCAATCCGCCAAGGCGCCAGCCGAGGAAACGACCCCCTCGGCAGGGATGCGGGGGGCCGCGGGGAGGACCCCGGCCGGTCTGCTGCGCACGCTCTGCGCCACATAGCCCCAGAGAGAGGCCCGCATGAGCTCGGCGTACCGCCCCTGCCGCTCCACGAGGAGTTCCCTGTCGCTCACCGGCTGCGCGGCTGGCGCCGGCTCGACCGACTCGCGCCGCTCGGCCAAAACGCTTTCGAACTGCCGCAGCCGCCGCTCATCCTCCCTGCACTTTACCTTGAACCGGTCCACCTCGGCTTTCAAGGCCCTGGCCTTCTCATCCGCCAGGTTGCGTTCCGCCAGCCCATAGGCGTTGTACCGTTCCATCGCGTTCTTGTATTGGATGAGGGAGAGCTGGTATTCGGTCCGGAGCCTTCGGTGCTCCCGCAGGGCCGCCTCGTCGGCCGCCGGGGGCTGCTCGGGCCTGGTCTCCGGGCTCCCCTCGAGAGAGCGGACGACCTCCTCCACCGTCGCGTATCTATGGCCGGCCTGATGCCGCGCGCTCAGCCAGGTCCCCGTATAGATCGTCATGAAGCCGATTAAAGCGGACCCCATCGCCGCGGCATGATGCTCGCGCTTTGGGATGATCCGCTGCGCGCGAAGCCACGCGTAGAGCCCGGCGCCGCAGCCGAATCCCGCCAGGACCGCGCCCAGCGGCAGGCCGAGGAAGCTCAGGGTATGCGGGAGGAATCCGAGGCGCGAGAGCGTCACCGCGAGCATGGAGACGGCCGCCGTGCTCAAGCCCGCCATGCCCGCGGCCGCGTAAGGGATGGGGAGCTTCACGGCTTGGGGACCGAAGTCCTCTCAGGAGGGTTGTTGTGGGCCCCGCCTTCGAAAGGCCCGTAGTTCGGGATATACAGCTTCCCGTACCGCAGCTTGCCGTCCTCGCCGCGGTAATACCCGTAGTAGTACCCCCCCTTGGGCATGCCGGACGGATACGGGGTCTCCTGGAGGCAGGGCGGGTCCGAACCGTCCGGGCAGCCCGGAGCGATGGGGAGCGTCGGCCTGCCCGTGATGCGGCGCATCCGCCTTCCGGCCCTGGGGTCCGGCCGGCTCTCCTCGCGCTCCTGGATATACGGCAGACGCATGGGCTTGACCGTCTCCGAAGGCAGCTCGAGACGCTCCATGTCGCCGTCCCATTGGAGGTTCGCGGTGGTGGGCAAGGTGAGCGCCGCTGCCAAGAGAAGGGGGGCTCCGCTCATGGGCTCTGGAAAATACTATCATTTCAGCCGTTCACAGGAGGACGATATGGGACTCAAAGGAAGCAAGACCGAGAAGAACCTCATCACGGCTTTCGCGGGCGAATCGCAGGCACGCAACCGCTACACTTATGCCGCGGGCCAGGCGCGCAAGGAAGGCTATATGCAGATCGCCTGGGCGTTCGAGGAGACAGCGGACCAGGAGAAGGAACATGCCAAGCGCTTCTTCAGCCTCCTGGAGGGCGGCGAAGCGCAGGTCGACGCCCTGTTCCCCGCGGGCAAGATCGGGACCACGGCCGAGAACCTAAAGGCCGCCGCGGACGGCGAGGCCCACGAGTGGGGCAGCATGTATCCGGACTTTGCGAAGACCGCGCGCAGCGAAGGCTTCGAGACCGCGGCTAAGCTCTTCGACTTCATCTCCGTGGCCGAGAAGCAGCACGAGCGCCGCTTCCGGGGCCTGCTCAAGAACGTGGAAGCCGGGAGCGTGTTCAAGAAGAAGGCCAAGACGACATGGCGCTGCCGCAACTGCGGCTATATCCACGAGGGCGATTCCGCTCCGCAGGCCTGCCCGGCCTGCGCGCATCCGCAGGCCTACTTCGAGGTCCTGGCAGAGAACTGGTAGGGTGAAGCGCTGGGCCGCCGTCCTGGTTTGCGCGTCCCTGCTCGGCTCGTGCGCCAGATCCGTCCGGCCGGACCTGACGAAGGCCCCGACTCGGGACCTGCGCCTTGCGCTGATCCTGGCGCCCTCCTTCCGGGACGACGGGCTCACGGCCTCCCTCCGGGAGGCGTTCAAGAGCGTCATCGTGGTGGACAACACGAAGCAGGCCAAGGTCACGCGCGCGGACCTCTTCGGCACCGTCGGGCCTGAAAAGGACCTGAGGCTCATGAGCCCGGACTTCGAGCCGGTCGAGGCCATCCCGTTGACCCGCCTGCGCCAGACCCTGGTCGGATCCCCCAAGCTCGCGGCGTTCGCGGATTCCGTCAAGCAGAAGCTCCGGCCCAAGGGGCCCAAGCCCTCCGCGCCCAGCAAGGAGCCCGTCCTTGACCTCGACGTCCCGGCCTACAAGCTCGCGGAGCGTCCCGATGACTACGCGTTGGTCATCGGGATCGAGGAATACCGTTCCGCTCCCCCGGCCCGGTCCGCCCAGAAGGACGCCGAGGCCGTGCGCGCGCACCTGGCCGCACTCGGGTATCCGGAGCGCAACATCTTCGTGCTCACGGGAGAGAGCGCGACCCGTGCCGCCATCGCGGAGTCCGTGGAATCCTGGCTGCCCAAGAGCGTCCGCAGGAAGTCGCGAGTCTTCTTCTACTTCGCCGGCAGCGGGCTCCCGGGCTACCTGCTGTCGTGGGACGGATCCGTCGAGTTCCCGGCGACCACGTCCTATCCCCTCCAGAGGCTCTACGAGAAGCTCAACAGCCTGCGCGCGAAAGAGGTTTTGATGGTGCTGGACGCGTGCCTGCCGTCCGAGAAAGCGCCGCCCGGGAAGCTCATGGTCCTGGCGGCCCCGCCCTGCGATGAGCGTTCAGGCGACCTCACCCGCCGCCTCCTCAACGCCCTCAACGAAAGCCGGGGCGTTGCCGGCTTCCGGGAGCTCTCGCACCGGCTGAAATGATCTGCCCCAGCTGCGGACACAAGAACCCCGAAGCCTCGCACGAGTGCGAGAAGTGCGGCATCTACTTCATCCGATGGATGATCCAGCAGTACCGCAGACAGAAGACGCCCGGCGGGCGGCCCGCCTTCCGCCTGCCGGGCGCGTCCATCACGGCTTCCGCGGCCTTGGGCCTTTCGCTCGGCCTGGTCGGCGGATTCATCGCGGGGAGGAAGTTCCCTCAGCCGGCGCAGACTCCCTGGAAGAGCTTCGCGGAGATCCGTGTCCCTCGGGATGCCATGGCCGAGCGCCTCGCCGGCGTCATCGAAGACGCCGACGGTCGGCTGACCCCGGAGAGCCTTTCCGGCTATTTTTCTCAAGGCGTCAACAGCTTCACCCCCAGGAACCTCAAGGATGCCGCGGCCGCGGCCGGCCGGGAAGTCCAGGCCGTCCCCGCCAGCCCCAACGAAGCAGGGCTGATCAACAGCCCCTTCAAGTGCCTGGTGGAGGGACGCTGGGCCTATTCCTCATCCCCGCCGCCGGTGCAGGCCGGGACGCAGGAATGCTGGGCTCTGGATGAAAGAGTGTGGATGGACGGCGCCCTCCGCAAGACCTGGTTCTTCTGGGAGAAGCTCGGCTGGGAGCCTGAAAGAGGGCGCTGGGCCCTGTTCTCGCCGCGCGAGGAGAAAGAACTCTTCGAGCGCCATATCGAAGCCAGCCTAGGGGCCGAAGCAGAGCAGGCCGATGCGGCGGAGTCCGCGGAACTCGTCAAGAGCGCGGGATCCGACAAGGAGAAACTGCTTTCAGCCCTGGCCACAGCCTACCGGACCCGGGCGCGCCGGGCAGGCGCGCTCCTCCGCCTGGAGATGCTCTCGAAATAGGTCCCTGGGCCCATGCAACGCATAGGCCCTGTGCCGCATACAAAGCACCCGCCCCCCGTTATACTATCGCGGGGGAAGGGTGCATGGCGATCCAGAGGACGTATTTCCCGCTCCATGAGGCGCTCAAAGGGTATGTGCGCTACTGCGTGCTCAAGGAGGCCTCCACAGGAGACGGGAAGCCGGCGAGGAACAAGATCCAGGCCGACCTTTGGCCCTCCCTGGTCGTCAACCTGAACTCCGGCATACGCCAAGTGCAGTCCGACGGAAGCAAGAGCAAGCTGAGCCGGGTCTCCTTGATGGGAGTGGGGGCCACGCCGGGCGAGTACGAGGTCGGCGACGGCAGCCGCATCCTGTCCTTCAATTTCGTCCCGGGGATGGCGCACCCGTTCTTCGGCTTCGGCTTGAGCCAGTTCACGGACATGGCGGTCGACCTCCAAGACTGTTGGGGCAAGGAGGGCCGGCTCCTGGAAGAGCGCATCGACGCGGCCGCCTCCCCGCTCCAGATCAAGGAGGCCATCGAGGCCGCCCTGCTCGAGCGGCTAAAGGATTCCGGGGGCTATCCCAAACAGCTTTTGGGCGCGGTCGGCATGGCGATGAGCTCCGTGGGACGGGCCTCGGTCGAGCAGCTGGCCGAGGACACGAGCTGCAGCCGCCAGTACCTCAAGCGTCTTTTCACCGAATGGGTCGGGCATACGCCCAAGGTCTTCAGCCGGGTAGTCCGATTCCAGGCCGTGTGCGATTCGCTCAAGCCGGGCATGGACCCGGATTGGACGGACCTCGCGTTCGATTTCGGCTACGCGGACCAGTCCCACCTCATCCGCGACTTCGTGGAGTTCGCGGGGCTGAGCCCCTCGCGCTTCTTCGACATCGTGATCCGCGCCACCAGCCCGGAGAGCGAGGTCTGGCGCGCCATGCAGCCGGACGTCACCCCGTTCTGCGCGACATAAGTCCCAAGTCTCCCTAGGCCGAATTCCTCCCCAGCTCCACCCCGTGTGCCCAGGCATCCTCGCCTCAGCGGGGCTATAGTCGAAGATACCATGCTCCTGTCGCCGCTCTACGCGATCGCTTCCGCTTGTTCGGCCGCGGTCTCCGTCCAAGCCCCGGTCCAGGCTCCAGGGCTGGGAGCGACGCTCCCTTCGGTCCAGGTCAGCCTCCCCTCGTTGGCCGCTCCCGGCCTCGGCCCCACGCTCGCGCCTCTGCCCGGTTTGACCCTGACGCCGGCCGCGAGTCTGCCCTCCGTCCAGGCCCCCCCGCTCCAGACCCTCTCCGGCGTCGCCCGCAGCCTCGAAAGAGCGGCCCCCGGCTCGCAGGAGGCCGGCCGGGTCTCCGCCGCCGCGTTCGACGGCTTCAGCCTGCCCGCGGTGGATGCGGGCCCTGTCGCGGTCGACCCGTCCGGAGCGCGGCCCTCCGAGCTCCGCTTCGCCGGCGACCTCGTGGGCTCCGACGGCTTCGAGGCCGTGCCGGGCTCGGTGTTCGGCTGGAGGCCCATCGAGGATTCCCCCGGACACGGCATCCCGATCCTGGACCGGCTCATCCGCAGGATCCTCGGCGCCAAGGACTCCCGCTTCAGCGAGGGTTTCGAGGTGCTTGGCGCCGAGCGTCGGCGGGACGCCCGCGTGTACTTGTACGGCGAACGGCATACGGACGCGCCAGGAGCTCTGCAACTGGCCCGCGACGTCCGCCCCGGCCGTGACGCCATCGTGCTCGTGGAGAGCTACCTGGGCCCGGACTTGCGCGGGTCCGAGGCGCTCGACTTCCTGGAGACGCGCGGGCTCGACCCGGGCCTGGTCAAGGCCGGCTCCGGCATCGAGGTGAGGGGCTGGGACACCGCGGCCGGCCATGACGCTTCCACGCACGACTCCCTGCAGCACCACATGGATCTGCTGGCTCTCAACCATCTGGCCTACAGCGACCTGCGCGGGCCCGCCTATTATGCCCAAGTCGTCCGATACGGGCTGGCCGCACTGAGGAGCTGCTTCAGGATGCGGCGCCTGGCCATCGGCCGAAGGAACCAGGACCTCGACGCCGCGCTGCGGCAGGCCCTGGAGTCGGACGCGAGCGTCCACGTCATCGCGGGGGCCGAGCACCTGGTGGACAGGCCGCTCCTGGTGAAGTGGCCCGTCATCGGAGGCTACAAGATCCGGAAGGGGCTGCTCCGGGCCATCGACGGCAGACCTTTCTGGGCCGGGAAGCCCCCGGACGCCCATCCTTGATCAAGGATTCAATCCAAAATCGTATCGCTGAGAGCGCCGAGTGATGGTAGAATAGGCGCATGGCTGAACTCCTGGACGTCTTGAAAGCGGCCGTCGAACAGAAGGCGACCGACGTCTTCCTCACGGGCGGCACCCCGCCGATGGCGATGGTCTCCGGAAAGCTGGTCGCGCTGCAGGGCTTCAAGCCTCTCGCGGCCAACGACGTCGTCAACCTCCTCATGGGCAACCTGTTCGAGGAGCAGCGGCACATCCTCCAGGAAAAGCTCGAGCTGGACTGCTCGCTCCAGCTCTCCCAGCTCGGCCGCATCCGGATGAACATCACGACGCAGAAGAACGGGCCGCACGCGGTCATCCGCGTGATCCCGGCGGCGATCCCCCACCCGGATGACCTCGACTTGCCCCCCGCCGTCGTCCAACTCGCCGACCTGCCGCGCGGCCTCGTGCTGATGACCGGGCCGGCGGCCTCGGGCAAGACAGTGACCTTGGCCTGCCTGCTCGAGCAGATCAACAAGAAGCGCGAGGTGCACATCGTGACGATCGAGGACCCCATCGAGTTCTCGTTCGTCTCGCGCAACGCGCTGGTCTGCCAGCGCGAGATCGGCACGCACACGCTGTCCTACGCCTCGGCGCTCAAGTCGGTGCCCCGCCAGCGCGCCGACGTCGTCTTGATCGGCGAGCTGCGCGACATGGAGACCGCGGAAGCCGCCCTTCATATCGCGGAGTCCGGCTCGTTGGTCTTCAGCACGCTGTCGACGCACGACTCGATGCAGACCGTCGAGCGCATCGTCAACCTCTTCCCGGTCGATCGCCACCGCCAGATCAGCCTGCGCCTGGCGGCGGTCCTGAAGGCCGCGATCTCGCAGATCCTCATACCGCGCGCCGACGGCAAGGGGATGGTCTGCGCCCGCGAGATCATGATCGTCAATCCGGCCATCGAGACGCTGATCCGGGAGGGGAAGGCCGCGCAGATCTACAGCGCGATCGAGAAGGGCCACGCGCAAGGCATGGAGAACATGGACAAGGCGATCCTCCGCCTGGTGCGCAACAAGGTCGTCACCCAGCAGGTCGCGCTGGAGAAGTGCCACTATCCGGAGGCGCTGCAGGGCGCGATGGCCGCGCTGCGCTGATCACGCGGCCGGCGGCGCTCCCCAGCGCTCGAGCACGTCCCTCTCCTCCTGCGCCGAGAAGACCCTCTTGAACCGCGCGCCGGACACGCCGTGCACCCTGCGCTGGCAGTCGGGCCAGGCCGAGTGCCGCTCCACACGCCCGCCGACCATGCTGAGATAATACCCGCCCTTCGGTTTGGACCTGCGCACGGACGAACGGCCGGCGGGCCGCAGCTGCTCCGGGGGGTCCAGGAGGGAGTACCCGCAGCCCACGGCCGGGCCGTCGTAGAGCGCGGGAGGCTTGCCCTGCGAGAAGGCGACCGCGATGGCGTCGCACCGCTCGTTGACCTCGTGGCCGGCGTGTCCCTTGACGTGGACCCAGCTCAGGCGCCCTTGCCGAGCCGCTGCGAGAGGATCGAGCGCCTCCCAGAGGTCCCGGTTCAGCACGGCCCCCCCGTCCATCGTGATCCATCCTCTGCGCCGCCAGCCCGCGATCCACTCCGTGATCCCGCGCAGGAGATAGCCGGAGTCCGTGAAGAGCTTGAGGGGCTCCGGACGATCGCGGGTCGCGCGCAGCACCGCGAGCGCGCCGGCCATCTCCATCCGGTTGTTCGTGGTCGAGCGCTCGCACCCGCCGAGCTCGCGCACTCGGCCCTCCGGGAGGATGAGCACGGCTCCCCAGCCCCCGGGGCCGGGGTTGCCGGAGCACGCTCCGTCGCAGTAGGCGAGGATGGCGCTCATGGACCCAGCAGGTCGCACACCACCATGCGGTGGTCGGAGCGCCGCGTGCGCAGGGCCACCACGGACGCGGGCCGCCACTGCGCGCTCACCCAGACCTGGTCGAAGCGGAACAGGGGCGTGTCGTTCGGCGCGGTCTTGCCCCAGCCGCGGCCCGCTTCGGAGAACGCGTCGCGCAGCCGGGGCTTGAGCGCGCGGAAGACGGCGTCCCTCCCGGGGGAATTGAAATCGCCCCCCACGATCAGGGGAGCGGCCGACTCCAGCCCGCGCATCATCTCCTTGAGCTTCTCGCGCCGGGCGCGCCTGTGCTCGGTCTGCGCGCGCCAGTTCTCGGCCCTCCAGAGCCCGTACCAGACCGCGGGCGGCCCGAGGTGCATGCTCACGGCCTCGAACTCCAGCCCGCTCCTGAGCCGGATGCGCGCCTGGGCGTAGTTCTGGCCCAGCGGCTCCGGAATCTCGCCGGACAGGATCTGGCCGCGCGCCAGGATGGAAGCGCCGATGCCGCAGAGCACCGCTCCGTCCGGCCCGAACACCTTCAGGGTCAAACGTTCGAGCCCTTCGCAGGATGGCGGCTCCTGCAGGAGCAGGATGTCCGGCTGCAGGGAAACGGCCTCTCCGGCCGCGTCGATGCTCCCGCTCCCGCAATTCAATGAGACCACGCGCACCGCTCTCCCGGCGGCCCTGGCAGCCTCCCACTCCGGGACCGGCCACGCGCCCAGCCGGAGCAGACTCCGGGACTCCTCCATGAAGAACACCGCGAATCCGACCCAGGCGGCCAGGACCGCGATGGAAAGCCTGAGCGTGGGTTTCCAGGCCCCGACCAAGAGCAGGGCCAGGCCGGGGACGGTCCACGACCAGGGCGGGAGCACGGTGATCGCGGCGCAGGAGTCCGGCTGGAGCACATGGCACAGCGATACCCCCGCGCAGAGCAGCAGCGAAGCGCCTAGCGCCGCGCGCCGCAGGGCCAGCACGACGCGGCTCTGCTCCTCCGTCAACCGTACCGTGTCCAGAACGCCCATGGGATGACTATATCAATATTCAAACAGGTATAATCCCGCCATGCGAAGCTTCGACCCGGACTCCGCCGCGGCGGAGGGTTCAGGGATATTCGGACTCCCGTTCACCGAGAAGGAGTCCGCGCTCGTCCTCCTCCCGGTCCCCTGGGAAGCGACGGCATCCTACGGCAAAGGGACCGCGAAAGGCCCTGCCGCCGTCCTGGCCGCCTCCCGGCAGATCGACCTCTTCGACCCGGAGGTGGAGAAGCCCTACGAGCCCGGCATCTTCATGCGGCCGGAACGCCTTTGGAGCAGGAAGGCGTCCGGAGACGAGCTCAACGCCTGGGTGCGCGGCCAGGCGAAAGCCCTGATGGGCCGAGGCAAGATCGCGGGCATCGTGGGCGGAGAGCATTCGGTCCCGTTCGGCGCGTTCCAAGCCGCTGCGGAGACCTTCGGCTCCTACGGCCTGCTCCATTTCGACGCCCACTCGGATACTCGCGACGCGTACGAGGGCTTCCAGTGGTCCCACGCCTCCATCATGCGCAACGCCATGGAGCGCATCCCCCGCATCGAAAAGCTCCTTCAGGTGGGCATCCGCGACTACTGCGGCCAGGAGGAGGCATTCCTGCGCGGGCTGGGCAAACGAGCCGAGGTCTTCTTCTCGCATGAGCTCGCCCGCCGCCGCTTCGTCGGGAAGCCTTTCGCGGACACGGCCAAGGAGATCGTCTCCCGTTTGCCCAAGCAAGTGTGGGTCTCCTTCGATATCGACGCGCTCGACCCGAGCCTCTGCCCCCACACGGGGACTCCGGTGCCGGGAGGACTGGGCTTCGAGGAAGCCTGCTTCATCCTCTCCACCCTCGCCAGGTCGGGCCGCCGCATCCTCGGCTTCGATCTGGTCGAAGTGGCCCCGGCTCCCGGGGGCAAGGACGAGTGGGACGCCAATGTGGGGATGCGCATCCTCTACAAGCTCGCGGCCTGGACCTTCGTGAGCCGGGGCCTTCGCAAGCCTCGCTAAGTGGACGATAACCGGCGTCTGCCTTTGGCCATGGCGTGCATCTCCGTGGCCGCCGCCTGCATGGTCGGCGGCTACGAGTTCGTGCGCAGCACCTCGGCCTCGCTCTACATCGCAGAGTTCGGCTCCGGGAACATGCCCTACGCCATGGCCCTCATCCCCGTGCTCATGGCCGCCTGCATCCTGGCCTACGGAAGCGCGCTCAGCCGTTTCGGGAGCCTGCGGACCCTGATGCTCTCCCTGGTCCTCTCCGCGGCGGTGTTCTCCGCCTGCTACATCGCGGTGCGCTCCGGCATGCGCTGGGCCGTGGCCGCGCTCTACGTGTTCACCGAGGTCTACATCGTGGTCCTGGTCGAGCAGTTCTGGGCCTTCATCAACAGCACCTTGGACACGCCGCGCGCCAAGGCCTACAACGGCCCGATCCTCGGAGGAGCCTCCATCGGCCCCATCGCGGCAGGGGCTCTGCTCAAGACCTTCGCGACGCGCCTCGGCTCCGAGGCCTTCATCCTCCTGGCCGCGGCGGCACTCCTGCCGACCCTGGCCCTTTCCTATGCCGCCTACCGTTTGGCCGGCGAGCCGCGGCCCTCGCCTCAGGAGGAGGGCGGCCTAGCCGGGCCACTGAACCTGAAGCTGGTGCTGGGCACGCGGGTCCTCCTGCTCATCGCCGCCGTGGTCGCCCTTTCCCAGGTGTTCGCGACCACGGTCAACCTCCGTTTCTACGAGATACTGGAAGGCGCCATGCCCCTCAAGGACGAGCGCTCGGCCTTCCTCGGGAGCTTCTGGGCCAGCACGAACAGCCTGGGCTTCTGCCTGCAGTTCATCCTCACCCCTTTGTCCCTGAAACACGTGAGCCTGGGGGTTTTGCTCGTTGGAGTACCTGCGGCCCACATCTTCACCTCAGGACTGCTCCTCCTCCATCCGGGGCTGTGGACCGCGGGGATCTCCCTCATGCTCTTCAAAGGGCTGGACTATTCCCTGTTCCGCGCGAGCAAGGAACTCCTCTACATCCCGCTCTCCTATGACGCCCGCTACCGGGCCAAGCAGGTGGTGGACAGCTTCACCTACAGATTCTCGAAAGGAGCGACCGCCGGGGTGATCTCTTTGTTCAAAGCCGGCTTGGGCGGCCTGCCGGGCTTCGCGCTCCCCGCCGCCGCCTTGGCAGCCGCCGCCGGCTGGGTGTTTATGGCTTTCCGGCTTGCTCCGTTTGGTCGGCCTGGATCGACTCCCGTATCCGCTGCAGAAACAGGCGCGTGAACTTCGGGTTCATCCCGCGCGCGGTCCATTCCTGGACCAGAAGATCGGCCAGGGCGTCCTGCAGCTTGGCGATCTCCTCGTCGCTGAACATATCCACGACCACATCCGCCTTCTGGCGAAGGGGCAGGATGAAGAGCCTCTCGTTGTGCAGGACATCGCCCCAGTGGTTGAGGTTCCGCTCCGCGGAAAGGCCTCTCTGCACGATGTCGCGGGCGATGCGCCGTGCCAGGCGGGCCGTGGCCGGGGCCGTGAGGTAGACGTTCAGGCTCGGGTGCCCGGCGCCGGCCTGCAGCAGGCTCTCGTGCGAAGCGTAGATGGAATCCACGATGAGGACTTGGTTCGGCCCGAGCGTCAAGAACTCGCCGCTGTCGAACCTCGTGGTCTCCGTCGCGGTATCATGGATGGGGAGTTCCACCCGCTTGCCCTCCAGCAGGGCCTTGATATCCGAGGCGACCCGGTCCATGTAGAGAGAGTCGGGCTGGTCGAAGTCCGGCTGCCCGCTCAGGCCCTTGGGGACCTCGGCAGCCGGCTTGAAGTACCGGTCCACGGGGAAGACCTGGATGCGGCCGCCCAGGGTCTTCTTGAGGTTCTCGGCCAAAGTGGACTTGCCTGCCGCGGTCGGAGCCTCCAGGTAGATGAGGCTGCGGCCTTGAAGCTCCTGCGCCCGGACCAGCACCTCTTCAAGAGCGGCCTTCTGGTCGCCCGCCTTGATCGGCAGCCCGCCGGCTTTCTTGAAAGCGGCGGCCACCAGCTTCGCGGCCCGGCCGGCCATATCCAGAGGCTTGGCGTGCGGGCGAAGTTGGATGCGCTCGGAGATCCGGACCAGGGGCCCGACCAGCGCGTTGGCGATCTTCGGCGCGTAGATCTGGCCGAGCACCATGCCCGCGGTCACGATGGCGATGATCGCGTTCATGGCCCAGCGGAGATCCCCGCCCATGAGGGCCGCGTAGAGGTGCAGGAGGCTGCCGAGCACGACCAGGGCCGGGTAGAGGGGAGCGATGCCCTTGGGCGGCCGGCCCTCGCTCTTGAACAGATTGTAGTTCTGCCTCACCTGCGGCCAGTTGAGCACCCAGAGCAGGCCCATGGCCACGGTGAACGCTGCCGAGACCCAGGCGGAGAGAGGGAACACCAGCTGCGCCGCGATGAGAGGGAGAGGCGCCAGCACGGCGGCCGCGGTCAGCAGCGTCGCTTTCAGGGCCTTGGCGTCGCGCTTATAGAAGTTGATCTGGCCGAGCACCATCATGCTCTCGGCCGCGCCGGCGAGGTTCGCCGCGTTCCACCAGAGGCTCGAGCCCTGGCCGATGGACACGACCGAGAGGAGGGTCGCGGCCGCGAACCAGATGAGCGGGCTGCCGATGGCCAGATCCTTGACCCCCTCGCGGCCGGCGCGGAAGTTGTGGATGATCTGGGGGATGCCGATGACGCTAAGGGTGATGCTCCCTGCCGCGGCCACGACGCCGACATTGGCGGCCAGCAGGGGGAGAGCGGCCGTGAGAGCCGCGGCCAGAGCCGCTCCCGCGGCGATGCGCACCGCGGGCTTGGCGAAGATCTCGGCGGCCCGCGAGGGAGCGCGGCCCGCGGACTCCGCCGCCTTGACCTTCGGCACGTCGTTGGGGTTCTGCTTGACCGGCCCGTTCTTCTGCAATTCGATGAGCTTGGACACGGCGGACCCGAGGTCCGGAGTCCCGCGGACCGGCGTCGCATCCGCCTCTCCGGAAGTCTGGATGAACCGCTCGCCGGTCAAGGCGGCGAACGTGGTCTCAGCAGCGCCCTTGGACGCCTCGGAGCCCGCCTCTTCCTTGAGCCCGGGGAGCTCGAGCGTCTCGGAGACCCGCTTGGAGGTTTCAATCAGAGAAACTGGAGCGGCGGGCGCGGGAGCGCCGCCGTGCTGCGCCGTGTTGGGAGCTGCTTGAGGCGCATGCATCCGCAGAGTCGGCTGCTGCAGCACGGGCATGGCCTGGGTCTGGGCTACGGCCTCGGTCCTGAGTTGTGTCTGGCTGGGGATGACGGAAATCGTCTGAAGGTTCGGCAGCACTCCCATGGCCGAGATATTGGCGAGCGGCGCCATGGAAGCGGGATTGACGGAGAGGGAATTGGACCCCAAAGGCAGGGAGCCTATCGCGCTGACCCCGGTGTTCTGCGGCACAGGAGAGACCTGGACCCCCGCCTGGGCAAGCATGTTCTGCGCCACGGCTTCATAAGCGCTCAGATGGACCGCGGCGAGGATCTGGACCGCGACGAGGACTGCGCTGAGGATGCGTTTCATCCATTAGGAATATAACGGTATTTTTGGGGCAGGTGTTGGGCCAAGAGGGCAGGGCGGAACAGACAAAGGTACTACACGAAACGGACCGGAAGGTCCTAGCAGGGTGCTGACAAAGTCCCGATAACGCAGTTGCCGTTGCCTGCAGCGCCGTCAGTCTTTTGAGGTTGAGCAGCCAACCGATGAGGTAGGCTTCCTGTCTGACCTTTTCTAACCCTCTTCGGCTG
>JBAZKS010000046.1:0-37405 GCA_041650695.1 Elusimicrobiota bacterium
ATGGCCAAGGCTAAATTCGAGCGGAAGAAGCCCCACGTGAACATCGGGACGATCGGTCACGTGGACCACGGTAAGACGACGCTGACCGCGGCGATCACGCACGTTCTGGCGAAGAAGGGACTGTGCGCGGCGAAGAAATTCGACGAGATCGACAACGCCCCGGAAGAGCGGGCGCGCGGGGTGACGATCAACGTACACCATCAGGAGTACGAGACGGAGAGCCGTCACTACGCGCACGTGGACTGTCCTGGCCATGCGGACTACATCAAGAACATGATCACGGGATCGGCGCAGATGGACGGCGCGATCCTGGTGGTGTCGGCGGCGGACGGGCCGATGCCGCAGACGCGGGAGCACGTGCTCCTTGCGCGGCAGGTGAACGTGCCGTTCCTGGTGGTGTTCCTGAACAAGGTGGACGTGGCGGACAAGGAGCTTTTAGAGCTCGTGGAGATGGAGGTCCGCGACCTTCTGACGAAGTACGAGTTCCACGGGGACAAGGTCCCCGTGATCCGGGGCTCGGCGCTCAAGGCGCTGGAAGGCGACCCGGAGTACGAGAAGGCGATCGTGGAGCTGATGAAGGCGGTGGACGAGTACATCCCGCTGCCGGCGCGCGACACGGACAAGCCGTTCCTGATGGCGGTGGAGGACGTGTTCTCGATCACGGGGCGCGGGACGGTGGCGACGGGGCGCGTGGAGCGCGGGAAGATCAAGGTGGGGACTCCCGTGGAGATCGTGGGGATCCGGGACACGACGTCGACGGTGGCGACGGGTCTGGAGATGTTCCGCAAGCTCCTGGACGAGAGCGTGGCCGGCGACAACGTCGGGATCCTGCTGCGCGGGGTGGAGAAGGACGGGATCGAGCGGGGGCAGGTGCTGGCGGCTCCCGGGACGATCAAGCCGCACAAGAAATTCAAGGCCCAGGTGTACGTACTGACGAAGGACGAGGGAGGGCGGCACACGCCGTTCTTCAAGGGATACCGGCCGCAGTTCTACTTCCGGACGACGGACGTGACGGGCGACATCGAGCTTCCGGCGGGCGTCGAGATGGTGATGCCCGGGGACAACTCGGAGTTCACGGTGACGCTGATCACGCCGATCGCCATGGAGAAGGGTCTCCGCTTCGCCATCCGCGAGGGCGGACACACCGTCGGCGCCGGCGTCGTCATTGATATTGTGGAGTAAACCATGAATGAGACTCCAGTCGCCACGAAACAGCGTATACGCATCCGTTTGCGGGCCTGCGACCATCGGGTCCTGGACGCGAGCGTGGGGAAGATCGTCGAGACGGCGAGGCGGACGGGGGCGGTGATCCTCGGACCGGTGCTCTTGCCGACGCACGTGAGGAAATACTGTGTGCTGCGCTCCCCGCACGTGGATAAGAAGTCGCGGGAGCAGTTCGAGATGCGGGTCCATAAGAGGCTCATCGAGTTGCGGAGTCCGACGTCGAGGACCGTGGACGAGCTGATGAAGCTCGACCTTCCGGCCGGCGTGGACGTCGAAATCAAGCTTTGAGGCGTTACTATGGAAGAGAAGAAGGAAGAGACCAATAAACAGAGCGAGCCTGCGCCGAAGGCGCAGGCTGCCCAGGCCCCGGGAAGCCTTCGGGCCCTGCTGGGCGAGAAGGTCGGGATGACGCAGATCTTCACGAGCGAGGGCGCCCGGCGGGCCGTCACGATCGTGAGGGCCGGCCCCTGCGCGGTCGTGCGGGTCAAGAGCGCGGACGGCAAGGACGGCTATTCAGCCGTCGTGCTGGGGTTCGGGCGCGCGCCCAAGAGATTGGACAAGCCGACGACGGGACAGTTCGCGGCGTGCGGTCATCTTCCGACGCGCTATCTCCGGGAGTTCCGCGTCGCCGACGCAAAGGGATTCGAGCCCGGACAGATCGTGGATGTGAACGGGCGCTTCGCGCCCGGGGATTACGTGGACGTGCAGGGCACGTCGAAGGGCAAAGGCTTCGCCGGAGTCATGAAGCGTCACGGCTTCGGCGGCCTGCCGGCGGGCCACGGCGCCTCGGACAAGGAGCGTTCCCCGGGATCCCTGGCGGCCCGGCGGTCGGTCGGCCGGGTGCTGCCGGGGCAGAGGATGGCCGGGCATATGGGCGTGGATACGGTCACGGTCCAGAAGCTCGAGATCCTCGGGATCGACGCCGAGAAGAACCTGATTTACCTGAGCGGGCCCGTTCCGGGCGCGAAAGGGAGCCTGGTGGCGGTACGGGAGACGTTCAAGGCGCTCAAGCGGCGGATCGTGAAGCCGAAGGTCAAGCGGGTCCGGAAGGACAAGATGGGCAACATCATCGTCGAAACGCCCAAGAGGAAGAAGAAATAATGGAGACGCAGGTTTTCAACCTCAACGGAGAAGCGGTAGGGAAGATCGCGCTGCCGGACAGCGTCTTCGCGAAGAAGCCGTCCGCGGAGCTGCTGCACGAGGCCGTGACGGCGTATCTTTCCAACCAGCGGCGCGGGACGGCGCACACGAAGACCCGCTCCGAGGTGTCGGGTGGAGGCCACAAGCCCTGGAAGCAGAAGCACACGGGTCGGGCGCGCCAGGGATCGAACCGGTCCCCCATCTGGCGCAAGGGCGGCGTCGTCTTCGGACCGCGCACGCGGAGCTGGAGGCTGGGCTTCCCGAGGCGCAAGCTCCTCGAGGCGCTTGCGCAGGCGCTCTCGGCGCGAGCCTTGGACGGCGGCTTGCGCATCGTGGAGTCGGTGTCCTTGGACGGGGCGAAGACCAAGCAGGTCGCCGGCTGGCTCAAGGCCCTGAAGGCCGAGGGCCGGGCGCTCCTCGTCACGGACAACTTCGACGCGAACCTCAAGCGCGCGGCGCGCAACGTCCCCGACCTCAAGGTGATGCTGGTGTCGCATCTGAACCCGTATGAGGTCCTGGCCTGCCGGCATCTGCTGATGACGCGACGGGCCGTGGAGAAGCTGGCACCGAGGTGGAACTAGTCATGACGGAATTCGACGCCTACGTTCACATCATGCGCCCCGTGATGACGGAGCGCAGCACGATCCTCAAGGAGAAGTTCAACCAGTACGTCTTCGAGGTCGGCATGGCTTCGAGCAAGACCGACATCAAGCGCGCGATAGAGGAACTCTTCAAGGTCAAGGTGGAGAAGGTGCGCACGATGAAGGTCCCCGGCAAGTTCCGGCGCATGGGCCGGAGCGGCGGATACCGGTCGGACTGGAAGAAGGCCGTGGTGACACTCAAGCAGGGAGACTCGATCGACCTGGTCGAGCAGGCGGCATAACATGGCGAACCGATCCTTCAAGCCGTATACCCCTTCGCGCCGGCAGATGACGATGTCCGATTTCGCGGAGCTGACCACCGCGCGCCCGCACAAGGCGTTGACCGTCGGGCTGCGCAAGAGCGGCGGCCGCAACAACACGGGCACGGTCATGGTCCGGCACATCGGCGGCGGCCACAAGCGCTGCTACCGTGTGGTGGATTTCAAGCGCGAGAAGCTGGGCGTCCCGGGGAAGGTCGTGACGATCGAGTACGACCCGAACCGCTCGGCCCGCATCGCGCTCATCGCCTACGCGGACGGGGAGAAGCGGTATATCCTGCACCCCGTCGGCCTGAAGGTGGGCGATACCGTGATGTCCGGGCCGCAGGCCGAGATCCGGATCGGCAACGCCATGCCGCTCTCGTCCATCCCGGAAGGCACCTTCATCCACAACCTGGAGCTGATCCCGGGCCGCGGCGCGCAGATGGTCCGCTCGGCCGGCGCCCAGGCCCAGCTGATGGGAAAGGACGGCTCCTACGCGCACGTCAAGCTCCCGTCCGGCGAGATCCGCTTGGTGCTGTCGCGGTGCATGGCCACCATCGGGCAGGTCTCCAACCTGGAGCATGAGGCCGTGGTCTACGGGAATGCGGGCCGGACCCGGCATCTGGGGCGCAAGCCGACCGTGCGCGGCATGGCGATGAACCCGGTCGACCATCCGCTGGGCGGCGGCCGCGGCAAGTCCAAGGGCGGCAACCACCCGCAGTCGCCGTGGGGCCAGCTGGCCAAGGGCTTGAGGACGCGGAACAAGAAGAAGGGCTGGGGCTGGATGCGGATCCAGGACCGGCGCAAGAACACCCAGGCGGCGGCATAGGATGATTCGGAGGAACTAGATGGGCCGATCAATCAAGAAGGGGCCGTATGTGGACCGGACGCTGCTGGACAAAGTCCGGAAGCTGAACGAGGCGGGCCAGAAGAAGATCATCAAGGTCTGGTGCCGCTCCTGCACGATCGTGCCGGATTTCGTGGGGCACACCTTCGCCGTGCACAACGGCCGGAAGTTCCTGCCCATCTACATTTCGGAGCACATGGTGGGGCATAAGCTCGGGGAGTTCGCCTTCACCCGGTTCTTCAAGGGCCATGGCCTGGCCCATACGAAGGAAGCCACGGAGCTGACATGATGGAAACCACTGTTCACGCGAGGTTCCAGAGGTATGGGGCCAGGAAGGTCGAACAGGTCCTGGACCATATCCGCGGGAAGTCCGTCCGGCGGGCGCAGGCGCTGCTGCCGCTCATCCCCCGCCGGGCCACGCGGCTCGTCGACAAAGCACTCCGGTCCGCCGCGGCGAACCTGCAGGTCAAGGCGGGCAAGAAGCTCGAGGTCGGCGACATGTTCGTCAAGGCCGCCTGGGTGGGCCAGGGGCCGATGGGCAACATGCGGCGCGTGATGCCGGCTCCGCAGGGCCGCGCCATGACGTTCAAGCGCAAGGTCTGCCATTTGACGATGGTCGTTTCCGACGGGAAGGGAGAGTAGCATGGGCCAGAAGATTCATCCCAAGTCGGTGCGGTTGGGCTATATCCAGGATTGGGAATCAAAGTGGTTCTCGCTGCGCGAGATGCCGGCCCTGATCGGCGAGGATTTCAAGATCCGCGCCCTCGTCAGGGAGCGGTTCCGGCTGGCGGCCGTGAGCTGGGTGGGGATCGAGCGGTCCGGGCCTTATCTCCGGGTCAACATCCACACGGCGCGTCCCGGGGTCGTCATCGGCAAGCGCGGCGCGGACATCGAAGCCGTTCGCGCGCAGATCGAGAAGCTGACCGCGCGCAAGACCTTCATCAACGTGATGGAGATCAAGGAGCCGGAGCTCGACGCCAGGCTCGTCGCGGAAGCGATCGCTCTGCAGCTCGAGCGCCGCATCGCCCATCGCCGGGCCATCCGGCGCGCGCTGGAGCGCTCGATGCAGGCCGGGGCCCTCGGGATCAAGGTCGAGGTGAAGGGGCGTCTGGGCGGGGCTGAGATCGCGCGCCGGGAGTGGCAGCGCGAGGCCCGCGTCCCGCTGCACACCTTCTCGGCCGACATCGACTACGGACTGGTCGAGGCCCGTACCCCGATGGGGATCATCGGAGTGAAGGTCTGGATTTTCAAGAAGCAGCTGATCGAGAAGAGTCCCGCGGAGCTGCTGCGGGAGGCGAAGGCCGAGGGGCAGGTTATCCCGGTCGGCGAGCCCGCGCCGACGCCAGTCGCCGCTCCGCGCGCGGCGGAGCCCGCGGCGCAGGCGAAGCCGGCGGAGGAGCGTCCCACGGGGTCCATGCCCGACCTGCCGCCAGCCGCCTTGGCCCAGCTCATGGGCGAGGACATGCCGGGCTACGTGGAGCCGGAGGAGGGCAAGAAATAGCCATGTTGATGCCCAAGCGAGTCAAATATAGGAAGACGCATTCCCAACCCTACATCAGAGGTTTCGCCAAGAGAGGGACGGAGCTGGCCTTCGGGGAGTTCGGGCTGAAGGCGCTCGAGCCCAAGTGGGTCACGGCCAGGCAGATCGAGGCGAGCCGCGTCGCCATCGCTCGGTTCATGAAGAAGGGCGGCAAGGTCTGGCTGCGCGTGTTCCCGGACAAGGCGATCAGCAAGCACCCGGCCGAGACCCGCATGGGAAAAGGGAAGGGCGCGCCGGAACACTGGGCGGCCGTGGTCAAGCCCGGGAGGATCCTTTTCGAGCTGGGCGGCGTGCCGGAGGGCGTCGCGCGCGAGGCCTTCCTGCGCGCGGCGCATAAGCTGCCCATCCGGACGAGGTTCGTGACGCGGAGTGAGTCTCTATGAAGAGGAAGACCAAGGATAGCAAGAAGAATCTTTCGTTGGACGAGCTCCGCGCGGAGCGCAAGGCTCTTTGCGAGAAGCAGTTCCGGCTGACATTCAAGCACAGGGTCACGCCGCTGCCGAACCCGCTGGAGCTGCGGGGCGTTCGGCGGGACATCGCGAGGATCAACGGCTGGATCCGCGAGAAGGAATTGGCGGCAGGGAAGTGAAGACCAAGGAGCGGGACATGGCGACAGTATCCCCGACCAGGAGTATGCGGCATGTGTTCCACGGCGTGGTCGTGTCGGACAAGACCGACAAGACGCGCGTGGTGAGCGTGCAGCGGACCGTGCGCCACGTGCGCTACGAGAAGATCATCCGCCGTCGCTCGAAGTTCTACGTTCATGATGAGAAGAACGAATCTCACGTCGGCGACCTCGTCGAGATCATGGGGACGAGGCCGCTTTCCAAGCTCAAGCGCTGGCGCTTGAGCCGGATCCTGAAGGTGGCTCCGAAGACGGTCTCGGTGACGCTGGATGCGGGGGAGGGCGCTCCATGATACAGCTGCGGAGCATCCTGAACGTCGCCGATAACTCCGGCGCCCGGAAGCTGCAGTGCTTCAAGGTGCTGGGCGGCAGCCACCGGCGCTACGCCGATATCGGGGACATCGTGATTTGCTCGGTACGAGACGCGATCCCCCACGGGGCCATCAAGAAGGGAGAGGTGGTCAGGGCGGTGGTCATCCGCACGCGGAACCAGCACGCGCGCCCGGACGGCTCCTACGTGCGGTTCGACGACAACGCGGTCTGCGTGATCGACGAGAAGGGGGAGCCCAAGGGCACGCGCGTCTTCGGGCCCGTGGCGCGCGAGCTGCGGGACCGGGAATTCCTGAAGATCATTTCATTGGCTCCGGAGGTCGTCTAGGTGGCGAAACTCAAGATCCGCAAGAAGGACACGGTGTTGGTCCTGTCCGGAAGGGAAAAGGGCAAGAAGGGAGAGGTCCTGAAGCTCTATCCGGAGAAGGGACGCGTGCTGGTGGCCAAGATCAACATGGTCACGCGGCACGTCAAGCCGACCCAGACGGCGCCGGGCGGCCGGCAAGAGCGCGAGGCGCCCCTGCACATCTCGAAGGTGGCGCTGGTGTGCCCGAAGTGCGAACAGCCGATCCGGCCGAAGCTGGATAAACTGCAGACGGGTGAGCGTGTGCGGGTCTGCCGCAAGTGCGGAGAAGTGATTCTATGATGGAGAAGGACAAAGAGAAGGATAAGGCGAAGGACAAGCAGCCGGCGAAGGACAAGCAGTCGGCGAAACCCGTGGGCGGCGGCAAGCCGGCGGCGGACAAGAAGAAGGGGGCCGGCAAGCCCGTCGCTTCAGCGACGAAGTCCCCTACCGGCGTCATCGAGAAGCCGGCGCAGCCGCCTCGCTTGAGGCGTTACTATACCGACCAAGTCGTGCCATCCATGATGCAGGACCTCAAGCGCGGCAACGTGCACGAGGTGCCTCGCCTCGTCAAGATCGTCCTCAACATGGGCGTTTCTGAGGCGAAGGAGAACCCTCAGGCCCTGGACACCGCGCGCGACGCGATGGGACACATCTGCGGCCAGCTGCCGCAGGTGCGGCGGGCCAAGAAGTCGATTTCGAACTTCAAGCTGCGCCAAGGGATGGCCATCGGCGTTCGCGTCACCTTGCGCGGCGACCGGATGTATGAGTTCATGGACCGGCTGATATCGGTCGCGGTTCCGCGTATCCGGGACTTCCGAGGGTTGGAGACTTCCGGGTTCGACGGCAGGGGAAACTACAACCTGGGCTTGAAAGAGCAGAACATATTCCCGGAGATCGACGCCGAGAAGTTCCCCAAGACCGGGGGCCTGAACGTGACCTTCGTGACGACGGCCAGCAACGACCCGGACGGGATGGAGTTGCTCACCCGCCTCGGGATGCCGTTCAGGAAAAAGGGCCAATCGGAGCGCTAGCCATGGCAACCATCGCTTGGGTCGCAAAGATGAAGAAGCCGCAAAAGTTCGCGGTGCGGTACCGGAACCGGTGCCAGCTCTGCGGACGGCCGCGGAGCTACATGCGGGATTTCGGTCTGTGCCGCTTGTGTTTCCGCAAGATGGCACATGAGGGCCAGATCCCGGGTGTGCGGAAGTCTTCTTGGTAGGGGAGAGACCATGGATTCCATAGGGGACCTTTTGACACGCATCCGGAACGCCAACGCGAAGCTCAAGGACCGCGTCGACGTTCCCGTATCGAAGATGAAGCTGGAGATCGCCCGGATCCTCAAGGATGAGGGCTTCATCGCGAATTTCAAGTCGGTCGCGCCTACGACCGGGAAAATCGGCATCCTGCGCATCTTCATGAAGTACTCGCCGACGAAGGAATGCGCGATCCAAGGCTTGACTCGGGTGTCGCGGCCGGGCTTGCGCATATACCGGTCCTATAAAGACATCCCGAAGGGACGGGAGGGCTTTCCCATCGCCATCCTGTCCACGTCGAAGGGCGTGCTGACGGACCGGCAGGCCCGGGACAGCCGGGTAGGCGGAGAAGTCCTCTGCCAGGTCTGGTAGGGAGGGAGCATGAGCCGCGTCGGAAGGAAGCCGGTCGCGATCCCCGCGGGGGTCCAGGTGAACATCCAGGGCTGCTCTGTGAAGGTGAAGGGCCCTCTGGGCGAATTGCAGGTGGCGTTGCCGGCCGCGATCAAGGCCGAGAAGCAGGGAGACGCGATCGTCTTGTCCGCCGACCTTGCCGCCGGGGAGAACGTCTCGGCTCTCTACGGGATGGCGCGTGCGCGGGTGGCCAACATCGTGGCGGGCGTCTGCAGGGAGTTCGCGAAGAACCTCGAGATCCACGGGCTGGGGTTCAAGGCGACGCTGGAAGGCGAGAACAAGCTCGTCTTCAACATCGGGCGGAGCCATCCGGTCCCGTTCGATCTTCCCAAGGGCATCAAGGCCGGATTGGACAAGAAAGCCACGAAGCTCGAGATCAAGGGGATCGACAAGGATCTGGTGGGGCAGACCGTCGCTCGCATCCGTGCGCTCCGGCCCCCGGAACCCTACAAGGGGACCGGCATCCGGCTGGCGGGCGAGAGGATCATCCGGAAGGCGGGCAAGACGGCGGCCGGCGTCGGGGGCGGGCCTGCCGCGGGACCGGCGAAAAAATAGGGGCTCAAGATGAAAGACAAGAGGGTCAGGTTCGAGTTGCGCAGGGAACGGACGCGCGGGCGGCTCGGCGAAAGGACCAACAACCGGCCGCGGCTGAGCGTCCACAGCTCGCTTCGGTATTTCTATGCCCAGGTCATCGACGACGCCAAGGGCGTGACCCTGGCTTCGGCTTCATCTTTGAGCAAGGAAGTGCGCGGCGAGAAGCTGTGCTTCAAGAACCGTAAGGCGGCCGAGGCGGTGGGAAAGCTCATCGCCGAGAAAGCCATAAAGGCCGGCGTCACCGAAGTCGTCTTCGACCGCGGGGGACGTCTCTATCACGGACGACTCAAGGCGTTAGCCGACGCGGCCCGTGCCGCGGGCTTGAAATTCTAGGCTGCGGATGCAGCCTAGTCCTGAGCGGATATAGGAAATGATTCAGCGAAGGACCAGAGGATAACATGGCAGACGAGACACAGACCAAGAGTGCGGAAACCCCGGCTCCGGCCGAGCCCAGCGCCCACCCGCCGCGGAGCGGCGGCTACGGGGGCGGGCGGGGACGCGGCAAGTTCCAGCGCAAGCAGACCGAGTCCGAGGCCCTGGGGCTCAAAGAGACGGTGGTGGCCATCAATCGGGTCTCAAAGACGGTGAAGGGCGGCAAGAGGTTCTCGTTCGGGGCCTTGGTGGTGGTCGGGGACATGAAAGGCACCGTGGGCTGCGGGCTGGGGAAGTCGAAGGACATCCAGTTCGCCATCCAGAAGGGAGCTGCGCATGCCCGCAAGACCATGATCCGCTTCCCGGTCGTGAACGACACCATCCCGCATGAAACGGTGGGTTCCTATGGGGCGGGAAAGGTCTGGATGAAGCCGGCCGCCCCCGGGACGGGCGTTATCGCTGGAGGCGGCGTGCGAGCCGTGCTCGAGGCCGCCGGCGTGAGGAACATCCTGACCAAAAGCATCGGGAGCAACAACCATTTCAGCATGGTGTACGCCACCATGGAGGCGCTCCAGGGGCTTCGTTCGAAAGAGGACATCATGAGGCTGCGAGGACGCGTATGACAGGAAAACAGGTCACGATCGGTTCGTTGCGTCCGATGCCGGGCTCCCGCAAGCGGCACAAGCGGCTGGGCTGCGGTCAGGGTTCCGGCCACGGGAAGACAAGCACGCGGGGCCACAAGGGGCAGCGCGCGCGCTCCGGAGACGGCAAGCTCGTGGGCTTCGAGGGAGGCCAGATGCCGCTGTTGCGGCGTCTGCCCAAGCGGGGCTTCCGGAACACGGTCTTCCGCCGGGAGTTCCAGGTCGTGAGCCTCGAGGATCTTGAGAGGGTTTTTAAGAACCAGACCGAGGTGAATCTGGAGGCTCTGCGACTGCACGGCCTCGTCTCCGGGAAGCGGCCCGTCAAGATCCTCGGCGACGGCCAGCTCGGCAAGGCCATGAAGATCCAGGCGCACGCGTTCTCCAAGAGCGCCAAAGAGAAGATCGAGAAAGTCGGCGGGAAGGCCGAAGTCCTGGCATCCAAGGGCGCTTCCGCATGATCCAGAAGCTCGGAGAGTTGTTCGAAGTCCCCGACCTGCGCAAGAAGATCCTGTTCACCCTGGGTTGCTTGGCGATATACCGACTCGGCGCCGCGATCCCGATCCCCGGGATCAACGCACTGGCCCTGCGGGAGATCTTCAAGGCCCAGACGAGCACGCTGTTGGGGGTCCTGAACATCTTTTCCGGAGGCGCCCTCGGGCAGTTCTCCATCCTTTCGATGGGGGTGATGCCGTACATCAACGCGTCCATCATCATGAGCCTGCTGCAGGGCGCGCACGTGATCCCGTATCTCGACCGCCTGCATCGCGAGGGGGAATTGGGCCGGCGCAAGCTGAACCAGATCACCCGGTACTTCACGCTGATCCTGGCCGCGATACAGTCCACGGGCCTGACCATCATGATCTCGCAGATGCCTTCGGCGTCGAATACCCCGGTGGTGGTGGACCCGACCACGGGGTTCTATGTCCTGACGGTCCTGACGCTGACGGCCGGGACGGTCTTCATCATGTGGCTCGGCGAGCAGATGACGGAGCAGGGAGTGGGTAACGGGGTCTCGCTCATCATCTTCGCGGGAATCGTGGACAGGCTCCCCGGCGCCTTGACCGGGCTGATCCAGCTCGTGCAAGCCGAGGAAATCGGCCTCTTCCAGGCCATCTTCATCGTGGTCTTCCTCCTGCTCATCATCCTCTCCGTGGTGTGGGTGGAGACGGCGCAGAGGAAGATCCCGGTCCAGTACGCCAAGCGCGTGGTGGGACGCAAGATGTTCGGGGGCGCCTCGAGCTTCCTCCCGCTCAAGGTCGACCAGTCCGGCGTCATCGCCGTCATTTTCGCGGTCAGCCTTCTCGCCGTCCCTATGACCGTGGCTCAGTTCATGCCGAACTCGACGATCGCCCAGGAAGTCATGGCCTTCATGAACCGTGGGAATTGGATTTACCAGTTCGCGTATGCGCTGCTCATCATCTTCTTCTGTTATTTCTATAATTCCGTGAGCATCAACCCGCAGGACCTGGCCGAGAACATGAAGAAGTCTGGCGGGTTCGTTCCCGGCATCCGTCCGGGCGAGCCCACGGCCAAGTACATCGAATGGGTGCTGGAGCGCATCACGCTGGGCGGGGCGCTCTTCGTGGCCTTGGTCGCCGTGCTTCCCGATATCCTGAGACGGCAGTACAACATCCCGTTCTACTTCGGAGGCACAGCCCTGCTCATCGTCGTGGGCGTGGCTCTCGACACGATGGGGCAGCTGGAGGCGCATCTGATCATGCGCCACTACGAGGGATTCCTCAGGAAGGGACGCATCAAGCAGCGCTGGTACAACGTCGGAGGTTGAACGATGCATATCGTCTTATTGGGATGTCCGGGGGCGGGGAAGGGGACTCAAGCCAAGTCCATCTGCGAGAGCGAGAAGCTGACGCACATCTCCACCGGAGACTTGTTCCGCGCCGAGATGGCGAAGGCATCCCCTCTGGGCAAGAAGGCCGCTGAATACGTCAAGCGCGGGACTCTGGTGCCGGACGAGCTGGTGGTCGAGATGGTCGCGGCCAAGCTTAACGGACTCTCCGGAGGATGGCTCTTGGACGGCTTCCCCCGGAACCTCGAACAGGCCCAGGCGCTCGATAAGTATCTGCGCGCGGCCGGCGCCAGGATCGACGTGGTCATCTACTTGGCCCTATCCGAGAAGGACGTCGTGGCCAGGCTGAGCAGCCGGCGGACCTGCTCGAAGTGCGGGGAATCCTTCAACGTCATCAGCCGGAAGCCGAAAGCCGACGGCGTGTGCGACAGCTGCGGCGGGAAGCTGATCCAGCGCGACGATGACACGGAAGCTACGATCCGCAAGCGCTTGATGGTGTTCAATGATTTGACGCAGCCGCTGGTGGCCTACTACCGCAGCGGGAACGCCTTCCACGAGGTGGACGGCGCCCTCGAGCCGTCCGGTGTGACGGCGGTCATCGGCCGCGTGCTCGCGGGGCTGGCTTCCGCGGGGAAAGGGGGCCGCTGAGTGTTCAAGCCGGTCTCCGTGGAGCTCAAGAGCCCCCGGGAGCTTGCCAAGCTGCGGGACGCCGGTCGTCTCGTCAGCGAGGTGCTCGAGTTTTTGCTCGAGCGCGTCGCTCCCGGGATCACGACGAAGGAACTCGATGCCCTGGCCGAGCGCGAGCTGCGCCGGGCCCGCGCCGAGCCGGCTTTCCTTGGCTATCGCGGATACCCGGCGGTCTTGTGCGCGTCCGTCAACGACGAAGTGGTGCACGGGATCCCGAGCGGGTCGCGGGTCCTTAAGGAAGGGGACATCGTGAGCCTCGACCTCGGCTGTCGGTGGAAGGGATTTTACGGGGATGCGGCAGTGACCGCTCCGGTGGGCGCCGTGTCCGATGAGGCCCGGAGGCTTATGGACGTGACGCGGGAGTCTCTGGAGAAGGGGATCTCGAGCGCGCGGCCGGACAACCGGCTCGGGGATGTCAGCGCCGCCGTCCAGCGGCACGTGGAAGCCGCAGGCTTCAGCGCGGTCCGCGAGTTCGTGGGCCACGGGATCGGGAGGGCGCTCCACGAGGATCCGGCGGTTCCCAACGTGGGGCAGCCCGGGACCGGGATCCGGCTGCGGCCGGGCATGGTCCTGGCCTTGGAGCCCATGGTCAACGCGGGCGGGCCCGACGTCCGCGTCCTGGACGACGGGTGGACGGCGGTCACGAAAGACGGTTCCCTTTCGGCGCACTTCGAGCACATGGTCGCCGTGACGGACGGAGAGCCGGACATCCTGACGAGGAGGGACTAGGTTGGAGAAGGAAGAGAAGATCGAAGTGGAGGGCAAGATCGTGGAGGCGCTGCCGAATGCGATGTTCCGCGTCGAGATCCCGGGGAATCGCGTGATCCTGGCGCATATCTCGGGCAAGATGCGCGTGCACTACATCAAGATACTGCCGGGGGACACCGTGAAGGTGGAGCTCTCCCCGTACGACCTCTCGCGGGGTCGCATCGTGTACCGGGGGAAATGACATGAAGGTCCGAGCGAGCGTAAAGCCGATTTGTCAGAAGTGCAGGATCATCCGGAGAGGCGGGGTTGTGCGGGTCATCTGCTCGAATCCGAAGCACAAGCAGCGCCAGGGATGACCAGCTGAAGAACAGGGGGAATCATGGCACGTGTCGCGGGAGTAGACCTCCCTCAGAATAAGCGTATCGATATCGCCTTGACGTACATCTATGGCATCGGCCGCGCGACCGCAGGCGAGATCCTGCAGAAGCTGGGCGGGGCCATCGAGCCCAAGACGCGGGTGAAGAGCCTGACGGAGCAGCAGGTGGGTCTGTTGAACTCCCTGCTTTCCAAAGAGTTCCGCGTGGAGGGCGAGTTGCGCCGCGAGATCCAGCAGAACGTCCACCGCTACGTCGAGATCGGTTCTTACCGCGGGGTCCGGCATCGCCGGAACCTGCCGGTGCGCGGACAGCGGACCAAGACGAACGCGCGGACGCGCCGAGGACGGCGCAAGACCGTAGGAACGGGCAAGGCCACGGCCCCGAAGCCCGTCGCGAAGTAAAGCGTCTTTCGGAGGAACCGGAGCATGACTGAAGAGAAACCGAAGTCAGAAGAGCCGAAGGCGGAAGCCAAGGCGGAGGCCAAGGTCCCTGAGCAGAAGCCGCCGGAAGGCGGGGCCCCCCAGGAATCGAAGCAGGGGCCTGCGGCCTCAGAGAAAGCCCCTGAGGGCGCCGCGCCGGCCGCCGATGCCAAGGCCCAGACCGGCCCGGTCCGCAAGCGGCCATGGAAGTCCGTCAGCTTTGCGAAGGTGTTCATCCAGTGTTCGTTCAACAACACGATCATCTCCGTCACGGATGACAAAGGGAACGTCCTGGCTTGGGCCTCGGCCGGTTCCTCCGGATTCAAGGGGACCAAGAAAGGGACTCCGTTCGCGGCTCAGATGACCGCGGCCAAGGTCGGTCGTCGAGCCGTGGAGCTCGGACTCAAGCAGGTGGCCGTGTTCGTGAAGGGGCCGGGCCCTGGACGGGAGACCGCGATCCGGGGTTTGCAGGCCGCCGGCCTGCAGGTGGTCAGCATCAAGGACGTCTCACCGATTCCGCATAACGGGTGCAGGCCTCCGAAGCAGAGGAGAGTGTAGCCATGTCAAGGAATACCGGACCCTCCTGCAGGCTCTGCCGCCGCGAGCAGGCGAAGCTGTTCCTGAAGGGAGAGAAGTGCCACACGAAATGCGTTTTGGACGCCCGTCCGACTCCGCCCGGCATGGCGAAGCCGCAGCGCGGAAAGCCGTCGGAATACCAGATCCGCCTGCGCGAGAAGCAGAAGCTGCGCCGCATGATCATGATGACGGAGCGGCCGCTGCGGCGCATGGTGGGCAAGGCGTCTCGGAGCACGGGAAAGACGGCCGTGGTACTCCTGCAGAACCTGGAGCTGCGGCTCGACAACGTCGTCCGTCGGCTCGGCTTCTCGACCAGCCTCGCGGGAGCCCGTCAGCTCGTCCAGCACGGGAACGTCCGCGTGGACGGGAAGAAAGTCGCAGCCGCGTCCTATCGGGTGCGGGTCGGACAGATCGTGTCGTTGAACCCGAAGCTCAAGGAGAACGTGGGGGTGAAGCTGGCCCTCGAGTTCGCCGAGAAGAAGTCCGTCCGCCCGGCTTTCGTGGAGTTCGACGCGGCGAACCTGGCCGGCAAGGTGTTACGGGAGCCGGCCCGGGAAGAAGTGTCTTTCCCAGTCAACGACCAGCTGGTCGTTGAGTACTACTCGCGGTGAGCGCAGAGGCCAACGAATGATCTATAAAGAACTGATTCTTCCCCAGAAACTCGTCGTCGACGAAAAGACGATGACGGAGTCCTACGCCAAGTTCGTGGCGGAGCCTTACGAACGCGGCTACGGGCACACGGTGGGCAATTCGCTCCGCCGGGTGCTCCTCTCCAGCCTCGAGGGGGCTGCCGTGACGGGAGTGCGCATCGAGGGCGGGCGGCACGAGTATCAGGCCTTGAGCGGGGTCCGGGAGGATGTGATGAACATCCTCTTGAACCTCAAAAAGCTCCGCTTCAAGCTGTTCTCGAACGGCCCCGAAACCGTCTACTTGAGCGCCAAGAAGGAAGGGGCGGTCACCGCGGGGATGATACAGGAGAACTCCAACGTCGAGGTGATCGGGAAGGACGGCCTCGTCGCGACGCTGGAGCCGGGCGGGAGGATCGAGATGGAACTCGAGATTTCCCGCGGCCGCGGCTATGTGCCCGCGGACGATATCCAGGCTCAGGCCAATTGGCCCGCGGGGTACCTGCCGGTCGACGCGCTATTCTCCCCCGTGATCAAGGTGCATTACGACGTGGAGAACGCACGCGTGGGACAGGTGACGGACTACGACCGGCTCATCCTCGAGATCTGGACGGACGGCTCCATCACGCCGATGGAGGCGCTCATCCGCTCCTCGAAGCTCCTGCGGGAGTCTCTCAGGATATTCATCCCGGAGGAGGAACTCGCGGAACAGCCCCCGGCGGGTGAGACTTTCGAGGGCGGGACCGAGATGCCGGCGGGCGATGGCGGTCCGGAGTTGGATTCTCGGCTCAAGGAAGTCCTCGGCCAGCCGGTGGATATGATCGAACTCTCAAGCCGCGCCTCGAACTGCCTGAAGGTCGCCCGTATCCGGACGATCCGGGAGCTGGTGGCTCGGCGCGAGGAGGAGCTCCTCGCGGTCAAGAACTTCGGAAAGAAGTCTCTCGACGAGATCAAGGACCGCCTGAAGGACATGGGGCTGACGCTGGGGATGCAGGTATGATCAAGAACCTTGGGTCTAGGAAGCTTCGCCGGACGTCGTCGCACCGGCATGCGATGCTCCGGAACATGGCTACCTCGCTGATCCTGCACGAGCGGGTTCAGACCTCGACGGCGAAGGCCAAGGAGCTTCGTTCTTTCGCGGAGAAGGTCATCACGCAGGCCAAGAAGGGCGATCATCGCGCGGTTCGCCGCGTGATACACAACCGGACCGCCTTCTCCAAGCTGTTCGATGTCCTTGCGAAACGCTACGGGGAGCGCATGGGGGGATACACCCAGATCCTGCACGTCGGGACTCGCCGGGGGGACAACAGCCCGCAGAGCCTCATCCGGCTGGCCTCATAGCCCGGGGGTCCGATGCTGGACTATCTTTTCAGCCTCTTCTCGAACGACATGGGCATCGACCTGGGCACGGCCAATACCCTGGTCTATGTGAAGGGGCATGGGATCGTCCTGCGGGAACCCTCCGTAGTCGCCATCGATAAGGACTCGCGCCGGGTGCTGGCCATCGGGGCGGAGGCCAAACGGATGCTTGGACGCACCCCGGCATCGATCGTCGCGGTGCGGCCCTTGAAGAACGGCGTGATCGCCGACTTCGAGGTCACCCAGGAGATGATCAAGTATTTCATCCGGAAGGTGCACAACCGGCGCAGCCTCCTCCATCCTCGCATCGTTATCGGCATCCCGTCCGGCATCACGGAGGTGGAGCGGCGGGCCGTCCAGGAGTCGGCGGAGCAGGCCGGAGCGCGTGAGGTCTTCCTCATCGAGGAGCCCATGGCGGCGGCCATCGGTGCCGACTTGCCGATCTCCGAGCCCCACGCCAGCATGATCGTGGACGTCGGCGGCGGCACGACGGAGGCGGCGGTGCTGTCGCTGGGCGGGATGGTGGTGTCGAAATCGATCGACGTGGCGGGCGATGAGATGGACGAGGCGATCATGCAGCATTTTCGGCGGAAGTACAACCTGCTGATCGGCGAGACGACGGCGGAAGACGTCAAGATTCAAATCGGTTCGGTCTTCCCTCTGAAGGAGGAGAAGACGATGGAAGTGAAAGGCCGGGATCAGGCCACCGGCCTTCCGAAGACGGTGCTCATCACGTCGGAGGAGGTGCGCCAGGCTCTCATGGAGCCGGTGCAGCTCCTTCTAGACGTCATCAAGAGTTGTCTGGAGGAGACACCGGCGGAGTTGGCCGCGGATTTGGTGGACAGAGGGATGGTGTTGGCGGGCGGAGGCACCCTGTTGCGCGGGCTGCCGGATCTCATCCGGCAGGAAACCGAGCTCCCGGTGCACCGCGCGGCCGACCCGCTCTCCTGCGTCGCGATAGGGACGGGCAAGTTCCTCGAGGTGCTTGACGGGATGCGGCACCGGAGGCCGCACTTCGTCACCTCCTATCGCATCTGACATCTGCAGCTCCCGCCGGCCGTTCGATGAGTGGAATGACGCGTGATACACGCGGGGCGAACATCCTGCTGCTGGTATTCGCCTCGGTTTCGCTTTTGCTCCTGAGCCTGCCTTTGACGGCCAAGGTCCATGCCGTGCGGGCCTGCCTGGGCTACCTGCTCAATCCGGTCCCGTACTACGGGAGCGAGGCCGTCGAGCGGCTCGCGGGCCTGCCTGCCGGAGCCGTGCGCCTCATCTCGCAGGATCTGGAGTTCGAACAACTGCGCAAGGAGAGCCAGGAACGCGCTCTGCTGGTCGGGGAGATCGAGTCTCTCCGGCATGAGAACGCCCGTCTGCTGACGGCATTGGGGATGAAGCTGCAGGCGGGCCGCATCGTGCGCTGGTCGCGGGTCATGGAGCGCGATCCCATCCATTGGCATCGCTCGGTCATGGTGGACTCGGGATCGGAGGACGGGGTGTCCCTCAACGCGCCGGTGGTGGGCATCCAGGGGACGGAGTTGGGGGTGATCGGGCGCGTGATCGAGGTGGGCGCACGGACGTCCAAGGTGCTTCTTCTGACCGACGAGCTGTCGGCCGCGGCCGGGACCATCCAGGGGACGGAGTGGGAAGGCCTCGTGCAGGGACAGGGCTCTGCCAGGATGAGGATGGATTATCTGCCCGTCGACGCAGTCCCGCAGACGGGCGTCTTGGTCCATACCTCGCCGACCAGCGCGACCTTCCCTCCGGGGCTGCTGGTGGGGACGGTCACCCAGGTGTTCACGCGGGATCCGTTCCTGGCGTTCCAGTCGGTGGAGGTCACGCCGGCGGTGCACCTGTCCGCCATCAAGGAGCTGATGATACTCGTTCCCGAGAGGTCGGCTCAGCCATGAAATACCTGCAGGGAACTTTCGTTTTTCTCGGAGGGTTCGTCCTCCACTGGCTGTGGTCCACCTATCTCCCTTTCTTCGGGCTGGCTCCGCAGGTGCTGCTGGTGATGACCGTGGCCGTGGCGGCGCGCAGCGGGCCGGTCGCGGGCCAATGCTTCGCCTTCTGCTGGGGACTCCTGTGGGACGCGCTGGGGGTCCATGTGTTCGGGGCCCACGCTCTGGCCTTGACGCTCACGGCCTATGGGGTGGGCATGCTTCGCAGGCAGCTCGACTTATCGAGCGGAAGTTCTCAGCTCGCGCTGCTCGCGGTGCTTACGCCCGTGTACATCCTTTTTTACGCGCTGACGGGCCTCGTTTTCGAGAAGAGCTTCTTGTGGGGAGGGTGGAAGGTGTTCCTCCTGAGCCCCTTCTACAACTGCCTTGTGGCCCCGCTGGTCTTCGAAGCCACCCGGAGATGGGTGGACCTCTGAGCCGATGGGCACACGGATCGCGTTCGAGCGCCTGGACTTGATCTGGATCGCAAGCTATGTGGCGGTGGGGCTTCTGGGCCTGCGGCTGCTCCACGTGCAGGTCATCCGGAACGTCTACTACTCCGAGGTGGCCGAACGCAACCGCACGCAGATCATCTTCCAGACCGCCCCTCGAGGGAGGATCTACGACCGCCGCGGTGCGCCGCTGGCGACGAACCAGCCGGCCTTCTCTCTTATCTACCTGCCGCGGCAGAAGAAGGACCCGGCCCTGCTCGCGGGACTCGCGGCCAACTTGTCGAGGGAACTCCACCGGGAGCGGGAGGAGCTCCTGGAGAAGCTACGGGAAGCCACCGAAGAAGAATCCGCCATTCGTCTCGCCGAGAATCTTCCGCTGCAGACCATGTTCAAGCTTTCAGAGCTGAAGACGATCTATCCAGGCGTCGACCTCATCGTGGAGGCGAGGCGCTACTACCCGTACGGCGACTTCGCCGGGCATCTGCTGGGCTACATGGGCAAGATGGATAAGCGGGGCTGGCGCAAGCTGCGGGAGCACGGCTACCGCATCGATTCCTGGATCGGGAAGGTGGGCTTGGAGGAGCTCTTCGAGCGCGACCTGCGCGGCATGGACGGCGAGATCCGCATGGAGGTGGATGCCCAGGGCCGCCTGAAGCGCAAGCTGGGCAAGGTGGATTGGACCCCGGGAGCCAATCTCTATCTCACGCTGGACGCGGCGGTCCAGAAAGCGGTGGAGGAGGCCATCCGCACCTCGCCTTCCGGGGCGGGAGCGGCGGTGGTTTTGGACATCCGGGACGGGAGCGTGCTCGCGCTCGCCTCCCTGCCCTGCTTCGATCCGAACCTCTTCCTGCTGCCGGAATGGGACGCGGCCAAGGCGAGGATCCGCGACTTCCCCGCCTTCAACCTGGCTCTGTCCGGCACGTTCCCCCCCGGCTCGATTTTCAAGCCGATCGTCGGCGCCGCCATGCTGGAGGAGAACAAGGTCCGCCCGAGCGATCGGATCTTCTGTCCCGGAAGCTTCCGGCTCGGGAACCGCGTGTTCAAGTGCTGGGAGCCCAAGGGGCACCACTACATGGACTGGGTGCTCGGCATCACGCATTCCTGCGACGTCTACTTCTACAATATGGGGCTCCGCACGGGCGGAGCGCTCATCGAGGAGTATGAGAAGCGCTTTCACCTCGGCCAGACGACGGGGATCGAGATCGGCACCGAGAAGAGGGGGAACATCTTCGGACCCAATGCCCGCAAGGCGCACAATCGGGGGTGGTACGACGGGGACACCGTGAATCTGTCCATCGGGCAGGGAGAGCTCCTCGTCACCCCCATCCAGATGGCTGTCGCCATGGGCGCGATCGCCAGCCGCGGCACGCTCTGGAAGCCGCACATCCTGGACCGCGTGGAGTACGCCGACGGCCGCGTGGTCCAGCTCAGCACCCCCACGGCGACGGGTCATGTGCAGCTGCGCGAGGATGTCTGGGACCTGCTGCACAAGGGATTGCGCAGCGTGGTCAAAGAGGGGACCGGGAGGCGCGTGGATATCAAGGGTCTGACGGTCTACGGCAAGACCGGCACGGCGCAGAACCCGCACGGCGAGGACCATGGCTGGTTCGTGGCGTTCGCGGGCCGCGAGAACGAGGAACCCTCCATCGCGGTCTGCGCCCTGATCCAATACGGCGGTCACGGCTCCTCGGCTGCCGGCCCGGTGGCGCGCAAGGCCCTGGAGGCGGCGTTCGGCCTATGATGCCCGAATACGGCCAGCTCCGGGGAAGGGTTGACTGGACCCTGGTCATCGCGGTGGCGGGGCTGGTCGCCATCGGCACCATGGGCATCTTGTCCGCGGCCTCGCCGCTCCCGTATTACGCGCAGATCGTGCAGCGGCATTTCCTGGCGGTCGGATTCGGGATCGCCCTCTTCATGTTCGGCCTCGGCTTCAACTATCAGATCTTCCAGGATCAGGCCAAGACCCTCTATGTCCTGACCCTGATCATGATGACGGCCGTTCTGTTCATCGGGGAGGTGCAGCGCGGCACGCGCGGTTGGGTCAACCTTGGCCTGTTCTCGTTCCAGCCCTCGGAGTTGGCGCGGCTGCTGACGATGCTCGTGCTAGCCAATTATCTGGATAAACAGGCGTCGAGGACCGGAGCGGTCCGCTACGTGTTCGGAGCTTTCGCGGTGGCCATGCCTGTCCTCGCCCTCATCCTGCTGGAACCGGATTTCTCCTCCACGCTCCCCATCTTCCCGATGGTGCTCGGGATGCTCTTCTGCGCCGGGGCCAACATCGCCCCGCTCCTTGCCATGGCGGCGTGCGGCGCGCTGACGTTCACGCTTCCCCTCATCTGGGCCGTGCTGTCGGTCCGGATGGACCTCACCTCGGGATCCGTGATCTTGACCGCCCTCATGAGGCTGCGGAGCTTCGACATGCCGTTGGTCATCGCCATCCTGGGGGTCTGCCTGCTGGCGTTCGCGGCCTGGAGGGTGACCCTGGCCTTTCGGCTGCCGGCCCCCGGCCTCTACTTCATCGCCGGGACCGCGATCGTCGTGCTGGGCCTGTGCACGGCGGTCGTCTTCGACCACCAGCTCAAGGGGTATCAACGCGACCGTTTCGTGTCCTTCTTGGTGCCGGAGGCCGATCCCAAGGGCGCGTCGTACAACGTGCGCCAGGCGCAGGTGGCCATCGGTTCCGGCGGCCTCTGGGGGAAAGGGGTCTTCTCCGGCACACAGTCGAGGCTCGGATTCCTGCCCGAGAGGCACACGGACTTCGTCTATGCCGTCATCGGCGAGGAGATGGGCTTTTTGGGCGCTCTTTCGGTCCTGGCGCTCTACCTGCTGCTCCTCTGGCGCGTCGTGCATACGGCGCGCCTGGCGCGAGACAACTACGGGTATCTCGTCTGCTGCGGAGTGGCGGTGACCTACATGTTCTATCTCGTTGTGAACGTGGGGATGTGCCTCGGAGTCATGCCGGTCGCGGGGATCCCGCTGCCGCTCCTCTCCTACGGGGGGTCGAGCCTGGCGGTGAACCTGCTGGCCCTTGGTATCGTGACCAACATCTATTCGAGGCGTTATGCCTTCTATTGAGCGGCTCGGGGGGCATCCGGGCGCGGTCCGCTACCGGGTCCGGTTCTCTCGTCGAGGACCCGCGGCCGGTCTGACCCACCTGGCCCAGATCGAACGGGTGCGGCGGGCGGTCGTGGATTCCGGACTGCCCGCGATCCTGAACCGTCAACGGAAGGCGGCAAAGCCCAAGCTGGCGTTCGGGCCGGCCATCTCCCTGGGTTATGAGAGCCTGGCGGAGTACTTCGACATGGAGTTGGCGCAGGCCCTGCCCCCGTCCGAGGTGGCGGCTGCCCTTGGGGCGGCGTTCAAGGACGGATTGGAGCTGAGGGCTGTCCGCAGGATCCCGCTTTACTTCCCTTCTTTGGACGCGAGCATCAACGTGGCTCGCTACGAGATCAGCGGGCCGTTTCCGGAGGACGCCGCCCAGTCCCTCGCGCGTTTCTTGGACCGGAGCGAGATCGTGATCGAGAAGCTCAAGGACGCGGGGGCGCGGGTGGAGCGGATCGAGGCGAGGCGGCTCATCGTGGCCATGCATTTGACCGGGCCAGGCCGCCTCGAGCTGGACCTGCGGTTCGGCCCGAACCGGACGCTCAAGCCCGAGGCCTTGCTTCGGGAATGGCTGGGGCTCGTCGACGAGGGGCTCGCGGGCTTCCGCATCCTTCGCAAGGAGCTTCTGTCGGAGACGTCGCGAGGAGAATTTTTGATCCCTTAGGAGAATCTGTATGGAGCAGAACGAGAAACAGGATTTAGAAAGCATCCCGCCGGCGGAACCCGCGCTGGCGGCGCCTGCGCGGGAGGCGCAGGCCCCGCAGCCGGGCGAAGCTCAGGAACCCGCGCCTCCGGCGCAGGAGCCTCCGCGGGAGGAGCCCTCCGAGGCGAGCGAGGCCCACCCGGAACTGGCGCTGCCGTTGGAAGGCGAGGCGGAGCCGCCGGCGGAAGCGGCGCTTCCCGAGGTGCCGCCCGGCGTGGACCAGGACGAGGACCGCATGATGCACCGGCCCCGCAGGCCCGAAGGGCGCGGGCGCCACGGCGACAGGCGCTTCCGCGACCGCGATCGGGAGCGCCCCGTCCAGGCGCCTCGCGAGACGCTGAAGCAGAGCTTCAAGCGGGAGATCATCGCCAACACCTCCAAGGAGGAGACCCGCGTCGCCGTCATCGAGAACGACCGCCTTGTGGAGCTCCTCTGGGAGCGCCATCAGGCGGAGAGCATCGTGGGCAATATCTACAAGGGAAAGGTGGAGAACGTTCTGCCCGGGATCTCCTCGGCCTTCATCAATATCGGGTTCGAGAAGAACGCCTATCTCTACATCTCGGATGTCATCGGCGATTCTCGCGCCCCCATCGATCAGATCCTGAAGAAGGGCCAGGAGATCATGATCCAGGTCGCCAAGGAGGCCATCGGGACGAAAGGGATGAAGGTGACCATGGACGTCACCCTGCCCGGCCGCTACCTGGTGCTGACGCCCTTCGGCCAGACCGTGGGGGTTTCGAAGCATATCGCGGAACCGGTGGAGCGCAAGCGCATCTCCGATATCATGGACAGGCTGAGCGCCGATACGCTGAAGGGGAAGGGGGTCGTGGTGCGCACGGAGGCGGAGAGCGCCAGCGAGGCCGATCTCAGGCGGGAGGCCAACTACCTTCTGCGGACCTGGGAGGCCATCGACCGGCGATACGCCTCGCAGGCGGCGCCCTGCCTTCTGCACCAGGACTTGGACCTCCCGATGCAGGTGGCGAGGGACATCCTGACCGAGGAGGTCTACCTCTACCTTCTCGACGATAAGGAGGCCTTCCGGAACGTGACGGAGTTCATCGGGAAGATATCCCCGGAGCTCAAGAACCGGATCCGCCTTTATGACGGGAAGACCCCGATCTTCACCGCCTTCCGCATCGAACAGGAGATCGAAAAGCTCCGGCAGACGAAGGTCAGCCTGCCGAGCGGGGGTACGATCGTCATTCAGGAGGCTGAATCGCTGTGCGCCATCGACGTGAACACCGGACGCTTCACCGGCTCGAAGTCGCAGGAGGAGACGGTGACGATGAACAACCTGGAGGCGGCGGAGGAGATCGCGCACCAACTGCGCCTGAGGAACATCGGGGGCATCGTGGTCATCGACTTCATCGACATGAAGAAGGAGTCGAACCGGCGGAAGGTGATGGAGGCGTTGGCCCGGGCGGTGAAGCATGACCGGGCCAAGATACGCATCCTGCCCATCACGCGGCTCGGCCTCATCGAGATGACGCGTGAAAGGCGCCGGGAGTCCACGATCAGCCTCATGACGGACGAGTGCCCGGAATGCCTCGGCTCGGGGCGGGTGCTTTCGTCGGAGAGCCTGAGGATACGCATCCAGCGGGAGATCCAAGAGCTCACGCAGGGGCGTCCCGGCGGGCAGATCCGGCTGGTGCTGTACCCGCAGCTGGCGGATATCTTTCGCGAAAAGCAGGCCATGATCGAACAGAACATCCAGCGGTCGATCAAGATACAGAGCGACGCGCATCTAAAATGGGAAGACTATCGCATCATATTGGAATAGCCGCGTTTTGCACGGCGCTCGTCCTATCGGCGGCCGTCCGCCTGCATGCCGAAGAGCTGCAGGTGGTCAAGTCGGGTAAATACTACGGCGCGGTGGACGCTTACCGCGCGGGAGACACCCTGTATCTGGAAGCGAAGTCCGCGGCCAAGATATTCGGCGCGCAGGTGTATTGGCACGCGGTCCAGGGCGTCGTCCAGCTCAGCTTCCGGGGCCGGCAGGTGGCTTTCAAAGAGAATTCGACCCGGGCCAGCATAGACGGCAAGGGTGTCGAGATGAGCGTCCCGATGATCGTGCGGGTGAGCCACGCCTTCATCCCGGCGGAGTTCTTCGCGCGCAAGGAGTTCTCGGACCTGGCAGGCGTGGACATCAAGCTCGATCCCAAGACGAGGCTGCTGCTGGTGGACCAGCGCAGCACGGTGGGGCCGTTGCGCTGGTTCACCTATCCGGACCACACCCGCGTCGTGGTGGAACTGCGGGAGGGTCTGCGCTACCAGACCCAGGAGCGCGGGGTCGCCGGGATGGACATCAGCATGCCGAACGGGACGATCGATTGGTCGGAGAAGATCGATGTCCAGGACGGCGTCGTGGAGACGATCCATCTATATCAGGACAAGGAGGAGGCGCATCTCGCCCTGCGGCTGCAGGACGGGGCCGACGGATGGAGGCTCAGGGAATTCCCATCGCCGCGGCGCTTGGTGGTCGACGTGAAGCGGCGTTCCGGGGCGAAGCCTCCGCCTCCGGCGCCGGTCGAGATCACCAAAGCTGCCGAGCCTCCCCCGGCGGCTCTGGATGTGGCCCAGCCCGAGGCGGAGCCTCGAAAGGAGGAGCCGAAGAAGGAGGAGGTCGCGGCGCAGCCCGTCGCCGCGCCGGCTGCCCGGAAGAGATACCGCATCGCCATCGATGCCGGGCATGGGGGCAAGGACGGGGGGGCCGTGGGGCGGCGGGGGACGCTCGAGAAGGACATCAATCTCAACGTGGCGGATGAGCTCGAATCCCTGCTCAAGCAGGAGGGCATCTTCGAGGTCCTGCGGATGCGCAAGGAGGACGTCTTCGTCCCTCTCGGCGACCGCTCCCACGCGGCCAACACCTTCAAGGCGGACCTTTTCGTTTCGCTGCACTGCAACGCGAGCACCAGCCGCGCCCAATCCGGGTTCGAGATATACTTCCTGTCGGAACGGGCCTCGGACCCCGACGCGGAGCGATTGGCCGAGTTCGAAAACTCGGTGCTGGCCCTGGAAGGCAAGGACGCGGCTGAGGAGGACGCGGCCGCGAGCCTGCTCTACGCCTTGGCCAAGACGGAGTTCATCAATGACGCATCCGAAATGGCGGGGCTGATGGCGCGTTCCCTGGCGGGGAGGGTGGATATGCCGAACCGGGGGGTGCGCCAGGCCGCGTTCTATGTCCTGCGCGGCGTACACGCTCCGGCAGTGCTCGTGGAGATGGGTTACCTGTCCAACTCGCAGGACGAGGCCAAGCTCCAGTCCAAGAAGTACCGCGGGAAGATCGTCGAGGGCCTTTACGCCGGCATCCTGGAGTACGCTAGGCGCAAGGGATGGCGGACGGAGGGGGAATGAGGCGCGAGCGCGAGAAGGCGATCGCCGTCTTCGACTCCGGCGTGGGCGGGCTGACGGTTTTCAAGGCCATCCGCCGGACCCTCCCCGCCGAGCGCTTGGTTTATTTCGGGGACACGGCGCGCCTGCCTTACGGCTCGAAATCCAAGGAGGTCGTCACCCGATTCTCCCTGGAGATCGCCCGCTTCCTCTCCAAGCGCGACGTCAAGCTCTTCGTGGTGGCCTGCAACAGCGCCACCGCGCTGGCGCTGCCGGCCATCAAGGGGGCGCTCCGCATCCCGGTGCTGGGCGTGATCCAGCCCGCGGTGCGCGCGGCTGTGGCCGCGAGCCAGAAGGGCCGCATCGGGGTCATCGCGACCCGAGCGACCGTCGCCAGCGGGGTCTATCAGCGGGCGCTCCACGGCTCGCGGTCCGGAGTGAGGATCTCTGCCGTGGCCACGCCGCTCCTGGTGCCTCTCGTGGAGGAAGGTTGGTGGGAACATCCGATCACCCAGCTGATAGCGTCCGAGTACCTGGCTCCGTTCAAGCGCGCGGGCGTCGACGTGCTCATCCTGGGCTGCACGCACTACCCCTTGATCAAGCAGCTCGTCGGCCGCGTGATGGGCGAGGGGGTGCGGCTCATCGACTCAGGAGAGGCCGTGGCCTGCGAGGTTGACGCACTCCTGGAGTCGCGAGGCCTGCAACGCCCCGGCGGACGCGGGACGCAGACGTTCTTCGTCACGGACGCGGCCGCGCGCTTCAGAGCTTTGGCGCACCGCATCCTGGGCGGGCCGCGGCCCCGGGTGCGGCTGGTGAGGTTCCCGTTCTGATGCCGTCAGGTCCCGGCCGTCTCGAGCATGGTCCGGATGATGCGGCGGAGTTCCGCGGCCTGGACCGGTTTCGCGATGAACCTGGAGAGGGAGGGATCCGCGATCTCGCTCAAGACCTTTTCCGGGCAGGCGATGGCGCTCATGAAGAGTATGGGGACGCGCGCGGTGGCTTGATTGCGGCGGAGCGTCTCATAGAGATGGGCGCCGGTGGCCCCGGGCATGTGGTAGTCGAGGAGGATGATGTCCGGCTTGAAGTCGCGGCATACCGCGAGGCCGGCGGCCGGATCGTTCGCCGAAGCCACCTCGTAGCGCCATGAGGCGATCAGCGTGGTAAGGAGCTGCACCAGGTCGGTGTCGTCGTCGATGATGAGGACTCGGCGGTCGGGCATCGCGATATATTAAAGGTTATACGTTTCTATAAGGAATACTAGGGAATTTCGAGGCACATGCACAACCAGGAATCTCGGATACGCCGCGTCGCCCAGATCAAGGCCGTGATCGACAACGGATTGTGCCGGGTCGGACCTGGCTTGGACAGCCGGCAGAAGGCCGACTCCGTTCTGATCGGGAACGCCAGCCGGTCCGTCGCCCTTTCGGACGGCGTGGTGCAGTTGTGTCGGAGCGACCATCCGAACGAAGCCGTGCTGCTCCTGATGGCCTTGGCGGGGAGCGTCGTGGGCCTTCGCTGGGTCCTCGGGGGCCCGGAGGCCGCGCAGAGGGCCGAGATTCTCCTCAGGGAGATGGGGGAGCCGGCTGAGCCTGCGCTGTGGCCGGCGGAACGCCTGCTTCGACGCGCCGAGGAGGCCGGCTTGCCGGCCGCCGATCTCGAGAAGGTGCTGACCCTCGGGCGGTTCCCGATGCTCGCCGGGCGCTCCGGGCTGCCGTGGAGCCATGTGTTCAAGGAGAATTCGGAGGCGGGAACGGATTGCGCGACGGTGCTCGACCTTGTGTGCCGTCTGATGGACCACGCTCTCCAGGGATTGGCTTCGCGCTGGCCGGGGAATTTCGAACTGCTCTCATGATTCTCGTGCGGTTGGTAGTCTGTCTGTTGGCCTCGATCACCTTCGCGGAAGGTGAAAGGCCGCGCTCCGGTGACGGCGGCTCCAAGGCCGCCGAGATCGACCTCGGGATCCCCTCCGGGGTGCCGTGGGAGGCTCCGGTCCGATCCCAGGAGGCGAAGAGGCGGGGGAAGACCCTGGAGGATCAGGCCGAACGCGAGTTCCTGGCGCAGCGCTTCTGGCAGCGCCTGGGGGCGGACCTGACGGCCGTGGAGCGCTGGCGGGAGGGGCTCGTGGAGGGCCTACGCTACGCGCGGGGGCGGCCCGACGTCTTCCCCTTGGCTCCCGCCCAGGGAGGAGCCCTTTTCGACGAGCACCGGGCGGCCGCGGCGGCCGTTTGGGAGCGGACCATGGACCATTGGCTCGCCCTGGACTCCATCCTGGCCGCGTACGGGGACCACTCCGGGCTTTCCGGTAAGGCGGAGGCCAGGGCTTCCTTCCTGGCCGCCTACGCCGCGTACATCGCGGAGGCGCGCTTCGCCAAAGGCTGGACCGACCTGTGCTCCAACGACCCCCGCCTGGAGGCGGTCTTCGACGAGCCGGTGCCCTCCCTCGGGCTGCCCGCGGGAAGCTACACCCGCTTGAAGACCCGCTTGGCCGACGCCGAGTCCGCGCGGGCCGAGTACGAGCGCCCGGGAAGGGCCAAGGGGCTGGCCGGACGCCTGAAGGACCTGCGGGGCTTCGAGAAGCGCCGGACCGAAGACTGGCGCAGCCTGTCTCTCGCCGCGCGGCCCCCCAAGCGTTCCAGCGGGCTCATCCTGAAGCCGTTGTTCCCGGTCTTGTCGAGAGCCTGGGATCTGCCGCGGGAGCTCCGGGCTCATGAACCGGAGAAGCAAAAATTCCTGCTGGAGCCGCCGGGGGGGGCGGAGGTCTCGGTTTCCTCGCGGGTGATTTACGCGCTTGACACGGTGCGGCACTGGTTCCGCCTGGATGTCTCCACCGCTTCGCGTCCCCAGACCTTGATCACGGCTCGGCAGGCGCGCGACCTTTCAGACAAGCTCCGGCCCGGGGACATCCTGCTGGTGCGTCGCGACCGCTTCCTGAGCGAGATCGGACTGCCCGGCTATTGGCATCATGCCGGCATCTTCGTGGGGACGGCGGATCAGCGGGACCGGTTCCTGGATGAGAGCGCGGTGGAGACGGCTCTGGCGCAACGCGCCCCCGCCGCCCTGCTCGCCAACACCGGACGCGAGGACGGGGAAGCGATGACGGTGCTCGAGGCGCGGCCTGGAGGCGTCGGCTTCCGTTCGATGGGCCGTTTCGCGGCAGCCGATGGGGTGGCAGCGCTCCGGCCGCGGCTGTCTAAGAGGCAGGCGGGGGAAGCCCTGATCCGCGCCTTCTCGCAGGCAGAAGCGGGCTCCAAAGCCGCGCTTTCCAACGGCGAGCTCGTCTCCCGTGTGTACGGGCCGAGTCTGCGGATGGCGCCCGAGCCCAGCTCGCGTCCAGACTTTGCGGCCAGAAAATTCGACATGGAATTCGGGACCGAAGCCCAGGAGCTCGACCTGGTGGCGTTCCTCGATCCGCAGGAACACAGCATGCGGGCCGTGGAATCCTCAATCGAGGGATTCAGAAGCAGTTCGCGGCGCCCCAAGTGGGCGCTGGCGCAGGAGGCACGACCATGATGGACGGACAACCGCACGACAGGCGCGACGGGGGACAGCACAGGCACCACGACAACCGGCGCAACGACTTCAGACGCCGCCGGCACCACGGCCACCACGGGCACCACGGCGGGCCTTCGCACGATGGGAGGAATCGCGATCGCGGCCAGCACGACCGGGGCGAGTCTCAGCCCCTGAAGCGCACGGACGCCGAGAAGGCCTTCCTCGAGAAGACCCCGGTGGCGCCTTTCCAATGGCTGCAGTTCGAGAAGGGGTCGAGCGAACTCACCATGCGCGCCGTGGACCTGCTTTCTCCGGTGGGGAAGGGGCAAAGAGGGCTCATCGTCTCTCCTCCCAAGGTCGGCAAAACCACGATACTCAAGCATCTCTGCCAGGCCCTGGCCGGCGGCTATCCGGACGTCAAGGTGTTCTGCCTGCTCGTCGATGAGAGGCCCGAGGAGGTCACGGACTTCCGCCGCTCGGTCGCATGCGAGATCTTCGCTTCCTGCTCGGACCGTCCCTATGTGGAGCACATCAAGACGGCGGAACGGGTCTATCATCGGGCCGTGGAAGAGGCTGCGACGGGGAAGGACGTGGTCATCGTGCTCGACTCGCTCACGCGTCTCGCTCGAGCGCACAATACGGCCGCGACGGGGAACAAGACCATGTCCGGCGGGCTGGATTCCCGCGCCATGGAGATCCCCCGGCGCTTCTTCGGCGCTGCGCGCAAGCTGGAGGAGGGGGGGTCGATCACCATCCTGGCGACGATCCTGGTGGACACGAACAGCCGGATGGACGAGGTCATCTTCCAGGAGTTCAAGGGGACCGGGAACATGGAGCTCGTGCTCTCACGGCCCGCCGCGGACATGCGCGTCTTCCCCGCCATCCACGTTAAGAACTCCGGGACGCGGCGCGAGGAGCTGCTGCTCTCGCCCAAGGCCTTGGAGGCTGCATGGCAGCTGCGCCGCAAGCTCGCGAGCATGTCCGATTTGGAGGCCACGAAGATGGTGGTGGAGCTCCTGAAGCGTTTCCCCACCAATGAGAAGCTCCTGGCCGGGGTGATGGGAGGGGTTTGTTGACGAAAGTCGTCGCATCTCTGTTGTTCTTGTGCACCTTCGCCGCGGGAAAGGAGGCCGACAGCTTCGGCAAGCTGCAGATCGACCCCTCGTCCGATGCGAGCCGGCGTCTGGCGGCTCTCTATCGGAATACGCCGGACCCGGACCAGCGCCTCTGGATACTCCATGCCTTGGCCCTTCGCTTGGGCGAGAAAGGGGACGACGTCGCGCTGGAGGCCTTGCTCGAGGCGTCCAAGGACAAGAACGCGAGCCTGCGCGGGCAGGCGCTCACGGCTCTCGCCGGGTTCTCCGGGCTGCCCAGGGACCGCATCCGTCCCGAATGGCTGGGCCGGCTTGATGCGGCGGCCTCGACCGGGATGAAGGATCGCGACGCGAACGTCCACCGCGGCGCGCTCGAACTCCAGCGCGCTGTCCGTGAGTGGCGTCGGCCCGCGCCGGAAGAGACGACGCCGCAGCCGGAATGGCAATATGAATCCGGGGTCTGGCCCGGTTTGGTGCGCAACCTCAAGTGGCTCTGGCTGCTGCTGGTCCCCGGCTGCTTCATCGTCTGGATTGTGCTGGGCGCGCCGGTGCTGGACGCGGGGTGTCCCGAAGGGTGCGCTGCCGCGCGATGCTGGGAAACGGTCAAGGAGCATCGCGTGCTGCTCGTGTTCTCAGCTCTGGGGTGGCTCATCCTGACCAGCGTTCTGGGGGTCACCGGCTTCGATATCCTGGCCCGCTCCTTGGGCTGGCCCCTCTATGGGGAGTCCTGGAACTGGCTCGGATCCTATTTCATCTGCGGCTTGTGCGTGTTTCTGCCCGGAGCCCTGGTGGCCGCCGGTTCAGCCCGGAAGGTCTCGATGCTCGGCCAATTGGGCCTGCTGCCCGCGGCCTTGGCCGCAGCCCTCGCCGCTTTCTTCCTTTTGGTGCCGCTGGAGATCCTCTACCGGCTCTTCCTGCGGCGTCCCCGCGTCGACGCGAAAGCCGTTACGACCGCAGCCGCCGTGTTCGACACCCTCCTCTGGGTCCTGGAGACCGGCACGCTGCGCTCCTGCTATCTCGCTATGGGAGTCGTGGCCGCGGAGGGCCTCGGCCTCGCTCCAGCCTTGGGACGATGCCGGGAGGTGTTCGACCTTCCGGGCGCTCTCCCGGCGCGCTTGAGCCTGAGCGCCTACGACTCCCGCTTCATCCTGCTTTGCGCCGCGCCCCTGCTCGCCTGTGCCTGCGGCCTCATGGCCAGGGGCCTGCCGGTACAGTGGCATGTTTCCGCCCTAGTCGTACTCGCGGGCTGCGTGCTCTGGTCCTGGGCCGTGCTCGCGGGCGTGCTTTTCGCCTTCCTGCAGCCGCTGGAAGGAGCGCATTCTCAAAGGAGGTCCCTTGAATCAAACCAAGACCGTTGTTCAGAGTGACAAGGCTCCAAAGGCCGTCGGCCCCTACTCCCAGGCGATCCGCGCCGGGGACTGGCTTTTCCTTTCAGGGCAGCTCCCCATGGACTCGGCCGGAAACATGGCGGAGGGGGGGGTGCGGGAGCAGACCCGGCAGGTGCTGGGGAATCTGCGGGCCGTGCTGGAGAGCGCGGGCCTGCATATGCGCGACGTGGTCAAGACCACGGTCTACATGACGGATCTCTCGAAGTTCGCTGAGATGAACCAGGTCTACGGCGAGGCCTTCGAGAGTCCATTCCCTGCGAGGGCCACGGTCGAGGTGCGCGCTCTCCCCAAGGGAGCCCAGGTCGAGATCGAGTGCGTGGCCCGGGGGGGGTGATGCGCGTCATCTCCGGCGGCCAGACCGGAGTGGACCGCGCCGCGCTCGACGCAGCGCAGGAACTGGGGCTGGCGTGCGGTGGGACCGTTCCAAAGGGCCGCTTGGCCGAAGACGGCCGCATCCCGGACCGGTATCCCATGTCCGAAAGCGGGTCCGAGGAGTATCCGGTGCGGACCGAGCGCAATGTGCTGGATTCGGACGCGACCCTGATCCTTACCTTGGGAGAGCCGGCCGGAGGGACGCGGCTCACCCTGGAGCTGGCCAAGCGCCATAAAAAGCCGGTCTGCGTGGTGGACCTCGGCTGGAAAAAGCCGGCTGCCCAGGCTCGGGACTTCGTGTCCCGCGTGAAGCCGGAGACTCTCAATGTCGCGGGTCCGCGCGAGTCCTCGTTCCCCGGCATCGGGGAGAAGGCGAAGAGGCTCATCCTGGAGGTCTTACGGGACGCACAGCCGTAGTGCTGCTGTCCGGGGGCCTGGACTCCGCCACCTGCCTATACTGGGCTGTGGCGCGGGGCTATGAGGTCCACGCATTGACCGCATACTATGGGCAGAGGCATGCGCGGGAACTGCGTTCGGCCAAGGCCCTGGCTCGCGGCGCCGGAGTCCGGTACTTGGAACTGCGCCTGGACCTGCCGTGGCTCAAGACGAGCTCCCTGGTGGACAAGCAGCAGAGCCTGCCGGAGCTGCCTCTTTCCAGGATCGGGAAAGAGGGAGTCCCCAGCACCTATGTCCCTGGACGGAATACGGTCTTCGCAGCCCTGGGCATGTCCCTGGCCGACGCGGTGGGAGCCGAGGCCGTGATCCTGGGAGCCAATGCCCTGGACTGCTCGGCTTATCCGGATTGCCGGCCTGGTTTCTACGCGGCGCTCCAAAAGGTCGCCCGGCAGGGGACCCGCTGCAAGGGCTTGCGCATCCTGACCCCGCTCATGCGCATGGATAAGGCCGCCATCGTGCGTGAGGCGGTCCGGCTCAAGGTGCCCCTGCACCTGACCTGGTCGTGCTACCGGGGCGGGAGGAGGCCTTGCGGCCGCTGCGACTCGTGCAAGCTGCGGGCCAAGGGCTTCAGCCGGGCCGGGGTGCGGGACCCTGCATGACGGGACACAAGAAGGCCCGCATCGTGGAGGTGTTCTCCTCCATCCAGGGCGAGGGCGTGAGGTTGGGCGAAAGGCAGATCTTCGTTCGTTTCGCCGGCTGCAACTTGCGCTGCGACTATTGCGACGAGCCGGAATCCATCGCTCACGGTTCGGGCGAGCCGTGGGATGAAGGGAGCCTGGAGTCCGCGATCCTGGCTCTGCAGAAGGGCCGGCCGCATCGGAGCATCAGCTGGACCGGCGGCGAGCCATTGCTCCAGATTGAGTTCCTGGGGAAAATGGCTTCCTGGGCCAAGGAGCAGGGTTTCGAGAACTGCCTGGAGACGAACGGGACCCTTCCCGAGGCGCTCAGCCGGGTCGTGGAGCTAATAGACTGCGTGTCCATGGACTTGAAGCTTCCCTCCGCGACCCGGCAGGATGTCTGGGCCGCGCACGAGGAGTTCCTGGGCCTGCTGCGGCCGGGCAGCTTCGTCAAGGTGATCCTGACCGAGGCTTCCACCGCCGAGGAATGGGAGCGCGTGCTCGCCCTGATGGGGGCTCGTGCGCCCGGGCTGCCGCTGGTGCTGCAGCCCGCCACGCAGGCGGGGGGCAAGGCGCAGCCCATCCCTCCGGTCCGAGCCTTGGAGTTCCTCTTGAAAGCCAGGCTCAAGCTCAAGGACGTGCGGCTGGTGCCCCAGTGGCATCCGGTCTGGAATATGAAGTAGGGGGAGATATGACGCAGCAAGGGGCTGGGACGTGCTGGCAGTGCGGGGGAAAGCTGGAGGGGGGGGATTACGCCCGCTCCGAGAGCTGCCAGAAGTGCGGCTCAGATACCCGGGTATGCCGCAACTGCCGGTTCTACGCGCCGGGACGGAGCGGGGAGTGCCTGGAGCCCGTTGCCGAGCCGCCGAAAGACAAGACGCGGGCGAATTTCTGCGAGCTGTTCAGGCCGAGTTCGCCCAAGGCGGCGGGCCAGGATCCGACGGCGGACGGCAGCAAGGCCGCGTTCGAGAAGCTCTTCGGCAAGAAGAAGCCTGTATAATATAGTCAGGATTTGTTGGGAGGACCCATGGCTTGGGAGTACAGCGAAAAGACCAAGAAGATTTTCATGGACGCGGTCCATGGCAAGCCCGGGACCCATCTAGGCGAGGTGGAGAATCCCGACGGCATGGGAGAACACGGGTCCATCGCGTGCGGGGACTCCCTGCGCTTCACCTTTCGGGTCAAGCGAGACCCTGAGGACCCGACCAAGGACGTCATCACCGAAGCCAAGTACCTGACTTTCGGCTGCACTTCCGCCATCGCCGCCTCCGAGGCGCTCTGCGTGCTCATCGAGAAGGGGGGATATACCCCGATCCAGGCGCTCAAGATCCGGAACCAGGACATCGTGGACTTTCTCGAGGGCCTGCCGGAGCAGAAGATACACTGCTCGGTCATGGGCGCCGAAGCCTTGGAGGCCGCGGTGTTCGACTGGGCGCACAAGCGCGGCGTGGACCTTCCCAAGCTCGGCATCGACGCGCACGAGGGAGGCGAGACCGAGGGGCGGCTGGTGTGCAAATGCTTCAACGTGACCGAGCCATACCTTCGCAGGAAGATCCAGGAGCTAAAGCTCCACACCATCGCGGACATCACGAACGCGATCAAGGCGGGTGGAGCGTGCATGACCTGCCACCATGCTCCAGGGGGCTTGCAGGATATCCTTAATGACATGTGGGGAGCTCCTAAAGCGGCCGCGCAGGAAGCTCCTGCTTCGGTCACGGCCGCCGCCAACGCCCCGTCCCCGTACCAGTTCAGCAAGAGAGTGGAGAAGGTCATCGAGGAGTACGTGCAGCCCATGCTCAAGCGGGACGGCGGCGGCTTGGAAGTGGTGGACATCAAGGACAAGCTGATCTATTGCCGCCTGCAGGGAGCCTGCAAAGGCTGCGCCGGGGCCCGGCAGACGCTCAAGGGCATGGTGGAACGGGTCCTGCGGGAGAAGGTCGACGAAAGCATCCGGGTCATCGAGCTATAGCCATGAGCGCCATCTACGCGGACAATAACGCCACGACGCCGGTCGCCCCTGAGGTCGTGGAGGCCATGGTCCCGTTCTTCCGGGATCAGTTCTTCAACCCTTCCTCCATGTACGAACCCGCCCGCCGCGTGGCCGCGGCCTTGGCGCAGGCGAGAGAGAGCATCGCCGCGTCCTTCGGGCCCATCGACCCGAAGGAGATACTGTTCACCTCCTGCGCCACGGAGAGCAACAACTCCGCGATCCAGGGGGTGGCGCGGGCTGTGCCCAAGCGCAAGCACATCATCACCACCGCGGTGGAGCATCCCGCGGTGCTGGAGGTGTGCCGGGAGATGGGACGGCACGGCTGCCGGGTGACGTACCTGGGAGTGGACAAAGACGGCAGCCTGGACATGGGCGAGTTCGTGCGCAGCCTGCAGAAGGACACGCTCCTGGTCTCCGTCATGCACGCCAACAACGAGACCGGGGTGGTCTTCCCGGTGGAGGAGCTTTCCCGCATCGCCAAGGAGACGGACCCGTCCATCGTGTTCCACACGGACGCGACCCAGTCCGTGGGCAAGCTTCCCATCGACTTGGCCGGCGCGTTCAAGCACGTGGACCTCTTGTCCTTCTCCGGGCATAAGCTCAACGCTCCCAAAGGAGTGGGCGCCCTCTTCATCCGTCGCGGCACCCCCATCCGGCCCTTCATGATCGGAGGCCATCAGGAGTGCGGCCGGCGGGCCGGGACCGAGAACGTGCCCTACATCGCTGGCTTCGCGGCCGCCGTGGAGCTTGCCGCTGAGTCGCGGGACTCGGAAGAGCCCCGCCTTCGGGCGCTGCGCGACCGGCTGGAGAAGGGCATCGAGGCCAAGGTCCCCCATGTGCAGGTGAACGGCAGGGGCGCCGTGCGGCTCCCCAACACGCTCAACGTTTCCTGCCATTACGTGGAGGGCGAGGGCATGCTCTATCAGCTCAGCGACGCGGGCATATGCGCCTCGAGCGGCTCCGCGTGCACCTCCGGTTCGCTTGAGCCTTCGCACGTGCTCACGGCCATGAAGATCCCGTTCACGGCGGTGCACGGCTCGGTGCGGTTTTCGTTGGGGCGCTACAATACCGACGAGGACGTGGACCGCATCCTCGAGGTGTTCCCGAAAGTCGTGGCCAATCTCAGGCGCCTCTCGCCTTACTGGGATCAGGAGAAGGACCGGCCCCGCGCGGATGCTCCGGCGGTGAAATAGCGGGGGGATCACACGGGGGATCACCCCCTGTTGGGAAAAACTGAAAAGTGGACTGTTTAAAGTTCAAAACTGGAGCCCCCTAAGGTCGTCGGTTTTGAGCTGTTGAACATCGAGCAGGCGGTCGTCCCTCCAAAACCTGAGCTCGGTCATGCCGTTGTTCAAAGGGTAGAATCGCACCATGAGGCCGTCGCCCTCGTTGGCATAGTTGACCGAAAGGGCCCTGTTGTTTATCGAGACGCGGCCGTAGGCGTCGACGATCCTCTTGAGCCTGAGGCAGAAGACATCCTTGACGGACTTGAAGGGCGGCGGGATGCGGAACTCGCGGAACAAGGACTTCTTCTCCCTGAGGGCCCGCTGGAGACGGAAATAGGGGACCTCCTTGTTTTCGATGAGCCTCTTCTCAGTGGCGAGCTCTTTGAGTATCCCTTGCTCCGCCTCCGGCGCTATGCGGGGCGCTTGCGATGCCCGGCGATAACGTATCGTGAAGGCGGCGGGA
>JBAZKS010000047.1:0-36007 GCA_041650695.1 Elusimicrobiota bacterium
GGTGGCGTCCGGAAGGGCTTCCCGCCCTGAGGACTGCGGCGAAGCCGCTGACCGAAGGGCGGGAGGGACCCGGACGACAGGACCCGCTGCGTTTTAGGGCTTTGTCAGCACCCTGCTAGCCGCTAGAGGCCGCGCTCGAGCGTGGTCCTTAGGTCCAGGACCCAGGTCCCGTTCGCCTTCCTCCAATAAAGCATGGCCTCGGGACGCTGCGTCTCGTCCTTCCGGTTGAGTATCCTCACCACGCTGGTGGTCTTCACCTTGGCGCGCGTGCCGGTGGAGTCGAGCTCCACGTAGTCGATGGTGGTCTCCTGGATGTCGAGGTTCTCGTGCGGGATCTTGAAGAAGTTCTCCAGCTGCTTGGGGATGTCGGGGTGCGCCTTGACCTCCTCCGGGGAGTGGAAGGCGGCGGCTTCGACGAACTCCTTGAACTTCAGGCACTCCATGAAGCGGGCGGATTTCTGCTTGAGCTCGCCCTTCTCCGACTCGAAGCCAGGGAGTCTGCCCTCCGAGGCGAGATAGGCGGCCCCCACGGCCGCGGCCAGCGCGAGAACGATCAAGATGAGTTTTTTCATGCTTCGTCCATCCGTAGTTTAACGAATGCGAGAGCCAGGAACAACACCAGGCCCGCGGACAGGGCCAGCAGGCTGCCGGTCTGCTTGAGGAAGCCCGCTCCCTTATGGATGTCGAGCAGCGCCTCATAGCACCACTTGGTCAGGGTCAGCTTCTCGATGAAGGAGGGGACCGCGTTCCGGATGTTCTGCTGGAGCAGCGCCTCGGAGAAGATGACCTGCGGGATAAGGAGGATGGGAACCGCGACCGCCGCGCCGTGGGAGGTCCTGGCGAACGAGGAGATGAGCAGACCCAGGGCGCTTGCGGCCACGCCGGTCGCGCTCAAAACCAGGAACAAGAGCCCTTGGGCGAGGACGGAGTCCTTGAGGTGCATCAGCCGCCCCTGCGCCGCGAGCAGGAGCACGCTCTGCAGGCAGCAGATGACGCAGAGCACGCTCAGCTTCGAGAGCAGATAGGAGCGGATGTCCAGGTCGAACATGCGCTCCCTAGCGAAGACCTGCCGCTCCTGGACGATGGCCGTGCACGCGTTCATGCAGCCCATCCATACCGCGGCCACGGCCATGATGAAGTAGGTCTGGGGCGCCGCCTCCTGGCTCTTCCAGGCGAGGCCGATGAAATAGCCGATGAGGGGGGCCTGCACGCACATGAGGAGCAGGGTGCCCGCGGAGCCCGAGTAGACGGCGAGCTGGCGTCCGGTCAGGAGGTCGAGCTGGCGCCTGAACCCCGGCCGGCTCACAGGGCCCCCTTGCGCATGGCCTTGAACACGTCCGCCGCGTGCGAGACCTTGAAATGCTCGAGCAGCTGCGCGTGGGAGCCGCAGAAGACGACGCGCCCGGAGGAGAGCGCCACCACCTTGTGGAAGAGGGTGAGGTACTCCATGGAATGCGTGGTCGAGACCACGGTGCGGCCGGCCCTGGCCAGGGAGGTGAGGAGCTTCACGAGGTCCTCCTCGGTCCCCGGGTCGAGCCCGGACGCCGGTTCATCGAGCAGGAGCAGCCCGGGGTCCGCCAGGAGCTCGATGCCGATGTTGACGCGCTTGCGCTGCCCTCCCGAGAGCCTGCGGATGCGCCGCTTGCTCGCCTCGGCCAGCCCGAGCAGGCTCGTGATCGCCTCCACCCGGATGTCCACGGCGGAGGGGGCGAGCCCGGTGTCGAGCCTGAGCCGGGAGGCATAGTAGAAGGCCTGGCGCACCGTGAGCTCGGGGTGGATGACGTCGTCCTGCGGCACGTAGCCGAGGTCCAGCCGGAACCGGCGCCGGATGGGCCAGACGTCCTCGCCGCCGAACGTCACGCGGCCGTCGCTCGCGCGCTGGACCGTGGCGAGGCACTTCACGAGCGTGCTTTTGCCGCACCCGGAGGGTCCGATGACGGCGGTGAGCTCTCCCGGCCGGAATACGAGGTCCACGTCCGAGAGGAGCCGTTTTCCCCCGGCTTTGAAGCACAGCCCCTCCGCCCTCAGCTCAGGCATGCGTGGATATTCTACCAAGGATGCCCCGGAACACGGTGACGGCCTTCCCCTGGAGCAGGACGCGCTCGCCCATGCAGCGGACCTTGACCACGCCTCCGCGAGCCGAGGCCGCAGGACGCGCGCTCGGAGCCGACCTCGATGACCCAGGCAGGCATGCGGCGCGGGAGGATGAACACCGCCGCCGGATTGCCCTGGAAGGGCTGATCCGCGAACGCGTCTACTTGGAAGAAGTCCAACCCTAGAACGGGAACTTGTACTTGGACTGGAGCCCCAGCTCGTCGCGCATGGCCAGGATCTCCCGCCTGTTCTCGTCGTTGAGCGGAACGCCCTTGCCCGCGCGCTCCTTGCCGCAGAGGTACTCCTTCTCCCCGGCGGTGTAGATGCGCTTCTCGCCCGGCGCCTTCTTGGAGGCGCGCAGCTGGCGCAGGATGTCGCCGGCCGTCTTCTTGAAGTCCTTGAGCTCGCAGAACTCGCTGATGTTGATGGCGATGAAGAAGTGCCCGAGGTGGTAGGGGACCTTCTTGCCGTCCTTGACCCCGAGCAGCATCTTCATGTAGCTGCCGCCCTGCAGAGCGGCCGAGAGGATCTCGATGGCGGCGCAGTAGCCGTAGCCCTTGTGCCCGCCGAGCTCCTCGCCGATGCCGCCGAGGGGGGTCAACGCGGCCTCGCCCTTCACGAGCTCGGTGAGGATGGCCTTGGAGTCGGTCTTGGCCGTGCCGTCGAGCCCGATGGCCCAGCCCTTGGGCAGGTTCTTGCCGATGCGGGCGTAGACCTCGACCTTGCCGCGCTGCGTGAGCGAGGTGGCGCAGTCGATGACGAACGGGAAGGGCTCGTCGGTGGGGAGCCCGATGGTCAGGGGATTGGTGCCCATCATGTTCTCGACCCCGAAGGTCGGAGCCACGGAGGGGCGGGCGTTGGTGCCGGTGATGCCGATCATCCCGTTCTCCGCCGCCATCAGGGTGTAGTAGCCGGCGATGCCGTAGTGCGTGGAGTTGCGGACCGCGACCATGCCCATGCCGTGCTCTTTGGCCTTGTCGATGGCCATCTGCATGGAGCGCTTGCCGATCGTGTGGCCCATGCCGTCGTGCCCGTCTATGACCGCGGTGGTCTTGCGGTCGCGGATGATCTCGAAGTTGGTGACCGGGTTCTGGATGCCCTGCTTGATCCGGTCGTAGTAGATGGTCTTCATGCGGGCGACGCCGTGGGAATCGATGCCGCGCTTGTCCGCGGTGATGAGGATTTCGGCGCTGATCTTGGCGTCCGCTTCCGGCACGCCGATGCCCTTGAACACGTCCACCATGAACTCCTGCATGGTGTCGAACGGAACCCAGATGATGTCCTTTTGTGTCGTGGTCGCCATGAGCCCTCCAAATTAGGATATGCGGCTGCCCTATTTGTTAGCAACGGTTATGCCAAGACCGCGTTTTCCCCAAAAGACCTATTGAATCGTAGGCCCTTCGGGGCCTAGCATAGCCTCATTGTGGACATCCAGGCCGATATACATGGTAGACTGTTCCAAGGCTCGCCTCCTTTGTGTGGCTCTATGATGCTCTCAAACGGTATCACAACCCACGGTTCAAAGGACGGCGAGCCTCTGTTTTCAGTCAACCATTGTGTCTAGCCTCACGCAGATTCATGAAGCCCTTGACAGTTAGTAGCTTATGAGCTACTATAGTACTGGACCCCGATGGACATCGGCCCAATAGCCGTCTACTACTACCAGACGAGTTCTGGCCGATGCCCGTTCAAGGACTGGTTCGATTCCTTGGACCCCCGGATCCAGCAAATCATCGACGCTCGGCTCACGCGAGTCCGACGGGGGCTCCTCGGACACTCGGAAAGTCTGGGAAGAGGACTATGGGAGTTGAAGTTTGATCTTGGGCCGGGTTTCAGAATCTACTACGCCAGGGCCGGGAAGACTATAGTCATCTTGCTTCATGGAGGGCAGAAGCGGGGACAGGCGAGCGACATCGAAGCAGCCAGGGAGTATTGGACGGATTATCTCAGGAGGACAAGGCAATGAAACCGGCCATCAGCTATCACGACGATCTGCTTCGGCGCCTCAAGGACCCGAAATATGCCGTGGGATACCTCAATGCCTGTCTTGAGGATGAGGATGAAGGTGCATTTCTCCTCGCCGTCCGGGACGTCGCCCAAGTCCATGGCGGGCTTCGTCAGCTAGCCAAGAAAGCGGGCCTCAACCGGGAACATCTATTCCGGATGCTTTCCAAGAGCGGGAATCCCAGGCTCCACAGCTTGCGGCAGTTGATCGAGGCTCTGGGATTCAAGCTGGTCTTGAAGCCGGCGTGACAACTGCATGTTCGCGGAGGCTAACCTTCGCTTGAACGGCGGCACGGTGCGGAAAACGTGGCGCCCTGATTGCCGTTCAGCGCGACGTTAGAGCGCCATCATAGTACAGGTTGGGGACGATAATTCCATGGAAACGAGCATCCTCCTGCTTGCGGCGATGCTTCTCCCGAGCAGCGTCCAGGCCGCCATGGATCGATGCTCGTTCCGGTCGGAGCCGACGATCATCGAAAGGGTCGATGCCGGTCCGAACCGGATACTGCTTCAATACTGGGACTTCGAATCGGATAAAGTTCTTTCCTTGGAATCTCTGCCCGATTCCAAGAGACTTGCCGAGTATCGGGAAGTGGTTGCGAAACGCATAGCGACTGACCCGGCGGCTCTCTTGAAGCGCTACATGGCGCTCCAGCCCGCGCCCGAGGATCTCCGCAATATCGAGGTGGTCATGAGCCGGACCGGGGATATCAAGGAGCTGGGCTGCCTGGCGGGGCTCCTCCTGGATGTCGAGATCGGCCGGAACGAACGCTTCGCGACCGAGGGGCCGGAGTTCATCGCCTATTTCCTTCGAAGAAAAGGGAAACTGAGGGTCTATTTTCTGACGAACGATTCCGCAGGCATCCGGGGCGCCGGGGTCTCCAGCCTGCTGAGCCGGATCGAAGCCGATAGAGATGCCGGCTGGAAGGTGGCCGCCAACCTGCATAATCACGGCTTCTTCCTGAATGACCTGGATTCGAAAAAACCGCAAGGCGTCTTGGCGCCGAGCGCCAGTGATATCAGGGTATTCATTTCTCAAATGGAGCGCTTCGGCCTGAAGGGGGCTTACATCACGAACGGTTTTCACACTCTGTATGTTTCGAGCAAAGACATGAAGCTTTATGCGGCCGCTAAGTACAAGTGGCCACGATCAGCCGTCTCGAACAGTTCGCAGCCCTAGTGAGGACTCAAACATGAAGACTCTCATCGTGCTGCTGCTGTGGGGGATACTCCTCGTCCTGTGCTGGCCGCTCGCCTTCCTCATCCTCCTGCTCTGGCCCGTGCTGTGGTTGCTGTCCATCCCCTTCCGGATCGTCGGCACGGCCATGGAGGCGCTCCTGGCCCTGGTGAAGACCCTCCTCTTCCTCCCGGCGCGCCTGCTGGGATACAAGGACCCCGCGCCGGACCACTCGAAATAAAGGGAACTTTCCCGCCCGCTCATTCGTACTAGTAGCAGATGGGGGGATATCATCCCCTTGACATAACATCATATACGCTGTATCCTAGAGGTATGGCATGCCCTTCACCCTGGAATTCTACAGGGCCCCGGACGGCGAAGAGCCCGTGCTCGACTACATCCGAGCCCAGGTCAAGAGCCATCGCGTCAAGATCGGCCGCGCCCTCCAGTATCTCGAGGACGCCGGATACGCGGCGAAAAGGCCGCTGGCCGAACATCTCGGCGGAGGGATATACGAGCTCAGGGCCGCCATCGAGCGGCACCAGCACAGGCCCCTCTACTTCTTCCATGGCCGCTCGCTCATCGTCGTCGCGAACGCTTTTCTAAAGAAGGGGGAGAAGGTGCCGCAGTCGGAGGCGGATCTGGCGCGCAGACGCCGAGCGGATTGGCTGGAACGATGCGGAGGAAACCCATGAAAGCGAGACGGCGCGGAACCACTCTTCAGGAGTACCTCCGCGAGGAAATGAAAGACCCCGAGTTCCGGCGCCTCTACGCGGAAGCGGACATCGAGCTCCGCGTCGCCCTTGAGATCATCAAAGCCCGCGAAGCCAAGGGAATGACGCAGCAGGAGCTCGCCGAAGCGCTCAAGACACGCCAGCAGACCATCTCCAGAATCGAGCGCGGGGCCCAGAACGTCACCATAGAGACGCTGAATCGGATCGCGAGAGCCTTAGGACGCGGCCTCCAGGTGCTCCTCGTTCCGATGCCCCCGTCAAAAACCCGCTACTGCCACCCGCACTGACGGCCCTTATTCTCCTTCTCGAGCAATCCCACCAGCGGCTGGAAATACTCCATCATGGGCTGTGTGCTCAGCTCCTGCCCGGTGGTCTCTTTAAGGAGCGCGCGCCAATCCTTGGTGGCTCCGGCCGACAGGACCTTCTTGAGGAACTCGCCCACCTCGGGCTTCCCGTAGGGGTCGCACGACTGCATGTCCTGTTTGAGGATGTTCCTGCAGATATGCGCGTACAGCTGGTACTTAAGGATCGTGGCAACGGCGTAGTTGTAGTAATACGCCGGGTTATCGTTCACGTGCGTCTTGGTGCACGCGTCGCAATACTCCTCGCCCCGAGGAGCGGGGGGCTCGATGCCCTGATACTTTCGCACGTACTCCCACCAGCGCGCGTTCCACTCAGACGCGGGAAGCTTCTTGGCATAAACGTCACGCTCCCAAGCGGTCACCGTGCCCGCGGCCCAAGGCAGGAAAGCCACGGTTTCGACGAAGGCCTGGTTGAGCAGCCACTGCTCCCGGTCGAGCTTCTTGTCAGCCGGAAGCAGTCCCACGCGGCGCAGATAAGCCTCGCGGCTCGAGGAAAGCCCGCCGAACTCGGCCACGCCCTCGTGGAACGCCCGGGTCGCGCCCGTGCGCAGCAGCACGGGGACCGTGGGCGTGGTGTAATTCACGTAATAGTAGACATGCCCCAGCTCGTGGTGCACCGTGTTCCACCAATACACGTTCGACTCCACGTTCTGGAGCGAGCGCACGTCCTGGTCCAGGTCCACGTGCCAAGCCGAGGCGTGCGTGTTCTTCTTGCGCTTCGAGTCCTTGGGCAAAGCGTAAAGGTCCGACTTCTTCCAGAAAGACTCGGGCAGGCGCGGGAAGCCCAGGGAAGTCCAAAAGCCCTCGCCCTGCTGCACCAGCCACTCCGGAGCCTTCCCCTTGAAATAGGGGTCCAAGTCCACGCCCTCGGCCAGGCCGCACCACTCCTGCGCCCAGCGGTTCGCGATCCAATGGGCCGGGATGGCCTTCTCGGGGACCGGCTGCTTGTAGCGCTCGGCCAACTCGTACTTGGCGTAGCAGTGCAGCTGCTCGTAGAGGGGCTGGATGTCCTTGAGCAGCTGGTCCATCAAGGCGACGAGCTCGTCCGCGCTCATGGACATGTTCGCGGTCTGCAGGTCGAAGTACGACGGGTACCCGAAATGCGCGGCCACGGAGTTGCGAAGTCCCTGCAGCTCGACCAAGCCGGGCTTCAGGACGGGCCCGATCTCCTTGGACGCCTCCCATACGGCCCTCCGCTTGGCGAGGTCGGTCTCCTTCACGAGGCTGTCGTCGATGTCGTTCGCCGTCACCGGCTTCACGCACACGCCGTCCTTCTTCTCCAGGCAGAACTGGAACGAGTCCATGGCGCTCGACTGCCTGGCCTCCAGCTCCACGCGCTTGGCCGTCACGTCCGGGAGCGTGCCGGGGTTCTCCGCAGCGCTCAGCAGCATGCGTTCGAGCTGGCGGACGAGGAGCGGGTCGAGCTTCTTCTTTTGGGCGAGGAAGCGCTTGCACTGCTCGATGACCAGCGGGTTCCCCGTGACCGACGCCAATGCCTTGTTGGCGGCGATGCGGGCGCCGTCGTGCTCGGGAGAGACGTCCGTGGCCGCGTCCCAGTCCGCGTTTCCGGAGACCGTGTACACGGACTGATACAAGGACGAGTAGTCGCGGACGAACTGGGCCGCCTCCTCCTGGAGCGTGGCGGCCGAAGACGGGGACGCGAGACAGACGCAGAGTATGAAGGATGTTTTGAACATGGTCCCAAATTATACAATAGACCCCATGAACAACCCGAGCGACCCCAAGATCGACCCACAGATGGACTCCGCCGGACTCTACCGCGAAGAGGTCTTCACGGACCGCAAGGTGGGCGCCATCCGCCGCTTGACGCCCGTCAAAGCAGACGGCTCGCCGGACCCCGGCCGCAAGATCCTTTTCGTCGGGGAAGCCCAGCTCCTGACATCCGCCGGAGCTTTGCCACTGAGCTTCGAGATCGAGGCCTCCGCCCTCACCGAGGCCGTCGGCAAGTACGCCCCCGCCGTGCGGCAGGCTTTCGAGTCCGCCATGGAAGAGCTCCAGGAACTCCGGCGGCGCGCCGCGTCCTCCATCGTCATCCCGAAAGGCGGGGCCAACCTGGACCCCGGGCATCTCGGCCCCGGGCGCATGCCGGGCGGGAAGCTGCATCTGCCATGAAAAAGGTCCTCGCCGTCTCGCTTCTAACGGCGCTGGCTTGGCCGAGGCCGGTCTGCGCGGCGTTCTACCCCTTGGACTGGGAGCTCGACGCGCCGGCCGTGCAGCAGGCCTGCACCGCCGCCAAGTCCAAAGCCGAGTTCCGCATCAGGGAACTGGGCGCGGTCAATGGCACGGGCTTCCGCGGCGCGTTCGTGGCGTTCCAGGACATCCTCTCCGACCTCAACGACGAGACCGCGGCGGCCATGTTCCTGCGCCACACCTCCCCGGACAAGGCCGTGCGCGACGCCTCGCTGGAATGCGACAACGACATCTCCAAGTACTACGTCGAGATCTTCACCCGGCCCGAACTCTTCGCGGTCCTGAAGGCCGCGGCCGAGCGCGGCGAGGTGCTCGACGGCGAGGACGAACGCCTCGTGGAAAAGACGATGCTGGATTTCCGCCGCAGCGGCATGGAACTGCCCGAGGAGCAGCGCGAAAAGCTCAAGGCCCTCCGCCAGAGGATCGTGGAGCTCTCCAACGGATTCGAGACCGAGGTGGCGGAGGTTAAGGAAACAGTGTCCTTCACGCCGGCGCAGATGGCGGGGGCCCCGCAGGACATGCTGGCCCGCCTTCCGAGGGACGGGGACAAGTACAAGGTGAGCCTGGACTACCCGGACTATTTCCCGTTCATGGAGAACGCCAAGGACCCCGAAGCCCGGAAGATGCTGGAGATACGCTACGACTCTCGGGGAGGAGAGAAGAACAAGGTCCGCTTGGCCGAGGTGCTCAAGCTGCGCGACGAGGCGGCGAAACTCCTGGGCTATAAAACGCACGCCCACTACGTGCTCGACGAGCGCATGGCCGGCGATCCGGACACCGTCTTCCGCTTCCTCGAGGGCCTGCGCAAGAAGCTCAAGGAAAAGGCCGGCCCGGAACTCAAGACCCTGCTCGCGATGAAGGCGCAGGAGCTGGGCAAGAAGTCCGACGGCATCCTGCACGTCTACGACTGGCGCTACTACCACAACCAGCTCATGAAGAAGCGCTACCAGGTGGACAAGGAGAAGATCCGCGAGTACTTCCCCACGGACCTCGTCATCGAGAAGATGCTCGGAGTCTACCAGGAGGCGCTCGGCCTGCGCTTCAAGGAGGTGACCCCGAACCAGGCCTGGCATCCGGACGTCAAGCTCTACGAGGTGGCGGACTCCCGCACCGGAGTCACCCGCGCGCGCTTCTTCATGGACCTCTACCCGCGCGAGGGCAAGTACAAGCACGCGGCCGCCTTCACCCTGGTGCAGGGACGCGCGCTCCCCGACGGCTCCTACCAGAAGCCCGTGAGCGCCGTCGTGGCCAACTTCGACAAGCCCACGCCGGAGAAGCCGTCGCTCATCCCGCACAGCGACGTGGAGACCCTCTTCCACGAGTTCGGGCACATCATGCACCAGACCTTGACGCGCGGCAAGTACCAGCGCATGTCCGGCACCGCGGTGGCGCGGGACTTCGTGGAAGCCCCGTCCCAGATGGCGGAGAACTGGGTCTGGAACAAGACCATGCTCCAGCGCATCTCCGGTCATTACCAGGACCGGTCCAAGAAGCTCCCCGAGGAGCTCATCGACAAGATGATCGCGGCCAAGAACGTGGACTCCGGCCTCACGTACCTGCGCCAGAACTTCTTCGGCACCTACGACATGACCCTGCACACGCAGGCGGTCCCGGACAGCACCGCGCTCTACGAGAAGCTCATGAAGGAGGTGTCCCTGGTGACCACGACCCCGGGCACGATGCCGGAGTCCTCGTTCACTCACCTCATGGGCTACGACGCGGGCTACTACGGCTACCTCTGGGCCGAGGTCTACGCCCAGGACATCTTCTCGCGCTTCGAGAAGGAGGGGCTCACGAACGAGAAGGTGGGCCGGGACCTGCGCAAGTGGATCCTGGAGGCCGGGAGCTCCCGGCCCGAGTCGGAAGCCCTCCGAGGATTCCTGGGCAGAGAGCCCTCGGACGACGCCTTCATGCGGAGCATCGGGCTGTCTAAGGCCTCGACGAGACCCTGAGGTAGGCCCGCTTCATCGACCAGCGGCTCTTGAGGAAGGTCGTGCTGTTGGGGGGGAGTTGGATGTCCCACATCTGGCCCTCGTCGTCCGAGAGCGCCCCGATCAGGCTCCTGTCCTTGTAGCCGTTGGTGAACAAGAACAGGTACGCCTCCCCACAGGAGCCGAGAGGCTTCAGCTTCGGCCCGGTCTCCGGGATGCACCCCTCGACCGGGATCTCGAGGGTGAAGCCCTGCCTGGGGTCCTGCCCCTGCCCGCAGAGCACGCCGATGGGCATGTCCGCGAACAGCGAGCGCGGGTCGGGGGTCTCCAAGACCGCCTTGTCCGGAGGGACCAAGGGTCGTTGGAAGGCATCCACCCGATAGACGGGCTCCGTGGGCTCCAACCGAGGCTTCTCGGCCCGCGCCTTCTCCTCCTTGGGCTCATCCGCCGGCTCCAGGGTGACGCACACGTACTCCGTCCGCTGCTCGGACGCCACAGGATCACCCAGCACTCCGGGCGTGGGCAGAGGGCTGGGGTCGCGGGGAGGGATCACGGGCGTGACCGGAGACTCCACCTCGGGATGGAGAACGGGGGGCTTCGCCACGGGCCAGCGCCTCACGAGCTGAACCACCCCGACCGAGCCCAGGGTCAGGAACGCCGCGGCGCCGATGCCGGCCAGCACCGCCTTCCGGGTCTTGGCTGCGCGATGCTCCTCGAGGTCCGCGTGCGAGACCTTCTTGGGGGGAGGGGAGTAGCCCGGCGGCATACCATGAGTATGGGGGACGTAGCCTCGGACGTCAAGAGGGCCGACTTCTCAGAGCTTGAACGCCTCCGCCGCCAACAGGTCTGCGGCCAGCGCGTGGCCTTCCCGGGACAAGTGGATCCCGTCCGTCAAGAGGCGCTGCTTGTCGTCCCTCCGGTCGAACTCGACCGCCAGATCCACGAGCCCTGTCTCCGTCTCCCGCGCCACCCTCCGGACGCGCTCGTTGTACGCGTCATGGACCTGCACGATCCTGGCCGGGTTGAAGAAGTTATGCGTCTCCTCGCAGAGTATCCGGGTCACCGGGTGGTCGGGGGTCAGCCCCGAGGGAGCCGTCACGAGAACAGCCCGCCCGCCGGCGGACCGCACCAGAGCCACCATGGCTCGGAGGTTGGCCTCGTAATCCTCCAACGAGACCCGGAACGGAGTCCGGGAGGAGAAGCGCGGCGTATCGCGCCGCGCCAGGGTCGCCGCCTTGAGCAGGGCCTGCAGCAGACGACTCCTCTCGACGAGACGGAGGATGCGCCACTGACGGTCCAGCAGCGGGGCCACCGCCCGATCAGGCACAGACCAGCTCAACCAGTGGTCGTTCCACCCGAAATAGATGCTGACGACGTCAGGTCGGTACCCCAGCAGCCGGGTCTCCAACAGTCGACGACCCTGGAAGGAGGACCAGGAGCCCACCCCCGCATTCCAGACTTCCCATCGGTTCGACCCCTTGCCTGCGCGCGCGGCCAGCAGAGCCGGATAAGGCCAGTCTCCGTGCGCGGTGCAGGAATCCCCCAGCGCGATCATGCGCCGCATGGAGGACCTCTTTTCTCTCGACCATTCGGGCCCGAGGAATCCCTCGGAGTTCGTGACCCCGTTCTGGGGAACAGGTCTCCACAAGACCGCGTGGTCCAAAGTATAACGGATCGCGACAGCGCCTTCCGGGAGGGTCATGCTGGTCCCGATCTGAGCGATGGAACTCACATAGCGCATGGCAATCGGGTAATAGGCGTAGCGGAAACCGACCGAACGAAGGAGCGTCTCGACCGAACCCAGGACCACGACCGTAGCTACCGTCGAAACGGCGAAGCCTTCGAGCCAGGGCCTCATGCGCATGGGCGCGCGTATTATATATCACCTCCGCCGGGCGTTCATATTTTTTGTATCATGCGGGGATCATCATGCTCCGCTCCAAACCCGCCCTGCTTCTCGCCGCCGCTCTCGCCGGCCTGGGCTGTTCGCCGGGAGAGAGCCCCGGGGGCGGCACCCTGGGCAGGAGCCGCAACCCCGAGACCTACGTCCACGCCGCGATCTCGGACATAGACACCCTGGACCCCACCTGGGCCTACGACTCCACCAGCCAGAACATCCACATCAATCTCTACGAGACGCTGGTGGGGTACAAGGGGTCGAGCGTCACGGAGCTCGAGCCCCTCGTCGCCGAGCAGGTCCCGACCGCGGAGAACGGGCTGCTCTCGAAGGACGGCCGGCGCTACGAATTCCCCATCCGCAAGGGCGTCCGATTCCACCACGGCGGCGAGGCGACCCCCGAGGACGTGCGCTATTCCCTCATCCGCTTCATGCTCCTGGACCGGGAGGGCGGGCCCTCCAGCATCCTGCTCGAGCCCGTGGCCGGCATCCCCAGCACGCGGGACCGCGAGGGACGCATCCGCGAGGAAGCCTACGACAAGGTCTCGCGCGCGGTGCGGGTGGAGGGAGACCGGGTCGTGCTCCTGCTGAACAAGCCCTTCCCGCCGATGCTGACCGCGCTCGCCTCCTGGGCCCCGGTCCTCTCGAAGTCCTGGTGCGTGGCCAACGGCGAATGGGACGGGGGGAAGGCGGACTGGAAGAAGAGGAACAACCCGGCCAGGGCATCGACCTACCTGCACGAGCACGCGAACGGGACCGGACCCTTCATGCTCGACACCTGGGACCACGGGAAGAAGGAGATCGTGCTCGCCCGCTTCGACGGCTACTGGCGCGGACCGGCCCGGATCAAACGGGCGGTCTTCCGCGCCGTGGAGGAGCCCCAGACCCGCAAGCTCATGCTGGCGGCCGGGGACGCGGACTCCATCTCCGCGGACCTGATGCACCTGCCTCTCCTCGAGAAGATCCCGGGGGTCCAGATCCTCTCGGACTTGAGCGGCATCGACATGGCCTCCGCCGTCTTCTTCGTCTTCCGCATCGACGCCAAGGGCAACCCCTACGTGGGCTCGGGCTCGCTCGACGGCGAGGGCATCCCGCCGGACTTCTTCTCGGACCTCCACGTGCGCAAGGCCTTCGCCTACGCGTTCGATTACGACGGCTACACGCGGGACGTCAACCGCGGCATGGGCAGCCGCGCCCGCTCCTTCATCCCCAAGGGCCTGTTCGGCTACGACCCCAAGCAGACGGTCTACGAATACGACCTCAAGAAGGCGGAGGCGCACTTCCGCAAGGCCCTGGGCGGCCGGGTCTGGCAGAAGGGCTTCCGCTTCACCATCGCCTACAACGAGGGCCGGCAGGCGCACCAGGTCATCGCCACGATGCTCAAGCGCTCGGTCGGGGAGATCAATCCGAAGTTCCGCATCGACATGAAGCAGCTCGATTGGTCCGCCTACCTGGACCAGGCGAACCGCTCGAGGCTGCCCATGTTCGTGCTGCGCTGGTCTCCCGACTATCCCGATCCCTACAACTTCGCGTTCCCGTTCATGCATTCCCAGGGCTTCTATCCGCGGCTGCAGCGCTACCGCTCGGCCGAGGCCGACGGGCTGGTCACGAAGCTCATGTCCGAGACCGCCCCGGCCAAGCGCCTCTCCCTGGTCCGGCGCCTGCAGGCGATCGCTCACGAGGACGTCCCCACGCTCTTCATCGCGGACTCCGTCGGCCTGCGGGTGCAGAGGACTTGGGTCAGGGGCTTCACGCACAACCCCGTGTTCCCGACCTCGCCCAACATGTGCCCGCTGTACTATCTCAGCAAGAGTTGAACCCTGAATGACCCTGAACGGGTTGTTGGACCACACCGCTTCGATCTGGCCCCATAAGCCGGCCCTCGTCCTTCCGGGCGACCGCGTCGTGTCCTTCGGGGAGCTCCGCAGCCTGGTCCTGCGCGCGGCGGCACTCCTGCGCTCCCGGGGGGTCGGCAAGGGCGACCGCTTCGCCCTCGTGCTCAGGAACGGCCTCGAGTTCGTGGTGGGGTACTTCGCGCTGGCCCGGCTCGGCGCCGCCGCGGTCCCCATCAACTTCCTGGTGCAGAAGCCCGAGGAGCTCCAGTTCATGCTCGGGCACTGCAAGGCCAAGGGAGTGCTGACGCAGAAGGAGTTCCTGCGGCCCCTGCGGGACATCGAGGGCGTCTTCGTCCTCGTGGCGGAGGAAGGCTTCTGGCGCGACGTGGAGGCCTCCCCCGAGTCCGAGACCGGCTTCCCCGAGGTCTCCGAGGACGACCTGGCCTGCGTGCTCTACACCTCGGGCACCACGGGCCAGCCCAAGGGGGTCATGCTCACCCACGCCAACCTCGTGTCCAACTGCGACGCGTGCATCCAGGCCCTGGGCCTGGAGAACTTGAGCCGCAGCGACGTCATGATGACGATCCTGCCCATGTTCCACACCTTCGCCTGGACGGCCTGCGTGCTGCTCCCCCTGCGCGGAGGGGCCAAGAACATCGTGTCGCCCTCCATCACCCCCGCGGCCGCGTGGCTGCGCATGATGTCCAAGCATGGGGCCACGCTGATCGCGGCCGTGCCGCAGGTCTACGCGGTGCTGGCCAAGGAAGCCAAGGGGCTCAAGGGGCTGGCCCTGCGCTGGTGGTTCTTCCGCCGGACCTGGCTCTTCGTGTCCGGCGCCGCGCCCTTGAGCCCGAAGACCGCGGAGGATTTCCGCTCGGCGTTCGGGAAAGGCATCATCGAGGGCTACGGCCTCACCGAGACCTCGCCCGTGGCCACGGTCAACGCCGTGGACTCGCCCCGGCCCGGCAGCGTGGGCAAGGCCTTGCCTGGGGTGGAACTCCGCATCGCGGACGATTCCGGGGCGCCGCTGCCCGTCGGGGAGGAAGGGGAGATCCTCATCCGCGGGCCGAACGTGATGAAGGGCTACCTGGACGATCCCGAAGCCACCGCGGCCGCGATCTCTCCGGAAGGCTGGCTCAGGACGGGCGACATCGGGACCCTGGACGCGGACGGCTACCTCTTCATCCGCGACCGCAAGAAGGACATGGTCATCGTCAAGGGGCTCAAGGTGTTCCCGGCCCAGGTCGAGGCGGTCCTGACCTCCCACCCGGACGTAGAAGAGGCCGCGGTGATCGGCATCCCGGACGAGACCGGCGACGAGACGCTCAAGGCCTTCATCGTCACGCGCAAGGGCTGCGCGGCGGACAAAGCCGGCCTCTTGGAGTTCTGCCGCTCGAAGCTCGACCCGTACAAGCGGCCGCGGGACATCGAGCTGGTCGACGAGCTCCCGAAGAACTCCCTGCAGAAGGTGCTCAAGAGGGTCCTTCGGGAACGCGAGAAGCTCAAGCGATGCTGACGGAACTGCTCAAGCGCCTCCCTCCGATGCCGGCCATCGACGGTCTGGCAAGGCAGAAGCCCGGGACGCTCTACCTCGTCGGAGGATTGCTCAGGGACCTCGAGCTGCGCCGGGACGCGTCCACGCTCCTCGACATCGACGTGACCACGGCCGGGTCCGCGCGCGCCTGCGCGATGGAACTCGGCCGCAGGCTCCACGGAGCCTGGTTCCCGCTGGACAAAGAGCGCGGCGTCTGGCGCGTCGCCGTGAAAGGCCCGGTCCCCTGCCAGGTGGACGTGGCGGCCCTGCAGGGCAAGGACATCCTGGAGGACCTCAGCCGCAGGGATTTCACCGTGAATTCCCTGGCCCTGCCCCTGCCCCTGGGCTCCGGAGACCTGCTCGACCCGCACGGGGGCCTCGGCGACCTGCGCAAGAGGGTGCTGCGGGCCCTGTCCCTGGAGAACCTGAAGGACGACCCTTTGCGGACCTTGCGCGCCTATCGCCTGGCGGCGCGGCTGGGCCTGACCCTGGCCCCCCAGACCTCGCGCTGGGTCCGGCAGGCGGCGCCCCTCATCACCCGGTGCGCGGCCGAGCGCATCCGGACCGAACTCGTCTCCCTCCTCGGGGCTCCGGACGCGGGCCGCTGGCTCGAGTCCTTGGACGAGGCGGGCCTGCTGACCGCGATCCTCCCGGAGCTCGAGCCGTCGCGCCGCTGCGCCAAGGTCTACTACGGCGAAGGCGGAGTGCTGCGGCACACCCTGAAGGTCGTCTCCAGGCTGGACTTCCTGTTCGCGCAGCTCCGGAGCGTCTATCCCGCCCTCGCGAAGGGCATCCTGGAGGACCTCTCCTCGCACTGCGGGGGCTTGGAGCGCCATCAGGCGCTCCTGCGCATGGCCGCGCTCCTACACGACGTGTCCAAGCCCGAGTGCGCGAGGCACCGCGGCGGGCGCCTGCGATTCTTCGGGCATGAGAGCCGCGGGGCCGAGCGCACCGAGATGATCCTCGGACGGCTCCGATACTCCCGCGACGAGATCCGCTGGGCCAGCAAGCTGGTCCTGCACCATCTGCGTCCGGGCAACCTCGCCGCGAGCCGCATCGTGACGGATAAGGCCGTCTTCCGCTTCTTCCGGGACCTCGGCGAGAGCGGGGTGAGCTGCCTGCTCCTGTGCTGGGCGGACCACGCATCCTATCTGCCCGGCCGGACCCTGGGACGCCTCCTCCCGCTGGTGCGCGAGGACCCCCACACCTTCGATCCCGCGGGCATACGCCCCGCCGACACTCGCAAGACCCTGTATTACCTCCAGACGATCTCCTATCTGCTGGCCCGCCGGTTCCAGGAGGACAAGCCGGTCCTGCCCGAGCGCCTCCTCGACGGGAACGAGGTCATGCGTGCCCGGGGCATGAAGCCGGGTCCCGGGGTGGGGGAGATACTCAGGCGCCTCCAGGAGGCCCAAGCCGAGGGCCGGGTGAAGGACAAGCGGCAGGCGCTGATGTTCATCAAGACTCTCGATATTTAACATCTCTGGAATGGATTCAGCCGGTTTCTCCTGCTATACTGGATTTTGAGCCATGAAGTCCGCCCTGCTCCTGTCCATCCTGCTGGGCCTTCCGGTTCCAGCCGCTTTCGCCGCCCTCGACGATAGCGAGCCGAACCTGTCCGCGCACGAGGTCACGGACTGCGAGGGCAACTGGGTCTCGGGGGCCGTGAACACGACCACGGGGACGGCCAGCGTCCGCATGGAGGTCAAAGACGACGTGGGCTCGGTGAAGAGCGGACTCCGCATCGGCAAGACCACGCACGACGGGGGGGCCACTTCCAGGACCGGGACCGTGCTCCTGCTGCACCTCAACGACGTCGGCGTACCGGACTCCTCGCCTGCGGGCAACGCGGTGGAGAACAACGGCGTATCCGTCCCGAATGACGGGCCTCCCCCGGTCGGGGATTTCTTCAAGTCCGGGAACTTCGAGGCCAATAACGGGGATTACTTGAAGATCCCTGCCGCCCAGCCCATGAACAGCACCTACATGCAGCAGATGACGATCCAGATGTGGATCAAGCCCACCGCGGTCACCTCCATGCCGCTCTTCGAGTGGAACAATGGGCTCGTCGCCGGCCAGACGAACGGCGTAAACGTCTGGATGGGCGCGACGACCAACAACGGCGATCTGTACGCGAACCTCATCGACACCGGGGGCGTCGCCCATGTCCTCACCAGCGGCCCGGGATTCATCCAAAGCGGGGTGTGGCAGCTCGTCACCTTCACCTATGACGGCCAGGCGGCCCAATTCTGGAAGAACGACGTGTTCGTGTCCTCCAAGGACTTCGGGTCCATGGTCCCGCTGCAGACGCGCGACGACGCCTACGTGGGGCGCCGGCCCACATCCGTGGTACCCGCCGGCGCTTTCAACGGGGACATCGACGAGGTCCGGGTGCTCAACACCAAGCTCGACTACAGGAACATCCCTCTCGCGGTGGCCAACGACTACCACGCCGGCATATTCCGCCACGGCAGGACCGAGGCGAGCCTGCAGACCACCTACCTCGACTTCGGCCATTACACCACAGCGGTAGGCCCCCCGCCCCAAGGATACCTCGGCAGCGCCACGGCCACGGTCACGGGCCTGAACTTCCCGGACGGCGTTCCGATGGTGGTCAGCTTCTCGTTCCAAGACCGCGCCGGCAATACGAACTGGTGGAAGGGCAACGTCACCAGCATCATCGACGTGCCCACGACGCCCGGCAGCCCGGCCGCGACTTCCCCGAGCACGACCCAGCTCGATTGGTCCTGGACCAAGCCGAGCCGCATCTGCCTGCTCAGCGGGGGGAGCGGGCGATACAAGATACTCGACAACGACAACAACGTCCTCTACGACAATATCGGCGCGCTCAGCTTCTCCGAGGCGGGCAGGACCGCGAACACCCTCTATACCAGGAAATTCCGAGGCTACGACGACTACGGCCTGGGCGATATATCCAGTCCGGTGAGCGCCTACACCCGGGCCGCGGACCTGGACCCCAACAGCATCGGCTCATCCGCCATCTCGACCGGCAGCATAGTGGTCTCCTGGGGGGCCAACGGGAACCCGGACGGGACGCGCTACGAACTCACCCTATGGAGCAACGCATCCTATACCGCGGTGCTCTCCACGCCCATCCCCATCGAATCCAACTTCACGACCCGGTCCACCGCCCTGACCGGCCTGACCCCTTCCACCACCTACTACATCCGCATACGGGCCAAGAACGGGCGGGACGGAGACGGAGGGCTCGGGACCCTCTTCACCAGCTACATCTCGACCGCGATCCCCACCCTGGCTCTCGGACCCGACGCTCCCGTCGGGAACCCGCTCGGGGTGTCGTCGATCACCTGGACCTGGCAGGCCGTGGCGACCGCGCAGTCGTACACCCTCCAGGACGAGGCCGGGGGACCGCTCATCGAGAACACGCCCCTGCGCACCTTCACGCAGCAGAGCCTGGCCGTGAACGCCAGGTACAGCGCCAAGGTCCGGGCGAACGGGGCTTCCGGGCCCAGTCTCTTCAGCGCCGTGACCTACAATTACACGAACGCCAACCCGCCCTTGAGCGTGGCCGTCGTGGACGTGACGACCGCCAGCTTGACCGCCACCTGGAGCGCCGGCGACGGCAACCCTGCAGGGACTTCCTACGAGATCTACATCGCCACGGATTCCGGATTCGGCGGCAGCGTCGCCTCGGACAACACCACGGCTAGGCAGATGACCTTCACCAACCTCCTGCCGGGGGGCACCTACTACATCCGCGTCCGCGCCGTGAGCTCGAACTCGAACAGGACGGAGTACGCCTTTCCCACGCCCGCCGGCGTCGTGACTCCCAGCATGGGGCCCTCCTCCTCGGCCCAGACCCCGCCCACTCCCTATTCGCCCCCGTCCGGCACGGTGCTGCTCTGGCACTTCGATGAGTCCTCCGGGACTTCCGTCGCCGACGCGTCCAATCAGGGCCACACCGGCACGCTCGGATGCATGGAGACCTCCTGCTCGTCTCCGACCTTCGTGACGAGCATGGCGGGGCTGGGCAACGCCGCGCGCCTGCTGACCGGCAGGCCCATCTGCCGGGTGACCGACGCCGGCTCTTTCGCGGGGACCGGGAGCGTGACCGTGGATGCCTTAGTCAAGCTGGAGGACATCAACCAGCTCCCCGGCGCGGGCATCGTGGTCAAGGGCAACGGCGGTCAGGAGTCCTACGCCCTGGACATCGCCTCCGTCGCCTCGGTCAGCGACCTCCACTGGCGCTTCTTCGTGAACAACGCCGGGCTGACCGCCCGCTACGCCGCCGTGTCCACGCAGCCGGTCCGCGCCGGGCGATGGACGCATCTGACCGGGGTCTACGACGCCTCGCGCTCATCCGTGACCCTGTATGTGGACGGCGTCTTCACCAGCTCGAAGGCCGCCGCGGCCTCCCGCTACAACGACGCGCATGAGCTCTCGGCGGGCAACCGGCAGACCCTCTCCAGCGCCTACGACAAGCCCCTGCGCGGGGCGCTCGACGAAGTGCGCGTCCTGAACACCCCTCTTTCGCCCGCGCAGGTCGCCGCCTCTCACGTTTCGTACTCCGCATCCACCATGACGCTCCCGGCGCCCAACGACGGGGTGCGCCTCGTCATCCCGCCCGACGCCTTCGGCGCCCAGGCCGTGATCCTGGTCTCCTCGAACCCGGTGAGCAATCCCATCTCGGCCAACCCCCTGGTGGTGGCGAACGGGCTCGCCTCTCCGCCCACGACGGGCCATATCTACATCCCCGGGAGCGTGATCGAGGTCGTGGTCAACAAGGGCGGCTTCATCTTCGAAGACACGCTGGGCTCGACGGTGACCCTCTCGGTCACGTACCCGGACGCGGACGGGAACACCCTCGTCGACGGCGTGAGCCCGCCCATACCGGCCGCCAACCTCCGCCTATGGACCCTGAACATGACGGGCGCCCTGCAATGGGTGGAGTTGAGCTCGTGCGCCGTGGACCTCGCTGACAGACGCGTCTCCGCGGTCACGGAGCACTTCTCGGTATTCGCCCTCTTCGCCCCCACGGGGATCCGGCCGGATGTGAACGAGGTCTATGTCTACCCCGTGCCCTGGAAGCCGGGCAGCGGCGATAAGTTCGACTCCGCGACCTGGCTGGGCCGGTCCGGCCTGGCTTTCGGCAACCTCTCCACCGACGGCCACATCCGGGTCTTCACGCTCTCCGGGGAACTCGTGACGGATCTCCAGTACGGGCCCACGGACCAGGGGACGCTCGTTTGGAACGGCAAGAATACCGCCGGGCGCAACGTGGCCAGCGGGGTCTATTTCGCCTACGTGAAGGCGACGGACGGCTCGACCCAGGTCTTGAAGTTCGCGATCGAACGATGAGATCCCGGAGCGCGGCCTTGCTTCTGGTCTTCGCGGCGTCCGCCGCGAGGGCGGCGTTCGACTCGGACAGCGTCGGCACCTCCGCCGCCGAGTTCCTGAAGTTCGGCGCGGACGCGCGCGGGGCCGCCATGGGCCAGGCCATGACCGCGGCGGCGGAGGGCGCGTCCTCGCTTTATTGGAACCCGGCGGGCCTCTCCCGGGTGCCCGCGCTGGAAGTGTCGTTCTCCCACGCGTTCCTGTACCGGACCGTCTTCAGCGATTTCGCGGTCATCGCCCAGCCGCTGCGCCCCATCGTGCCGCCCCGGCGACGCGAGACGAGGCCTTCCGGCCGCGGCACCATCGCCGCCGGCCTGCTCTATCTGAACGCGGGAGAGATAAAGGAGCGCGACAACCAGGGGATGGAGACGGGGGGGGCCTTCACTCCGCGCGACCTGGCGTTCATCGCGGGATGGGGAGCCACGGTCTCCGACGTCCTGGACCTGGGCGTGGCGCTCAAGTACATCGATTCCCGCATCCAGTCCAGCGCGCGCGCCGCGGCCGGCGACGCCGGCCTGCGCCTGCGCATGAGCATGGGACGGTGTCCCTACGTGCTCGCCCTGAGCGGGCACAACTGGGGCGGACCCATGCGGTTCCGGCAGCAGGAGGACCCTCTGCCCGCCTCGATCCGCGTGGGGCAGACCCTGCGCCCCGTCAAGCAATTCCTCCTCAGCATGGACTTGGTCGCGCCCCGCGACCATAAGATATACCCCGCCTTCGGAGGCGAACTGACGCTCCCTCTCGCGGAGGAGCGCGAATCCGCCTCCCTCCGGTTCGGCTGGTCCGGCCGGACCTCCTCCTCGGACCTCGACGGCATGGCCGGCGTCTCCTTCGGCGGCGGGTTCATGCACGAGGGCTTCTTCGCGGACTACGCGTGGGTCCCGTTCGGGGCCCTGGGCATGTCCCACCGCTTCACGCTCGGGTACGCGTTCGAACCATAACAATCGGCCCCAAAGGCCGAGCGCCCCCCGGGGGCGCTCGTGCTTCCACTTGCGCAAGCGCAAGTGGAAGCTCTCCGAACAACAACGGATGTTTCTTAAAGAGGAATCCCCTTAGAAAAAATATTATCCACACTACCGCCACAGTGGCGGTAGGACCCCTTCCCTTTTAAGTATTTAGTAACATCTGATATACCTATGGCCGGCACCCTCCGTTCTCTTCTGGCCGAGTTCCTGGGCACCTTCATCTGGGTCTTCTTCGCGGCCGGAGCGATATGCGCGGACGCGGCCCTCGAAGGCGGCCTGGGCGCCCTCGGCGTGGCTCTGGGTCAAGGCTTGGCCATGGCCGCCGCCTTCGGCCTCTTCGGCGGGTCCCCAGGCATGTTCAACCCGGCCGTGACCCTGGCTCTGGCCGCGTTCCGGCGCCTGGAGATCGTGAAGGCGGCGCTGTGCCTGGTATGCCAGCTGCTGGCCGCGGCTGCGGCGGGGCTGCTCCTTTCCGCCGCGTTCTCGCACGCCCACATCTCCTCCGAACCGCCTTTTCTGGGCGTGCCGACCCTCAACGGGATGGGCTTCCGGGCCGCCACGCTCCTGGAAGCGGTGCTCACCTTCTTCCTCTCCGTCGCCTGCGTCGCGTCCCAGGGGAAGTCCAATCCGACCCGGGCGCTGGTCGTGGGTTCGCTCGGCTGCGCCGCGAGCCTCGTGCTGGGAGCTTTCTGCGGCGCGGCCATGAACCCGGCCCGCGCCTTCGGCCCGGCCGTCGCTTCCGGCTATTGGTCTTTCCATTACGTCTATTGGGCCGGCCCCCTAGCGGGAGCCGCCCTCGGGGTGGGGGCCGCGAATCTGCTGCCGAAGGAAGGATAAGGGGGACCGCATGCTGCCGCTCTCCGTCATCAATGCCAAGGACGCCAAGGGATCCGGCCTCCCGCTGGCCGTCTTCTCCTTCGAGGACGAAGGCGCCGCGGGTGCGGCCCTGTTCTCCAAGGCCGAGCTCCATGCGCTGGAGACCAGGGCCAAGGAGGAAGGGTTCTCCGGAAAGGCCGGGGAGACCGTCTCCTTCCTGGCTCCCTACGGCAAGCGGCAGCGCAGATTCGTCTGGGTCGGCCTGGGCAAACGCGCCGACTTCGAGACCGAGACCCTGCGGCGGGCATGCGGCGGCCTGTATGGAGCGGTGAAGGACCGCATCGAGGACCTCTGCCTGGCCCCCGTCCCGGCCCCCGGGCCCGCGGCCGAAGGCCTGCTCCTGGCCGGCTATGCCTTCACCAAGTACAAGAAGCCGGAGAAAGAGCCGAAGCTCAAGAGCGTCCGCTTCACGGCCAAGCTCCCATCCGGGCGGTCCGCGCTCAAGTCGTCTTTGGACAAGGCGTCGGTCTACGCCGAAGCCGTGTGCTTCGCCAGGGACTTGGTGAACGAATCTCCGTCCGAGAAGACGCCCGAAGCCTTCGCCCGCCAGGCCAAGGGTCTGGCGAGCGAAGGCGTCTTCGTCGAGGTCTGGGACGAAGCCGAGCTGCGCAAGCTGGGCATGGGCGCCATCCTCGGCGTCTCCAGAGGCTCTTCCAAGCCGCCGTGCATGCTGCACGTCGTGTACAAGCCCAAAGGGGCCAAGCGGAACATCTGGCTCGTTGGGAAAGGGATCCTGTTCGACTCCGGCGGGCTCTGCCTGAAATCCCGCGGCGACATGGTCGAGATGAAGGACGACATGGCCGGCGCGGCAGTGGTGCTGGCCGTCCTCAGTGCCCTGCCCCGGCTCAAGACCCGGGCCGAGGTCCACGCCCTGATGCCTCTGGCATACAACATGCCCGGGCCGGACGCTCTCAAGCCCGGCGACATCCTCCGGACCCTGAGCGGGAAGACCATCGAGGTGCTGAACACCGACGCCGAAGGGCGCCTCGTCCTGGCGGACGCCCTCGCCTACGCCGCTCGACAGAAGCCGGACGCCGTCATCGACGTAGCCACGCTCACCGGAGCCGTCATCATCGCGCTCGGGTCGAAGCTGACCGGAGCCATGACGAACAGCCCGGCGGAGATGGCGCGGGTGAAGGCCGCGGCCAAGCGCGCCGACGAGCCGGTCTGGGAGCTCCCGCTCCCCAAGGAGTACAAGGAAGAGATCAAGAGCAGGATCGCGGACCTCAAGAACATCGGCTCTCCCGGGGAAGCCGGCGCGATCATCGCAGGCCTGGTGCTCCAAGAATTCGTGGGCGACCGGTCGTGGGTCCACCTGGACACGGGCGGGTCCGCCTGGTCCACGAAGACGACCCCGACCTGCCCCGCGGGCGGCACGGGCGGCACGGTCCGGACGCTCCTGGAATATCTCACGGAGGCCTGATGGCGAAACGGGGCATGGAACCGGCCGTACGCGATATCCTGGCGGCCATCGGCGAGGACCCGGATCGGGAGGGCCTGCGCAAGACCCCGGCCCGGGTGGCCAAGGCCTGGCGGGAGCTCACCGTCGGCTACCGCGAGGACGTCAAGGCGCTGTTCACCGGCATCCTCCACGACGTGGACTACAGCGAGATGGTGGTCGTCCGGGACATCAACTTCTATTCCGTCTGCGAGCACCACCTGCTTCCCTTCTTCGGCGCCGCGACCGTGGCATACATCCCACGCAAGCACGTCATCGGCCTCTCCAAGATCCCCAGGCTGGTCCGCCACTTCGCCGCGCGGCTGCAGGTCCAGGAGCGCATGACGCAGCAGATCGCCCAAGCGCTCGACGACAACCTCAAGCCTCTCGGGGTGGGGGTCATCCTGTGCGCACGCCACCTGTGCATGGAGATGCGGGGCGCGATGAGCCGGCTCTCTCCGACCGTCACCAGCGCCATGCTGGGCTGTTTCCGCCGGGACCCGCGGACGCGCGACGAGTTCCTCAAGCTCGCGGCCGGCACGAGGTGAACTCCATGACCAACCCGCTCAAGCAGCTCTCGAGTTCCGGCCAGAGTCCCTGGTACGACAACATCAGCCGCCCCATGCTCACGAGCGGCAGACTCAAGAGCCTCATCGACGGCGACGGGCTCAAGGGCGTGACCTCCAACCCCTCCATCTTCGAGAACTCCATCTCCAAGAGCGCGGACTACGACGCGGACATACGGGAGTCGGTGAAGGCGGGGGTCCTGGCTCCGGAGTCCGTCTACGAGCGCCTCGCGCTCCACGACATCGGCCGGGCCGCGGACCTTCTCCTGCCGGTCTACGAAGCCTCCGACGGGACGGACGGGTTCGTGAGCATCGAGGTCTCCCCGCGGTTGGCGTATCAGGCCCGGCAGACCGTCTCCGAGGCCAAACGGCTCTTCGCCGCTCTCGGACGCAGGAACATCATGATCAAGGTGCCCGCCACGCTGGAGGGCCTGGAGGCGGTGACCGAACTCATCGCGAACGGAGTGAACGTCAACGTCACGCTCGTCTTCTCCATCGACCGCTACGCCAGGGTCATGGAAGCCTACCTCGCGGGTCTCGAGAAGTTCGACGACAAGGGCGGCAAGCTCAAGGACGTGGCGTCGGTCGCGAGCTTCTTCGTGAGCCGCATCGACACCGCGGCGGACAAGCTCCTCGCGGCCAAGGACCCCAAGCACCCCCTGCGGGGCAAGGCCGCGGTGGCCAACTGCAAGGTGGCGTACCAGGCCTTCCGCAAGGCCTTCTCCTCGCCGCGCTTCGAGGCCCTGAAGAGCCGGGGAGCCCGCGTCCAGAAGCTGCTGTGGGCCAGCACCGGGACCAAGAACCCGGCCTACTCGGACCTGCTTTACGTGACCCCCCTCATCGGGCCCGACACGATCAACACCATGCCTCCGGCCACGTGGGACGCGTTCCGCGACCACGGCCGGCCCGAGGCCTCGGTGGAACAGGACGTGGACAAGGCCTTGAAGACGCTCCAGGACCTGCACGAGGCCGGGGTGGACCTGGTGTCCATCACGCGCGATCTCGAGAAGGCCGGGGTCGAGGCGTTCACCAAAGCATTCGAATCCCTGCTCGCGCACATCGCGGACAAGGTCAAGCTCTTCGACAGCGCGGTCCAGCCGCAGGACAGCCAGGTCATGCGCAGACTCTGGGACCGCGACGTGACCCTGTGGAAGGGCGGAGCCGCGGCCAAGTCCGTGGAGAACTCCCTGGGCTGGCTCGAGATGCCCGAGGTCATGCCGGAGCGGGTCGCCGAGCTCGAGGCGTTCAGCCGGGAAGTCCGCGAAGCCGGGTTCGAGCACGTCATGGTGCTCGGCATGGGAGGCTCCAGCCTCGCTCCGGAAGTCCTCCGCCGGACGTTCGGCCCCCGGCAGGGCCATCCGAGGCTGCACGTGCTGGATTCCACCGAGGCCGAGACCGTGGCGAGCCTGCGCTCCGCGGCCGACCCGGCCAAGACCCTCTACATCGTGGCGAGCAAGTCCGGGACCACCACCGAGCCGATGCGCTTCATGGACTACTTCTGGGAGCAGGTGAAGACGGCCGGCGGCGGGGGGAAGAACTTCATCGCCATCACGGACCCGGGCACGGCCATGGAGACGCACGCGAAGAAGCAGGGCTTCCGCAAGGTCTTCCTGAACTTCTCGGACATCGGCGGCCGCTATTCGGCCCTCTCCTACTTCGGCATGGTCCCGGCGGCGCTCTCGGGCGTGGACGTGAAGACGCTCCTGGCGCGGGCCCGCTCCATGGCCCAGGCCTGCTCCTCGGGCTCGCGCGAGAACCCGGGATACAAGCTCGGCATGTGGCTGGCGGGCAACGCGGCCGAGGGTCGCGACAAGATCACCTTCCTCGTTTCCCCGGAGATCGAGAGCCTCGGGCTCTGGCTCGAGCAGCTCATCGCCGAGAGCGTGGGGAAGGAAGGCAAGGGCGTCGTGCCCGTCACGGGAGAACCCCTGGATATCGAGCGCCTGGGGCGCGGGGCGGACCGGGCCTTCGTGCACATCCGGCTCGAGGCGGGGGCCGCCGGGCCCGCGGCCGAAGCGGCCCGGCGTCTCGAGAAAGACGGCCATCCGGTCCTGACGCTGACGCTCAAAGACAGGCTCGACCTCGGCGCGGAGTTCTTCCGCTGGGAGATCGCCACGGCCGTGCTCGGCTACGCCTTGGGGATAGACCCCTTCGACCAGCCGGACGTGCAGGCGGCCAAGGACAAGACCAAGGCCCTGCTCGCCGAGCTCCAGGCCAAGGGCACCCTGCCCGTGCCGCAGGAGGCGAACTACGGGAGCGTGTCTCTCTCGTTCTCCGAAGCCACGCGGCGCTCTCTGTCCGGCACGCCGAAGTCCCTTGAAGACGCCCTGTCCCGCTGGCTTGCCGACTCCAAGCCCAACGACTATCTGGGCCTGCTCGCCTACATCGCCTCGGACGGAAGGTACGACGCGGCCCTGAGCTCGCTGCGCAAGGCCCTGGCAGGGGCGGTGGACCACGCCATCCAGTCCGGCTACGGACCGCGCTACCTGCACTCCACGGGACAGCTGCACAAGGGCGGGCCCGACAAGGGCAACTTCCTGATGCTCGCCCGTGCGGACGCGCCGGAGGTGGCCTTGCCCGGCCTGCCGTACGGCTTCGCCAAGCTCTGCTACGCCCAAGCCCTGGGCGATTTCCAGGCTTTGGACGGCCGGGACCGCCGGGCGGTGTTCATCCGGCTGCAGGGGGATGTGAAAGCCGCTCTGGCGCAGCTTACAGAGGCGGTACAGAAGGTGCGCACCGTCAAGGCCTGATCGGCGGGACAACTTCTCAGACCTGGGTTGGATGTGCTAAACTTTCAGGTGCTTGCGCGGGCGTACCTACTCCTGATGAACCGAAGAGGACCGGTACTGCCCGCCGTGGTCAAAGTCGTTCTCTAGTGCGGGCGTGGTTCAATGGTAGAACGGGAGCTTCCCAAGCTCTAGACGAGGGTTCGATTCCCTTCGCCCGCTCCATTTAGCTGAAAACATCGGGATAAAGCCCCTGATTCCGCGAGGTCCAGCGAATCAGGGGTTTTGCTTTCCCCTGACGACGAGCAACGTCTGGCTCAGGACTCAGAATCAACAATTGATGAGAGTCATTCTCAATTGAAACGATGAAAATCTCATCCGGGATGAAGAAGGGGCGGGAATCGACCATTCTGTGCAGAAGCACACGGCAACAGTCACGGCATCCAAATTGCTCCGTTAGGGGTAGATGGCGCATAACAAGGCCATCGGCTATTGGCGAACCATGCAGGATAGAACTATAATTGCCGTTGGCAATGATGTGGAGGTAAGGTCATGACCATCAAGAAACTCCTGTTCCTCGCTAGTTATTTCCTGGCCATCTGCGTTCTGGGCAACCCGAAAACAACCTTCGACCAGGCGGGTGTCTCCAAGGACATCGCTTCTGCGGACGAAACGCCTCCCGGCCCGAATTGGTAGCTCCGGCAAGACCGGACCATTCTTGCGTGCATTAACCTTCCACAGACATTTCAGGTCGCGACGCTCCCACAGGACGTAGATGTATTCCTACAAGTTGCTTAGGTTCTTCGACGCACAAACGGGTCCCATCATCGGGATGTCGTCAACACCGCATCCGAGCTTTTGGCGGAGGAATTTCTGGTACTCCGTCGCGCATCTGCATCCCAAGTGGAAGGACCCGGACCGGGAAGACAACATCTTCGGCTTTGTCGGAGGGGGGTGGAGCCGTGGCAAAGGAGAGAGTCAACTAAAGGCCGCGGTCGAGGCCATCGAGCGGTGGAGCGTGCGCCATATGGCCACATCGGCTGCCGGAGAGGCCGGGCTTAGCATCGATCCTACAAGCAATGGTTTCGCGGCTCGTCCACAGGAGGCGGGCGAAGCGCCGCTTCTTCGGCATGCGTACCACGAGGCCTTGGAAAGGTGGTCATTGAACCGCTTTTGGGACAACGGCGACTTTAGTTTCATGCGGCATGAGCCGCCCGAGGATATCGCGAAGCTATTCCGTCCGTGGCGGGGCACATTGCATTGTTACACCGCAACACTGGCCGGCAAGCCGCTGTTGAGCTTGCCAGCGGAGCAAATAACGTTCGCCCTGTGCGTCTTTGCGGCTTATCCTCATGGCGCCATCCCTGGATCGGCATGCGCCTTGGACGCTTCCGATGCGATACAGCGCGCGATGCTTGAGGCCTATGTGCACTGTATCGCCGTTGATAGAATGAAGAAAGGAGGACGTCCCGGAAGCATCACGGAACGCCGCCTGGATTTCTTCGCCAATAATCCCCATGCCTTTGATATGGTTGTGGAGCGACTGATGATTTCAGACTCATCGCCCGCCGCGCATGAGACTCCGGATATTTGTTTTTCGAGGCATATTTGCGGCCCTTGGAACCCTGAAGTACAGGTGTTCCGGGCCATCGTGAAAGATTCGCCGCCAATCACCTTCGGGGGCATTGAGCGGTTCTTGATCTAGTCTGGGTATGGGAAATGCCTTTAGGCGCTCTATCGTAGTGCTACTTCTAGCCGGCGGGAGCTATTGCGCTCCCGTCCATGTGGAGGGCGGCATGAGCGACGTATCCTTACGGTATTGGTTCTGGTGGCCAGCGAGGACATTTGATCCGCTGGACGCGGATAGGCCGCCCGTGATGCAGGTCGCGAGAAATATCTACGCCCCCCTGGTCTCCAACTTCCTTGACGGCAAGCCGCAGGGGATGATCGCCGAGGAATGGAAGGTGGACTCGACCGGAAAGAGATGGCGCTTCAAGATACGCCGCGGCCTTACCTTCGAAGATGGGACGCCGATCACTCCTCAGGTCGTGCTGCAGAATTTCAGGCGCATTGTCTGGCTTACCCGTAACGACGGGTTGGTCCTGAACTCGCTCATGCCTGAGGTTGCCTCGTGGAAGAGCTATGACGCGCCGCTGAGCAGCATTTTCCTAGAAAAGGGGGATCTGGTATTCAAGTTCAGCAAGCGCCCGATCAACCTCTTCGAGGCCATCAGCCAGGCCATATACGGCATTGCGAACCCGAAGTGCTTCGACGAGAAGGGAACTTGGCGGGATCCCATGGAGACATGCTCCTCCGGCCCTTACAGAATCAAGCAGATCACGGACAACAAGGTCGTACTCCAAGCGCGCGAAGTGGGGTACCCCCGTCTCAAGGATGCGCCGGATACCGTGGAGATCCACGCGCCGACGAAGGCGGGAGACAACGTTGTACGGGCGTTGCTGGATGGCAGGGGTGACCTCACGGTCGAGCACAGCTTCGGCATCAGCCGGCGGACGTTGAGCGATATAGCGGAGGCCGGTTTAAGGATTGTCGAAGAACCTCCCGTCAGGATGCATTTCGTGCACTTGAACCACGGGCGCGGACCTTTCGCGAATAAGGCATTGCGCCAGTCCTTCCGGGACTACTTCCTTCGTCTGATATCCGATGATCGGGAATATGCCGCTTCGGGGATCGCGGTGGACTCTTCCTTCATCCCCAAGGGCGGGGTCGGGTACCTGCAGTTCCGTATCCCGGACTCGCCAGCGCCCCGGAAAGAAGGCCCGGATCAAGTTGAGGTGCTCTTCTTCCCGATATCCGCCGACGCGCAGATACAGCATTCGATCGAAGGCTGCGTCGTGCGGGCCCTCAAGGCGCACGGCCTGGCCCCGCATGTGACCCGCTATCCAGATCGCTTCGAGGCCTTCAATCGCATGCGCCGGGGAGACTTCGACTTGATCGTGAGGGGGACAGGCATAGCGGTCAACAATCCCTATGGGGATTTTAGGCTCATGTTCATGAGCAAGCTTGGCGCGCTGATTCCGGACCCTTCGGGGGAAATCCCGGCGCTTATCGAGAAGGCCGAGGATGAAGAATCCCCGACCGAAAGGGCACGCATAGCTGAGAAGATCAACGCCTTGATCTACGGCGAGTCGGCCATAGTGACTTTCGCTCACTCCAACCTCATATACATTCACTCGCCAAAAGTGGACCTGTCCAGGATAGATCTGTTCTTCGACCCCATCGAGTTCCGCGCCGTGGGCTGGGCTCCCGCGCGGAAGGCGGACTGAGGGATGATCAGCAGAAGGCGTCTCCTCATCACGTGGGGATTGGGGGCGCTCGTGCTCCTAGGCGCCTTCTATGCCGCCATCGTCTGGCTGTGGTCCGCCGTGGAGGAGTCCAGGGCGGCTTCGCTCGAGAGGGAAGTGGTCTCCGTCCTTGGCAACGACCTCGCGGAAGGGAACCTATTCAAGCTCGGACAGTCGCTCTCTAAGCTCCAGCAGGAAGGACATCTTCGCTCGGCCGAGATACGCGACCTGGGTAGGGGCGAGGGAGGCGATCTGCTCTTTCGGACTCGCGCGCAAGGCGATGGTGCCGATGCCATGTTCTCGGGTTTCGAGTGCAGCCAGCAAAGAAAGATCGTGCGGCACGGCGAGGGTGTGGGGCTCATTACTACCATTCCCAGCGCCTTGGCCGGGACCGAATGCGTCGCCCTGTTCATCAACGCGGACCTTCCAGAGGACCTGCGACGCTTCAAGAATAGGCTGATGGCGGCCTTCGGCCTGACATTCGTCGCCTTTTTCGCCCTTTTCGTCAGCTTCACCATGTCCGGGTACCGAAAGATCCTCGATATGGAAGTCGCGGCGAAGGCCGCGTTAGGGAAGATCGCGGCACAGGTCGCTCACGACATCCGCTCACCGCTGGCGGCGCTCGACGCCGTGATAAAAGACGTGTCCCAACTGCCGGAGGAAAAACGCCTTATCGTGCGAAGCGCCGTGAGCCGCATACGGGACATCGCCAACGACTTGATCGAGAAAAATAGGGATTCTCAAGCTCCATCCGGACGGCTGCCCGTGACAAACGATGCGTCCGCCTCCGTTGAACTCCTTTCGAGCCACGTCGACCCGCTTATCACCGAAAAACGCCTGCAGTTTCGGCCCCGGATCGGCATCGAAATAGAAGGCCGTCTTGAGGCGTCCTATGGCCTTTTCGCCAAGATTCAGCCAGCCGATTTCAAGCGGGTCTTATCGAACCTGATCAACAACAGCGTCGAGGCGATGGGGGAAAACGGCTTGGTGGTCGTACAACTCATGGTGGACTCCGACCGCATCCTGGTGAAGGTGACGGATAACGCTGGAGGCATCCCGCGGGATATTCTCGCGAAGCTCGGACAGCGAGGGGTCACTTGCGGCAAGGCGGGCGGATCAGGGCTGGGGCTCTACCATGCCAAGTCGTGCGTCGAATCTTGGGGGGGACGGCTATCGATCGAATCCGAGACGGGCAAGGGAACGGCGGTCACCATCGAATTGCCTAAAGCCGCGTCCCCGGAATGGTTCGTCTCTCGGATCGAGTTGACGGCCGGGGGCACCGTAGTGGTCCTGGACGATGATGCCAGCATCCATCAGATTTGGCAGGGACGGTTCGAGTCCCTGAGGGCCAAGGATCATGGCATCGAAGTCGCTCACTTCTCAACGCCGGACGGGCTGCGGCAATTCCTGGCCGCCGACCCGGCCAAGGCGCGAACAGCGCTGTGCTTGATAGATTACGAGTTCATGGGGCACAAGGAGACCGGTCTGGGACTGATCGATGAACTGGATATCGGCGAGCGATCCATACTCATCACGAGCCGGGCCGAGGAAGAGAGTATCCTAGCGGAATGCAGGCGCCTTAAAGTCCGGATGATACCCAAGGGAATGGCCGGATTCGTACCCGTCTCCATCACGCCCCGACGCCAAACTCCTGACGCCGTTCTGTTGGATAACGACGCCCTCGTGCACATGACGTGGAAAATCGTTGCGGAATCCAAGGGGGTGAACCTCTTGTGCTTCCGGACCGCCCAAGACCTGCTTTGCCAAGCCGAGCGACTCTCAAAGAGCGTCGCCATCTATGCCGATTCGGAACTGGGTAATGGGATTCAAGGGGAGGATATCGCCAAGGAACTCCACGCTAAGGGCTTCACGAATCTTTACCTGACCACCGGCCATTCACCCGAGACGTTCCCGCCTATGCCTTGGATCAAGCAGGTGAGGGGCAAAGAGCCTCCGTGGGCCGACACCGATGCCTAGATTTAGCTTTGCCACCCGGACGAGCACGCGGACGGCCGCAGTCATACAGGGGCGAATGAAGCTGGCCCGCCTTATGGAGATGCCTGAGGCTCTCGGGCAGCGGCCTGCCGGAACTCGTCGACGGCAACTGCGACTTGGGGGACGGCCGGTCCTGGCCTTTTTCCATCGGGATATCTGGGAACGGCGATATCGGAAAGCCGGGCCGTCCTGCGAAAGCGGGGCGGCCCGTTTGAGTCCCTAGAACACCCGGACCCCGGCCTTCCTCGCCGCGGCTTTGAGCCTCTTGTCCAGGCTCGCCAGCCCCGCTCCCAGCCGCTGGGCCAGTTCCAGATACGCGGCGTCGTACACGCTCAGGCCGTGCTCGCGCGCCAGGCTCGACATCCTCCAGGCCGCGTGCCCATCGAGCGCCGAGTCCATCTGCAGGGTGAGCCGGCCGTAGACCTCCATCAGGCGCGAGTGTTGCGCCTGCGTGATGCGTCCGCCCCGCCTCGCCGCGTTCAGGGCGCCGGAGACCTCGACCCACCACAGGGGGGGGACCCAAGGCCTCTCTCTCGGCATGACCCGTTCGAAGAACCGGTCTGCTAGACGGGACTCCTTGTCCGGAAGGCCCCAGGCCAGGGCCAGGGAGCTGTCGATCACCCAGGGCATCAGGGCTTCCTACCCTCCTCGACGAGGGACCGCACCGGAGCCTTGCCGCGCACCTTGGTCCGGATGCCGCGCAGGGCTCGGGCCAGGGCCTTCACATCCGCCCGGCCGGGCGCTTCCGCGGGGACGAGCCTGGCCACCGCCTTCCCCCTGCGGCGTATCACGTACGAATAGCCCATCTCAGCCTCACGGAGGAGCTCGGAGAGGCGTGTTTTGGCCTCGAACGCCCCGATCTGACCCGAACGCTTGGTTTGGCTCATATTTAACAACTAGTTTATTAAACTGGTTTGATTTGTCAAGACAAAAAAAGAGAGAGGCTCAGCGGCTGTTCGCCCGTTTCAGGTAGGCTCCGACGAGGCTGGCGTCGCCCTTGGTGAGCTTCCAGCGCAGGAACGCGCGCCTGAGCTTCTCCGCGCGCACGGAGTCCGGCATGTGCCGCCAGTAGCCCACCCGCCGGAGGGCCTCCATGGACCCGCTCACCAGCCCCTCGATCTGCGCTCCCTCCGGCGCAGCGTAGCCCGGGTCGCGCACGGCCTTCCCAAGCCCGGCGCGCGCGAGCTCGTAGGCGGCCACGGCCACGGCCTGTCCCAGGTTCATGGAGGGGGTCCGCTCCTGCGTGGGGATGTTGAGCAGGGCGTGGCAGTACTGAAAATCCTCGTTCCTCAAGCCGATCTTCTCGGACCCGAAGAGCACGGCCAGCCTGCCGCCCGACGGGAGCCTCTCTTTCAGGAACTCGGTCAGGCCCGGGAGGGGGATGAGCGGCTGCTGGAGCTCACGCCGGGATGCCGAACTCGTGCCCAGCACCAAGTGGCAGTCCGCCACGGCCTTGGGCAAGGTCGAGAGCCTGGCATTGCGCAGGAGGTCCTGGGCGCCGACCGCCGAGCGCGCCGCGCGCCAGGACGGCCCGTACGGCTCCACTGCGACGAGGTCCGAAAGCCCGAAATTGGCCATGGCCCGGGCCGCGGCCCCGATGTTGAGCGGGTTGCGGACCCGGACCAGGACCACCCGCGCCTGGGTCACAACCCCGCGTCTTGGAGCCCGAACACCCGGACCGCGTTGTCGTGGAAGACGGCGCGCCAATGCTCCTGCGGGATGGCCTTGCGGTAGACCTCGAGGTAGTCCGCCATGTCGACCAAGGGCCAGTCCGTGCCGAACATGAACTTGGAGGGATTGGAGATGTAGCCGAACGCCCAGCGTACGGGCCGGATCATGTACTCCTTGACGTCCTCGCTCACGGTCGACTTGATGTCGCCGACCAGCATGCCCGATGCCTCGACCGCCACGTTCGGGTTCTTATACGCCACCTCGGCCGCGCTCTCGATCCAGGGGTTGCCCAGATGCGCGATGACGAAGGTCACGTCGCGGTGGGCGACCGCGACCTCGTCGATGGTCAGGGGATCGGCGTACTTGACCAAAGCGTTGTCCGAGAGGGTGTCCCCGGTATGGAAGACCACCGGCACCTTGTACTGCGCGGCCAGCCGGTAGACCGGGTCATAGACCGCGTCGTACGCGTAGGCCTTCTCGTATCCAAGGTAGACCTTGATGCAGCGGAACCTCTTGCCGCGCAGCCCGGCCTCGAGCGCGGTGAGGTCGGGAGTCGCCCTCACTCCGCCGCAGCGGAACACCTTGTCGGCCGTCGGATCCGGGCCCTCGCAGGTCTCGTCCTGGCAATGGCTGATGGAGGCCACGATGCCGGCCCGCGCCCGCTCCCGCAGGAACTCCTCGCGGGTATTGGGGATCTTGCTGTCCGGGTCGAGCTTGTTGTCGAAATCCGCATGCGTGTGCACGTCGATGACCGGCATGCCGCCCAAAGGCCCCCCGGGCTTGGAAGGCAGGGAGACGCACCCCGCTCCCAGGACGGCCAGAGACAACACCAGCGACCCGCCCCTCGGATTGATGGCCATGCGACACTATACTAATATTGCCGCATGCAGAAGCTCAAGAGGCTCGTTTTGACGCTCGCCTTCGCGTGCGTCGTCGTGTCCGTTGTCGGGGTCTTCTACCTCAACCACATCCTCAAGGCAGGCGTCGAGACCCTCGGTCCCGCCATCACCGGCGCGCCCGTACAGGTCCGGGCCGGGGTGAGGGAAGGCGGCGCCTCCCTGAAGGACGCCGCGGCCCAGGTCATGGCGCCTCTGTCCGCCGGCGCGGCGCGCGCCGCATCTGAGGAAGTGCAGGAAGGCGCGAAGAAGGGGCTCGAGAGCCTCAAGAGACTCTTCGGGGAATAGCCCTAGATTAAATAGACGAGCCAGTCGCCTGCGTTATATCGTGGGTTGCTTCCCCGAGAGGAAGCCTATCCACAAACGGAGGTTTGACTGGCTCTATGCGTGATTATAGCACGACGGTCGTAGGCC
>JBAZKS010000048.1:0-31014 GCA_041650695.1 Elusimicrobiota bacterium
GAGAGGCGTGAGGCGCATGTGCTGTCGGCGCGGGAGCGCCGCTGTACTGCGCCGCTTCAGGAGAGGCGTGAGGCGCATGTGCTGTCGGCGCGGGAGCGCCGCTGTACTGCGCCGCTTCAGGAGAGGCATGAGGCGCATGTGCTGTCGCGCCTATTCGGGAGGGCCCTAGACGCACGGATGCATGTCGGCGGGCCTGTTCCGCAAGTCTTGCATGTTTGGTAACATCGTGATGAACCGATGTACCCCACGATCCTGCAGTTCGGGCAGTTCCGCCTGGCCACCTACGGCGTGCTCGTGGCTCTGGGCTACCTGGCGGGGATCTACTGGCTGAGCTCCCAGCGCGAGCGCATGGGGCTCAAGGAGAACGAGTTCTGGGGCCTCATCTACGCCATGTTCTTCGGCGCGGTGGCCGGGGGGAAGCTCCTGTACCTGGCCGTGGAATGGCGGGCCCTGTTCTCCGGTGAACTGCACCCGCTCCGGGATTTCCGCTACGGCTTCGTGTTCATGGGCGGGTTCATGGGCTCCGCGCTCGCGGCGTGGCTCTACGGCCGGCGCAGGCCGTTCGATTACCTGAAGGTCGGCGACCATTTCGGGGTCGCCATGCCCCTGGGGCACACGATCGGCCGGCTCGCCTGCCTCTTCTCGGGCTGCTGCCACGGAGGGCCGACGGCCATGCCTTGGGGGGTCCGCTACACTCGGCCGGACTGCCTCGTGGACCCCAGGCTGCTGGGCGTCCCCCTGCATCCGACACCGATCTACGAGTCCGCGGCCAACGCGGCCATCGCGGCCTTGATGCTCGCGTGGCTCGGCCGCGTCCGGAAAGGACGGGGACCGGAGGGGAGCGTGCTGCTGGGCTATCTGGGCCTCTACGGGTTCGCACGCTTCTTCATCGAGTTCCTGCGCGGGGACGACCGCGGGGGGTTCCTGCTCGGGATGTCGCTGGCCCAGTGGACATCCCTGGGGTGGATGATCGTGGCCTCCGTATCTCTCGTGTTCCTGTTCCGCAGGCGCAAGGTCCCCGAATGAATCGGGACATCCGGCTCGTCGCCGACACGGGGGGGGCCCGTCTCGACCAGTACCTCGCCAGGAGCCTCCCCGGCTACAGCCGCTCCTTCCTCAAGGACCTCGCCCAGAGGGGCCTCGTGCTCGTGGATGGGGCGCCGAGGGCTCCGGATTTCAGGCTGCGGCACGGCTCCGTGGTGGTGGTGCGGGCCTCGGACCCGGGCTGGGCCGAGCTTCCGTTCGAGGACTGGGTCCTGCATGAGGACCGCCACATCCTGGTCGTGGACAAGCCGGCCGGGCTCATCACGCACCCCGTGGGCGAGAGCTGGATCCATCGGCCGGAGGCGGCCTTGAGCGAGCCCGAGCCGAGCTTGGCGGGTGTCGTGCTCCGGCACAGGCCGGGCATGGCGGCCTCGGGCGTGGAGCGCTGCGGCCTGGTGCACCGGCTGGACCGGCAGACCAGCGGCGTGCTGGTCCTGGCCAAGACGGCCGAATGCCAGACCTCCCTGCTCTGCGCGTTCCGCGAGAGGCGCGTCCGGAAGGCCTATCGCGCCGTCGTCATGGGCCGGCTCCAGGTCTGCAGGGTGGAGGCTCCGGTCGGCCGGTCGCCGGGGCGGCGCCGCATCCGCGTGACGCCCTGGGGACGGGAGGCCTCCACCGAGTTCCGCTCGATCGAGACCAGGGGGCCTCTGAGCCTCGTGGAGGCCCGGCCCCTTACGGGGCGGACGCATCAGATCCGGGTGCACCTCGCTTCGGTCAAGCTCCCCGTGCTCGGAGACCCGGAGTGGTTCCGCGACGCCGAGCAGAAGGCCCTCACCGCCGCCGGCCTGCCCAAGCCTCCCCGCATGCTCCTGCACGCCTACCGCCTGTCCTTCGAACATCCGGGGACGGGCAAAGCGGTGCGCTTCAGCGCGCCGGTCCCGGCCGACATGCGGGATTACTGGAAGGCTGTCCGCAGTTTGATATAGTAATACAGCTCCTATGAACCATAGAATAGAGTCGCATCCCATATTGCCTGTCGAGCCGCGCAAGAGCATCGAATTCTCCTGGCAAGGGCGGAAGATCGCCGCGCTGGAAGGCGAGGTCATCTCCTCGGCGCTCTTCGCCGACGGCGTCCGCGTCTTCGGACATCATCACAAGGACGGCAGCCCGCAGGGGCTCTTCTGCGCCAATGGGCAGTGCTCCCAGTGCATGGTGATCGCGGACGGTCTCCCCGTGAAATCGTGCATGGTCCAGGTCCGGCCCGGCATGCGCGTCGAGCCGGTGGACGGCATCCCGACCCTGCCCCCCGTCCGCGGGATCCGCGGGCAGCGCGGGGTCCGCGAGCTCGAGGCGGAGTGCCTCATCATCGGAGGCGGGCCGGCGGGCCTTTCCGCGGCCGTGGAGCTGGGCAAGGCCGGCGTGCGGACCCTGCTGGTGGACGATAAGTCGCGCCTCGGCGGCAAGCTCGTCCTGCAGACCCACAAGTTCTTCGGCTCCATGGAGGACTGCCACGCCGGGACCCGCGGCATCGACATCGCGAAGATCCTGGAGGCTGAGGCCCGCAAGCACTCGTGCGTGGAGCTCTGGCTGGACACGGCGGCGCTCGGAGTGTTCAGCGACGGCCTGGTCGGGGTGCTGAAAGGCGGACAAGAGTACGTGCTCGTCCGGCCGCAGACCCTGCTCGTGGCTTCCGGCGCCCGGGAAAAATCCCTAGCCTTTCCCGGTAATACGTTGCCCGGCGTCTACGGGGCCGGCGCGTTCCAGACCTTGGTGAACCGCGACCTCGTGCGTTGCTCCGAGAAGCTCTTCATCGTAGGCGGGGGCAACGTGGGGCTCATCGCGGGCTACCATGCCCTGCAGGCCGGCATCCCGGTGGCCGGCCTCGTGGAGGCTTTGCCGGAGTGCGGGGGCTACAAGGTGCACGAGGACAAACTGCGGCGCTTCGGCGTCCCCATCTACACCTCCCATACGGTGAGGAGCGCCAACGGCAAGGAGCGCCTGGAGTCCGTGACCATCGCCCGGGTGGGCAAGGATTGGAAGCCCCTTCCCGGCACGGAGCGGACCTTCGCCTGCGACACCCTGCTCGTCGCGGTTGGCCTCGACCCGGTGGACGAGTTCTATCACAAGGCCGTGGAGTTCGGCATGGCGGCGTGGGCCGCGGGAGATGCCGGAGAGATCGCGGAAGCCTCGGCGGCCATGTTCTCCGGAAGGATCCGCGGCCTGGAGATCGCCCGGGCTCTGCATCGCCCGGTCGGCGAGGTCCCCGAGCATTGGGCGAGGACGGAGGCATTGCTCAAGTCCAAGCCCGGCAAGCTCGGACAGGAGCGGCATCCTCCCGCGCGGGAGGGCGTCTGGCCCGTGTTCCACTGCAGGCAGGAGATCCCCTGCAACCCGTGCATCTCGGTCTGCCGCCAGCATCTGATCGACGTGGGCCCGAATATACTCGGGACCCCGCGCTTCAAAGGCGGGGCCTGCACCGGCTGCGCCCGCTGCGTGGCCATATGCCCGGGCTTGGCCATCACGCTCGTGGACTACCGCAAATCCAAAGACGAGCCCACCGTGACCCTGGCGTACGAGTTCTCCAAGGGCCGCATCAACCCCGGCGACAAGGTGACCGTGCTCGACACCGAGGGTGCGCGCTTGGGAGACGTGGAGGTGGCGCAGGTCCTGCCCGTGGGCCAAGGCCAGCCGGGCCTGCTCGTCAGGGTGAAGGCTCCGACAGAGTTCGCCGTTCGCATCGCGGGCATCCAGGTGCAGGGCCCAAAAGAGTCGGAGCCGACCAAGGCCTACGCCCCGCGGGTGGAGGACGACGCCATCATCTGCCGCTGCGAGCGGGTGACGGCCAGGGAGATCCGGGAGCTCATCCGTGCCGGCTCGCGCGACATCAACGAGATCAAGGCCGTGACCCGGGCGGGGATGGGGGCGTGCGGCTCTAAGACCTGCAACTCCCTCATCAAGACCTTGTTCCGGCAGCAGGGGGTCAGGCTCGAGGATGTGACCGACAACGTCGAGCGCCCCTTGTTCATGGAGGCCCCGCTCGGGGCTTTCTGCGGGTGCGAGGAGGACTCCAATGGCCGCTGAGCCCCGAGGCTTCGACGTCATCATCGTGGGCGCGGGCAGCGTGGGCTCTCCCGCGGCGCTGAGCCTGGCCGAGGCGGGGCTGAAGGTCCTTGTCGTGGACGCTTTCGCGAGCCCGGGGCAGGGCGCGAACAAGGCGGCCATCGGCGGGGTGCGGGCCACGCACTCCGACGCGGCCAAGATCCGCCTCTGCCTGAAGAGTCTTGAGGTCTTCTCCACTTGGAAGGAGCGCTACGGCGACGATGTGGAGTGGCACCAGGGCGGCTACTGCTTCGTCGCGTACCGGGACAAGGACGAAGCTACGCTCAAGGGCCTTCTCAAGGTCCAGAAGGCGCACGGTCTGGACATCCGATGGCTCGGCGCCGAGGAGCTGCTCAAGACCGTCCCGGACCTTCGACCCGACGGGCTGATCGGCGGGACCTTCTCCCCCGGGGACGGCAGCGTGTCGTCGATGCTGGCCACGCACGCGTCCTACCGCCAAGCCAAGCGGCTCGGAGCCCAGTTCCGTTTCGAGGAGAGGGTGGTGCAGGTCCTGGCCGAGGGCGGGAGGGTCCGGGGGGTGAGGACGGACAAGGGCACCTACCTGGCCCCGGTGGTCATCAACGCGGCCGGGCCGCAGGCCCGCGAGGTCGCCCGCATGGCCGGGACGGACGTGCCGGTCGCTCCGGATTCCCATGAGGCGGGGGTCACCGAGCCCGTGGCTCGCTTCCTCGGCCCCATGGTCGTGGACATCCGCCCGGCCGAGGGCTCGGCGAACTACTACTTCTATCAGCATCGGACCGGGCAGATCATCTTCTGCATCACGCCGTCCCCGGCCATCGTGGGCATCGACCGCCGCGAGACTTCGGAGTTCCTGCCCATGATCTCGCGCCGCATGCTCGGCATCATGCCCAAGCTCAAGAACATCAAGGTCCGCCGGACCTGGCGCGGGCTCTATCCCATGACCCCGGACGGCTCTCCGCTCGTGGGCCGCTGCAGGGAGCTCGAGGGGTTCATCCTCGCGGCGGGCATGTGCGGGCAGGGACTGATGCTCGGGCCGGGGCTCGGCGGGCTGCTCCGCCGGCTGGTCACGGACCGGCTGGAGCCCGAGGACAAGCAGACCCTGGACCTGCTCTCGCCCTACCGGGCCTTCGCCGGGGTGGAAAGGCTGAAGTAAGGGGGTGCGCCATGGAGACCATCGCGATCGTCGACGACGACGACGAGGTCGCAGGCTTGCTCAAGGAGTTCCTGGAGTCCAAGGGCTTCAAGGTTTGGCGCACCCTGGACGCGAACCAGTTCATGGCGCTGGTCAAGGGCAACGCGCCCGACCTGGTCATCATGGACCTCCAGATGCCCGGAGTCAGCGGGGTGACGGCGGCGAAGTCTCTCCGGAGCGACCCCGCGACGAAGGGCATCCCCATCGTGGTCCTTTCGGCCATGCCTCGCGACCTGCAGACGAAGTGGTTCTTCGGCATGGGGGAGGGCATCGGGTTCGTGGAGAAGCCGGTGGACTTCCCGGAGCTGATGCGGACCATCGAGGGGCTCCTGCGCGGCTGATGGAACGACGAGGTCTGGGGGGCCTCCGGGTTCTATCAGCTGTCGCGCTGCGGCGGGGGCGCGGGATTCGTCAACTACATGGGTGGTCACGGGGCACGTCCATTTCGCCTCCGGCCTGTGAGGCGGCTTCCCGCGCCGGGCCGCTCCGGCTACACGCTGGCAGAGATACTGGTGGTCGTCTTTGTCCTGGCCTGCCAGGGGCGGTGGAAGAGCAAAACTTCAGGGGGCATTGAGGACACTCTATGAGCGTTTTCCGCTATTTGGCGCAGGACCATAAGGGGGATGCCTCCGGCGGCGTCTTGGACGCGGCCGATGAAAGCGAGGCCATCAGCACCTTGCAGAGGCAGGGGCTCGTCGTGCTGTCGATCACCGCGGAGGTGGAGGCGGAGTCTAGGTCCCCGCTGCGCTGGAGCAGCGTGAGCGGACGCGACCTCATCTTCTTCAGCGGGCAGTTGGCGACTCTCGTCGAAGGAGGCATCCCGCTCATGCGCACCCTGAGCCTTCTGGGGCAGAGGACCCGAAGCCCGCTCCTCCGGCAGGCGGTCCAACAGCTGGCCAGGGATCTCGCCCGCGGCCTCTCCCTGCACAAGGCCATGGAACGCCACCCGGCCGTCTTCGACGAGCTCTGGATCGCGCTCGTCCAGGCCGGAGAGCTGGGGGGGCAGCTTCCGCGGGCGCTCAGGCAGATCCGCGACTTCACGGCGGCCCAGGAGGAGCTGCGCTCGAAAGTCGTCACGGCGCTGGCCTATCCGGCGATCCTGTTCATCATCTCCATGGGCGTCCTGGCTTTCTTCATCATCAAGATCGTGCCCACGTTCGCGGACATCTTCCGTTCCTTCGGCCTCAGCCTCCCTCCCCTGACCCTGGCCATCGTGACCATATCGCAGGTCGTCGTCCACCACTTCGGGAAGATCATCCTCGCTGCCGTGAGCGTCGTTTTCGCGTACAAGCTCGCGGTCCTGACTCGATTCGGCCAGATGATCAGGTCCAGAGTCGAGCTCTCCTTGCCCGTGTTCGGCGACTTCGTCCAGAACATCCTGCTGGAGCGTCTTCTCTCGACGCTCTCGACTTTGATCTCGAGCGGCGTCAGCATCCTGAGCGCGCTGTCGGTGCTGCAGAGAGCGTTCTCCCGGAACTTGGTCTTCCACGACGCATTGGAGCAGGTCCGCCTGGGCGTGGCCTCAGGGAAGACCATATCGAAATCCATGAAGGAGACGACCGTCTTCGAGCCGCTGGTCACCGACATGGTGTGGATGGGCGAAGAATCCGGGCGGCTCCCCGATGTGCTGGAGACCCTGGCGGACTTCTACCGCGAGCAGATCGATCAGTTCATCCGGCGCTTCTCCGCGGTCATCGACCCCATCATGGTGGTATGCATCGGAGGCGTGGTGGGCGTCATCGTCATCGCGGTCTTCATGCCGATCTTCCAGCTCTCTCAGGTCGGGCGGTGATCCTGGGCGCCGTGCTGGGGACCGCGGCCCTGGCGCTCGCGCATGCGTCTGACGCCGACTTCCTCCTCTATGTCCCGACGGACGTCCCGCGGGGCGTGACGGTCCCGCTCGTGGTCGCCCTCTCCCCGGGCGGGGACGCCCGGAGCATGCTGGAGGCGTGGCGGCCGGCGGCTCGCACGGACTGCTCCGGTCGACCTTTCGAGGGTCGTCGCCGCAGGCGTCTCCGGGGGCGGGATGGGGTCCTACTCGTTCGCGTTCCTGCATCCGGAGCTGATCTCGGGCGTCGTCGTGAATACCGGCATGATGCATGAGTACGAGAAGACGCGCAGGGACCTCTTCCCGAGGGGGAAGTTCGCGGTGCTTCTGGCCAGCCCGACCGATTTCCGCTACGAGGAGATGAGGGGCGACCGGGAGTTCCTGAGGAGCCTGGGCTGGCGGACGGAGCGGATCGAGTTCGAGGGGGGCATCGGGTCGCTCCGCCGGCCGCCTACCGCGAAGCGGCGCGCCGGATGAGCCGTCGGCTCCGGCGGAGCCCTACTGGCCGCCGGTGAAGTGGATCTCGGTCCGGCCCTTGTCGCGGGCACGGGCCTCGATCGTGTACCCGTCGCCGACCACGACGATCTGGACCCCGGGGTCCGCTTCGTAGAGAGCCGCGATGTCCCGCATGAATCCCTCAGGGTCTGCCGTGACCGAGGAAAGAGACAGCAGGTCGTCCGCGTAGCGTCCCTTCTGCCCCTTGTGCATCTCCTGGAGCTCTCCCAGACGGCTCAGGCCCGCCTGCGCGTAGGCCACGGTCATGGTGTTGTAGTAGGGCGCGGCCAGGACGAACTCCCAGACCCAGAGGCCGGCGAAGAGCAGGATGCACAGGCTGGCTCCGACGCGCACCCGGCCGCGGCTGGCGTCCGAACGCGGGGCGGCCTCTACGACCAGGCTGCCAACGATCATGTCGTGCCAGGTCTGCCGGGCGCGGTTGAGGAGCATCCATAGGAAACCGGCTCCGCAGACGCAGCTCGGCAGGTAGCCGATCGAGCGGAGCGCGGCGTAGCCGGCACCCAGTTCCCGGCCGTCGAGGGTGACGACCTTCAACCCCATCAGGCGCTTGCCCACCGAGACGCGGCCGCCGAAGGAGGACCACGCCTGGTACGCGAGGAAGAGCGACATCCAGAGCAGGGCCCACTTCATCCCGTGCGGATTGATGAGCGCGGGGGTCTCGGGGGACGCGAGCTTCATGGAGAGGAAGTATCCGGCCGCGAACAGGGCGTAGTCGATGCTGAAAGCCACCACGCGTTCGCTGAACGTCGCGAGGTCCACCTCGGTCTGCGGGGTCTGCTCAGTCATAGGAGCGTATGCTAGTCGTTCTTCGGTCCGCAATCAAGTCTTCTTGGTCTGGACCGGCGGGGCCTCCTGCCGGCGGATGTCGGCGTCCTTGCGCTCGGCCCAGGCCCGGAAGTGCTCGACCAGCAGGCCTTCGACCTCCTTGGACCGGGCGGTGCGCGCCTTCTCGGCGAACTCGAGGATGTTCTTGTCCGCTTGGTCCGCGTTGTCCCACTGTTCGGAGAAGTAGGTGTTCACGCTCCACTGCACCAAACGCGGATTCACCTTCCTTCGCGCGGTGCCGAGCGCGCGGTAGTCCTTGAGCAGGCCGGCCTTCCCGTTCCTCTCGGGCCCGAGGAGCGCCTTGCTCACCTCGGTGCGGTAGTGCTCGTCGATCCGCCGCTCCTCCTCGGCCTTGCGGATCTGGAGGCTCACCAGAGACTGCTGGGTGTTGTTGGAGTCCCGCCGGTACGACTCGTCGAGAGTCGCCCGCTTCGCGTCCAGCGCGTCCCGCAGGTCCGCCTTGAGCCTGTTCCTCTCGTCGATGGGGGCGATGCTGATGTCCACCCCGTGGGCGGCTGCCGCGTGCTCTTCCTCGAGCCGGGCGATCTCCGCCTGCCGCTTCCGGGCCTGCTCGGTGAGGAAGCCTAGGTGTCCCTGGGCCGCCTCGGCCCTGGCCGCAGCCGTCTTGTCCCGGATCTCCTGCTGGGTGTTGGCGCCGAGGGGATAGCCCGCCAGGGTGCCGGGGCCTCCCTCGCGTACCGCGTCTCCCACGGTGAGCGACGGCTGGCTCGCGGCCTGGCGAGCGGCCTGGCGAACGGCCTCGAGCTTGGCTTGGATGCCCTTCTTCTTCAGCAACTCCGCGGCGACCGAGACCGCCATCTCCTCCATGGTCTGGGGCGAGGCCTGCTCCGTGCCCCGGGGTACGGCGATCCTTTGGCCGAGGTATCCCCCGCCTTGGATGTAGCGGACGTAGGGCTTCCCGTCCGCTCCGGAGACGTACGCCGTGGAATCGCCTCCTCCCCTGGCGGCGGCCAGCAGGTCCTTGGCTTCCTGGGTCCGGCCCCATTCCTGAGGGGTCTTGTACTTGGCCATCTCAGGGCGGTCCTTCACTTGGTCGAAGAGCTTGGAGAGCAGCGCCTCGTCGATCTTGCCGTCCACCGTCTTGCGGAATTGCTCCATGGACGGGGTGGAGGCCGTGTTGTCCGGCTTGCCCGCGTTGGGGTCCTTCGCCTCCTCTTGCGCCCGCTTGGCAAGGGCGATCTTGAGCGCCTCCACGGTCTTGCTCTTGTCCGCGACCTCCTTGTTGACCTCGTTGAGCGTCTTCCGGGCAGCAGTCAGGCGCTCCTCGAGCTTGGCGCCGAGCGCCGCGTCCACCTGCTTGACCGCGTCGAGCAGGGCTCCGGGCTGGGCGAAGAAGGCGTGCGCTCCCTTGGCCTTGACGCCCAGGGGATCCGCGTGCTTGCTCACGAGCTCGATGTCGACCAAGGACCAGCCCGCGTCGCTCAACGCCTTGAAGAGGGAGCCTCCCGTCACGGGCTTGGCCGGCAGGGTCTTGCCCGCCGGGTCCAGGGCCTCGCCCTCCGCCTCGATGAGCTGGGGCAGGAGCTTGAGCGCATCCGCCGCCTTGCCTGACTTGAACTTCGCGAACGCGTCCGATGCCTCCTGGGCTGCGGCCGAGACCTGCTTGAGCGCGGCGTCCATCTTGCCCATATCCGTCCCGAGCTTGAGCAGCATGGCCTTCTGCTGCTCCTTGGAGAGCTTGTTGAACGCCTCGAAGCCCGCGTACTTGGCCGTGTAGTCCCAGACCGGGGCCTGGCATTCCGGGCGGACGTCGTCGAAGGAACGCCCGTCGTTGCCCTTGATCCAAGGGGTCGCGTCCAGGGACAGGGGGGATTCCAGCGCGTCGAAGAGCTTGTCCAGCCTGCCGGAGTCGCAGCGCGAGGCCGGCTGGGGCGCGTCCCCGGCCCAGACGAACCACGCGGTGAGGGATGTCAGGAGCAGTGCGCAGAGGGTTCTCGTCATGGGACCTCCGACCTTCCCAAAAACCCAGGAAGAGCGACGCGCCGAGGAGCCTAGAGGGGGTTCCGGGTCAGGCCCAACCGAAGTTTAGACCGGGTCCGCGGTTTTGTCAAGGCGTTTTCTCGGCCCGTTCGCGCACGATGGCGAGGTTGGCGAGGATCTGGGGAGAGGGATTGAGAGAGGCCGCTTTCTCGAAAGCGGCCAGCGAGGCCGGGAGGTCCTGGAGATCGAACGCGATGGCGCCGAGGAGCTCCCAGGCCTCGGCGTAGGCCGGATGGAGGGCGATGGCCGCTTCCGCCTCGGATCTGGCTTCCCGAAGGGACCTGCGTTGGAACAGGATCGTGGCGAGGTTCCGGTGCGCGAGGGCGTAGGCGGGGTCCGCGAGGGCGGCGCGCCGGTACCAGCCGAGGGCCTCGTCCGGCTTCCCCTGAGCCTCGACGACCGCGCCGACGTTGTTGAGGGCGGGCGCGTATTGCGGGTTGGTCCCGAGCGCGAGCTCGAACGCCTCTTTCGCCTCCAGGAGCAGCCCTTTCCTGAAATATTCCGCGCCGAGATTGTTGGCCGCCCGAAAGCTGCGCGGGTTGCCGGCCAGGGTGGTCCGATAGAGGCGGGCCGGGTCCTGCCAGTCCGCGTTCCTGCGCCAGTTCTGGACCAGCCAGAACGCGAACAGGGGGACAAGGAGGAACATCCAGCGGGAGCCGAGGCGTCGGACCCCGAGATCGGCGAGGGCGAGGAAGAGGCCGGCGCTCGGCAGGTAGAGGAAATGCTCGGCCAGGATGTTGTTGAACGGCACGAGACCGCAGTAGGGCAGGAACCCGGCCAGGAACCAGCACAGGCCGAAGCGGGCCGCGGGGAGGTCCCGGCTCGCCTTCCAGAGCGCGAAGACCGCGGCGGCGGCCAGCACCACGCAGGCCCACGCGTCCGGCTGCGTGAGGGAGGAGACGGGCAGCATGTCCCTGTCGAAATGGAGGCCCACCGGGAGGATGAGCAGGCGCAGGTACACGCAGAAGGCCTTCGCGAAGGTGAGCAGGCGCAGGCCGACGCCTGCGTACGCCCCGGCCTGGGCCCCGTACTCGGCCAGGGGCAGGCGCAGGAAGTTGAATACCGTAACGTGCAGAACGAGATACGTCCCCAGGACCAGGGCATGGGGCCATAACCCCAGCAGCCCGCGCAGGCGCTCCTGCGGCCGAGGGGGATGCTCGTCTACCCGCATGAGATCGTGAAGCAGGAAGATCAGGAAGAAGACGACCCCCTCTTCCTTGGACAGCAGGCAGGCGGCCCAGGACAGCAGAGAGTTCCAACGTCTTCCCCGGACGTGCAGATGGAGGGCCAGCATGCCGAAAAAGAAGGTCGACAGCGAGTTGAGGTGGGATGCGTAGTTCACCGTCTCGTTCTGGACCGGGTGCAGCGCGTAGAGCAGGGCGGCCCAGAACGCGGTGCGCACGCACGAGCTCAGCCGCCGCGCGAGCAGGAAGAGCAGGGCGGTGTTGGCCAGGTGGAAGAGGATGTTGACCGCGTGATACCCCGCGGGCCACGGGCCCCAGAGCTGGTACTGCAGGAGCAGCAGGACGTTCTGCACGGGCCGGTAGTAGTTGTTGAGCACCCCGCCCCCGGCCATCATCGAGGTCGTGAAGATCTCGTGCAGGTACCGGAAGCTCCTGAGGAACACGTTGTTGAGGATGAGCACCTCGTCGTCCCAGAAAAGTATCCCCGGAAGGGCGTTGAAGTAGGCCAGAAGGACGGCGCCGGCGAGGATCGCCCAGGGGAGCCACAGGCGCGCCTCTGCGGGGACGGGGTCCGGGCTGAGGGCGTTTCTGCGCTTGCCCATCAGTGCCGATAATGCCTCTGCCCGGTGTAGGCCATGGCCATGGAGAGGCCGTCCGCCTCCTGCAGGGCTTCCGCGTCCTCCCGGGAGCCGCCCGGCTGGGCGATCGCCGTGACGCCGCTCTCGGCGAGCTCGACCACGTGGCTCGGAGACAGGGGGCCGTCCGACGCCACGACCATCGGCAGGTCCGGCGACACGACGGGGTGGCGCTCCTGGCTCTTCACGATGGCCAGGCGGAGGGCGTCCATCACGGTGACCTGCCCGGCCGCGATGCCCAGCGTGCGGGTCCCGCGCGCCAGCACCGCGGCATAGGTGGTCGCGTGCTTGCATACCCGCCAGGCGAAGTCCAAGGCCGCCGCCTCCGGCCCGGTGGGGGCGCGCCGCGTCACGGCCTTGAGCGTCAGCGCCTCGTTGGGATCGTCCTTGTCCTGCAGGAGCACGCCGCCGGAGATGGCCTTGATGTCGGTCTCGTTCGGGGAGAGGAGCAAAGACGGCACCTGCACGAGGCGTACGCCCCGCTTCTCCCGCAGGAGCTGAAGGGCCTCCTCGGAGAAGTCCGGGGCCAGGACGCACTCCAGGGGCTCCGGCTCCAGGACGCGCGCGGTCTCCGGATCGAGCTTGCGGTTGAGCGCCGCCACTCCGCCGAGACCGCCCGCCGGGTCGGCCTTGTACGCGAGGCGGACCGCGTCCGCGAGGCGCTCCGCGCAGGCCGCTCCCGAGGGATTGGCGTGCTGGAAGATGGCGCACGCGGGGAGCCCGAACTCGGCCACGAGCTCGGCGGCCCGGTCCATGCTGAGGTAGTGGTTGTAGCTGAAGGCCTTGCCGTGGAGCACGGTCGCCGCGCACAGGCCCCAGGGCCGCGCGCCGCTCCGGCTGTAGAGCGCCGCGCTCTGGTGCGGGTTCTCACCGTAGCGCAGGTCCGAGACCTTCTTGAGCCCCAGGATCATCTCGTCCGGGAGGCGCTCGATGGCGGGCCTGAGGTACTGCGCGATCGTGGAGTCGTAGTAGGAGATGGCATAGAAAGCCTTGGCCGCCAGGGACCGGGCGCGCTGCGCGGACAAGCCCTCTCCCTGCCGGAGGGCCTCGAGCACGGAGGGATAATCCCGCGGGTCGCACAGGGTGATGACGTGGGGGTGATTGCGGGCTGCGGCGCGCAGCAGCGCGGACGCGGACACGTCGATGAAGTCGAGCACCTCGCGGGCTTCCATGTCGCGGGCCTCGAGGACCTGGGAGAGGGGGTAGAGGTTCACGGCCACCAGGTCGATGGGGGCGATGCCCTCGCGCTCGAGGTCGCGCATCTGGTCCGGGGCGCCGCGGTCCGCGGTGATGGCGGCGAAGAGCTTGGGGTGGATGAGGCGCAATCGGCCCGCGCACACGTCCGGGAAGCCGGTAAGCTCGGACACGTCCGTGGCCGGCAGGTCCGCCTGCCGGAGCGTGCTCAGCGTGCCGCCCGAACCCATCAAACGATAGCCCAGCTGCAGCAGGCCGGAGGCGAAGTCCACGATCCCGGTCTTGTCCGAGACGCTCAGGAAGGCGGTCTTCGTCGCGGCCATCAGCTCCCCACGAGCTTCAGGAAGGCTGCTTCGTCGAGCGTGGGGATTCCGAGCTTCGTGGCCTTGTCCGCCTTCGACCCGGGGTCCTTGCCGACCACCACGTAGGATGTCTTCTTGGACACGGCAGAGGAGGCTTCGCCGCCGAGGTCTCGGACCTTCTCCTCGGCCTGGCTGCGCGGCATGCTCTCGAGCTCTCCGGTGAAGACGAAGGTCTTCCCGGACAAAGGCGAGCTTTCCGGCGCGCTGCGCTCCGGCTCCTGCAAGTTGAGCCCGGCCTCGGTCAGGCGGCGGAGGAGTACCCGCACGGGGGACTGCTGGAAGAACCCCCGGACCGAGGCTGAGACGATGGGACCGACGTCCGGGACGCGCAGCAGCTCCTCCTCGGAAGCGGCGGCCAGGGCTTCCAGGGTCTTGAAGTGCGCGGCCAGGTCACGGGCCGTCTTCTCCCCGACCTGCGCGATGCACAAGGCGTTCAGAAGCCTGGAGAGGGGACGGGCCTTGGCCTCGGCGATCTGGTCCAGCAGGTTCTGCGCCCGCTTGTCCGCGAAAAGATCCAGGCAGAGCAGGGCCTTCTTGCCCAGCCCGAAAAGGTCCGCGAAGTCCCGGACCTTTCCTCCGTCCACGAGCTGCTCGACCACGGCTTCGCCCAGGCCCTCGATGTCGAGGCCTCCCTTGGAGGCGAAGTGCAGGAGTCTGCGTTTGAGCTGGGCCGGGCAGGAGGGGTTGTCGCAACGGAAGGCCACGAAGCCTTCCTCCTTGATGACGCCTGCCCCGCACGCGGGGCAGGTCTTCGGCGGACGGACGGGACGCTCCGCGCCCGTCCGCGCGGCGTGCAGTACCTGGACCACCTTGGGGATGACCTCCCCGGCCCGCTCGATGACGACCGTATCCCCGATGCGGACGTCGAGCCGTTCGATCTCCTCGAAGTTGTGCAGGCTGGCGGAGGAGATGGTCACGCCGGAGAGGAAGACGGGCTCGAGCTTGGCCACCGGGGTCACCGTACCCGTCTTGCCAACGGAGAACTCCACGGACAGGAGCTTGGTCGAGGCTTGCCGGCCCGGATACTTGAACGCCATGGCCCAGCGCGGGCTCTTGGACGTGGAACCTAGGCGTTTGTGCTCCGCGTAGAGGTCCACCTTGGCCACGAGTCCGTCCACTTCGTAAGGCAGGGTCGATGTCCGCTCCTTGAACTCCTCGTAGAAGGAGACGAGCTCCTCCGCGTCCGAGCAGCGCTTGCGGACCGAGCTGAGCGCGAAGCCGAGGTCCGCGCAGGCGTCCAGGAACTCGGAGTGGCTCTTCAGGGGACGGCCTCCTTCCAGGCGGCCGAAGGAGTGGGCGAAGAAGCGCAGGCGCCTTAAGGCGGTGACGCGTGGGTCTTTCTGGCGGAGCGAGCCTGAGGCGCAGTTCCTGGGATTGACGAAGGGCTCTTTCCCCGCGGCCTTGAGCCCGCGATTGATCCGCTCGAACTCCTTCTTTTCCAGATACACCTCGCCGCGCACCTCGAAGACGCTGGGGATACCCTCGCCGGAGAGCGAGAGGGGGATGGAGCGTATCGTGCGGATGTTGGCGGTCACATCCTCCCCGGTGCGCCCGTCGCCGCGCGTGGCCCCGCGGACGAGTTTTCCCTTTTCGTAGGTCAAGGAGAGCGAGAGCCCGTCGATCTTCGCCTCCACCGCGTAGGCGGAGGGGGCTTTGCCCAGGGTCTTGCGTACGCGCTCGTCCCACGCTCGGATCTCCTCGGCGCTGTAGGCGTTGTCCAAGGAGAGCATGGGCACCTGGTGGGGGGCCGGGGAGAAGTCGGAGATCGCGGTGCCGCTGACGCGTTGGGTGGGGGAGTCGCGAGTGATGAGCTCGGGGTGCTGCTTTTCGAGGGCTTCGAGCCGCCGCATGAGCTTGTCGTAGTCCTCGTCCGAGATGACGGGGGAGTTCTCCACGTAGTAGCTGCGGTCGTGCCCGCGGAGCTCCTCGCGCAGGCGGAGGATTTCCCTGGAGGGATCGGCCATATCTAGGGAGAATCTAACAAAATTAGCAGGGTCGGGTAGATCCACGCCCGACCTCCCCGGATGGGGCGGTGGGGGGCGAGCCAGGCTTCCCAGCGCGGCTCGCGGTAGACGGGGAGCATGGCCTCGTAGAGGTTCGCAGGCCAGTCCGTGGGTGAGGGGCGGTCCACCCTGTCCTCGGACGGATAGAGTTTGTTGTGGAACCAGCCGTAGATCCCTCCCGGCTTAGGGTGCGGCCATGAGCCGGGATCCAGGCAGTAGGTGAAGAGCTTGTCCAAGCCGCGCTTGAGCGCGGTGTCGTGGAAGAGGTCTTCACCTGTAGCGTCGAGTGTTATGGCTGCCGCGCTTGTGAGCGGGGCCAAGGCGAAGTAGGTGTACCACATGCCGGAGTTCGTCCTGCGGCTCTCCAGGGGAAGGCTTCCGTCCTGCGCGATCCGGGACTCGATGCGAGCTCTGAGTCTGGGGATGTCCGCGAGAAGGGCTTCCTTCTCGTCCAGCAGATGATGGCCGGCCATGGCCGCGAAGATGCCCCAGGCGCCTTGGTTGTTGGAGCGGCGTTCGAGCTTCCTGGCGCTCTTCAGGAAGACGCCGCGGACCCAGGTCTGGAACGCGGTCCGGTCCCATCCGTCATACCCGTGAAGGAGTTCCGCCGCGAACAGGAATGGGATGCCCGCGTAGCAGAGGACAAGGTCCCCGTCCGGGCCTTGGACTTTTTTGTTCTTCGCCGCCCAGTCGTCGAGGATGGCCGCGGCTTTGTCCGCGAAGCGGGGGTCTTGTCCGATCTGGTAGGCCAGAGCCAGGGCATAGGCTGCCAAGGCCGCGTCGCTCAAAGACTTTTTGCCGCTTGTGTGCCCGGCCGCATCGCTGTAGTAGCCGGGCACGCGGAGGGTCTCCGGCGCGTCCGTCTTATAGTCGAGGGCTGCCAGGGCTTCCGAGCGCAGCTGCGCGAAGGCGGACCTCCAGGGCTCGCGGCCGAGGTTCTTGCGCACCGCTTGGATGCGGGAGCTGGAGGTGATGCCGCCGGGGTGGTCGAACGCTGAGGCGGGGAGGGCGGAGAGGCACAACGACAGGAGGAGGGTCACTTCCCCGGCTTGATCTTGTCCAGGATGCCGTTGATGAAGCGGCTGGAGTCCTGGGAGGAGAAGACTTTGGCGATCTCCAGCGCCTCGTCGATGATCACCCCCACCGGGGTCTCGGGGCAGAAGAGCAGCTCGTAGGAGGCCATGCGCAGCAGGCTGCGGTCCACGGCGGCCATGCGCTTGAGCTCCCAGTTCTCGGCCACGGACTGGATGCGGACGTCGAGGTCCTGCTGATGCTCGACGGTGCCGCGGGCCAGGCCCCGGGCGAACTCCGAGGTCTTCTCATCCATGGAATAGCGGGGGGCCAGTATGCCGAAGGCGTCCTCGATGGGCACGGAGCCGGTGTCCGACAGGTACAGGGCCTGCAGGGCGAATTCCCGGGCTTGTCGTCTTCGGCCCATTACAGGGATCCCCTGCGCTTGAGCGCCGCCATCTCCAAAGCCGCCAAAGCGGACTCCTTGCCCCGGTCCATCCCGCCTTTGGTGCGCGCCGCGGCCTGCGCCCAGGTGCGCGGCGTGATGACGCCGAGGATGCAGGGGACGCGCGTCCGGACCGCGATGCGCTGGAGTTCGTCTATCACCGCGCGGGAGATGTGGTCGTTCTGCGGGGTCCGCCCCTTGAGCACGGCCCCGAGGCAGATGACCGCGTCGAAGCGGCCGGAGCGGGCGAACTCGTTCGCGGCCCAAGGGATCTCGTAGGCGCCCGGCACGCGCACGGTCTTGATGCCGGAGGCGGGCACCCCGCGGCTCTTCAGAGTCCGGATGCAGCTGGCCACGAGCTTGTCCGTGATCTCCTCGTTGAAGCGGGAAGCCGCGATGGCGAATCGTGCGCTCATGGGACCGTCCTTTCGAGGCTGAAATGAGTGTGCAGGACCGGGCCGAGTTCCATGAGGTGCCCGAGCTTCTGCTGCTTGGTGCGCAGATACCGGGCGCTGTGCGGGGTCGGGGGCATGACGATGGGCACGCGTCCCGCGACTTTCAGGCCGAACCCGGCCAGGCCCACGATCTTGCGCGGGTTGTTGGTGATGAGCCGGATGCGGCGCAGCCCGAGGTCCGAGAGGATCTGCGCGCCGATGCCGTACTCCCGCAGGTCGGGCTTCAGACCCAAAGCCAGGTTCGCCTCCACGGTGTCCAGCCCCTGGTCCTGGAGCGTGTAGGCGCGGATCTTGTTGACCAGGCCGATGCCGCGGCCCTCCTGGGCCAGGTAGACCAGCACCCCGCGCCCTTCCTTGGCGATCATGCGCAGGGCGGCCTCCAACTGGAGGCCGCAGTCGCAGCGCTGGGAGAAAAGGGTGTCTCCGGTGAGACAGGATGAATGCACGCGCACCAGGGAGCCCTTCGCTCCGTCCGCTCCGACCTCGCCCATGGCCATGGCCAGATGCTGCCGGCCGGTGAGCGTCTCCTGGTAGACGTGCAGGGTGAACTCGCCGAACGGAGTGGGCAGCCGGGTCGAGGCGAGACGCTCGATGAGCCGCTCGTTGGCCCGGCGGTACTCGATGAGGGCCTGGATGGTGATCGTCCTCAGGCCGTGCCGCCGGGAGAACCGGGCGAGCTGAGGCATGCGCGCCATGGTCCCGTCCGGGTTCATGATCTCGCAGATGAGCCCCGCGGGGCGCAGACCCGCCATGCGCGCGAGGTCTACGGCCGCTTCGGTATGCCCGGCGCGCTCGAGCACGCCCCCGTCCTTGGCGCGCAAGGGGAAGATGTGGCCGGGCCGGTGCAGGTCCTCGGGCGTGGACCTCGGGTCGATGAGGCGCCGCACCGTGACCGCGCGGTCCTTGGCCGAGATGCCGGTCGTGGTGCCTCGCGCCGCGTCCACGCTCACCGTGAAGGCCGTGTCGCGGCCCGGGCCTGGGGACGAGCCCTCGACCATCGGGCGCAGGTGCAGGCGGTCGAGCGCGGAGCCGAGCAGGGGGGCGCAGATGAGGCCCCGGCCGTGGCGCGCCATGAAGTTGACGGAAAGGGGGGTGACCTTCTCCGCGGCCATGACCAGGTCCCCCTCATTCTCGCGGGCCGGGTCGTCGACCACCACGAGCATGCGGCCCCTGCGGATGTCGGCGACCGCGTCCTTGATGGAGGAGAAGCGGCCGGCGCGGATGCGCCGCCGCACTGCTCCGCGTAGGGGAATGTGTGAGGAGCGTGTGCGGAATGCGCTCATAAGCCCCTGGCCTTCAGCAGCCGGTCCAAATAGCGCGCGATGAGGTCCACCTCCAGGTTCACGACCGAGCCTTCCCCGTAGACGCCGAGAGTGGTCTTCTCGAGGGTCTCCGGGATGAGCACGGTCTCGAACCAGGACGGGCCGACGCGGGTCACGGTGAGACTCGTGCCGTCCACCGAGATGGAGCCTTTGTAGGCGACCATGCGGCGGAGCCCCTGGGGCAGGGAGATGCGCACGCGCACGAATCCGTCTTTGAGCGTCTCGCGCTCCAACAGGGACCCGCGCGCGTCCACGTGCCCGCTGACCCAATGCCCGCCGATGGAATCCGAGGCTTTGAGCGACGGCTCCAGGTTCACCGGATCGCCGGGCCGGAGACCGCCCAGGTTGGTCAGGCGCAGGGTCTCCGGGCTCACGTCGAACGCGTAGGTCTGGCCGCGCTGGCGGGTCACGGTCAGACAGACCCCGTTGACCGACACGCTCGAGCCGCGGCGCAGGCGGCCGAAAGCGGCCGACACCCGAAGGGTCCTGCCTTCGTTGCGCACGACCTTGCCGCGTCCGCGCACGATCCCCGTGAACATCGCTTACCTCCGAACAGCCCCGCTGACCAATAGGTCCGGTCCGGCTCGGCCGACCGAGACCTCCTCGAGCAGCCTGGAGTCCGCCAGGTCCCGGACGCCACGGCCTTCGTAGAACGACCGCGCTCGCGTCCCTCCCAGAAGGCGCGGCGCGATGAAGAGCTTGAGCTCGTCGACCAGGCCGTTGTCCAAAAACGAGGAGTGCACGGCCGAGCCTCCCTCCACGAAGACGGAGGCCACGCCCCTGCGGGCGAGTTCCCGCAGGACCCGGCGCAGGTCCAGCCCGTTTTTCACCCGGGGTACGCGCACGGTCTCCGCTCCAGGCAAGGACTTGCGGCTGGAGGTGAAGATGAGGGCCCGGCCGGGTCCGGTGACGACCTTGGAGCGGCGGGGGGTGCGCAGGCGCGAATCGAGGATGGCGCGCAAGGGGTGGGGACCTTTGTCCGCCAGGAGCCCCGGATCGTCCGCGAGCACGGTGCCGATCCCCACCAGGACGGCGTCCGACTCCGCGCGCATCCTGCGCGAGAGCTTGCGAGCCTCGGGAGACGTGACCCACTTGGACTGCTTTTTCGAGGTCTCGATGCGGCCGTCGAGGCTGATGCCGGCCTTGAGTATGACGTGAGGCCTCTTGAGCCTGACGAGGGTCTCGAACGGCCGGTTCAGGCGCCGCGCTTCGGCCTCCAGGACGCCGCAGCGCACCGCGATGCCGGCGCGCCGGAGCCTGCGCAGTCCGCGCCCCGATACGAGCGGGTTGGGGTCCCGCATGGCCGCGACCACGCGGCGCACCCCGGCCCGGATGAGGGCCTCCGTGCAGGGAGGGGTCTTCTTCCCCGGATGCGCGCAACAGGGCTCGAGGTTGACGTAGGCCGTGGCTCCGCGGGCCGCGCGGCCGGCCTGGCGCAGGGCCGTGGGCTCCGCGTGGGGGCCGCCGAAGCGGGAGTGCCAGCCCCGTCCGACCACGCGGCCGCCTTTGACGAGCACGCAGCCGACCTCGGGGTTGGGACTCACCCTGCGGCCGCCGCGCGAAGCGAGGCGCAGGGCCTGCCGCATGTGCCGGAGGTCCGCGTCCTCGTTCATCGGGAAGCCCTGCGTGGAAGGATCATGGCGTTGAGGCATTCGTTGCCCAGGACTCGGCGGACGGCCTCGCCGTGGCGCTCGAGGGGGAAGGCGTCCCTGGCGAAGAGAGAGACGTCGAGGCCTCCGGAGGCGATGAGGTCCAGGGCCTCGCGGAGGGTTTCGCGGGAAGGGCGCAGCCCGCCGAAGGAGGAGAGGCTCCGGCGTTGGAATTCCTGAAGGTCGAGCTGGATGGAGGGGGGGGAGGCGGGCTCCGCGAGAAGGCTCACCACGCCTCCGTCGCGCAGCCAGCCCAGGCGCTGGGCCACGGCCTGGCTGTTCCCGGAAGTGAGTATGAGCGCGTCGGCGCCGCGCTCATCGGAGAGGCCCCGGATGAGGGCCTCGGTGTTGCCGTCTTTGCCCGTATACGCCTGGTCCACGCCGTGCTTTTGCGCCAGACGCACGCGGCCGGGGTCCGGGTCCATGGCCACCACCGTCACCCCGTCGGCGGTCAGGAGCTTGGCATGGAGGACTCCCACGAGCCCGAGCCCCAGCACGAGCGCGCAGTCTCCTTCCCGGAGGCTCAAGCGCCTGCGGTCCTGCAGGCACAGGGCCAAGGGAAAGGCCAGGGTGGCGTGCAGGAGGTTCATCTTGGGCGGCAGCCGGAAGGCCCCGCGCTCCACGAGCGGGACCGGGACCCGCACGGACTCGGCGAAGGGGCCGGGGTCCAGGCGCGAGAGTCCGAAGCCGCGGCACATCGACGGGCAGTCTCTCAGACAATAGTGGCACTCCCCGCAGTCTATCCCGTCCGAGGCGAAGACCCGGTCGCCCTTCTTGAACCCCCGGACCCCGGCGCCGCACGCCGACACCTTGCCGGAGGTCCCTCCGCTCAGCCCGGACGCTTCGACGCAGATCAGGAGTTCGCCCGGGCCTGCGGACGGGGCCGGGAGGTCTTGGAGCACGGAGGCGAGGAGGGCTTTCATCGGTCAGAGCTTCTTGAGGACCTCGTCGATGATGCGTGCCAGGGCCTGCTCATCGCGAGAGGCGTAAGGGGCATGCGGGCAGTCTTGGCATTCTTTTGAGTAGCGGACCCCGGCCTCCACGAGTTTGCGCACCTCTTCCTCCCGCAGCAGCTTCTCCTGCCCGAGCTGGCGCACCGCCAGGGTGATGCGGGCGAAATGCTCGACGGTCTCCATCTTCGCGAAGGCGTCGAAGAGGGTGGGGCCCAGGGTCACCACTCCGTGGTTGGCCAGGAGCACGGCATCGTGGTCCTTGACCAGGCCTCCGAGCGACGCGGGGACCTCCTGGGTCCCCGGCGTGGCGTACGGGGCCAAGGGAGCGGACCCCACGGACATGACGAACTCCGAGGCCAGCGGCTTGTCGAGGGGCACGCCCGCGCACGCGAATGCCGTGGCGATGGGCGGATGGGCGTGGACGACGGCACGGGCATCCGGCCGCATGGCGTACACGGCCCGGTGCATCTCCAGCTCGGACGTCGGGGTCCGGCTCCCGCGCACCTTGCGGCCGTCCAGGTCCACGACCACGATGTCGTCGGCCCTCAGGTCCCCCTTCCCCACGCCGGTGGGGGTGATGAGGATCAGCCCCTCCCCCAGCCGGGCGCTGATGTTGCCCGAGGAGCCGGGAGCGAAGTCTTTGTCGGAGAGGCGCTTGCCGACGCGGACGATCTCCTGGCGCAGCCAGGCTTCGGTGGGGGGGCGCATGCAGTGCATATCTTACCAAACTTGAGTATCACGGCCTTATTTGGGAGAATGTCCGTAGAAGACAGCTTCTTCTCAGGAGGATTCTCATGCTTGGACTCGGACCGTTGGTCATCATCATCTTCGTGGTCGCCTTCAGCGCCATCAAGATCCTCAAGGAATACGAACGCGGCGTCGTCTTCACCCTCGGCCGTTTCGACGCGGTCAAGGGTCCGGGCCTCGTCATCGTCATCCCCGGCATCCAGCAGATGACGCGCATCAGCCTGAGGACCATGGTCATGGACGTGCCTCCCCAGGACGTGATCACGCGCGACAACGTCACGGTCAAGGTCAACGCCGTGGTGTACTGCCGGGTCATGCAGGCGGACAAGGCCGTGCTCCAGGTGGAGAACTACTACTACGCCACGAGCCAGCTCTCCCAGACCACGCTGCGCAGCGTGCTGGGCAAGATGGAGCTCGACGACCTGCTGAGCAACCGGGACAAGATCAACCTGGAGCTCCAGCAGATACTGGACCATTCCACCGAGCCGTGGGGCGTGAAGGTGTCCAACGTCGAGGTCAAGAACGTGGACTTGCCCGAGAGCATGCAGAGGGCCATGGCCCGGCAGGCCGAGGCGGAGCGTGAGCGCCGCGCCAAGGTCATCCACGCGGAAGGCGAGCTGCAGGCCTCGGAGAAGCTGAGCCAGGCCGGCGACATCATCGCCCAGCACCCCACCACGATCCAGCTGCGGTATCTGCAGACCCTGACCGAGATCTCGGTGGACAAGAACTCGACGATCCTGTTCCCGGTCCCGATCGAGTTCCTGAATATATTCAAGGGCGCGACAAAGAATTAGCTCTTATAGAGTGTCCGGACTCTACGTCCATCTGCCGTTCTGCTCGATCAAGTGCGCCTACTGCGGCTTCGCGGCGTTCTCGGGCCAGGGCCGCTCGGTCCCCCGCTACCTAGGGGCCCTGGAGCGTGAGGCCGGTTTCTTCCCGGAGTTCCAGCCTCGGACGCTCTACCTCGGCGGCGGGACTCCCACGGAGCTCAAGACCGAGGAGCTCGCCGCGCTCTTCGAGATCCTGTCCCGGCGCTACGGAGACCTGCATGCCCTCCAAGAGGCCAGCGTGGAGGCCAACCCCGAGAGCCTGGCCTTAGACAAGCTCGAGCTCTTCAAGCGCTCCGGGGTCAGCCGCGTGAGCCTGGGGCTGCAGGTGAGCCAGGAGCGCCTGCTCAAGACGATCGGGCGCAGGCACTGCTGGGAGGACTTCCTGGCCGCCTTCCGGGGAGGCATGGAGCGCGGCTTCTCCATGAACGTGGACCTCATGCTGGGCCTGCCCGGGCAGGGGACCGCGGACGCGATGGAGACCCTGGAGCGGGTCCTGGACCTGGAGCCCCATCACCTCTCGCTCTACAGCCTTTACGTGGAGGATAAGACCCTCTTCAGCAAGCGGGGCGTGGTCGTGGACGAGGACCTGGCCCGGGAGATGCTCTCCGCGTCCATGGACCGGCTGCTTCGGGCCGGCTACCTGCATTACGAGATATCCAACTTCGCCCGGCCCGGGCACGAGTCCCTGCACAACCTCAACTATTGGGAGGACGGACGCTATCTCGGCCTGGGATGCGGGGCCGCCGGGCACCTGGACGGGGAGCGCTACCAGAACGAGGACCGCCTGGAGCGGTACCTCTCCAGGGTGGAGTCCGGCGAACGGCCGGTGGCTTTCCGCGAGACCCTGACCGGGAGGCGCAAGCTCGGCGAGACCATGATGCTCGGGCTGCGCAAGACCGCGGGCTTGGCCGTGACGTCGGAGATGGAGCGCGAGTTCGGGGGCACGATCCGCAATCTCGCGGCGCTCGGTTTGTTGTCCGTCGAGGAAGATGGCGAGGGGCACATGCGCCCCACGCACCTCCCGACGGGGCGCGGTGCGGCGGCGCGGAGGCGCCGCCGCATCCGTCTGAGCCGGGAAGGGCTGTTCCTGGGGAACGCGGTATTCCGGGAGTTCGTCGAACCGGAGGAGATCCATTCATGAAGACCTTCGTCCTGGACACCAACGTCATCATCCACGACCCGAGGGCTCTGTTCGCTTTCGAGGACTCGCTGGTCGTCATCCCCATGCCCGTCATCGAGGAACTGGACACCTTCAAGCGCAGCAACGACGAGCGCGGCCGCAACGCGAGGCTCGTGGCGCGCACCCTCGACCGGCTGCGTAAAAAAGGGAAGCTCTCGACCGGCGTCCCCTTGTCGCACGGCGGGACTCTCCGCGTCGAGATGGTGCGCGCCGACGGGCTGCCCGAGCCCTTCATGTCCAACACCAAGGACAACATGATCTTGAGCGTGGCGCAGCGCCTGCAGAAAGTCCAGAAAGGCGGGGACCGCGTCATCTTCATCTCCAAGGACATCAACCTCCGCATCAAGGCCGAGGCCATCGGCCTGGAGACCGAGGACTACGAGAAGGAGAAAGTGGACGTCTCGGAGCTCTACGACGGCTGGAGGGAGTTCCCGGTCCCGGCGGCCAGCATCGACGCCTTTTACAAGGAGAAGAAGCTCGACCTGGCGCAGTTCATCCCCAACGAGTTCGCCATCCTCAAAGACGAGGCCGGAGGCTCCGCCAGCGCGCTGTCGCGCTACGACGCCAAGGCCAAGGCCGTCGTCCCGCTCACGCGGGCGGACGCGGCTCCCTGGGGGATCAAGCCGCTCAACACGGAGCAGCGCTTCGCTTTGGAGCTCCTGCTCAACCCGGACATCCAACTCGTCACCCTCGTGGGGGTGCCGGGCTCGGGCAAGACCCTGCTCGCCCTCGCCGCGGGCCTTGAACAGATCCTCGGGATGAAGAAGGTGTACCGGCGGCTGCTCGTCGCTCGGCCCATCATCCCCGTCGGCCAGGACATCGGATACCTCCCCGGGACCAAGCAGGAGAAGCTCAACACCTGGATGGGGGCCATCTACGACAACCTCGAGTTCCTCATGGACCGGCCTCACCGCGAGGAGATGGACGTGGACATCCAGATGCTCCTCGACGACGGCAAGATCGAAGTCGAGGCCGTGGCGTACCTGCGCGGCAGGACCCTGCCGGGGCAGTATATCCTCATCGACGACGCGCAGAACCTGACCCCGCACGAGGTGAAGACCATCATCTCCCGCGTGGGCCTCGGGTCGAAGATCGTGCTGACCGGGGATCCGTACCAGATCGACAACTACTATCTGGACTCCGCCTCGAACGGGCTCACGAACCTCGTGGACCGGTTCAAGGGGCAGGCCCTGTTCGGGCACGTCCGCTTCTCCAAGATCGAGCGCTCGGCGCTGGCGGCGCTCGCCTCGGACCTCCTCTAGGAAGCGAAAGGCCCCCGTCACGACGTCGTGACGGGGGCCTTGTCCTGAATAGCCTACTGCCCGAACTTCGCGATGATCTGCTCCTTGGTCTTGCCCAGGATGTCGTATTTCTTGCCCACCTTGATGAAGGCCGCCAGGCCCTTGTCGAGGTGGTTCCGCTCGTGCCCGGCGGAGATCTGCGTGCGGATCCTCGCCTGGCCCTTGGGCACGACCGGGAAGAAGAATCCGACCGCGTAGATCCCTTCCGCGAACAGGTCGCGCGAGAAGTCCTGCGCCAGCTTGGCGTTGAAGAGCATGACCGGCACGATCGGGGTATCCCCGGCCTTCAGGACGAACCCGGCCTCCGTCAGGCCCTTGCGCCAATACGCGGCGTTGGCCTCGAGCTTGTCCCGGCGCTCGGTGCTCTTCGAGAGGATGTCGAGGACCCGCAGGACCCCGGCGACGACCACGGGCGCGATGGTGTTCGAGAAGAGGTAGGGCCTGGCCCGCTGGCGGCACATCTCCACGATCTCCTTGCGGCCGGAGACGCAGCCGCCGGAGGCCCCGCCCAGGGCCTTGCCGAACGTCGTGGTGATGATGTCGACCTTGCCGACCACGCCGTATTTCTCGTGCGTGCCGCGGCCGTTCTTCCCGATGAAGCCGCTGGAGTGCGAGTCGTCCACGAAGAGCATGGCGTCGTGCTTCTCGCAGAGCGCGACCATCTTATCCAAGGGCGGCGTGTCCCCGTCCATGGAGAATACCCCGTCCGTGACCACCAGCTTGCGCCGCTTGTCGGCATGGAGCTGGAGCTTTTCCTCCAGGTGCTCCATGTTCGCGTGCTTGAAGGTGTCCTGGACGGCCTTGCACAGGCGTATGCCGTCGATGATGGAGGCGTGCACCAGGCGGTCGGAGATGATGACGTCCTTGTCCTCCAGCACGGCCTCGAACACGCCGGCGTTGGCGTCCATGCACGAGGGGAAGAGGATGGTGTCCTCGGTCCCCAGGAACTCGGTCATGCGGCGTTCGAGCTCGCGATGGATGTCCTGCGTCCCGCAGATGAAGCGGACGGAGGACATGCCGTACCCGCGCGACTTCAGGCCGTCATGAGCCGCCTGCACGACATCGGGATGGCTGGAGAGCCCGAGGTAGTTGTTGGCGCACATGTTGATGACTTTCTTGAGCGAGGCCCCTCTCGGGAACTCCACCTCGATGTCCGCCGCCTGGGAGGAGTGGATGAACCGCTCCTCCTTGAAGAGGCCGGCGTCCCGAAGGTCCTTCAGCTGCTTCTCGTAGCCGTCCCGGACCGTCGCGCTGTAGGCCATATCACTTCGCTCCGGTGAATTCCTTCATGAGTTCGCAGATCTTGTTCACGCTGTCGAAGGCCTCGGGCGTGGCTTTGGCGTCCGGTATGGAGACCTTGTACTTGTTCTCCAGGAAGCGCTTGAGCGACACCATCGAGAACGAGTCCACGATCCCGCCCGAGATGAGCGGCGTGTCGAAATCCACCTCGTCGCCTTCCTCGAGATACTCCTTCTTCACGTACTCCAGCACGATGCTGCGGATGTCTTCCATGGTGGTCTCCTGTCCGTCGCGATTACGCGTCGTCCTCCAGCGTGGAGGTGTCGCCGATCTCCTGTCCCCATTCCTTGGCCCGCAGGAGCCTGCGCATGATCTTGCCGCTGCGCGTCTTGGGCAAGGAGGGCGAGAACTCGATCTCCTGGGGCATGGCGAGGGGCGATAGCTTCTTGCGGATGAAGTTCATGATCTCCAGCTCGAGGTCCTTGCTCGCCGTGTTGCCGGGCTTGACCGTGACGAAGGCCTTGACGACCTCCATGTTCACCTCGTCGGGCTTGGCGACCACCGCGGACTCGGCCACCGCGGGATGCTCGAGCAGGGCGGACTCCACCTCGAAGGGGCTGACCAAGTGCCCCGCGGTGTTGATGACGTCGTCGTCGCGGCCCACGAACCAGAAGTACCCGTCCTTGTCGATGCGGGCGCGGTCTCCGGTGAGGTACCACCCGTTCTTGAACTTCTTCTGATAGGCCTCCTCGTTCTTCCAGTAGGTCCGCATCATGGAGGGCCAGCCGGGCTTAAGAGCGATCAGTCCGATCCGTCCGGGCTCCGGGATGGGCTCGAAGGTCTTGGGGTCGAGCACCGTGGCGGTGATGCCGGGGAAGGGCTTGCACATGGAGCCGGGCTTCACCTTCATCCCGGGGAAGTTCGTGATCATGATGCTGCCCGTTTCGGTCTGCCAGTAGGAGTCGTGGAACGGCTTGCCGAACACCTTCTCGGACCAGACCACGGCTTCGGCGTTGAGCGGCTCTCCCACGCTGGCCAGGTAGCGCAAAGAGGAGAGGTCGTGCTTCTTGACGACCTCGTCTCCGGCCTTCATGAGCGAGCGGATCGCGGTCGGCGCGGAGTACCACATGGTGATGCGGTGCTTCTCGATGAACTTGTACCAGACTTCGGCCGAGAAGCCCACGTCGAGCACGCACTGCGTCACCCCCAGGCACCAAGGGCCGATGATCCCGTAGGAGGTGCCGGTGACCCAGCCCGGGTCCGCCGTGCACCAATAGATGTCGTCGTCGCGCAGGTCCAGCGCCCACCTGGAGGTCAGGTACTGGGAGATGAGGGAGTAGTGCACATGCTTGACGCCCTTGGGGAAGCCGGTCGTCCCGGAGGTGTAGTGGAGCACGGAGGGCGATTCCGCCTCGGTGGGGCAGACATCGAAGCTCTCCACGGGCTTCGCCGATTCGAGGGAGAACGCGACCTCGCGCTCCTCCAGGGGCTTCTTCCCGTCGTAGTCCACCACGATGATGTGCTGGAGGTGCGGGAGTTGCTGCCGGATCTTGCGGATCTTGTGCACGTGCTTGCGCTGGGTGATGACGGCCTTGGTCTGGGCGTTCTCCAGGCGCACGAGCAGACTCTCGTCGCCGAACGCGGAGAACAGGGGCTGCGCGATGGCGCCCATCTTGAGCACGGCCACGAAGCCGATGTAGAGCTCCGGGATCTTGTCCATGAACAGGCAGACCCGGTCCTCGCGCGCGATCCCGAGACCCTTCAGGAAGGTCGCGATGGTGTTGCTGGCCACGCGCACATCGTCGTAGGTGTAGCTGTGCTCCTTGCCGCCCATGCCTTCCCAGATGAGGGCCAGCTTCTTGCCCTTGCCTTTCTGGCAGATGCGGTCGGTGCAGTACCAGCCGATGTTGATGGGGCCGCCCTTCCTGTATTCGAGCTCCTTCTCCGAGATCGACCAGTCGAAGCCTTTGATCCTTTCCTCGTAGGAGCCGATGTTGGGGGTATCCTTAGTCGCGATCATAATGAACTCCTCTCCACTCACTTCTCCAGAACGACCACGGCGCTGGAGAAGTCTGCGATGTGCGACAAGGAAACATGGATGGCCGTTATCGCGTTCATCTCGCAGAATCTCTTGGCCTCGCCCGAGAGCGCCAGCGATGGGCGCCCGAGCGCGTCGTTCAGCACTTCTATTTGAGCAAAAGAAAGGCCGTCGCGCCACCCCATCCCGGTGGCTTTCAGGAAGGCTTCCTTGGCCGCGAAGCGGGCCGCGTAGTTGCGGGCCTTGCCCCGCTTGGACTCGCAGTAGGCGATCTCGCGGGGGGTGAACGTCGCCTCACGGAAGCCGTCGGCCTCCGCCAGGCGCTTACCCACGCGATCGACCTCGATGATGTCCGTGCCGATGCCGAAGATCATGCGCTGCGGGATATTCTACAAACCTGGGCCTTGTTTTTTTCCGGGAATCCTGCTACATATTACGGGTTCGGGACCCGGTGCGCCGAGAGGTCTTCGCGCGCGTCGGGTTTTTATATGGACGGGGAAAAAACGACCAAAAAGATACTCGTCATCGAGGACGAGCCTGCCATCAACGACTTCGCGGCCATGATACTCCGCCAGGAGGGCTACGAGGTCGCGCAGGCGTACGACGGGAAGGACGGTCTGGACATGGCCCGCTCCTTCCGGCCGGACCTCATCGTGCTCGACCTCATGCTGCCGCGCATGCACGGCTACCAGGTCTCGCGCGGCATCCGGGAAGACAAGGAGCTCTCGGGCATCCGGATCCTCGTGGCCTCCGCCAAATCCTATCCCGCGGACATCGAGGCGGCCATGGCGGCCGGAGCGGACGACTACCTGACCAAGCCGTACCGGCCGGATGCCTTGACGTCCAGGGTGAACCAGCTTCTGAACGCTACCCGCCGGGTCGAGGCTTCGGAGACGGTCGCGCCGGCGGACGGCGTGCAGCCGGGGACCGCTCTCGAGGGCTCCGCGGCCCCGGGGGGGGAAGCCAAGACGGACCTGGTGGTGCGGTTCTGGGGGACGCGCGGGACCTGTCCGGCGCCCGGAGCGGAGACGGTGCGCTACGGGGGGAACACCCCGTGCACCGAGATACGCGCCGGCGGCGCCGTCATCATCGTGGACTGCGGCACCGGCATCCGGACCCTGGGCAACGCCCTGCTCGCGGAGTTCAAGTCGAAGCCTTTCGCCGGGCATCTCTTCATCGGGCATACGCACTGGGACCACATCCAGGGCTTCCCGCTCTTCACGCCTTTTTACGTCCCGCGCAACGAGTTCAGCATCTACAGCGTGAGCGCGGCCGGCCGCAGCCTGACCATGGCGCTCACCGGGCAGATGGCCGGAGACTATTTTCCCATCCCGCTCAAGAACCTGGCGGCCCGCCTGCGCTTCGTCGAGATGGAGGGCCCCGTCCAGATCGGCCCGGTGACGGTCAAGTTCCACCTGCTCAACCACCCGGGCGTGGCCATCGGCTTCCGCTTCGAGGCCTTCGGGAAGTCCGTGACCTACATGAGCGACCATGAGGGCTTCGTGCGTTTGAACGGGTACAGCGAGGTCATGGCGAAGAACGACCGCGACATCGTGGATTTCGCCGCCGGGAGCGACCTCTTCATCTGCGAGGCGCAGTACACCGAGGAAGACTACCAGCTCAAGCGCGGCTGGGGCCACAGCACGTTCAAGGACGCCGCGCAGCGCGCGGTGGACGCCAACGTCAAGAGGCTGGCCCTGTTCCACCACGATCCCGCGCACACCGATGCGATGCTGGACCGCTTCAGCGAGGACGTCCGGGATATCGTCCGGAAGTCCGGCCGCCCCATCGAGAGCTTCATGGCGGCGGAGGGCCAGACCATAGTCCTATAGCAGTGAAGGTCCTCTGCCGTCCCTCCCTTGACCCCTAGGACCTATTGGAAAAAGACGTAGCGGTAATACAATCCTTTCACCTGATATGAACGCCAAACAATGGCTGGCAGCCGTGCTATCGCTTTCTCTCTCCGTCGGAGCCTTCCCGGCCGAGGCTTTCGCCCAGAACATCGCGGCCGCTGTTCAGCCCGCACCGGTCGGGACCAT